>CATLBH010000016.1 GCA_949878745.1 uncultured Ruminiclostridium sp. | reverse complement strand
ATTTCCTCAATAGGCGTTTTGCAGCGTTTATGAACAAATGATGACACATCAAAAGTCTCACCGGGATGATCAAGAATCTGTTGAATAATGGAACGTGAGGATTTACCAAAAACGTCTGAAAACACATTATCCAACTTTAAATTAGAAACGGTAAGACAATTAAAAGCACGATTTTTCATACCGGTAATTTGATTTACCAATTTCATACGAAATCGCATAAGATCACGAAGCTGCCGTATATCCGGCGGTGGGATAAAACTTGGCTTAATCATATCGCACATAAACATAAACAGATCACATATCCATTTTGCGTCTTTACGGTCGGTTTTGTTGCCCTTTTGCTGTTTGGTATATTTGGGGTGAGCGAGAGTGACCCAACAGGTTTTTTCGAGAATATTGAAAACAGGGATCCAATATTTACCCGATGATTCCATACAGACTTCGGTACAGGAGTATTTTGCAAGCCATTCGGCTAATTCGTTTAGTCCTTTGGAGAAAGAAGAAAAGTGCGCTTGTTTGTATTCCGTACGATTGTTGGAATCGGTTATTCCGATACAGGCATAAATCCAAGTTTTGTGAACATCAAGACCGCAGCAGTTTTTTCTAAAAATTTTAAATGCCACAAACATACCTCCTCAATAAAATTAAGAAAGAACGGCATTGACTGTTCCTCCGGCAAAATCGAGACGATTTGAAAGAGATAAGTTTACGGGCTGTTTGCGCCATTTATTGATGCCTTAATGGAGTAACGAACCATATAAATATGCGGGGTTGCCGCTATTCAGCCCCGCCACTCTCCTCCTCGGTTTCTGTAGTTGACCGTTTTTTCTCAACTACTATTATAATACTTTATTTTGTTTAGCGAAAGCACTTTTCATTACCCGATTGGTGCCTTTCGCAGAAAGGCAGATTATAAATATGAAATTAAATTGAATTGGTCTCCTAAAGATAGAATTTCAGTAGCGTCATTTAATTTGCATGGATCGGCTTTTACACATCCATTTAATATAAAAATTGCTAATAGAAATGATACCGTTACCGGATGTATAGTCTTTGGAATAGAACGATGGGTAATAGCATTTTTATGTCAGTGTGGTTTTGATCCGATTCAGTGGCCGGATGAAATTAAAAACGCATATTATAACAGGAGGAAATAATTTATAAATCAAAGTGTAGTTGATGTAATAATAAAAAATTTTCGCCAGGTGACAGAAGAAACAGTATTAAATCGAGATACAGGTATTGATTCGTTGGGTATTGTAAATTTAATTTTTGGATTTGAAGAGGATTTGGGAATAGAATTGGATGATTATTTAGCTGACATTCGAAATGCTCATACGGTTAGGGACTTGGCGGAGATAATTGAAAAATCCTTAAAAATAAAAGAAGGGTTGTTGTATGATAGAAAAGGAATATAAGACCTTGATCAATTCAAAACAATACAAAAAGATGCAATCTGCTTTTTTGTGGAATAATAAAGTTTTTCAAAAAAATTATTATTACGATACGGCCAATATGTATTGCGCTAAGCATGGTATTACTGTAAGAATAAGAGAAAAAGAAAACGAATATTTTCTTCAAATAAAAACTCCGATAACTTACGAAGGCGGATTACATATAAAAAAGAGTTTGAAAGAAAATTTCCAGGATTAGTTGATGTGATTTTTAGTGAAGATTTTAATACATATATCCCTTTGGCTTTCCCAAATGTGGCGCAGATTGGTGTACTTGTCACAGAAAGATTCGAATTTCATGATAAAAGTACAATCGTTTGCCTTGATAGAAACATTTACAATGATATTGATACACCAAATAAACCTTGCCAAAATTTAAGAAAAGTGATATAATATAAGCATGGAAGATGAATTAAAAACAAACGCAGTAAAATTAAGTCCGGAAGAACAATATCAAATCAGAAAGAGTATTGTCCGTTTGAGTAAATTAGGAAAAAAGAACGGTGAGATTGCAGAAATACTTGATGTGAGCGAAAGGCACGTCAGGTCAATCAAGAACCAATACGCCGAAGTAGGTTTGGCTGCCCTTAAGCCCAAAAAGCGTGGGCGCAGTGTGGGTGAAAAAAGAATACTTACGTCAGAAGAAGAAAAAGAAATTCAGAAAATAATTGTAGATAAAGATCCGATGCAGTTAAAGTTTAAGGAATGTATGTGGACAAGGAAAAATATTTCCGAATTGATCTTTCGAAAGTACGGAATAAAAATGAAATTATCCACACTCGGATACTATCTTCAGCGGTGGGGATTCAGCATTCAACGACCTGTAAAGCGTGCCTATAAACAGGACGATAAGAAAATAGACGAGTGGTTGAATGAAGAATTTCCCGGCATAACAGAACGTGCAAATGCTGAAAATGCGGAGATTTTTTTCGGTGACGAAACCAATATACAGAATACTTGTAACTACATGAAAGGATATGCGCCTAAGGGAAAAACACCTGTGGTAAGAACGCAAGCACAGAAGTTCAAAGTCAATATGCTGTCGGCTGTTTCCAAGAGAGGCAAGCTGAGATTTGTGCTGTATAAAGAAAACATGGACTCTGATAAACTGATTGATTTTATGAGAAGGCTTGTCAATGACAGCGCAAAGAAAGTGTTTCTTATTCTTGACAATCTTAGAGTGCATCATTCAAAAAAGGTGCAGGAATGGCTTGAAAAACGTAAGGATAAAATTGAAGTATTTTACCTTCCGCCTTATGCCCCCGAATATAATCCCGATGAGCTTGTGAACAGTGATTTAAAACGTTCTGTTGGTAGCAAAGCGTCTGCACAGTCAAAAGAAGAACTGGAGCATAATGTTCGTTCGCATTTGAAATCCTTGCAGTTGAACCCTTCTAAAATTGCCTCTTTTTTCAATGCTCCTTTTACAAAATATGCTGCTTGATTTTGGCAAGGTTTAATTGGGGGAACAATATTACGGAGGGATTGACCGAATTTTCCGCGCCGAATACGGCGAACTGGCGGTAAAGCTCCAGAAGGAAATCGTAGAGAAAGCCCGCCGCACGAAATGTTCCGTAGATTTTATCGCCTATGATGGCTTCGTGCATTTTTTTAAAGTGGTGTTCTATCAGCTTTATGTCGTTCAGCTTAAAAACAAGCGGCTTGTCGAATCCCATATTGTGAAGCGTTTCCTTTACCGCGAAGCCCGCGAGAACCACCCAATGGGTATCCCAGACGCCGCCGTTGGAGTAATACTCGTGCGGGTAGTGTTCGGGAAGAAAAAACGCCGTGCCCGGCTCGATAATGTGCGTTTCGCCGTCGAATATCAAGGTACCGCTCCCCTCGGTGGAATAGATAAATTGTGGGAGGATAAATTCGTCGCCGCGAGTAACGTGATACTGCCACTGGTTTACTCCCACGTTGAACACAAATAAGGGAAGCATATATTCCTTGTTTACGTCGGGACAATCGTAATACTGCATTTTTATAGGCGCTCCTTTCCGTATAAATCCGCCCGCCGCTTTGTCTGTTCAAACGGATTGCTTATATAATTTTAAAATTTTTATGTCAAAATCGTTCAATTATAATAATATCATTTATTGACGGTTATGTCAATATCGGCTATAATATCATTATCAGAACGTACTGAAATAAACACGAATTGAGGCAATATAATGAAAAAACACCTTAACAAATTTATTTCGGCAGTATTATGTATAGCGCTTCTCAGCGGATGCAACGCCGAAAAAGAAAACATCGGTTCGGAAAACGGCGGAAGCGAAAATAACTCGAAGGTCTCCGACAGCGCTACAACACTTCCCGTAAACAAGACCGAAGAAACCGCAAAAACGGAAGCGACCGAAAAAGATGAGCCAAAAAGCGAGGAGGAGACTATCCGCATGGAAATGATCGAACGCTCACTTATATCCACAGGCAACACGGAAAGAATACAAAAGGCCATAACAAAGGCCAAAAACGGAGAAGAAGTTACACTCGCTTATCTCGGCGGCTCCATTACCCAGGGCGTGGGAGCAACTCCCGACAATAAAACCTGTTACGCCGCTCTTTCCGCCAAGCTTTTCGCGGAAAAATTCGCCAAGGACGAAAATAAGATAAATTATGTAAACGCGGGTATTGCGGGAACTCCCTCCCTGTTGGGCATAACCCGCTGCAACAGCGATATAATAAGCACACGTCCCGATGTGGTATTCGTGGAATTCGCCGTAAACGACGGCACGGACGCGACCAGCCGCGACGTGTACGAAAGCCTTGTGAGAAAGCTGCTCAACAGCGAAACCTCCCCCGCGGTGATTCTGATATTTACCGTTCTGTCCAACGGATATACGGCGCAGGATAATATGCAGGCGACCGGAGAGCATTACGATTTGGGCATGATAAGCGTGCGCGAGGCCATAACCCCCGAAATAGACGCGGGAAGAATGACCTTTATCGGCGAATATGCGGTGGACGAGGCTCACCCCTCCAACTTCGGACACGCTCTTATTTCCGATTTTATCGGCTATTATCTTGACAGGGCGGAAGCGACGGAAAGCTCCCCCTACACCGTACCCGAAGATGTTCAGTTTACGGCTTCCTTCGAGAATCTGGAAAATATCACGGAAGGATCGGAGTATATAGTTTCAAACGGCGATTTCGAATACGGATTGGCCAACTGCTTTACCTACAACAAGGGCTGGAAGCGGAGCGGCGGCGCGGAAAACGCTCCCATGGTAATGGAGCTTGAATTCAGCAAGCTGACTATCGCTTACAAGCAGGTGAATTCCAAAACCAACGGCGCGGCGGACGTTTACATCGACGGCGAAAAGGTAAAAACCTTAAAGGGATACAGCGAAAACGGCTGGGGCAACGTAGTCGCGGAAATCGTGTATCCGCTTCAGGAAGCCGAATCTCACCGGGTTGAGATCAAAATGGCGGAGGGCGACGAAGATAAAGAGATCACGGTGCTTGGAATAGGTTATGTTCGGTAAATGACGAAATAAAAAAACGGGCTTGCGCTTCAAACCCAGTCAATGCTCCCAAAAAAACATAAAAAACGGTAAAAAATTCAACATTACCTATTGACAAAAAGAAAAAAATACTGTATAATATTTTTGCTGTTCTAAAGACAGCAGGTCGCTCTGCGCTAACGGCTTTTACAGCCGCCTGCCGAGGAATGGGAAGTAATAAGATTTTTACGTCCTTTCCCCTGCCTTTTTGCGTTTCGGGAAAGGTTTTTTATTGCTCCTTGAATAGTTTAGTAACAGCAAGACTAACACAGGAGGTAAAAATATGCCAAGTCAGAAGGTGCTGGAATCAAAGCAGCAGTTTGTCAGCGAGCTTGCGGACAAGCTCAAAAGCTCCGCCTGCGGAGTTCTTGTGGACTACAAGGGAATAAACGTTGCCGACGATACCATGCTCAGAAAAAGTCTTCGCGAGGCGGGTGTGGATTATTTTGTAGTAAAAAACACCCTGCTTAAGAGAGCCGCCGAACAGGCGGGAATCGAAGGCTTGGACGCTCATCTTGAAGGAACCACCGCTCTCGCCCTCTCCAAGGAGGATATCATCATCGCTCCCAAGCTGCTTTATAAGCAGGTAGAGGCTTCCAAGGGCGCTTATTCCATTAAGGTAGGCTTTATCGACGGTCAGACCATCACCGCGGAGGAGGTTACCGAGTACGCAAAGCTGCCCGACAAGGACACTCTTGTCGCAAAGCTCCTTTTCGTTCTCCAGTCTCCTATTCAGAAGCTTGCCATCGCCGCAAGCGAGATCGCGAAGAAAAACGAAGGCGAAACGGAAACCGTCGCTTAATTGCGGCATAACACAAAATTTAATTTACGGAGGAACATAAAAATGGCTTCAGAGAAAGTTTTGAATTTAGTTGAGGAAGTTAAGACTCTTACAGTTCTCGAGCTTAACGATCTTGTAAAGGCGCTTGAAGAAGAATTCGGCGTATCCGCCGCCGCTATGGCCGTTGCGGCTCCCGCCGGCGGTGCCGCTGCGGCTGCCGAGGAAAAGACCGAGTTTGACGTAGTTCTCGTAAGCTTCGGCGACGCTAAGATGAACGTTATCAAGGCCGTTAAGGATATCTGCGGTCTCGGACTTAAGGAAGCGAAGGAGCTTGTTGAATCCGCTCCTAAGGCTATCAAGGAAGGCATCGCCAAGGCTGAGGCCGAAGAGCTTCAGAAGAAGCTTGAGGAAGCCGGCGCTAAGATCGAGCTTAAGTAAGTTCAGTTTATACGCAATTTTAAAAAGCAGTGCAAGGCACTGCTTTTTTTATGTTTTTCATTCAAGCTCATCTATGGAAAAAGTCGCGTTTGACAATCCGTGGTAATAATTGACCGTCTCGGCGGTGAATCGGAAAACGCAGTAATCCTCGTCGTCCACTCCCTTCGGATAATACATTTCGTCGCCCTCGCGCCAAATAGACGCTTTTGTGTCGTGATCGTTGCACACTTCAATAGTGCCCGTAAAAAGCACTCCGATAAAGTTTTCCTCATCGCAGTAGTATACGCCGGCTTTAGGGTTTTTCATAAACTGATCGGCGCGTTTTGAGCTTGTGTTGGTGGAAAAAAGCTGAGTTCCGAGCTTGTCGTGTTCGGCCGTAAACATAGCTTTGATCTGAGGAAAGCCCTCTTCGTTTACCGAAGCCACATAGACCACCTCGGCGTTTTTGCGCAGCGTTTCGATATCCTTTTTTATCTTGTTATCCATGCCCTTTCTCCTTTTCCGCAAGATTTTCAAGGATCTTCCCAAGACGATTTTCAAAATCGAGTATTTCATCTTCGCTAAAACCCCTGTAAAAAACTTTGTTCATTTCCTCGGACACCGCCTCGTATTTTTCC
Source organism: uncultured Ruminiclostridium sp. (assembly GCA_949878745.1). Classification (GTDB taxonomy): domain Bacteria; phylum Bacillota; class Clostridia; order Oscillospirales; family Ruminococcaceae; genus Ruminiclostridium_E. The sequence continues at coordinate 47,895 of CATLBH010000016.1, read as the reverse complement.
CTTAGACTCCGAGATTTTTCGGTAAGCTTTATTTTTACCGTACGGCGATCCTTTTGGCCGTAATTTCTTGAAATATGCCCCGACAGCTCCAGCCTGTCCAGCATACCGGTAAGGGTGGTTTTGGCGAGTCCGGTTTTTTCGGAAAGCTCCGTTATGGGGATATCGTCCTTTTCCCAAAGGACGAAAAGAATTCTCCCCTGTGCTCCGTTAAATTCGCTTATACCATATTCCGACAGCATTTTTTCAAACACCCGCCCCTGAATTTGTTTGATCTTGCCTATCAGAAAGCCTCCGTTTGTTTTAAGCGGCATTTTTTTCCTCCTGTTATCTTTATATAGTATAATACTATATAGTACTATTTGTCAAGGGTTTTTTATATTTTTTTGGGGGCACTTTTTGTTTTTTTCGCCGGGAAGTTTTTTTCCTTACGCCTAATACTAAGAAACCATTCCTATTGGAACAGTTTCTTAGTTTGACGAGGCTTTTTGACGCAGAAGATGACCTTTTGGGGGCGAAAAGACGACGTTTCCTTTCAAACAAGCCCTAATCTCTTTTAAAACTGTGGATTTTACGTCAGTTTAAAAAGGGATTAGAGTCGCTGTTTAAAACACAATCGCCCCGTTCAAAGTAGCGTACTCACGCGCTGATTGTGTTACCTACGCTTTAATCAGCGATAACACTTATGATTTCCAATACTTTCTGTCCAGTGTTCTGTACATCACCGCTCTGCTAATATGCTTTTTTTCAATAACTTCGCTTCCGTCGAGATCCGCAGCGGTTCGCGACACCTTCATTATCCTGTCGTAGGCTCTGGCGGAAAGGCCGAGAGAATCAAAAACTCCGCTTAAAAATTTCTCCGCCTGTTCGCTTAGGGGACAGAATTCGGTGAGTCTCGAAGGGGGAATTTCGCTGTTGAAAAGTATATCCGTGCCTTTGAATCTTTCCTTTTGAATTTCCCGCGCTTTTTCTATATTTTCTCTTATTTCGGCCGAGCACAGGGCTCCGGCTTTTTCTCTGAGCTGACTGTAATTTACCGCGCTCACCTCTATTTGAATATCAATTCTGTCCAATACGGGGCGGCTTATTTTGCCCAAATATTTGGAGATGGCGCCCTCCGGGCAGGTGCATGGATTGCCGCTTCCGTAGTTGCCGCAGGGACACGGGTTCATTGCCGCCACCAGCATTGTTTTACAGGGATAGGAGGTTTTTCCCGACGCTCTCGTTATAACCACCCTTCTGTCCTCCAAGGGCTGACGGAGCGTTTCCAGAACGTCGCGGCGAAACTCGGGAAGCTCGTCCAGAAACATCACACCGTTGTTGGCGAGACTTATTTCGCCGGGTGATGGGATTTTGCCGCCGCCTACGATACCCACTCCGCTCGCTGTATGGGAAACTGGGCGGAAGGGGCGGCGGGTAATGAAAGGCGACCTGCTGTCCAATAATCCGGCAACGGAATATACGGAAGTGGTCTCGATACTTTCCTCAAAGGTCATGGTTGGAAGCACTCCCGCTATTCTTTTGGCTATCATACTTTTTCCCGAGCCCGGAGGGCCTATCATGAGCATATTGTGAAAACCCGCGGCGGCGGTCTGAACGGCAAATTTTATATTTTCCTGTCCCTTTACGTCGGAAAAATCGGAGGCTTCGAAGTAATCCTCCGCCGTAGGAGTATAAGGTTCGGCGGGAGACAAGCCAATGCTCCCCGATAAAAAGGAAGCCAGCTCTCTTATGTTATGTATCCCGTATATCTCTATCCCCCTAACAAGGGAAGCCTCTTTAACGTTTACGAAGGGAAGGAAAACTCTTTTAAAGCCCTTTTCCTTGGCGGCCGCCACCATGGGGAGCACACCAGCCGTTCCCGCAAGACCGCCCGACAGGGAAAGCTCGCCTATAAAAACGTCCCCATCTTCGGGAGGACGGATATCGCCCAGCGCGGTGAGAACGCTTATAAGTATGGGAAGGTCGTAGGAGGAACCGCTTTTCTTTACGTCGGCGGGATAAAGATTAACCACCGCCCTTAGCTTGGCGGTGGAAAATTCCGAGTTTTCCATGGCGGCGATAACTCTCTGTCTGCTTTCCTGTATAGAGGCGTCGCCGAGTCCCGTTATTCTGAAATCGGGGGTTCCTTTTTCGGTGCTGCTTTCCACCGTCACCGAAAAGGCGTTTAATCCCGTAAGACCAAAGGTGTCAACTTTAGCGAACATTTCTTAACCGTCCTTTTTTTTATAAATCGGAACCGTTCTCAATAACTGAATACGCTCCCGCCCACAAACTCGCGCACGATCGATCCGTCGGGCACTATTGCGGTAGGCAAAGGCACAATATTTTCCAGAAAATCCAAAAGCTCCCTTACGGTACCGTAAAGCTCGAAATCCTTGTTCACCTCCTGAAGCTGCGGCAGGAGCTTGTTGCAGTAAACTGCCGCTTCAAAGGACATAAAGGTGTCTATATTTAAGGAGGCGTTATCCTTAAAGGGCATTATATAGAGGGTTTCTCCCCTTTGAACCGATTTGAAGGCTCTTATTATATCCTCGGTTTTTCTGCCCCTGAAAAGCCTGTCCCGCATCAGTCGGCGCATAAGACGTATCATACTCGGGTGCAGAAGCTTGTTCTGATTTGAAAGTCTTGTTCTTACGCTGACGTAGATTCCTTGAGAATGCTGATTTATATCGCCTGTCACCAATGGGTTTAGTACATGAATGCCTTCCAGTATTATTATCTCGTTTTCTTTCCTGCAAAGCAGTTCCCCCTCTCCCCTCGTCTGATCGGCAAAATTAAACACGGGAAGCTGAGTGGGAAGACATTCCCAGAACCGCTCCAAATGCTCTTTGAGCAAGGGTATATCCACGCGGGAGGGAGCTTCCAGATCGATTTTGATAAGTTCTTCCCCGCTGAGTCCGTTCAAGGGTAAAAAATAATTGTCCATGGAAATAACGTGAGCGCCGTGTCCGTTTTTTCTAAGCAGCGCCTTAAGTCTAAGCGCGGTAGTGGTCTTTGCGCTCCCCGACGGGCCGGAAAGTAACACGATAGGCTTTTCCTTACAGCTTTCCGCTATCTCGGAAGCCGCTGACTCAAGCTGACGGTGGTACAGCTCCTCGGCTTCGCTGACCACCTTTCCGCTGTCGGCGTTAAGGGCATTATTAAGGTCGGTGATGGGAAGTATGTTCATATTTGCGTTTCCTTTCTGTCCGTTAGCGGATATCCGCTTTTCGATGTTTGTTGTATGATCAAACAAGCTCCTCTAGCGCGGCGGGGAGCTCCAAAAGACTGCCGCATTTTTTATACAAAAGCTTTTTAAGCTCCTCGTCGGGTTCCGAAAGATCAGGCACCATTATCGGCTTCATTCCCGCCCTGTAAGCGGAGGTTATCCCGTTGGGGGAATCCTCCACCGCCGCGCATTCCTCGGGCGAAAGCCCGAGCTTTTCCGCCGCCAGAAGGTAAATATCGGGACTCGGCTTGCCGTGCTTCACCATGGGGCCGCAGCATACGCAGTCAAATTTATCGTAAAGCTCAACTTTTTTCAGATACTTTTCGGCTCTTTCAATATCCGTTGCGGTAGCCAGCGCTCTTTTCAGCCCCAACTTTTTTATATATTCAAGGGCTTCCTCCGCGCCTTTTTTCTTTTTCAGGCCGTTTTGTGCAATATCCTCTTCCATAAGCTGCTTTCGGCGATTGCGGACAACGGCGTAATCAAAGCCTTCGCCGAAATATTTTTTCAAAAGCGGAGAAGCGTATTCCCCCGCGAGACTTCTTAGTTCCAGCGCCTGTTCCCGACTCATTTCAAAGCCGAATTCTTTTGCGGCGGCGCGCCAGTATTTTTCCAAAAGCGTCTCGGTGTCGAGAATTATTCCGTCCATATCAAAGATAACGGCTTTTATTTTCATAGCGGCGGAATTCTCCTTTTTTAGTTTTTATTTTTTTATTATTGTAGCACATTAAACGGTTTTTTTCAAGTAGGCGTCTACAATTTGAGATTACCTTCTAAGGAACCGCAGATTAAAGCGCAGCGTAACACAACCAGCCGCGTGAATACGCTGCTTTGAACGGGGCGATTGTTTAATCAACGGTTCCCTAATCCCACCAAAAATACCACACCGAGGAAATCGCCGTCAATTCCGCCAACGCTTCCACGCTCTCAATCCCCTGATCCACAATATCGCCGCAAAATCCGTACTGTTCACGGGCGACCTCCATGGCCTTTTCTTTTCCCACGGGTTCCGGAAGCACGTACTCCAACACATCGTGTGTCACAAGAGCGGGCTGAGCTCCGTAAAGCTCGAACCAATGCTTGGCGGCTACCATCTGCTCTCCTGTATCGGGACATTCGTTCCAACCGCCGAAGGGAAGCCACGCAAAAACCTCCCAGGGATTTTTAACGGGTATTTCCGCCAATATAAGAGGTAAGGTATTGTCGGATAAGATATCCCAATACCCCGTAAGACTGTCCGCGGCTTCAACATCGGTATATTCGTCAATATCTTCCGTTTCTTCCCGCTCATCTTCTTCATCTTCATCATACGGGTGAAAAACCTCATTTACCGAAGGAAGAGACTCGGAAAGAGCCTTTTTTCTGTATGCCTTTACCTTTTCGTAGTCAAACTCAAAGCTTTCGTCGGCGTTTTGTTCGGTATTCATTACAAGACATTCCCAGAGAATACTGTCAACCGTAACTATCATGGGAATAAAGCCTTCTTTTTTACCTCTTTTAAAAGCATCGTCATAAGCTTTCATCAGCTCACTGTCATTGTCGGACGGAGCAAAGTAGCGGCAGGGACAGTCCAGATACCTTATAAAACTGTCGACCAGTCTCTTTTGTTCGGTATTGTTTTTTGGATTACGCATTGTTCGTTTCCTTTCAACGATTATATTAAGAACATATTTTTAATCCTTTTTCAGCAAGTCCCTTATTTCCGTAAGCAAAACGATCTGCGGATCGGGCTTAGCCGCTTCCTCGGCGGCCTTTTTCGCTTCCTCAGCCTTTCTTGCTTTTTCCTCTTCTTTCTCCTTCTTATGACCCAAAGAGAGCACCTTATTCATGGCCTTGACCAATAAAAACAATATCAGCGCCATAATAATGAAATTTATAACCGCCGACAAAAAGGCTCCGTAATTAAATTCGACCCCGCGTATGGCGAAGGCTCCGCCTATGTACTGAGGATTTCCCGCGTCGTCAAGCTTTACGCCCCCCGTAAATACGGCGATAAGCGGTTTAATCAGGTTTTCGGTAAGAGAGGAGACGATGCTCTGAAAAGCTCCGCCTATGATAACGCCCACGGCAAGGCTCATAACGTTTCCCTTAAGGGCAAATTCCTTGAATTCAGTAAGAAATTTTGATTTTTTCCTTGTCTTTTTTTCTTCTGACATATCTGCCTCCGTTGATTTTAAATTTTTTCAATAATACCTCTTATTATTTTAATATGATTAAAGCGTTTTGTCAACAATAAATATGTTTTTAATTTCCTTTTTTTAAAAATTCAAAAAAAATATGAAAAATTTCTCAAACTTCTTGCATTGAAGCTTAAAAAGTAATATAATAAATACGATGTCGATTTTTTAAAAAAATGTGAAATATATCGCGAAAAAGCGTTAAATAAAAAAATATAAAAATTATTTAAGGAGCCAAAATGGTCTTTTCCGATTTGTTTTTTCTTTACGCATTTCTTCCCGCCTGTCTTCTGCTTTACTTCTGTATAAAGGACATACAATGGAAAAACGGTGTTCTTATAGTATTTTCGCTGATTTTTTACGCCTGGGGAGAGCCCTTCTGGATAATTCTTCTTTTGGGGAGCGTGGTGGTCAATTATTTCTGCGGTCTGCTGATAGAGCGGTACCACGACACGAAATACGCCAAAGCGGGCGTTATAATTTCCCTTGTTTTCAGCTTGGGAGCACTGGGCGTGTTTAAGTACACCGACTTTATTGTTGAAAATCTCAACCTGATTTTGCCATTCGATATTCCCGCTCCGAATATAGGACTTCCCATAGGCATAAGCTTTTATACGTTCCAGATAATTTCCTATATTCTTGACGCCTATTGGGGAAAGGTGAAGGTTCAGCGAAGCTTTTTTAAATTTCTGATGTACGTCTCACTTTTCCCGCAGCTGGTGGCGGGACCCATCGTTCGCTACGGCGTTATCGAAGCCGAAATAGACAGCAGAACCTCCACATCCGCCGATATAAGCGAGGGAATAACCCGTTTTGTTATAGGATTGGGCAAAAAGGTGATACTTTCCAACAGTATAAGCTCGGTGGTTCTCTCGATTTTCGGCAGCGCTTCGGAGGGATATACCGATATTTCCGGTCTGTCGGTGGCGGGTACCTGGTACGGAGTGATACTGCTGAGCCTGTGGTACTACTTTGACTTTTCGGGCTATTCAGATATGGCCATAGGCCTTGGCCGTATCTTTGGATTCCATTTTAACGAAAACTTTATTTACCCCTTTGTCAGCAAAAACATAACCGAGTTCTGGCAAAGATGGCATATATCCTTGGGGTCGTTCTTCCGTGATTACCTTCTCTATGTCCCGCTTTTCGGAAAGCGCAGACAGTATCTTAACCTTTTTCTCGTATGGTTCTGCACCGGCTTATGGCACGGAGCCAGCTGGAATTATATTATCTGGGGGCTTTACTTCGGGCTTTTCATCTTCATTGAGCGACAGATAGGGAGCAAGCGTATGAAAAAAGCTCCGAGAGTGTTGTCCCACGTTTACAGCCTTACGGTTATCGTCATAGGATTCGGGATTTTTCATTTTGAAAGTCTGTCTTTGCTGGGGGACTTCTTTAAGTCGCTGTTGGGGCTGAACGGGAACGCTTTTATGGATTTATCCATACAGACCACGTTTATGAACAATATCTTTTTGTTTACGGCGGCTGTTATTCTGAGCATTCCGTGGGTTCCGAAGGTTAAAAAGCTTTTGCTTACAAAAACCTCGGGCGGAATGATTATCGGTACTTCGCAGGTGGTTTTTAACGCGGCTGTTCTGGCAGTATCAAGCATAATGCTTGTCAGCAGTACGAACAATCCGTTTCTTTATTTCAGGTTTTAAAAAATATATAAACGAAAGGACATAAAAAAATGATTAAAAAAGAACACATAGGATTTCATGACGGCTATAAACTTTGGAAAATCACCCTTACGAATTCCAAAGGCACCGAAGTGGCGCTCACCAACTACGGCGGAGCCATTATGAGCGTAAAAACCGCGGATAAAAACGGCGATTTTGCCGACGTGGTATTGGGCTATGACGACATTCAGGGCTTTATTAACGGAGTTTCTTCTCAAGGAGCGCTTATAGGGCGCTTCGCCAACAGAATCGGCGAAGGCAAGTTCACTCTCAACGGAACCGAATACGCGCTGTACAAAAACGACGGGAACAACACACTTCACGGCGGTTCGGTAGGCTATAACAAGCGCGTATGGGAATTAGTGGCGGTTGAAGAGGACAAGACAGGCGGCGAAAATCACGTCGTATTCGGCTATACCAGCCCCGACGGCGAGGAAAACTTCCCAGGAACGGCGGCTATAACGGTAGACTACTGCCTTGACGAGAAAAACGCTTTAACCCTCACCTATGACGCGGTTTCGGATCAGGACACCATAATCAACCTCACCAATCACGTTTATTTTAATCTTCGCGGCGAGGGCGACGTAATGGAAACGGAAATGAAGATATTCGCCGACAAATACACCCCCGTAGATGACGCGCTTATTCCCACGGGAGAAATCGCGGAGGTAAAAGGCACGGTATTCGATTTCACCGAGCTTCGTTCCATAGCCCACAAGGACGCCGACGGATATGACCATAATTTTATTTTAAGGGAGCAAAAGGGCGACGGGCTTCCCATGGCCGCTTTCGCCAAGGAGCCTGTCAGCGGCCGCACTCTCACTTGCAGGACGGATATGCCCGCCATGCAGCTTTATACCGGCAACGGACTGAAAGACGAGATCGGAAAGGGAGGCAAGCCCATGAGCAAGCACACGGGATTTTGCCTTGAAACACAGTTCTGTCCCGACAGCCCCAACAAGCCCCAATTCGGATCCTGCGTACTTAAAAAGAACGAAGAATATCATCATGTTACGGTTTACGAATTCGGCGCCGAGGAATAATAAAGACAGTGCCCCCAAAAATCGGAACATAGCCTTGTTTGTGGATAAACGAGCACAGGCCGCGAATGAACGGGAGTCAGTGCCCCCAAAAGCGTAAAAACGGGAAAGGAAGCGGTAAAATGGACATTCGACGGGTTCAGGAGAAAATAATTCGGCTGAAAAAGGAAAAGGATTTTTGTATTTTAGCCCACAGCTATGTGAAAAAAGAAATATTGGAGATCGCCGATAAAACGGGAGACAGCTTTAAGCTCAGCCGAGACGCCTGCGATATCGGAGCGGAAAACATTTTATTCTGCGGCGTGCGTTTTATGGCGGAAACCGCGAAAATGCTGAATCCTCAAAAAAGGGTATACCTTGCCAACGGCGCGGCCGGCTGTCCCATGGCCGAGCAGTTCAGCCCCGACGACCTTATCGCGCTGAAAAAACAGTACCCCGACCGCGCGGTGGTCGCGTACGTCAACACCACCGCCGCGCTTAAGGAGCACTGCGACGTTTGCGTTACCAGCTCCTCTGCGGTGGAGATAGTGAATAAAATCGGCAACGATAAGATTTTGTTTATTCCCGACCCCAACTTGGGAGCGTATGTGGCGGAAAAGCTGCCGCAAAAGGATATCAGAACGATCGACGGCGGCTGTCCCATTCACGCCTCCGTAACGAGAGAAGAAGCGTCGGAAGCTAAAAGGCTTCACCCGAACGCGCTTTTGCTGGTTCATCCCGAATGCCGTCTGGAGGTTACCAAGCTGGCGGATTACGTGGGCTCAACCTCAGGGATAACCGCGTTCGCCAAAAAGTCGGATAAAAAGGAATTCATTATCGGAACCGAGCTTCAGATAATGGAAAGCTTGCAGTATGAGTGCCCCGAAAAGAGCTTTTATCCTCTTTCAAAAAAACTGGTGTGCGCGGATATGAAGATCACCACGCTGCTTGACGTTCTGAAAGCGCTGGAGGAGCCCGAAAACGGGTGCGAAATCGTTATGAGCACTGAGGAGATCGAGAGGGGAAGAAAGTGTATTGATGAAATGCTGAGGCTGGGGGATTAGTTAGAAAATGTTCTAAGCGGAAAATATTGCTTCGGAATTGCGGAGCAATTTCGGAAGCTTGTTCTTGTTTTGATGCGTTTTAAAATAGTCTGTTGTTAACGGCTTTACTGCCACCCGTAAACTGAAAAGAGTTTTTCCGTTTACGGGTGGCGTTTTTTTTGCGGCGTTATTTTTTCGGGGAGTGATATTTTTTGTTCCATTTATTATATGATTATATGAAATTGAAATGGCAAAAATTTTAAAGGTTTGATTGACAATAAATAGCAAAAATGATATAATTACTGTATGTGTAAAGCTTTTTTAAAAGAGATTGAAATTTGAACGGGCGTTTCAGGCAATATAATACAATTGGTGCGTACACACCCAAATAAATCAATAAACACCGATAAATAAAGGAGAAATGAAAGAATATGAAATTAGGTATGGTGGGACTTCCCAACGTGGGAAAAAGCACTCTCTTTAACGCGCTTACCAACGCCGGAGCCGAATCGGCGAATTATCCTTTTTGTACCATCGAACCCAACGTGGGAATCGTAAGCGTTCCCGACAAGCGTCTGGACAAGCTGGCGGAAATGTATAATCCAGAGAAATTCACTCCCGCGACGCTGGAATTCGTGGATATAGCGGGGCTGGTAAAAGGCGCCTCAAAGGGCGAAGGGCTTGGTAATAAATTTCTCGGGGATATAAGGGAGGTGGACGCGATTGTGCACGTTGTCCGCTGTTTCGAGGACGACAATATAATACATGTGGACGGCACGATAGGTGCCGCAAGGGATATAGAAACCATCAACCTGGAGCTGATATTCAGCGATCTTGAAATACTTCAGCGCCGTCTGGACAAGGACAAAAAACTGCTAAAGGGCGATAAAAGCATACAAAGGGAGATTGATTTTCTGGAAAGGCTTACCTCCCATATGGAGGACGGCAATACCGCGCGATCCTTTGACTTTTCCGACGAGGAATCGGAAATCATAAAAACAGTTCCCCTTTTATCTAACAAGCCCGTTATTTACGCCGCAAATATGAGCGAAGCCGATTTTACGGGAGATATAAACAAAAATAAGGAGTATAACTCGGTTCTTGACATTGCCGAAAAAGAAAACAGCACCGTTCTCCCCATCTGCGCACAGATCGAGGCGGAGATCGCGGGAATGGACAAAGAGGACAGGGATATGTTTTTGGCGGATCTCGGGCTGGAGGAAAGCGGACTAAACCGAATCATAAGCAAGGGGTACGCGCTTCTCGGCCTGATATCATATCTCACCGTCGGACCTCAGGAGGTAAGAGCGTGGACAATAACCAAGGGCACAAAAGCGCCCCAGGCAGCCGGGAAAATCCATACGGATTTTGAAAAAGGCTTTATAAGAGCTGAGGTAGTTTCCTTCGACGATCTGGTAAACAGTGGAGGAATGGCGGGAGCGAAGGAAAAAGGGCTTGTGCGGCTGGAAGGCAAGGAATACGTTATGAACGACGGAGACGTAGTGCTGTTCAGATTTAACGTATAAAAAGGTTAAATGATTGAAGTTAAATTTCACGAAAGCGCAGAGGACGGTCTGCTCAAATTTGCGGTGATCGTTGGCAAAACCCGAGGAAAATGGGTGTTTTGTAAGCACAGACAAAGAGACACTTATGAGTGCCCCGGCGGACATAGAGAAGCGGGGGAATCGATTTTTGAAGCAGCTGAAAGGGAACTTAGGGAGGAAACGGGGGCTTTGGATTTCCGCCTTGTTCCGGTTTGCGTTTATTCGGTTAAGGGAAAAAACACCGTCAATAGAAGCGATGAGGACGAAACCTTCGGTATGTTGTTTTATGCGGATATTCATGCCTTCGAAAATGAACTTCACAGCGAAAGCGAAATAGAGAAGATCATTATAACGGAAGAACTTATAAACAACTGGACATATCCGCTGATACAACCCAAGCTTATAGAGGAAGTTGAGAGAAGGCTGGCTTTTTGATGAGTGTTGGTTATCGCTATGTTAATACCAAACCCTTTTCAAACTGTGGATATTACGTCAGTTTAAAAAGGGTTTAGTATAAAAACGTTTTAAATTTTCGCGGTAGTTTTAAGCCAAAATTTTTTTACGCCGTCCAAAGTATCGGTATAATTTTTTGTACCGATACTTTGGACGGTTTCTTCTATATCGGATTGAAAATACTCAATTTCCTTGAGCAAATTTGCTTTGTCTACCGTAAAATCTTCGCAGCAAAAATATTTTTTCAAGTGTCCCTGTTTTTCCGCCGGAATAAAATTAAGCTTATTTCCTTCGCCGCCCCATTTAATGCTGTCATAAAGTGATAACAAAAGGGAGGAGTGGGTTTCAAAAAGCTTCCTCATAACATTATTAAGTTTAAAATGATCTTTTCTTGCAAGATATTTTGCACTCATATAAAAATGATAAAGATATGTTGTGAATAATTTGCTTACATTGCTGTTCCATAAACTTCCGTGAGGACAATTTCCGCAAAGCTCTTTAACATAGCCCATTGGGTCAAACAAAATATCTCTCTCGAAAATATCGGTGTAATGTATTCTGCATATAAAGTCGTCTTTTCTGTCATTATTGAGAAGAAAAATATCAAGCTGGAAAATGTTGTTGTCCTTTTCTATAAGATAACCGTTATTGATTATAGATTCGCCGTTAAACTCTTCCTCATAACAAATTAGTATGTCATCGCATATCCCCAATATCACTGCTTCAAGTTTCTTTTCCGTTTCTTTGAATTTACTTCCGTTGATCAAAAAAACAATATCGGCGTCGGAATATTCATCGGACATATCGCGGGCAGCCGAGCCGAAGCTCCATACGCCGATTACTCCTTCGTTATTTTTCATTTCATTAAGAAAATTTTCCGTAATTTTTGTCAGATCGGCGTTCATAGCATTTCGGCTCCTTTTATCAAAATACGATAAATCCCGTAACCAATAAAGCGGTTACGATAAAGCGAATTACATGGTGAATCGCATGAAAATTTCCGCTTTTCTTTCCGTTGATAAAGGCGGCAGCGCATATTGCCAAACCGCCCGAAATTGTCGCGATCCAGCCGTAAGGTATTTGCAGAATATTCAGAAAAATTGCCGCAATCAAAATTACTCCGCCGATAAGCATTATAAGAGAGGTTGCTTTTCCCTTGGAGGTTTTCATTTGGATTAAGGCGGCTATAGAGGATAAAATCGCGTATAAAGCCGTTATTGCGTAAACAGCGTATATCATTTGGGCGTCCTTTCATTATGTAAAATATTTAAGGAACCACTGATTAAATCGGATGCGCGCATCTTGCTTGCATATTTCCGTCAGATTGCACAACTTCTCCTTGACGGGCGCTAGCCCGCCTGCGTCGAATTTGTACAATCTGACGAAAAATCTGCCGCGCAATATGCACACACCGATTTAATCAGCGGATCCTTAACTCTTTCAAAGTTTACTATTTCGTATTCTATACCCTCCGAATCCTTGAAAAAGAAAGCGTAATAATCGGAACAGTATTCGGGATAGAATTTCGGAGGGTGTACGATTACGGCGGGGATAGCTTTAATTTTTTCAAATAAGGAGTCCACTTCCTCGCGGTTCTCCGCTCTGAATGCCAGATGATGAAGCGCTCCCGCTTTTCGTCGGCTGAGTTTTTCATTTTTGTAAGCATCGCGCCTGTTTACAAATCCTATAGACATATAAGAGCTGTGATACTCCACTATTTTATATTCGTGTTCGGGCACTTCCGTGTATTCCTTTGCAGAAAGATCAAATCCCAACAGCGGCAAAAGCTTGTCGTAAAACTTTTCGGCACGATATAAATCTTCGACGGTTATGTCTATGTGATCTATTATTGGGTGCATTTTATACCAATCCCTTTTTACACTGACGTAATACCCACAGGTTAAAAAGGGATTGCCCCCGAAACACTAATCCAACAGTTTAAAGAGGGATTAGTATTATTCTCCTTTTAAATGGTGTTTAGCTTTTTATATTCCTTCTTAAGAATACCGTATGAATACTCGTCACCGTACCTGTACGGGGCATACGCATAAGCGCATCTTCCGCCGATAAAACATCCCTCGCGGCGCATTCCGATTTTTTCCATAACATGCCACGAAGCCGCATTTTCGGTATCACAGTGAGCGATTACGCGGCGAAGTCCCGCTTCCTCAAAGGCGATTTTTAAGAGCAGCCGTCCTATCTCGGTACAAAAGCCTCTGCCCCAAAAATCACGGTGAATTATCCAGCCCAATGTGGCCTGATTATCTTCGCACAGGCTCAGCTCCGTCGTACCTATTACTTTTCCCTCATATTCCACGGCGAAAACATAATCTTCCTCGGACAGTCCGGAGATAAAATTTACGCAGTTTTCGTAAGATTGAATCCCCGAACGGGTGTATTTTGTGTTTTCATGATTTCCCATATACTCAAAAGCCGCTTTTGCGTCATCAGGTCTAAAATGTCGAAGCTTAAGCCTTTCCGTAAAATAAGTTTTCATTAAAATACGCCCGCTTTATCACAAAAGACTCTTTGGATCGTAATTGGGCTTAACGTAAACCTTATCGGGCTTGTCGGTGATCTCGCTTTTGAACACCTCCTGCCACTGCTCCGCGTTAAAATCCTCAATGGAAACTGTTATATAATGATCCCCCATGTTGAGAGCTTCCGCAAGCGCGTTTTTAACGGCTTCGGCGGCTCTTTTCTTTTGCTCCTCGGTTCTTCCCTCAAGCATTTTTATTCCTATGTGCGGCATAATGTTTCCTCCTTTTATTTTTCATGTCATTTTTATCCGTTTTATCGCCGTCGGCGGTAATAACCGAGCTTTTCGACTGAGTTTCCCTGTATTTTTTCGCGCTTTCCTCGTATTCGTTAAGAAGTCTTGTTATATCCCTTATGGCCGTATCGGGAGCGTAAAGCTCAACCTTTCGGCGCTTGGTATCGCCGTTTTTCAGTTCCTGGGTAAAAATTATCTCGAGCCTGTGCCGTTTTGTATTCAGGGTGCCGTAGGTGGCTTCGGTTCTTATCTTTATCCAATGATAGTAGGTGCCTCCGTAGTATACCGACTTGTTTCCCACTATTACTCTCTCGCCGTTCTGCATCATTCTTTCGTAGTTGAATTTCGGCATTACAAAGAACAGAAGCGCAAAGACGGCAAAAACGCCTATGCTGAAAAACAGGCTTATCCACATTAGATTGGTTTTAACCATAGCATTTGCCAGAATATAAATATAATATACGGAAAAAGCGAGACCGAAAAGAGAAATCGCGATATAAAAACCGCGGTTGCGTTTTTTAGCCTTCTCCGCCAGTTCCACCAGTTCGTGTTTTTTCAGACGGTATTCCAGCCTCGCCCCCTTGCCCTTAAGAAGCTTGTCGAGGGTCAGCGCGGCGGGAAAATAATATACGAAGTCAATTGCCAGCACCGCCGCCGTAAATACACAAAATACCGTTCCGAAAACTATCTGCGTTCCGTCAAGATCCACGTTGAAGAAAAATACCGACAGTGCCCCCAAAACCGCCCCGAAAAGCAAAAGCCACAAAAACGACCAGAGCATGGGATTGCGGGGACAGTAAAATTTTCTTTTTTGCTTTGGCTTTTCATCGGGGTGCGTGATGGTTCCCTCTTCAAATTTTTTAAGGTTTTCAAGGGCTTCGCTTGCGGCGGGATCTCTCCCGTCCTCTGCGTTTTCCTCGTCCCCGACGTCGTATTCCTCTTCTTCGATTATTTCGGGGGCAATTTCAAGGTTTTCCCCGCCGAAAAAATTTTCTTCCGAAAACGCTTCCGCGCCGCCTTCAGTTTCCGCGCCGCTATCGGACAAAACGTCGTTTTTCGATCCCGAAATAGGCTCGGAGATATTATCCAAAGGGAAACCGCACTCCTCGCAGTATTTTCCCTCGTTATTCTCACGTCCGCAATTGCTGCATTTCATTTATATATTCCTTTCCCGATCCGCTTTATTGTAAAAACGACCGAAGAGAATTCGGGGCGATAAAAATACCCATAACAATTTTACCACATATTTCAGTTAAAATCAACAAAAAAGTAAGCCAAAAACATAATTTTTTACAGCGAAAAAATAAACAAAAAAAATTCCTAAAATTTTCTTATTTTATTTGGCGATAGTTATTGAAATTTTTCGGAAAATATTGTATAATTAGTTTTGATTTGATGAAAAGTTAATTTTCGGGTGAAATTTCCCCGAATTGGCTTAAGATATTATGATAAAAAGGAGATAAGGTTATGGTTGAAATCGCTAAGCTTCTGACCTCCGTAACAAAGGGAGCCACGGTGCCGTCCGAACATATTGATATGATGTGGTCGACGCTGGTAACGGGTATTGTGGTGGTCTTCCTGATATTGGTGCTGCTGGTATTTATACTGTGGATGCTGGGAAAAGTTCTTAACATCGATTTTAAGTCCAAGGCCGGCGCACCTAAAAATACGAAGTCCGTTCCCGCTCCTGCGGCAGCTTCCGCAAGTGTTCCCGAAAAAGCGGAAAGCGAAAACGAATACGCGAGTGACGGTTTTGACGAGGACGACGGCGAAATTATTGCGGTAATCGCCGCGGCTGTAGCCGCCTACGGAGAAGCGGACGGAAAAATGTACAGGATCGCCTCCGTAAAGAGAAAGGAAAAAGCGCTTCGCGGAAACTGGAGCGCGGCGGGCGTACAAGAAAACACAAGGCCCTTCTGAAAAAGCGGATAAAACAACTATAGAAAGGAAAAAAGCAAATGTTAGAAACTTTTTGGGAAACCATAAAAACATTGGCGGCGGAATCCGCTTTTGCTAATATTTCATGGCAGCAGGGCGTTATGATCTTACTTTCCTTCCTGCTGATGTATCTTGCCATCGTAAAGAAATTCGAGCCTTTACTTCTCCTGCCCATCGCTTTCGGTATGGCACTTACCAACATTCCGGGCGCGGAGCTTTATCATCCCGAATTTTTTATGACCGGAAACATTGACTACGGTCAGGTGCTTCACGACGGAGGCCTTCTGGACATACTTTACTTAGGCGTAAAGCTTCAGCTTTTCCCTCCGCTTATCTTTTTGGGAATAGGAACCATGACCGACTTCGGTCCCCTTATCGCGAATCCGAAGAGCTTTCTTCTGGGCGCGGCGGCTCAGGCGGGTATTTTCTTCACCTTTATCGGCGCTTGTCTCTTAAGTATGACGGGAATAACCTCCTTCACGATGGAACAGGCGGCTTCGATAGGAATCATAGGTGGCGCGGACGGTCCTACCGCCATATTTGTGACCTCTAAGCTGGCGCCGGAAATGTTAGGCTCCATCGCCGTGGCGGCATATTCTTATATGGCGCTTGTACCCTTTATTCAGCGCCCCATTATGCTGGCTCTCACCACCAAAAAGGAGCGCTCAATCAGAATGAAGCAGCTTCGCACCGTTTCCAAGCGCGAAAGAATCATTTTCCCCATAGCGGTAACCATTCTGGTATCCTTTATAGTTCCCGACGCTACCGCTCTTGTGGGTATGCTTATGTTGGGCAACCTTTTCAGAGAAAGCGGAGTTGTGGACAGACTTGTCAAGACCGCTCAGAACGAGCTTATGAATATCGTAACAATTATGCTGGGCGTTACGGTCGGCGCCACCGCCACCGCCGCCAACTTCCTCAGCATAGAGACTTTGGCCATTATACTTTTGGGACTTATCGCGTTCAGTATCGGTACCGCGGCGGGCGTACTTTTCGCCAAGCTTATGAATAAGCTCAGCGGCGGAACGATAAACCCCCTTATAGGCTCGGCGGGCGTTTCGGCGGTGCCTATGGCGGCGAGAGTGAGCCAGAAGGTTGGCGCGGAGACCGATCCTTCAAACTTCCTTTTGATGCACGCTATGGGACCTAACGTGTCGGGAGTTATAGGCTCGGCGGTTGCGGCGGGCGTACTGCTCTCCATATTCGGCTAAAAAATTAAAGCGGGCAAGGCGCCGCTTCGAAAACATAATCCCGGCTTCGGCAAAAAAATGTCGGAGTCGGGATTTTGTCATTCGGGCAGCTTTGCTTTTTTATAAAATAAAAACTATCGTCAAAACAGTAATAATTCCCCCGCCTTACTCATATAAATAAAAAAAACAAGGAAGGCGGCGTAAAAAATGCTAAAAATAAAGGACAACTCCTCACCCGAAAAAACCCGAATTCTATCCGAAATAGAACAGTTATCGGATCGTATCGCCAAAAACGAGCAACTTTTCAACCTGACTACCGACGATTTGCTCATAGAGTCCTTGATTTATGAACAAATGTCTCTTAAACATCGTTACGCTCATCTCCTGAAAACAGCCAAGGAAAAAGGAATCACGATAAATTACATAGAAAGGCAATAAAGAAAGGACTCCGAAAATGGAAGCGATAACCCTTACCTTAGCCGCAATAGCCCTATTTATGTATTTTCGGCTATGCGGAGGTCGGAAAAAACCGATTAAATCAATGCTTTTAAATTCCCTGGCCGGATTGTGTTCCCTTGTGACTGCCGCATTGATAAGCGGAATCATGGGCTGCGGCATTGCGGTTAATTATGCAACCGTACTGGTCTCCACCGCGCTGGGAATCCCGGGTGTTATAGGACTTATTTTAATAATGTTTGTAATATAATACATATAGTAATTTTAATATAAATTTTAACAAAAAGTAAAATAGAGTGGTAAAAAACTCTGTTTTATTTTTTTAATATATATAAAATTTTTATCAAATTGTTGAAATTTTATATTGAATATGTTATAATTATTGCATAGACTCGGAAAAAAGAAAAGGACTGGTGATAATATGACTGTCAACGATGTTAAAGACCTGCTGGACGCGAGCGTAATCACGGGGCAGACTATGCTGTCAAGAGAAGTGCGCACCGCCTGTGGTTCCGACTTAATGAGTGATGTGCTGGCATACATAAAGGACAACGCCGTTTTGCTGACGGGTCTTAACAACCCTCAGGTTGTCAGTACCGCCGATATAATGGGGATAGTCTGCATAGTGTTTGTAAGAGGAAAAACCCCCGATGAAAGCATCATCAGCTTAGCTTCGGAGGTGAATCTTCCCGTTCTGGCGACCAATTTAAGAATGTTCGAGGCATGCGGAAGACTGTACGAAGCGGGTCTCGGCGGTAACAGACAGCTCTGAAAAACGTCATTAAAGCCGACACTCCTTTAAAAAAGAGTATCGGTTTTTGTTTATTATCGGGAGCAGTCTCACTGTTTTCGGTTCAAAACTTGTTCAGGTCGTAAAATGCAGTTTTTTTTCGTAAAATGCAGGTGCGAAATTACAAAGTATGTGTTATAATATTTTACGGGAAATCTTTACATAAATGGCCGGGAAACACTGCAAAACTCAATATTCCGAAAACGATTTTTCTTTTTAACTGTACGGTAATCGGAATATTGCCGTTACCAAAGCCGACGTACGTCAACTTTCGCGATGATGTGCGTTAAAGCAAAATTTTCGGAGCGGTGCTTTCGGTTTTCAGAGGATTGAGAGAAAAAGTAAAGTTAACGGGGAAAACGGACGAAGCCGCCGTTTGGTGTGCGGAAAACAAACTTAAAAAACGCTTTATAATAGTAAAGTTTTGTTTTCCGAATACCAAGCGGCGGCTTCGCCCGCTTTTTTGCTCCCGAATTCATACCAAAGGGAGCGATATCAGTCGGACGGGTTCACTCTCACCCTTCCCCCGTCATAAACCAGCTTCGGCGAGCTTAAAACCCTATCTTCCGCCGTAACTCCCGAAATTATCTCCGTTTTATCCGACAGCTCCATTCCCGTGACGATGTCCCGTCTTACCGCCGTATTGTTTTTTAAAACGTACACGTATTCTCCCCTGTCGTCCTGGCATATCGCCGAATAAGGCAGCATATTGAGCGTTCGCTCTTCTCCTGTTTTTAACTGAGCCGTTACCGAATATCCCGTCCGAAGTTTAGAGGTGTCTCCCTCATCTATAAATACGACCACGTCAACCACCGTTTCGGGTGCCGATACCGAGCTTAGCGCCGAGGTGTAGGCCGTATCTGAAATGCTGTTCACCGTTCCCGAATAGCTTCCGTCGGGGAAGGCGGCGCCGGACAGTATAACGCTTTGCCCCGTCTCCACCAGGGAAATATCAGCTTCGTTCACCGCTACCACCGCGCAGAATTGCTCCCCTTTTTTAACGATGGCCCCCTTGGCGGTAACATAAGGCTTATACTCGCAAGCTTCAAGCCCTATGGTTCCCACAACGGGCATAAACGTTTCCGCAGCCTCCGGCACCGCGAAGGCTATATACGCCGCCGAAAAAATAAGAGCGGATATTAAAACGGTTTTAAGTATGGAAAAAATTTTCCTGCCTTTTGTCATATTTCTATTTTCCTTTCTTTTTCGATATTGCCTTAATATTTTGCCAAAATGCTCCCGCGTTATACTAAGGAACCACTGATTAAATCGGATGCGCACATCTTGCTTGCATATTTTCCGTCAGATTGCACAACTTCTCCTTGACGGGCGCTAGCCCGCCTGCGTCAAATTTGTATAATCTGACGAAAAATCTGCCGCGCAATATGCACACACCGATTTAATCAGCGGTTCCCTAATTCGGATTAAAAAGGCGCCGATCTTTTTAAGTCGGAAATTTTTTGTTCGGGTAAGATAATTTTGGTATAAACCCGAATTTCAAGTACAGAATATTTTTGAAATGAGAAAGGAAGGCGAAAGAAATGAATCTGATATTGTGCAGCGAAAACTGCAAGCATCAAAAGGACGGATACTGCTGTCTGGACGAATATGGAAGGATAACCGACGTAATTTCCTCCCCATGTGTTTATTTTGACGAGAGAAAGGAGGAAGAGGATGATAGTAACGGAAAATCTGACTAAGATCTATTCCACCGACGGCGGGATCAAGGTAAAGGCGCTGGACGGAGTTTCGCTGGAAATAAGGGACGGAGAGTTTATCGCCATAGTGGGGGCTTCGGGTTCAGGAAAAACCACTCTTATGAACATTATGGGTTGTCTCGATATCCCCACCGAGGGAAAATACACTCTCGACGGGGCTGATATTTCGCTTCTCGGCTCCGGTGAACTAAGCCGTATAAGAAGCCGAAAAATAAGCTTTGTTTTTCAGGGCTTTAATCTTATTCCGTCCCTTACCGCTGCGGAGAACGTGGAGTTGCCCCTAATATACCGAAAAACGGAGGCTTCCTCCAGAAAAAGGATAGTGACGGAGGCTCTTGAAGCGGTGGGGCTGGAAAAAAGAGCGAATCACCTCCCCTCGGAGCTTTCGGGCGGACAGCAGCAAAGGGTGGCGATCGCCCGCGCCTTCGCCGCCGACGCTCCCCTTATACTGGCAGACGAGCCATGTGGCAACCTGGACAGCCGTTCGGGAACCGACGTAATGGAAATGCTTCACGGGCTGAACCGTATAGGGAAAACAGTGGTACTTATTACCCATGACGAAAAAGCGGCCTTGACGGCGGACAGACAGATAAGAATATCCGACGGAAAAGTGGTCGTATAGAAAAACGAAAGGAAGCGTAAAATGACAGGAAGCAAAGCGATCTCGGCTTTTCGCAGCATAAAAAGAGGAAAAAGCCGCTCACTTCTCACCTTGTGTAGCGTGGCGGTGGGCGTTTTCGCGGTGGTGGTGATATCGGGCATAGGTTCGGTGGGTACTCGGGAGATAAACTCAACCATGCTGACCATGGGGATAAATTCCGCGATGGTGGAGGCTGCGGGGACAGGCAGCGGAATAAACCTGACCGACGACGACGTGACCGCGTTCGGAGAGCTAAAGGGAGTAAATAAGGCCATGCCCCTTATGGGAGCAATGAGCAAGGCCAAAATTCTGGGGAAGTTTCTAAACTGTTACGCCTGGGGGGTGGATCAGGACGCAAAGGACATAATTTCCATAGAAGCGGTGCACGGAAGGCTTATAGACGATAAGGACGTGGAAAATCACGCCCCGGTTTGCGTAATAGATGAGGTGCTGGCGGAAGAAAGCTATGGGAGAAGCAATATAGTCGGCAAGAAGATAAATATTCTTTTAGGGGGAAGCTATCGGGAATTTCTTGTGGTGGGAATAGCCAAATCCGGCATAACGGGGCTTCAGAGCGTTATGTCGGGAATAATACCCGATTTCGTATATCTCCCTTACAGCACAATGCAGGATATAGTGGGCAAAACCAGCTTTGACAAAATAGCGCTTCTCCTTGAAAAAGACGCGGCGGACGAAGGGCTGGCAAAAACCCTTACGGCAGAGGTGAACAGTCTTAAGGACAGCTCCGACGGTCTGGTGATAAACAACTTTCAGAGCCAGAAGGGACAGCTTACGGATATTCTGAGTATTATCACAACGGTGCTTTCTCTGATCGCGGGAATAAGCCTTGTGGTGTCGGGAATAACAGTTATGACCGCCATGCTGGTCAGCGTGGGGGAAAGAACGAGGGAAATAGGAATAAAAAAATCCATCGGAGCAGGAAACGCGGACATAATGATAGAATTTCTTCTGGAAAGCGTTCTGCTTACGGCGTTCGGAAGCCTGATAGGAATCGCGGCGGGGCTGGGCGCTTGTCTCGGGGGCTGTCTTGTGCTGGGGGTGGAGTTTGTGCTCCCTCTGGAAAGCGTGATTGCGGCTTTCGGATTTTCGGTTCTGATGGGAGCGCTTTTCGGGGTATATCCCGCATTGAAGGCGGCCAGGCTCAGACCAATAGAAGCGCTGAGATAAAAATCTTTACCGTTCGGGGGACAGCCTCGAACGGTAAAGTCTTTTACGGACCTTTTCCGCCTAATACCAATCCCTTTTTAAACTGACGTAATTACCACAGAGTAAAAAGGGATTGCGCCAAAAGCACTATGGCTTGTTTGAAAAATCGGAAACGTCGTCTTTTCGCCATCAAACGGTCATCTTCTGCGTCAAAAAGCCTCGTCAAACGACGGTTTGACTGCGTTTTTTTCTTGAAGCTAACCATTTGGGGTCAAAAATCCGTCATTTCCTCAATTATCAAACAAGCCCTAATTTCACAGTTTTAAAAGGGATTAGTATGAAACAGGGTTACGGCTAAAACGATTATATTATATAAGGTATACACGCTTTTCCGTAAAACTCCTTCGAAAACCCGAGGAAAGTTAAAAATTTTCGCATTCCCCCCTTGCAATTGACCAAACAATATAGTATAATATAAATTGGAAATTTTTTCGGGTTGGTCTTATAAGGCCGCGCCGGATAAAAGATCCGCATAAACGGCTTTACACGGCCGCTTATACGGATTTCACAAGGAACAAGAACGGAGGAACATACAAAGTGGATACAAATAAGACTTTGGCGGAGCTAAAGCTGGAAAACGCTTCAAGCGAAGCAAGAAATACTCTTATCTCCATGTTTGACGAGGACAGCTTTACCGAATTGTCGCCGTATACGGGAGGAAGCGTGGTAACGGGCTACGGTCAGATCGACGGCTGTCCCGCTTACGCTTTTGTCCAGGACGTTTCGGTAAAAAGCGGAGCCGTGTGCAAGGCGGCGGCGGGCAAGATTGTCAAGCTTTACTCTTTAGCGGTGAAAAACGGTGCTCCCGTTATAGCCGTTTACGATTCAAAGGGCGGGGATATCTCCGAGGGACAGGATCTGCTGGCGGCTTATGGCGATATTGCCAATGCCTGTGCCTCCATATCGGGCGTTGCGCCCCAGATCGCTCTGATCGGCGGCGTATGCGGCGGCATAAGCGCTTCGCTGGCTTGTATGGCCGATTTTGTTATCATGACCGAAAAAGCGGAGCTGTTTCTCAATCCCCCATTCATCACGGGAGGATCGTCGGCGGCCGCCAACGCGGCAAAGGCGGGCGTTTCCTGTATGACCGCAAAAAATATGGACGAAGCGGTAAAGAAGGCTAAGGCTCTCGTTTCTATTCTGCCTCAGAACAATCTGGAGGTAGCGGGCAACGATTATTTCGCTCTCCCCACCGACGCGCCCGACGCTTCGTTAAAGGGCGGAGCCATGGTGAAGGCCATAGCAGACAAGGACAGCCTTATCGAGCTTTTCGAGGACTTCGGCGCTTCGGCCTATACCGCTTTGGGAAGCGTCAACTGGAAAACCGTTGGCTTTGTGGCCACGGATAAGACGGAAGGAAAGCTTACCGCCGCAGATACAGTCAAGATTGCTCGCTTTGTGGGAATTTGCGACGCTTTTTCCATTCCCGTTATAACCGTTGTGGACAGCGAGGGCTTTGCCGCGGATAAGGAGACCGAGCTTTCGGGAAGCGTACGCGACGCGGCCAAGCTGACCCAGGTATACGCCTCCTCCACCACGCAAAAAATAGCCCTTATAACCGGCAACGCATTAGGCGGCGCATTTACGGTATTCTGCGGGGCAAACGCGGACGTCACACTCGCCTTGGAACAGGCCGTGATCGCTCCCACTACTCCCAAGGCGGCAGCCGTTTTCCTGTATTCGGATAAGCTTAATACCAAAGAAGAACTGGAAGCCGCCGCTGAAAAATACGCCCAGGAGGAAGCAGGTGCGCTTAACGCAATGGAAAAAGGCGTTGTGGACAGGATCATTGAACCGGAAGACATTTGGAAGGAAATAAACGCCGCCCTGGAAATACTTTCTGGTAAAAGAGTAGCTTCCCCCGCGCGCAAGCATATCAACTTTGTATATTAAAAAATAATTTGTATTTTATCGGAGAAAGGAAAAAATCTCATGAAAAGATATAACATTACAGTAAACGGCACCCTATACGACGTTGCGGTAGAAGAAGCGGACGGCGATGGAGCAATGCCCGCTGCCGCCGCTCCCGCTGCACCTAAGGCAGCGTCCAAGCCCGCCGCTCCCAAATCCTCTTTGGCTGCCGGAAGCGTAAAGATCACCGCGCCTATGCCCGGAACGATCGTCGACGTAAAGGCGAAGGTGGGTGATCCCGTTAAGAACGGAACCGTTATCGCCGTTCTCGAAGCCATGAAAATGGAAAACGACGTTGTGGCGGACAGAGACGGAACCATAGCCTCCATAAACGTCAACAAGGGCGACAGCGTTTCCACCGGCTCCGTTATCGCCACCCTGAATTAACCTTTTTAAATTTCAGAAAGGATTTGATCACATATGGCTAATGTAAAAAGAGTGGGCATTACCGAAACCGTTCTCCGTGACGCCCACCAGTCTCTTATTGCCACCCGTATGACCATGGACGAAATGCGTCCGATTCTGGGAACAATGGACAAGATCGGCTATCGCTCGGTGGAATGCTGGGGCGGCGCAACCTTTGACAGCTGTCTGCGCTTCCTGGACGAAGACCCTTGGGACAGACTCAGGATACTTCGCCGCGAAATGCCCAATTCAAAGCTCCAGATGCTTTTCAGAGGACAGAATATGTTGGGTTACCGCCATTACGCGGACGACGTTCTGGAATATTTCGTACAGAAGTGCGTTTATAACGGTATAGACATTATCCGTATTTTTGACGCGCTTAACGATATACGCAATATGAAAACCTCCATAAAAGCGGCAAAGAAAGAGGGCGCTCATTTCCAGGGCTGTATCAGCTACACTCTCAGCCCCGTTCACACAAACGAAAAATTCGTGGAGTTCGCCAAGCAGCTGGAGGACGAAGGAGCCGACAGTATCTGTATCAAGGACATGGCGGGTCTGCTTAAGCCTTATACCACCTATGAGCTGGTAAAGGCGCTGAAAGCGGCGGTAAAGATTCCCATTCAGCTTCACTCTCACTACACCTCCGGTCTGGCCTCCATGTCGCTCCTTAAGGGCATCGAAGCGGGCGCGGACGTTATAGATACCGCTATTTCGCCCTTGGCCATGGGCACAAGCCACCCCTCCACCGAATCCATGGTGGCCGCTTTACAGGGCACCGAGTTCGACACGGGACTTGACCTTCACGCTCTCAACGAGGTTCGCGATTACTTCCAGACTCTCCGTCAGAAGTACCTTAAGAGCGGACAGCTTGACCCCAAGGTAATGGGCGTTGACGCCAACACGCTTTTGTATCAGGTTCCCGGCGGAATGCTTTCCAACCTTGTTTCTCAGCTTAAACAGGCGGGAAAATCCGAGAAGCTCGACGAGGTGCTTAAGGAAGTTCCGAGAGTAAGAGAGGACGCGGGCTATCCGCCTCTCGTTACCCCCACCAGCCAGATAGTGGGCACTCAGGCGGTGTTCAACGTTATAACCGGCGAGCGCTACAAGACCGTTACCAAGGAATTCAAGGGCCTTGTGCGCGGCGAATACGGAAAAACTCCCGTGGATATCGACCCCGCCTTCAGAAAGAAGATCATCGGGGACGAGCCGCCCATTGACTGCCGCCCCGCCGACCTCATTGCTCCCGAGCTTAATAAGCTTAAGGCCGAAGCCGCGAAGTGGGCCGAACAGGACGAGGACGTTCTCAGCTACGCGATGTTCGGACAGGTGGCCGAAAAGTTCTTTGAAAAGCGCAGAGACAGGGAAAACGGCATAGACAATGCTCACGCCGACAAAACCAATAAGGTGATGCCCGTTTAAAAGAAATTTTTGTTGAATTTTAGGTTAAAAAAAGGAAAAATATATTTTTAAGTAAATTTAACAAAAACTGCACAGTATTTTTAAACAGTTTCAACCAAAAATATCAATAAAGATTGTAACTATTAACTGTTGCAATCCCTATGCCTTTGAGATATAATTTTCTTTAGGGTAATATCCCAAGATATAACAAAAAATATGGAGGAATTCACAATGAACATTAAAAAGATCCTTGCGGGCGCCGTTGCTTCCGTTATGGCTGTAAGCGCAATGGCTGTTGCCGCAAGCGCAGCAGATTTCAAGACAGAGTACACCTACAAAAACTCTGCCGCCAACCTTAACCTTGACACTTCCGGCGGCGGATTCTATACTCAGGTTCAGCTCGGTCATATCCAGAAGATTGACAGTCTCACAATCTCTTACGAAACCGCCGACGGCGCTACCGGCTACGCTATGATCCATACCAACTGGGGCGGAGACGCGGCTGTTGAAGCCAACAACTTCAAGTGGGACGGCGGCGCGTTCGAGACATGGACCGGCGCTAACGTTTCCCTTCCCGAAGGCGTAGCGGTTGACGGAACCACCATGACATTCACCGCCGTTACCGACGTTGCTTCCGAGTGGGCTCAGTATATTGCCAAGTATCCCGACGCTGCCGAAGCCGCAGCACCCGATATGATTATTCTTACCATCGGCGGCGGTAAGGGCTCCATTCTTGCCGAGTACGCAAGCGACGCGGCTCCCGCCGAGACCACTGCAACAGATGCTGCTCCTGCCGAGACCACTGCCGCTCCCGCAGGCAATACCGTTACCAATGCTCCTTCTTCCGATAAGGGCAACGCCGATACCGGTGTAGAGGGTGTTGCGGTAGTTGCAGGTCTTGCTATAATCGCTGCCGGCGCTGTTGTAGTTTCCAAGAAAAGAAAGTAATTCGGTTTAACGAATAGCGGAATAAAAATGAGCGAAGCGCTCCGCAATATAAAAGCTGCAATCAGCCCCAAAAGGGTTGGATTGCAGCTTTTTTGATATACCGGCTAAGTCCTTTGAAGCTTCGGTAATACGTTTAGGATATTTAATTAAAGGGGACGTCGCATTTATTGACAAACCGAGGGGATATTTTCATCAGCAAGTAATGCAAATATCCGAAAACACCCCCTACAGTATTGCATATTATACCAATCTTTTTTTAAACTGACGAAATACACACAGTTTAAAAAGGGATTGCACCCAAAGCACTAATCCAACAGTTTTAAGAGGGATTAGTATTAAATAGTCTATATGCCATATCGTCCATACAAAAACGGTTGAGTCAATTTTAAGCGAAAGGGTAAAGCCATTTAAAATATTTTTACAAATGAAAACTTTTTATGTATGAACGAAAATGACAATTCCAACAGGATAGGTACAATTGTTACGACTGTCAGAAGCAGTTGGCTGAGCGGTGTGCCATCCGTCAGAAGTTGAATTATGCAGGACGGAATAAGAACCTGTCCACATAGGAATGGTGCGTGGATTTTCGAGCAGATTTTGTCGAGGACAAGGCAAAATTTCGCCGGCTTGCTGTCGCAAGTCAAGAAATTTTAACACACGAGGTGTTCGGTCATTTGCCCAAAGTCGGCGCAAGGACGCGCCGACAGCAAAGCAAATGGCGAAACGCAGTCATCGGCAAAATCTGGCGAAAAGACGCGTGCCAATTCCTATGTGGACAGGTTCTAAATCCTCCTATAATTCGGCATAAAGAGATAACTCGAACAAACGATGATCTTCGTTCCGTTATAAATTTACCTATTGAAGCTATATGTCATACTACAAAAATTATGCTATATAAACTTATTTTTTGGATTTATTAAACAGAAAAATCAAAACCGCTCAAATTAGTTGATTGAGCGGTTTTGTTCGATTTAACGAAAAGAGCTTTATTTTGTAATCTAAGCAAATTACTTTTGTGCTGTTTATAACATAAAAATCAGATAAAACCATCTGATCGAAGTAAACAGAAAAGTTTTTTATGTCGAATTTTATGTATATGTGTGAAAAAAACACGAAATATATTGAAATTTAAAAAAATAGCTTGAAATATATTCTAAATTGGTGTATTATATAAGTGACCAAAAACATAAGTTGGTTTATCGGTTGCAGATTGCGGAGGTGTTGAATGGAAAAAGCGAAGATTGACAGAATAAATTTCCTTGCGGCCAAATCAAGAACGGAAGGCCTGACAGATGAAGAAAAAACGGAGCAGCAGACTTTAAGGGACGAATACCGTGCGGGATTTCGGAGGAACCTTTCCGCGCAGCTTGACAATACCTACATTATAGATAAAAACGGCAAAAAGACAAAGCTTAAAAGTAAATTAAATAATATGGAGGAATAAGCAATGACAAAATCCATGACCGGCGGAGCACAGAGAATGATGGAGAACTACCTTGAGTCCACGGGCGGTAAAAGTGCGCTTTATGATGACGGGATGAATCTTGTATGGAGCAATTATCATGAGTTTTTCGATAATTTTGATCTTAGAAAAGTCAAAAGCGACAGTCAGCTGATCTCCGAGACGACCGTATCTGTGTCGGACGACGGCGTCAGAGCGGTACTCAGCATAACGCCCGTTCATAAAACCGTGCGCACGATTTGTGCATATGTATGCGTCATAAAAGACGCATATGATATTTACAGCCTTATGGACAATTCCATAATTTCCGACTTTTCCAATAATATAATGAATAAGGGCAAAAGCAGAATAGAAAAACTCGCTTCACTTAACCAAAGTATATTTGAGGCGGCTTCCGAGCTTACCGCGGACAGGGAAGAATCCGACCGTTTGGCCGGGCTTAACGAGTTGATTAGGGAGCAGGAGCGGGTTATAACTACCATGTTCAACGAAACGAGGTTTTTTATCGATTCCTGCTACAAAAAACCCGCGGAGAATAAGGAATTTTCCAATCTTACGCTTATGTTTGCTACCGTTTTTTCCTATATAGGAGAAGATTTCAAGGAAATAAAGCGAAAAGTCAATGTTTCCGCTCCCGAAAAGGATTATTACATTTCAAAAGACGGCGGAACGCTTTTGTTGGCTTTTTTCCATCTGCTTCGCGCTCATATCGCCGTTTCTCCCGTCAGAAGCTCCGTTACGCTGTCGGCCGAATATACCGTTGATGCGTCGGCTGCCGGTTCATTTCTTGTAAAGATTAAAACATCGCTGATTTCCGAAGACAAAACGGATGAAAGCACGCTTATGTCCTCCCGCGCTTACCGCGAGCTCTCCAAAAAGGTGATCAGGTACAATTACGGCGGCATGTTTGAATGCGTTGATACAAAAAAGAGTATGCAGACCGTGTTTTCCGTTCCCGTGGCGAAAAAGAACAGGGGCGCCATGCTTAACAGCTCCAACGTATGCTACGGCGACAGCGAAAGCGGTATTTATCGCAGTTACATTCGGGAAATACTCCGTATGGAAACCGAAGAGCACGCGGATTCGGACTGATGACTGCTCCCCAAAAAATCTTTTTTGGGAATATACAGAGGAAATACGATAATGTGTTGTTTTTCGCGGCAGTTTTCTGTCCTTTTTAAAATGGCTGTCACATAATTATCATATTGGTGGTATATAATTTTGACTGTCAGGAGAAATCCTGACAGTGGTTAATGAAAAATTAATCATAATTTCCTCTCCCAACATTTTCATTATAATCTCATTTGATTTCGCACATTTTGTGCAATGCCGTTCAGTGAGGCGAAAGCTTTACTGGACGATTTTTTTTAACAGTCATACATTTATTTAAGCTGTAATACTAATCTTTGGTCAACATTTTTTTGTCTATAATCTGACCAAAGATTAGTATAAATCAAAGATTGAACCCAAAGCAAGAGAAAGGAATAAAAAAATGTATAAAATTTTGATTGCCGACGACGAACAGAAGATACGCGAGGTTTTAAGGGAATATGCGGAATACGAGGGTCACGAGGTGGTAGAGGCTGTTGACGGAATGCAGGCGGTGGAGTTATCCAAGCAGGAGGATTTCGATATAATTATTCTGGATATTATGATGCCCAGACTGAACGGGTTTTCCGCTTGCAAGGAAATACGAAAGTTCAAGCAGACCCCGGTGCTTATGCTGTCCGCGAGGGGCGAAGAGTATGACAAGCTGTTCGGTTTTGAAATAGGCGCCGACGATTATGTTGTAAAGCCGTTTTCGCCGAAGGAGGTGCTGGCGAGAATAAACGCCATTATAAAGCGCAACAAGGGCGCGGATTCGGTGGCGGATACGGCGGTGTTCGAGGGTCTTGAGATAAATTTCACCTCCCGCGATGTAAAAATTGACGGAATCAAAGCCAATCTTACTCCCAAAGAATACGATTTATTGTTTTACCTTGTGAGAAACAAAAATATAGCGCTCTCGAGAAACAAGCTGCTGGAAGAGGTATGGGGCTATGACTTCTTCGGCGACGACCGCACTATCGACACCCATATAAAAATGCTGAGAAACAATCTGGGTCCATACAGAAAATTTATAGTTACTCTCCGCGGAATGGGGTATAAGTTCGAGACGGATAACGATTGATTCAAAGCGTTGTTTTCAGACAATTTTTTCAGAACCCGTTAAGCCTCCGAAAGGAAAAATAAACAATGAAGGAATATTTCAGCAGCATTCGCTTCAGATTATGGATAATTTTCGTATTGTTCACTTTAGTGACAATGGGCGTACTGTTTGTTTCCCGCGGAGTTCTTACCCCGATTTTTTACGGCAAATACAAGAAAAGCGAGTGTATTAACGCCGCCGCTGCCATAGAAAGGCTGGTTACTTCGGAAACCTGGAACCAGTATGACAATAACGACGTGGAGTACCTTAAATCGGTGGTTCGGGATATGGCTATTACTCATCAGTTTGATATTATCATAAACCTTCCCGGAACAATGCGCAATATAATGATGCTGAAATCGGGGGACGGTGAAATACTTACCCAAAGCGTAAGCGACGAAATAAAATACAGCCTTCTCAATAAGGACGACGGCACAATAATCAGCACCGTGGAGCTGCATAATTCCGAGGGTATTATTTTAGCCAAATGCGTAAAGCAGGAATTGGGGAATATGGTTTATATTCCCGCATATATCTTTATTTTCAGCTACACCGAGCCTATAGGAACCACACTGAGCATAGTAAACTCGGTTTCATATATATGCGCAAACATTATTCTGCTTTTTGCGTGTATTATATCGATAGTTATTTCTTCGCATATAGCCAATCCCCTGGTTAAAATTTCAAAAAACGCCAAAAGTCTTATCAAAGGCGAATTCAATATGACTATAAGACACGGTGAGTACGACGAAATCAAAACGCTGACCGAAAACCTCAACGCCGCTTCCGCCGAGATATCCAAGACGGAAACGCTTCGCAACGATCTTATGGCCAACGTTTCTCACGACCTCAAAACCCCGCTCACCATGATAAAGGCGTACGCGGAAATGATAAGGGATCTTTCGGGAGACAATCCGGAAAAAAGACTGAAACATTTAAAGGTAATCATAGACGAAACCGACAGGCTGACGCTGCTGGTCAACGATATACTGAATTTGTCAAAACTGGAAAGCGGCGTTGCCGAGATAAACCTCACCGTATTTGACTTTTCTCAGCTTCTGAAGGATATCATCAGCCGTTTCTCGCTTATGGACGGCACAAGGGATTATACGGTCACTCCCGACGTGGAGGACGGCATTGAAATAATGGCGGATCAGCAAAAAATAGAACAGGTGGTTTACAACCTGGTTAACAACGCCATAAATTACATCGGCGAAGATAAGCTTGTAGCCGTAAAGCTGAATCGGGGCGAAAACGGTATGTCGCGATTCAGCGTTTCGGATCACGGACCCGGTATTCCCAAGGAACAGATACCTTATATATGGGAAAGATACTACAAGGTTGACCGCTCGGAAAATTACAAGCGCGTGGTCAAAGGCACCGGGCTCGGACTTTCGATTGTAAAGGAAATATTTACGGTACACGGCTTTAATTTCGGCTGTGACAGCGTGGAAGGAAAAGGAAGCACGTTTTGGTTTGAATTTCCCGTATATATGGAACCGCAATCCTCGGAACAGAAAGAGCTTCTAAAACCGTGATGAGAAAATTTTCATATATAATCGGCGAGGACTTTGAAGGTAAAGAAGCAAAAGTCTTTCTTAGGCATATGGGATACTCCGCCGACATTATAAAGGATTTGAAAAAAGGGGGGCTTACGGTAAACGGCGAAGCGGCATATACCGTGAGGGTACTTCGTTCCGATGATTTACTGGAAACGTTTTTCCCCGACGAGGTTTCCGATATTGAACCCAACGCCAATCCCGAAATAAAGCTGATCTATTCCGACGAAGACGTTGCGGTGCTGTACAAGCCGCCTTATGTGCCGACTCATCAGAGTATCGGTCATTATCGGGACACTCTGGCGAATCATTTTGCCGCGCTTTTTCCAAATACCCGATTTCGGGTGGCCACAAGGCTGGATAAAAACACGTCGGGTCTGTGTCTTGCGGCACTCAACAAGCTGGCCTCCGCTATCATCTGCTCCCACAGGCCGAAAAAGCTCTACTATGCCGCCGTAAAGGGAAACGTTCCTTTTTCGGGTACGGTGGATTTGCCCATAGAAAGGGAAAAAGAAGGCATCATAAAAAGAATAGTCACACCGTACGGCAAGCCGGCGGTCACCCATTTTAAAACCGTCATGGCGAATGGAGAAAACAAGCTACTGGAGATTGAGCTTGAAACGGGACGCACTCATCAGATACGGGTGCATATGGCTTCTATCGGTTT
The DNA here is from genome assembly GCA_949878745.1 of uncultured Ruminiclostridium sp. Taxonomy (GTDB): domain Bacteria; phylum Bacillota; class Clostridia; order Oscillospirales; family Ruminococcaceae; genus Ruminiclostridium_E. The sequence continues at coordinate 15,499 of CATLBH010000016.1, read as the reverse complement.
TCCGTTGTTGGGCGACGAGCTGTACGGGGGAGATACCGGACTTATTTCACGTCAGGCGCTGCACTGCGGCAGAATAGAATTTTTTCACCCCATAACAAAAGAGAAAATGAGATTTAAAATGCCCATTCCGGAGGATATGCGTAAAATTTTTTGAAATTTATTTTATTGAAATACTTATTTTAGTAACAAGATAATCTTTTTGCAAAATAACGCTTTGCCATCTTTTCCGCCGCAAGGCGTTTTTTTATGCAACTCGTTTGTATAATCTGCCAAAGTTTGTGTTATAAACAGTTACATAATTATACATATTTTACTTGACAAAATTGTAAAAAAATGCTATTCTATAATAAAGCATTATATACCGACCCCGCCGAAATCAAAAAATAAAAAGAAATGTGAGTGATCCTTTTGAAAAACATTATTTCTCTGTGGAAAAAGCCTTCGCCGGAAAAAAGAGGAAAAATACTCGGTGTGCTTAACACGGTTTTGGCGCTGGCGCTTATGGGACTTACGTTTTGGGAGTATTTGGCGGGGAGAGAGAACGGTACGCTCTTTTGCATGGTAATGGAATTTTTAGTGGCGCTGGGGTCGGTAATAATGACGGTAAGCACACTTACCGCCGGGTTTGTGCTGTCATTGGCGGTGAATGTTGCGAGAGTCGGACATTATGCCGCCAAGGTGGCGGCCGGAGGAGGTATTGGAAATATACAAACCGCCTATGGGCTGATTTTTTCCTTAACGGTGATATCCGTGGTGTCTTTGGTGTACATAATACTATACAGAATCAACAGCCGTCTTAAACCGCTTCTGAGGGAAAACTCCGAGCGCAACGAATTGATGAGGAAGGCTAAGGCGGCAAGCAAAAAGGCGGAGGAAAGCTCGATAATAATTGACAAAAACGAAAAAGAGCTGTATCATCTGGCTTTTTACGATCAGCTGACCTCGCTTGCCAACCGTTTAAAGATAAAGGAAGAGATAGTTGACCTCATAGCCCGCAAAACTCCGTTCTCGGTTATTTTTGTGGGACTTGACGATTTTAAATCCATAAACGAAAGCAAGGGGCATGATGTCGGGGACAAGGTGCTCTCCGAGGTATCAAGGCGGATTCTGCTGGCGGCGGATAACAACGACGTTTGCGGAAGGCTCGGCGGCGACGAATTTGTTATAATAAGCACCACGCACTATACGGACGAGGAATGTAAGACCTATGTGGACGAAATATACCGGGCTTTTGCCGCGTGTTTTCAGGTGGACGGGGGACTCGGGATATATGTTAACGCCAGCTTTGGAACCGCCTCCTATCCCAAGGACGGCGACACCTGCTCCAAGCTTCTTAAAAGCGCCGATATCGCTTTAAACAGGGCGAAAAACGAAGGCAAGAACCGTTATGTTCTTTTTGACCGCAATATGCAGATAGAAATAGATTTTCACAGCCGAATAGCCACGAATATGCGAAGCGCGCTTGAAAACAACGAGTTTTATCTTGTGTATCAGCCGCAGTTTTTTCCCAATAAAAAGCTGAGGGGATTTGAGGCGCTTATCCGCTGGAATTCTCCCTATCTGGGAAATATAAGCCCCGTTTCTTTTATACCCATAGCGGAGGAAACCAATTTTATCACGATATTGGGGCAGTGGATACTTGAAACCGCTTGTAAAAAGCTGGCGGAAATTACGGAGCTTTTTGGCTCGGACGTGATAATGTCGGTCAATGTTTCCTCAAAACAGTTTAGGGAAAAGGATTTCGTCAAATCCGTGAGCAAGGCGCTTTTGGACAGCGGAGCCAACAGCGGTCAGCTTGAGCTTGAGGTTACGGAAACGCTGCTTTTGAATTCCGTTGAGGAGACGGCGGGAATGCTGACTCAGCTTAAGCGGATGAATATAAAGACGTCCATCGACGATTTCGGAACCGGGTATTCGTCGCTCAGCTATTTGAGAACGCTTCCCATTGACACTCTGAAAATAGACAAATCCTTTGTGGACGTTATCGGCGAGGACGTCAGCGGAAAAAGCATTGTGGACACCATTATCAGGCTCGCCCATACCTTGGGTATGACGGTTATCGCCGAGGGCGTAGAGTACAGCGAGCAGCTTGATTATCTCAAGAGCAGATCCTGCGACTGCATACAGGGGTTTTTGTTCAGCCGCCCCTTGGAGGGAGACGACGTCAACGCGCTGGTCATGGAATATGGCAAAGCAGAAAGTAAACAATTATTTTAAAAGGAGGCTTATATGGAACACTACAACCCCCTGTTTCCCAAAAACGAGGACGGAAAAAAATTTATCACCGTCGGTGAAATTATGCTTCGCCTTACCCCTCCGAATTACGAAAAGATACGCGTTACTTCTTCTTTTGAGGCAAGCTACGGCGGGAGTGAGGCCAATATCGCTCTGGCCTTGGCCAACCTTGGGGTAGACAGTACCTTTTTTACCGCCGTACCCAACAACAGCCTCGGAAAAAGCGCGGTGCGCTGGCTTCGCGCCAACGACGTACACTGCACCCCCGTAATACTAACCTCCCCTGAGGAAACCCCCACTCACCGTGTGGGTACATATTATCTTGAAACGGGCTACGGAATAAGACCCAGCAAGGTCACCTACGACAGAAAACACAGCGCGATAACCGAATACGATTTTAACAAGGTTGACCTGAACGCTTTGCTGGAGGGATATGACTGGCTTCACCTGAGTGGTATAACTCCGGCTTTGGGCTTGAACTGCCGTAAGCTTACCATGGATTGCCTTAAAATAGCCAAAGAAAAAAATATAATCATAAGCTTTGACGGAAATTTCAGAAGTCAGCTCTGGAGCTGGGAGGAAGCGAGGGATTTCTGCACCGAATGTCTCCCCTACGTGGACGTGCTTTTGGGTATCGAGCCTTATCACCTGTGGAAAGACCAAGACGACCCTTCGGCGGGGGACGTGAAGGACGGAATACCTCTTCAGCCAAGCTATGAGCAGCAGGACGAAATCTTCCGCGTCTTTATCGAAAGATATTCCAACCTTAAATGTATAGCCCGCCATGTGCGTTATGCCCACAGCGGCAGCGAGAACAGTCTTAAAGCCTTTATGTGGTACGACGGACATACCTTTGAAAGCCGTCTTTTTACTTTTAACGTTCTCGACCGCGTGGGAGGCGGCGACGCTTTTGCCAGCGGACTGATATACGCTATGATGAACGGCTTCAAATCAATGGATATGATAAACTTCGCGGTTGCCTCCAGTGTTATTAAGCACACCATTCACGGGGACGGAAACATTACCGACGACGTTCAAAGTATTCGCAATCTGATGAATATGAATTACGACATCAAGCGATAAAGTAATATTAAGTAAGATTAAGTAATATGAGGACGGATAATGAGTGAAACAATGAAATTTGCCAACAGAGAGGATTTTCGGAAATGGCTTTCCGATAATTGTTTATCCGATGAAGGCGTTTGGCTTTTGTTCGGAAAGACGGGCGGCCCGAAAACCGTTAAAGCGGGTGAGGCTCTTGAAGAAGCGCTTTGTTTCGGCTGGATTGACGGACAAATGCAAAGTATTGACGATAAAACTTATAAAAAATACTTCTCAAAGCGCAGAGAGAAGAGCAAGTGGTCGGAGAAAAATAAAGCGCTGGCAAAAGAACTTGAAGAACGGGGTCTTATGACCGACTTTGGCAGGAAGAAAATAGATGAAGCCAAACAAAACGGTCAATGGGACGCGCCTAAGTCTCCCACTGTCACAGACGAACAAATTTCTTTTTTATCCTCTCTGCTGGAGGGATACGAACCCGCCCGCACAAATTTTGAGTCAATGTCGTTATCGGTAAGGAAAACCTATACCCGAGCGTATTTTGACGCAAAAACAGACGCGGGAAAAGAAAAGCGGTTTCTTTGGATGGTGGATAGGCTCAATAAAAATCTGAAACCGATGTGACCGTAGTTTGCTTTATCGGCAGTGAAAGGCGGTTTTCGGAATATGAAACAAAGGAGAATAATATGGCTAAAACAGTATGCGGCTGCGACTGCGAGGAATGCGGAGGAATGAACAGCGGCTGTAAAGGCTGCGGCGCGATATCGGAAAATTGTATTGTCGCGCTTTGCTGTGAAAGCTTGGGGCAAAAAAGCTGTGAGGAATGTCACGGCGCCTGTGAGCTTAAAGACACCCTTATCAACGAGTTTAACGCCCTCGGTATTGAGGATATGGAAAAGGTTACAAGCCTTAACGCCCTCAGCGGAGGATATATCAATCTTGAATATATGTTGCCGAGCGGGCAAAGGGTCAAGCTTCTTGACGACAGCAAGATATATCTGGGAAATCAGATATATAAAAAAGAAAGCGACAGGTGTTACGGATTGGCGGCCGACAGGAGTTTTCTCTTGGTATGTGAATACGGCGAGCAAGGCGCCGACGCGGAGATCGTTGTTTTTAAAAGGCGATAATCTGCTTAACGATAGGAAGTGTGGGTATGCTTGATAAGATTTCTTTGCTCCGTCGGCTTCGGGAACTCCCCTTTTCGGAAAAGGAATATTGGGTAGTTGCCGGCGGTGCTATGGTTTTACATGGATTTCGGCCTTATACGCGCGATATTGATTTAGGATGTGATACAAATTTGGCGGATAAGCTGGAGCGGCAGGGTTATGCGGTTTCACGCTGCGGGGACGGGAACCGGAAAATTACATATTCCGAAAATATAGAAATTTTTGAAAACTGGATTGAGGATAAAACGGAAATAATCGGCGGCGTTCCCGTTGTGAGCGTGGACGGACTTATAAAAATGAAAAAGAAACTGGGCAGGGAAAAAGATATTGAGGATATTGCGATGATAGAAAAGGCGAGGAAGCGTGAAGGAGCGTTTTAAGTATGGAAGTAATTTCTGTTGCGGCGGTAACCGCCGGCGGAAAAACAACTGTTGTCAATGAATTAAAGAAAAAGCTTCGGAATTCACAATCTCTTCATTTTGACAATTACACTTTTGAAGGCGAAGTGGACAACTATTTTCAATGGGTACTTGACGGAGCGAATTATCATGTCTGGGATTTAACTCCTCTGGAAGATGATATCTTAAAGATCAAAGCCGAGGGAACGTGTGATTACTTGATACTTGACTATCCTTTTGCTTATTGTCACAATACAATCAAGCCGTATATCGATAAAGCCTTTTTTATTGACACTCCGCTTGATATAGCTTTAGCGAGGCATATTCTAAGAGATATGAGTAATGCCTCCGCGGACGAGATACGCGGTGATATGGAGGTATATTTAAAATACGCTCGAATAGCCTTTGTCCAAATGCAAAAGGATATTTTGCCCTCGTCCGATTATGTGATAGACGGTACGCTGAGCGTGGAAGAAATCGCGAATGAGATTGCCGCGCGAGCAAAATGATTTGTTGGTAACGCTGAAGGAGAAGCCCGATGAACTATAAAGAACTGTTCAACAGTATGCACAAAGACTTTTTTCAACAGAAAAGTATTCGTTCTTTACCCAAGGATTGGATTTTTACGGAATTGGCAATGGATTTGCGCGGAGCTTTGCCGAATATAACGCCGTCCGACTGCCCCAAGGGGATATCCTTCGGAGAGTATCAAGGAGAATTGCCGCCGCTTTTAAGCGCGGTTCGTCGGGTGGACGAGGATTGGGCGCAGTATTTCAGGGAAGGCGATCGGTTTTATTGCGTCTTTGACGGCGAAACGGTCGCCGCTTTTTGCTGTCTCGGCGACTTGGGTCGATTTCGGGGGCTTCGTATCGGCGGGCCGGGTTGTGTGGGAACGGTGCCAGAATATCGCAGGCAAGGCATAGGATCGGAAATGGTGCGGCTTGCCACCGAGACGCTTCGTCGGGACGGCTTCGATCTCTCCTGGATTCACTATACACATCTGGCGCATTGGTATATGAAGCTCGGATATAAGCCCGTTCTTCGTTGGAACGGCGGCGGTTTTTTGTCAGACTTGGAAACAGACGGCTGACGGGCTTCAACCCGAAAAGTATTTTTTCAAAAAGCTTCGTTTTTTCTTTGATTGGGAGCAAATAAACGTGTAAGGATTCGGAACGTTTTCCGTTTCCGAAAAATATACTTATAAGAAAGGGCGGGAAAAGTGGTTTTTTACAATAATATAGATATACAGTTCAGCGCGGGCGGCTGTAAATTTCACGCCGTGAACCTTATCTGTTCCGAGATAAAGCGTGACATTCCCTTGCACAGCCACGGCATAAACTGTTATGAAATACACTTGATTTCGGAAGGCTACGGCGACGTTAACGCCGAAGGCGCCGATTATCCCGTGAAGCCCGATACGCTTTTTGTAACCGGCCCACTTACGGAGCACGCGCAGTTTACCGACCCCGCCGCTCCCATGAAGGAATGGTGTATTTACCTTCGGGCGGAGCCCGGTGAAACCGAAAAATACGACGATATTGTTTTGAAATTTCTTTCCGAAAGGTTCTGGATAGGGCAAGACGGACAGGGACTTCTCCCGCTGTTTCAAAGGCTGTTTTCGGAGCTTGACAATCGCTATGAGGGTTACCGAAGCATGGCGGGTTTTTTGATTTCGGAAATAATCGTGGGAATAGCGAGAAATTATATCAGCGCCTCCGAACCCATGGGGGAAATATTCGGCTGCGCTTCGGAAAGGACAAGTATAATTATAGAGGAATATTTTCTCTACGAATACCGAAGCGCCACATTGGAGGATCTGTCAAAGCGCTTGGGACTCGGATCGAGACAGACCCAGCGGTTGATCGAAAAATATTACGGCAGCAGCTTCAGCGAAAAGAAAAATAAAGCGAGAATGTCCGCCGCCCAGCTTATGCTTTCCGACACCTCCCTTACGCTTTCGGATATCTCGGAAAGATTGGGCTATTCCTCTCAGGAGTACTTTAACGCCGCCTTTAAAAAGTACTTTAACGTTTCGCCGGGGAGATTTCGAAAAAATAAAACAAGAAAATTATGAAAATGCGACATACTTCCGATTAAAAAGTCGCTTAATGCTCTTATATTATATGAATTAAAAGTATATAATTAAGAAAAATCCCACAAGGAGATATGATTATGTACGATCTTGAAAAATATTTAAAAAAAATCGACGACGTTATCCAAAAAGGTCCTTACAGCGATAACTGGCACTCTTTGTCCGCCTATAAGGTTCCCGATTGGTATAAGGCGGCTAAATTCGGTATTTTTATTCACTGGGGAGTGTTCAGCGTACCCGCTTTTGCCAATGAATGGTATCCCAGAAATATGTACATAAAGGACAGCAATGAGTATAAGCACCATATCGAAACCTACGGAAAGCATACCGAATTCGGCTATAAGGACTTTATTCCAATGTTCAAGGCGGAGCGCTTTGACCCGAAAGAGTGGGCGGAGCTTTTTTCGGCTTCGGGAGCAAAATATGTGGTACCGGTAGCGGAACACCACGATGGATTTCAGATGTACAAAAGCGAAGTATCCCAATGGAACGCCTTCGAGAAAGGGCCGAAGCGCGACATTCTGGGCGAGCTTAAAACCTCCTGCAACGAACTGGGAATAGAATTGGGAGCTTCCTCCCACCGAGCGGAGCATTGGTTCTTTATGGGCGGCGGAAAGGACTTTGACAGCGATATAAAGGAGCCCTTGAGCCGCGGCGATCTGTACTGGCCCTCCATGCCTTCGGCGGAGCTTCACGATATTTACAGCGAACCCAAGCCCACCGAGGAATATTTACAGGACTGGCTTGTCAGAACCTGTGAGATTGTGGATAATTACCGTCCTAAGATCGTTTATTTTGACTGGTGGATACAGCACCATGCCTTCAAGCCCTATATTAAAAAATTCGCCGCCTATTACTACAACCGCGCCCATGAATGGGGCACGGAAGCGGTTATCAACTATAAGCACGACAGCTATATGTTCGGAACGGCGGTTCCCGACGTGGAAAGAGGACAATTTGCGGACAGAAAGCCCTTTTTCTGGCAGACGGACACGGCGGTTGCCCTCAATTCCTGGTGTCACACCGAAAACAACTTCTATCGCCGCGCCGAGGATTTGGTGTGCGATCTGGCGGATATTGTCAGCAAAAACGGTTGCCTGCTCTTAAATATTGGCCCGAGAGCAGACGGAAGTATTCCCGACGAGGACAAAAACATTCTCTTGGATATCGGAAAATGGCTTAAGATAAACGGAGAAGCGATATACGGCTCAAACCTTTGGAGAAGGTCGGGAGAAGGCCCCACGGAAATTCCCGAAGGGCAGTTTACCGACGGCATAAAGAAAAACTTCACATCACAGGATATCCGCTTTACCACCGCCAACGGCTACTTGTACGCAACGGTGCTGAAACACAGTGATAACGGGGAATATCTTGTAACGGCCTTAGACTCGAGAGACGCTTCCCAAAGAGACAATTTCTGCGGAATAGTCAATGATGTGACGGTGTTGGGCGCGGATAAGAAGCCCGTATGGGAAAGACGCGCCGACGGGCTGTACGTTAAAACGGATTATGTTAACGGGGATTATCCTATTGTGTTTAAGATTGAAATCGATTGATTATTTTAATTATAACATTTCTTTGAGGTGCTGTAAAATAAGTCCTTACCTGTAGGGTGGGGCTAACTTTAAAACTGCTTGTCGCAGGAGGAGAAAGGTTTTTATCGAAAGTCGGTTTCTTTATGTAATGCTTTATTTAATGCACGGGCCGTGCAGGACCGCTCCCGCGGGGGGCTTAAGGTGACACCAAAGGGGGGAGATGGTGAACAGGCTTCGCAGTGTTGGTTTTAATTAAAAAGCTTACGTTTTTATCGTAAAACTACTTAGTCGGCGAAGCCTGTCCCCCACTCTCCCCCCCTTAGGTTTCACCTTAAGAATCCCTTCCTTACCCCCCTCTGGGCGTTTTGTTGTCAATCGGCCTTTTTCTCGAATAATATGTTGTGCCGATGAGTGCTATTATCGTATGTTTGGGTAACTCCAAAGTTTTTAGTTATTTTACAGCCCCTTAAATGAATAAGAAAGCAGCGTGATAATATGCTAACAATGTTAATAGTGGTAGCCCTCTACACAATCTGCTCCCTGAACGACAAATACGCCGTCAGCAAAGCAAAATTCAACGGCTCTCAGCTTACCTTTCTTATGGCGGCGGGCACGGTGCCGTTTCTTGCGGTTCTGCTGCCTTTCACCGATATGACCTTTACTCTTTCCCCCCTTACCTTTGTCTTTATCCTTCTAATGGCGGCAAGCAAGTATTTTGAGTTTTATATGAGCGCCAAAATACTCGAACAGATGTCCGCCTTTGAGCTTAAGGCGTGGCTGGGTATTTCGCTTTTCCTTTCCTATTTCACGGATATAATAATGCAGAGCCAGAGCGTAAGTCTGTTGAAAATATTATGCATTGTCATAACGGTGGGCGGTCTTGTGCTTATCGCCAAATCGGGGAGACAAAAGGTAAGCTATTCCAGAATAGTCATACCTCTTATAATATATATTGCCGCCAAATTCGGATATGGCTTTGTGGTAAAGGCGGGCGAGGGGTATATATCCTCCACTCTTATGCTGTTTTTCGCCTTGATCCTTTTGGCGTTGATACTTATACCGAAGGCCAAGCCTTTATCCATCGCGGCGGGCAGCCCCGAGGGCAAAAAGGGCGTTCTTATTGTTGTTTTGTGTAAGCTTCCCAACGCTTTGGGACTTCTGGGGGAAAACGCCGTTGCCGCCGAAAGCCTTACCAATTATGCCTTTATTCAGCCTATGATACTTATAGTCATACTTGTGCTGGATCTTCTCAGAAAAAGCGCCCGTCCCACGGGACTCAATCTCGCGGGAAGCGTAATGTGCGCACTGGGCATTCTGGGATTTCAGGCGGCGGGTATTTTGTGAAAATAGCCCACTAAAAAACATTTTTCCCACAAATTTCTCTGAAAATCAAGGCTAAATGCCTTGATTTATTTTCTTTAATCTGCTATAATACTTGTTAGAAATTTAACAACGCCTTTTTGCCTTGTTGATTTCCAAATTGTTCCTAAAATAATTTATATAAATTAAAAGAAAGGAAGAAATATACGAAATGTATAAGATTTTAAAAAGGCGTCAGCTTAACGAAAACGTTGTTCTGATGGATATTGATGCGCCTTATGTGGCAAAGAAGGCGCTGGCGGGGCAGTTCATTATCCTGAGAGTTGACGAGTACGGCGAGAGGATTCCTCTTACCGTTGCGGATTACGACAGGGAAAAGGGCACCGTCACAATTATTTTCCAGATAGTGGGAGCCACCACACAGCTTCTTTCCACCTTAAAGGAAGGCGACTGTCTTAAGGATTTTGCGGGACCGTTAGGCAAAGCTACCGAGCTTGAAGGCTATAAAAAGGTTTGTGTTATCGGCGGCGGTGTGGGCTGCGCCATCGCTTACCCTTCCGCGAAATCTCTTTTCAACAGCGGAGCGGAGGTTGACGTTATCGCGGGATTCAGGAGCAAGGACATTGTTATTCTCGAGGAGGAGTTCAAGGCGGTAAGCACCAACTTCTACCTCACCACCGACGACGGAAGCTACGGTGAAAAGGGTTTGGTTACCGAAAAGCTTAAAAAGCTTATCGACGCGGGCAATGAATACGATATGGTTTTGGCCATTGGCCCCATACCCATGATGAAATTCGTGTGCAAGACCACCGAGCCTTACGGAATAAAGACCATGGTGTCCCTTAACCCCATTATGATAGACGGATCGGGAATGTGCGGCGGCTGCCGCGTTAACGTGGGGGGAGAGATAAAGTTCGCCTGCGTGGATGGACCCGACTTTGACGGACATTTGGTTAATTTTGACGAGCTGATGAAGAGAAATTCCACTTACAGAGAGGCGGAGGCACACGACAAGGCGCACTGCCGTCTTTATAAGGGCGTCTGATTAAAATTGGATATTGGATTGGAAAGGACTGATAAAAATGGCTAATATGAGTTTGAAAAAGGTTCCCATGCCCGAACAGGCTCCCGACGTAAGAAACAAGAATTTTCTTGAGGTCGCCGAGGGCTATACCGAGGAAATGGCCAAGGAAGAAGCCACACGCTGCCTTAACTGTAAAAACAAGCCCTGTGTAAACGGCTGTCCCGTTAACGTACGCATACCCGAATTTGTGGCAAAGGTTGCGGCGGGCGAGTTTGAGGAAGCGTATAAGATAATCACCTCCACCAACGGACTTCCCGCGGTATGCGGCCGCGTTTGCCCCCAGGAAAGCCAGTGCGAAGGAAAGTGCGTAAGAGGAATCAAGGGCGAGCCTGTGGCAATCGGAAGGCTGGAACGCTTCTGCGCCGACTGGCATATGAAGAACAGCGAAGCGAAAGCAGATAAGCCCGCTTCAAACGGTAAAAAAGTCGCGGTAATAGGCGCGGGCCCTTCGGGGCTGACCTGCGCGGGCGACCTGGCGAAGCTGGGATATGAAGTGACGATATTCGAGGCCTTCCACACCGCGGGCGGCGTATTGGTTTACGGTATCCCCGAGTTCAGACTTCCCAAGGAAATAGTGCATAAGGAAGTAAAGAACCTTGAGGATATGGGCGTTGAGATACAGACGAATATGATTATCGGAAAGACCCTTTCCGTGGACGAGCTTTTTGAGATGGGATACAAGGCGGTATTTATCGGTTCCGGCGCGGGGCTCCCCTCTTTTATGGGAATAGAGGGAGAGGATCTTATCGGCGTTTATTCCGCCAACGAGTACCTGACCCGTACCAACCTTATGAAAGCCTATCTGGACGAATATGACACGCCTATTATTAAGAGCAAGTCCGTAGCGGTGGTAGGCGGCGGAAACGTGGCCATGGACGCGGCGAGATGCGCCAAGAGACTGGGCGCGGACAACGTTTACATCGTTTACAGGCGCGGCCTTGAGGAAATGCCCGCCCGTAAGGAAGAAATCCACCACGCCATGGAGGAAGGAATTATTTTCCGCAATCTTAACAATCCCGTTAAGATCAAGGGCGACGAAAACGGAAGAGTAAAGACCGTGGAATGTGTTGAAATGGAGCTTGGAGAGCCGGACGAAAGCGGAAGAAGGAGACCTGTGGTAAAAGAAGGCAGTAACTTCGAGCTGGAAGTTGATACCGTAATTATGGCGATAGGTACGTCTCCCAATCCTCTTATCAGAAGTACCACAGAGGGATTGGAAACCAATCGCAGAGGCTGTCTTGTGGTTAATGAGGAAACTATGCAGACTACGAGAGAGGGCGTTTATGCGGGAGGAGACGCGGTTACCGGAGCGGCTACGGTTATTTTGGCTATGGGCGCGGGTAAACAGGCGGCTAAGGCTATAGACGAATACTTAAATAAATAAAAAAAATAAAAATTGGCGAAGCCGCATAATGTCCTTTTCGCTTCCTTTTCGGACACCGAAAAGGAAGTGGGGTGTGGGGCAAAGCCCCACTGCCACTATTTAAGAGCAAAAAACAATCCGATAATTTGTCGCGTAAAAACAAACGTAAGAAGCCGCGAAGCGGGGCTTCGGAGTTAAAAATAAACTTACGATATAAAACCCGCCAAATCCGTTTTAAAAACGAGATTTGGCGGGTTTTTAACGTAAGCTTTTCTTTTTATCCCGAAGCGGCGGCTTCGCCCGCTTCTAACGTTTGGGTCTGCATTTTCTTTTGTACCATTATGCCTCAGATAGTGAAGATGTTTTTACACGCGGGGAAAGCGGAGAGTTGATCCCCCGACTGTTAAGCGCGATGTTCGCGGTTTTGTTCGTTATTTATCTGGTTATTTTTATTAAGTTTGAGTGCATTCTGCGAAGGCTTAAAAAGTCAATGGGGAAATAAACGAAAACGCTATTTTCCGAAAGCAGCTTTCGGTTCTTGCAAAAAAGCCGAGCGGCAATCGGCAAAAATTCGGAAAAATCTTGACAAATCGCCCGTTCAATGCTATAATTAACCTAAACAGACTAATAAACAGAAAAGGGGTGTTTTTATGGCGGCAATAAACGGTTTAGGCGCGTCGGGAAATCTTTTCGGAGTTAATGAAAAAAGCTCTCAAAGCGATATAGAAAATGTCATAAAGCGCCTTGAAAGCCAAAAGGAACGGTATAATAAGCAGCAGGCGGAGCGCTTTTCAAATATCCCCGACGAAAAGCTTAAGGATATTGACAAGCGCATAGAAAACCTTGAAAAACGTCTTTCAAAAATGAGGGCGGAAGGGAAAGAGGACGGCGAGTGTGAAACCTGTAAGAACCGCCGGTACCAGGACGAATCCGACGACCCGGGGGTTTCCTTTAAATCGGCCTCGAAAATCGCTTCCGGAACGGCGGAAGCGGCGGTAAGAGGCCACGAGTACGAGCATGTGAACCGCAATCAGGCCAAGGCCGACCGTGAAGGAAAAGAAGTGGTTTATCAAAGCGTAAGGATAAAGCACGCCATTTGTCCCGAATGCGGCGATTCCTATGTTGCGGGCGGGGAAACGGTTACCGTTACCAAGGCTAAGAGCGACGAACGCTTTGATGTTGGGATTAAGGACGAAGCGGGCGAGATAGGCGATCTTTTTGACGAGGTTGCGTGAAAACGTGATAATATGATAATTTAATAAATAAAATCCGAAAGTTTCATTATAATAATCCTCCCTATTCCCGCCGAGATCACTTTCGGCGGGAGTTCATTTTTTCGGTTGAAAAACTGCTCCAAATGCAACACCGTTATTTGTACAAATATTCCAATTTTATAAAAATCGGTTGACAATTTACATTTAATCTGCTATAATTACAGTAGTGACAGAAACGGATATGAAGTAGAAAATTTCCGTCGAAACGCCGAAATTTACGAAAGGGACTTGACAAAATGCTGAATCTGCGTTACGATTTTAGACAGACAGACAGACAGACAGACAGACAGACAGACAGACAGACAGACAGCATAACTGCGTCCTTTTTTACATAAAAATACAGAACCGTTAAACTGAACATTTGTTCGGTTTAGCGGTTTTTTGCGTTTTATTTTCCGTGTGTCATCGGCTATTCACCGCAAAAGCGGTTTTAGTAAAAAATTTATTTTTCAGGAGGAAATGAAAAATGTTAAACAAACTCAGAAAGCTCAGAGAGAAAAAGGGCTTTACTCTTGTTGAGCTGATCGTAGTAATTGCGATTATTGCGATACTTACTGCTGTGTTGGTGCCGTTGGTAGGTAACTATACCTCACAGGCAGCATATACCACACTTCAAGACGCTGCACAAACAATTTCGAATAACGCAAATAACGCGTTGTCCAACGCCGCTATTACGACACCTGTTACCCATAACTGTATTACGGGAAGCAAAAATTCTGTTGGGTTTAAAGTATCGGTTGGAAGTGTCAACGAGTCGGGTGACTTTACAGCTGCCACTGACGATACTGCAACTAAAGTTGCCAATGAATTAACAAATACTCTTTCAAACACACTTCCCGCTAAATGTGCATTTTTAATTAGTGTATCTAATGGCGCGGTTACCGGAGTTGTTTATGTAAACAGCACTGATGAAATCAAAACCGGTACGATTGCTCATACTACCGATGCTCAGCATGGCCAGCCAAATGACGGCAAAGATTTCTTCCAATTGACTGCAACAACCGGTGGTGCTATAACACCTGTTGGAGTTTCTGGTACATATAAGAATGTTACTCGTGATGCTGCTAATAAAGAGGTGTCTGTTCCTGTAAAGACTGCCGTTGATGCTAATGTTGCCAGCAAGTCATAATAGGTTTTGGTTTTCTCCCTCTAAAGGGAGCTAACTAACTCGCACATAGACTTTTGCTCTTTAGAGTAAATAGTTTATGCTCTCCTACTCAAAACCCCCGATGAAAATCGGGGGTTTTGACTTTATAGGGCGTAATGTATATGAAAGATAGGTTTTAAGGGGTAGGCTGATTTTTAAGGGGGGAGAGGAAGGGCGGGGGGAAATTATGGGGTTGGGGGGTGGGATTGGCGGCGGCGCAGCCGCGAACGGAGCGGGAGCGGAGTGAGCCGACGCTGAGCGAAGCGAAGCGGCGTCAAATTTTCCGTCAGGAAAATTTGGGCTGCGTCCCCCGCTGTTGGGCAATTATCGGTGTAGGAGCAGTTTTGACGAATGGGGCGCGGAGTATGACTTGCAAGACACAAACAAAGTTTTTCACGGGTGCGCAATCATCGGCAACAACCGATGGGACATCGGCTTAAGCGGGCGAAAAAGCTTTTATGTGAGCGGTTATATAAAGGAAACAGCCTAAGAGCAAAACAAAACAAACAATAATAGCACTCATCGGCACCGCATTAAATGAGAGAGAAACCCATATTGACAATAAAACGCCCAGAGGGGGGTAAGGAAGGGATTCTTAAGGTGAAACCTAAGGGGGGGAGAGTGGTGGACAGGCTACGCCGAACCCGTATACTTTGGATAAAAACAAGCGCTCATTATACCAAAAGTAAACACTGCGTAGCCTGTTCACCATCTCCCCCCCTTTGGTGTCACCTTAAGCCCCCCGCGGGAGCGGCCCTGCACGGCCCGTGCATTAAATAAAACATCACATAAAGGAATAGGCCTTCGATAAAAACCTTCGCCC
>CATLBH010000015.1 GCA_949878745.1 uncultured Ruminiclostridium sp. | reverse complement strand
AGGAGAAGTTGTGCAATCTGACGGAAAATATGCAAGCAAGATGCGCGCATCCGATTTAATCAGTGGTTCCCTAATCTTTGGTCAACATTTTTTGTCTATAATCTGACCAAAGATTAGTATAAAACATTCTTTTTATACCAATCCCTTTTTAAACTGATGTAATATACACAGCTTAAAAAGGGATTGCGCTTAAAACACTAATCCCATATTTAAAAAGGGAGTACAATTATTTAACGGGATTTTCCGACGCGGCATTAAAAAATATATGCCGTGTCTTTTATTTTTTTGGTATTTTTTACCTGATTTGCTCATATATTGATATGTGAAATTGTGATTTTGTACAAGTAGTTTATTATGTGAAAAGTCGGTAAAAAACATAATGAAGCTATTATTTTTTATACATCCCAAATTTTGTGATGAAAAGGTGTAAAATAATTTTATATTTATTTTCATTAAGTGAATACAAAGTGTTAAAAAAGTGAAAAATAACAAGAAAGGAATATTATATATGAATATTCAAAGATACGGAATCGATATATCCTATGCAAACAAAAAGCTTGATTTCGAAAAAATAAGAGAAGGCGGCGTAAGCTTCGCCATAATAAGAACAGGTTACCGTCAGAAAACAGACGATATGTTTGAGTCGCACATAAAAAACGCTATCTCGGCGGGGCTTAATGTGGGAGTATATTGTTACTGTACGGCGAAAACACCGTCGGAAGCAAAAAAAGAAGCGGAATACGTAATAAATCTTATAAAACCTTATCGACTTACCTATCCCGTTTTTTACGATATAGAGGACCAACGAGTGTTAAGCTTATCCAGAGCCAAGCTCACAAACATCGCCCTCGCTTTTCTGGACGCGATAAACAAAGCGAACTACCGCGGCGGTCTTTACTCCAATCCGTCGATACTGGAAAACAATCTTAATAAAGATAAAATTCTGGATAAATACGATCTGTGGCTTGCCCACTGGACGGATGACCCCAACAAACCCTCCGGTTATAAGTTCGGACAAAAAATGTGGCAATGGGGAGCGGAACGCATTTTCGGAAGCGGAGAAAAGGTCGACTGCGACATATGCTATGTGGACTATCCCGCAATTATAGCGGCAAACGGACAGTGGGGCGATACTAAAGAGGAATACGAGCCGAATATAGGAGATATGGTACTGTTCAGCGGCGGCCGTCATTATTCGGGAGCGGAATCCGAAACCCCCACGGGAAACATACGCACCGCAGGAGCGGCTCAGGTGACCAATATTGCCGAAGGAACCGCGCACCCCATACACCTTATCGGAGACGGCTCCAACGTGTACGGCTGGGTAAACGAAAACACCGTTTTTCCCTATTCGGAGGGAGAAACAGCTCAAACGTCAAAGGCGCTCAGGCTTTTGGAATCACCAAAAAGCGATAATATTCTTACGGTAATACCTTACGGAGAAAAATTCATTGTTTTCAGGGAATTCAGGAACGGAAAAGGTGGTACCGTAAGAAAAGCGGCTTATGACGGAAACTTGGGATTTATTGAGGCGGGAGATTTTTATTTGGTGGAAAAATAACATCATTATATTTTTGATTAAAAAGAGTTTTTAAAAAAAGGGAACACCGTTTTTTTACGATGTTCCCTTAAAATCTGTACAAAAATCTTTACCGTTCGGGGTTAACCCCGAAGGAAAGCGTGTGCTTACCTAAAACAGGGGAAGCGCTCTCTTGCCGCAATGTCATTAACTTAAAAAATGACGGTATTAATCCAAAAATTTAGGTTTACTCACTTTGGAAAACTTCAAGAAAAAATTTTTAAGGGTAATATTTGGTTGAAATTCGTGTAAAACCACATCTTTTTTCTCAATAATTTTTATACTAATCTTTAGTCAGATTATAGACAAAAAATGTTGACCAAAGATTAGTATTAGAAAATTCTTATAAACCCGCATAAATAGAGGCTTTATAGCTTAAGTTAATGAT
Source organism: uncultured Ruminiclostridium sp. (assembly GCA_949878745.1). Taxonomy (GTDB): domain Bacteria; phylum Bacillota; class Clostridia; order Oscillospirales; family Ruminococcaceae; genus Ruminiclostridium_E. Next base: position 56,088 of record CATLBH010000015.1, on the reverse strand, counting down.
ATTGCTATTGCATGGCTTCCACTCTTCCAAAACGCCCCGCCGGGGCGTTTTGAAATTCACCCATTTCCGAGCGCCGCTAAGCATGGGGAGTTTCGCTGCCTACGGGCAGCGACCAAGCGGACTTTGTCTCTTTGGAAACCCTACTTCCTTTTTGTATCCCAAAAAGGAAGCGAAAAAAATTTCGTTTTACGCTTTCTTTTAGCCGTTACATCCCTTACAGCCATTACATCCTTCGCTTTCAAAAAATTCCCCGATAGATGGGATATTTCTTTTGTACCCGAAAAGCATAAGCAGCCACTCCGGTACGCTGTCCTCTATAACCGCCGAGCTTGCCCCCTCGTGATCCGCGTTATTCAGCGCCGCGCGGCAGACTCCGTCAAAAAGATATTTGTCCCCGCTGTATTTCAATATGTGAAAAACTCCCTCGACAATTTCGCCGTGAAGCTCCGCCAAAAGCTCTCCGTTTGTTTTTGCTTCAAACACAAAGTCTTCGGAGTCGTGATTTCTTTTTATTTCCACCATGCCGATTCACTCCTTTTCGGAATCCGAAAAATTTTTCGGTACCGTTTTTTCCTTTTCCTTCATTTTTTCCGCGTAGTGCTTCGGGGAACAACCGAAATTTTTCTTAAAAACCCTCGAAAAATAAAGCGGCTCCGCGAATCCGCAGACGTATGCGATCTGCGACACATTCTGCTCTATATCCCCCACGGAGCAAAGAAGCTTTTCCGCCATCTGCATACGAAGGCTGACCAGATAATTGTGGGGAGTCATTCCCACCTCGCTTTTGAAAAGCTTTCTCAGATAATCGTAGCTGAAGGGTATGGTTTGTAAGTACTTGTCCAGCTCGTAATCGCAGTCGGTGCAGTTTTGCATAATATTGCTCTTAATGGCTCCAACCACGTCTCCTAGGGGCTTGGTGCTCTGAAAGGCGATGACGTAGTTTACTATAAGATTTCCGAAGGCTTCGATTATCAGCTGATGATTGTGTATCTTGCTGTTAAAATAGTAAAAAGCGTCGTTGAAGGCCGTCAGAATGTGGTTGTCGCTGTCGTCGGAAACGACTATTGGGTTTCGGAAGGGGAAGGTTGCGTCTTTAATATTGATATGTATATTGGTAAAGCCCTCGTCGCTGTTGTTCATATGGGAAGCTCCCGGGGGAATTATCACGATATCACCCGAATTGTATTTCATAGTGGAATCGTCGAAGGCGAACTGTCCGCTCCCTCCCGTACAGTAAACCAGCTCCCAGCTTTCGTGAGAATGGCGGTGCATGGAAAAGGTGATCAGGTTTTTGCCGATATAAACTATGTTGTTCATTTTACCTCTTTCAAAATTACATAAACGGTATATTGCCCTAACACAAAAAATAAATTTATTAAAAATTAACAAAAGTTATTAACTGCTGTTGTAAAAATATAAGCAATGTGCTATACTGTGTATCAAAATTAAAAGACGGTTTATTTTTTAAAATTTTTGAGCAGGCGGTCTTTGTCTTCCTCCGAAAGAGAAGGGCTCCATTTTACCCGTTCCGCCCTTATGGAAGGGTCGGTTCCGTATTCGGAAAAACGGGCGGTTTTGTCCCTCTCGGTGTCGTTCCACTTGTCGAAGCCCTCGGGGGCAATATGGCTTCCGTATTCGCAGCCGATAAAGCTCGCTTTTCCGTAATCCCGCCAAGGGCGAGCCAAGTATATTGATTTATCCTTTACCCCGTCCCCGTGGGTAAAGCGGCAGCCGTTGAATACGAATCCCGTTTCCTGAGACAGAGAGTGGGCGGGGGCGGCGGCGTATCCGTGCCCTCTTTCGTCGTGAATCGACTTTATTTCGCAACGGTCAAACAAGACGTCGCCGCAGCCGAAGATGAAATCCACCGTTCCCGCGATAAAACAGTTTTCAAACACCTGTTTCATTGCGCCGCCGCGGCGCAGCTCGTCCTTTAGAAAGCCCTCGTATCTTTCTATAAGATCGGGAGGGAGGGGCCCGCAGAAAACCGTGTCCTGGGTGGACACAAAGCCGCAGTTTACGGCCTTGAAATTATCTCCGCAGACGGTGAGAGCCACCTCCTGTCCTTTTATTTCGGGCAAACGGGCGTCGTTTTCCACCGTCAGCTCCTTGAAAGTGACGTTGTCGGCCAGTACGGCGGCGGTATATGTGCGGAAGGTGTTGTATTCCTTTCCTTTTTCGTCGGTTTTTTTGGCGTAGTCATCGTATATTATAACGGTAGCGTCTTTTCCCGCGCCAACAATTTCCACATCGGAAACGCGTATTTCGAGTTTTTCCCTGTAAACGCCTTTTTCAAGCACTATTCGCGTGTTTTCGGAAGCATATTTCAGCACCTCCGACAGTTTGTCCCCGGGGGAAACGTGAATATTTTCCATCGGCTTTTCCTTTCCTTTGGCAAGATGACCAGATAATATATATTTTTTTCGGTTTTATTACATATCCGATTATATATTTTATTTGCGAGTTTTTCAACATCAAATCCGAATTTTCATTAAATAACAACAAAAAATTTTATCAGATTTTAGCACTTTTGTTTAAATATTAAAAAAGCGACCTATAAAGCGGATAGAAGCGAAAAAAATATATATCCGATTTGTCTATAAACAGTCGCGTATTTGACGTATACATTCGAGGTCTTTTAGGTTACAATTAGTAAAAAGCGTTTTGTAAATAACACACAAAAAAATATGACATTGTAAAAAATTATTTGATAATTTTTTATCAATTGATGTTTTTGTAAATATATCCGAATGTGTTAAAGGTTTTTTGTTTATGAAAAATATTTCCTTTAATCAGTACAGAGCCATCGACCTTACGATGTTAGCGTTGGTCACCGCGGTGTTTGAGGCGATAACGGCCTTCGCCGCCACAAAATGGTTTCCGGGTGAGCTTTACGCGGTTTCTCCCACAATAGCTATGATGTGTATAGTTATGATGCGCTGGGGCGGGTTCGCGGCGATAAACGCGGTTCTCAGCGGAATGGCGTTTTCTCTCGCCTCGGGAGCCACCGGAAAACAGACGCTGATTTACGTATTGGGAAACTGTTTCGCGCTTTTGGCTCTTTTCTTGTTTAAATATCCGGGAAAAAACAAAATAAAGGATAAATTTTATTTTACCCTGTTATTTGTATTTGCCGCCTATATGGGAGCACAGATCGGAAGATGGCTTGTGGCGACGCTGTGCGGGGGCGCGGCGGATTCGATTATAATGTTTTTCGCCACGGATACGCTTTCGCTTTTGTTTTCGGTGGTGATAGTGCTTATTTCCCGCAAAGCGGACGGACTTTTCGAGGATCAGAAAAGCTATCTTATTCGTATGGACAAGGCGAGAAGAAAAAAAGAGGCAGAGGATTTTTACGGTCAGTGAAGACTTACGATCTAAGATTTAAGAGTTAAAAAACGCGGCTGATGTTGAATTTAAGCGATAAAATATGAAAATATTATTTCAGGAGGATTTAAAGATGCAACTGAACGCTACCGATTATCTGATTTTCGATGAAGAAAGCGGAACTTACATCGAGAATCCGGAACAGGTTGTACGCGACGATGTTGAAAAGCATCACTGGCTGAACGTTCTTAAGACGGTGCTGAAAGACTGGCGGCTTTACCTAATGCTTGTGCCAATGCTTTTGGTTTTCCTCTTGTGGCGCTACTTCCCCATGTACGAGCTGTTGGGCTGCTTTAAGGTCACCGACGAGGTAAAGCCTGTGGCGGAGCAATTCTTTTCCGGCTTTTCCTATTTTAAGCAGCTGCTGGTAGGTGCCGGAACGCTTACCACCGAATTCTGGAGGGCTTTTAGAAACACTTTTCTGCTCAGCTTCTACGGACTTTGCTTCGGTTTCCCCATGCCTATCATTATCGCGCTGTTTTTCAACGAAATTCGTTCCAACATTCTCCGCAGCACTTATCAGGTAATGACCTATCTGCCCAAATTTATGTCCACGGTAGTTATGACCTCTCTTGTAATGATGCTGGTTAAGCAGGGGTCTTTAACCTCCGGCACGGGCATACTTTCCCAGCTTCTGGTTCAGCTGGGGTTAATAAGCGGAGACACCGCCTATGCGGGTCTTATGAACGATCCGAACTTTTTCAGGGCGATTTATCAGATAAGCGGAATCTGGGAGGGCGCGGGCTATGACAGTATCGTATTTTTCGCGGCGATAATCGCAATCTCACCCACCAGCTATGAGGCGGCGCAGATAGACGGAGCCGGAAAGATGTCTCAGATGAGATACGTGGTTTTGCCCTGTATACTGTCCACCATTGTAATAATGCTGATAACCAGAATCGGTTCTCTGCTCAATATCGGCTATGAAAAGGTTCTGCTTCTCTATAACCCCAATACATACGTTACCGCCGACGTTGTTTCCACCTTCGCCAACCGGTACGGTATCACGGGAACGATGAAAGGTCTCGCCTCCGCCGCGGAAATGATGAACAACGTTATAGGAATGCTGTTGGTAATCGGCGCGAACACGATATCGCGCAAGGCGTCCGACGTGTCGCTGTATTAAAGGATAAAGGAGTTAGCGGTTTATTATGAAAAGAAAACTGGAAATTTCCGAGCTTATATTTAAGATTATAAGCTATACGCTGCTTACAATATTCGCGGTCTGCTGCCTGTATCCCTTCCTTTACGCGATTTCCGCTTCCATAAGCGGAAGGCACGCGGTGGAGTACAACGATCTGATCTTATTCCCCAAGGATATTCAGTTTGACGCGTTCTCTAAAATGTTTAACGACAATATGTTCTGGAACGCTTATACCAACACCCTGTTTATAACCTTTTACGGAACGATCTGGGCTTTGTTCACCTCTATTTTCGGAGCATACGCTCTTTCGAAAAAGCGTCTTTTGTTCCGCAAGGGCTTTAACTTCTTTTTGGTATTCACCATGTGGTTCAGCGCGGGACTTGTGCCCCAGTATCTGAACTATCTGGACACGAAGCGCGTGTTCAACGCTGTGGGCATTATGGACGACAAGTGGCTTGTGGTTATCGCCATGGGTATGGCGGCCATGAACATTATACTGCTCCGAAACTCCTTCGAGGGGGTTCCCTCCGAGATAGAAGAAGCGGCGATAGTTGACGGAGCCACGGAAATGCAGGTGCTTTGGCGCGTATACATACCTATGAGCAAATCGATAATCGCCACGGTGGCTTTGTTCTTCGGAATCTCCCGCTGGAACGGATATTTCTGGGCGAGACAAATGATCTCCAACTCAAACGAGCACCCGCTTCAGGTGTTTATAAGGCTTAAGCTGGAGCAGTATACCGATCCCGAACAGATGGCCGCCTGGAACGAGGCTTACGCTTCGGATTCCGTAATCTACGCGCTTATAGTGTGCTCCATCGTTCCCATTCTGATTATCTACCCCTTTATTCAGAAGTACTTCGCCAAGGGCGTAAACGTAGGCGGCGTTAAGGAATAAAGGCAATGTCGGGTATTGCTCAAAAAAAGAGCAAATAACGAACAAAAACAGTAAATAAAGAGAGCAAATAGAGCGAAAAGAGCGAAAAGAGCGAAAATAAGCGAACACAAGAGAATCAGGCAAAAAATTACACGTTGTCAATCGCATATGCGGTCGATATAAAAAGCGGTAATACCGTAAAACGGCGGCAGGGAGGCCGCAGACATAAAAGATTCCCACGGTATTATCAAAATCAGAAGCATTTATCCTTAAAGGAGGAAGAAATGAGAAAGACAAGAATAGCGTCTTCACTGATCGCCGTCTCCGTGGCGGCCGCCACGCTTCTTACCGCGTGCGGCCCCAGCGGCAATAATGAAAACGCAACCACAACATCTGGCACAACACCTGCGGCAGCCACTACAACCGCCGCGGAAGGCAATTCCGGCGGAGAGGATACCACCACCGCGGAAAACAACACCCCCGCTTCCGCTTTGGCGTATGACGCGGGAACCGTTCTGCGCATGGCCACCGGCTACAACAGCAAGGAAACCGGTCTCAGCTTTGACGCGGAAGTAGCCGGCGAAGGCATTCAGCTGGCGGACGGCAACACCTATCACACAGGCGACCTTAAGCCCACATGGGTAGAGGTTCAGAACAGACTGAACATCACCATCGAGGATAAGTATCAGGGCAACAACTCCACCAAGGAGTTCGAGTACTGGAAGGCTCAGTTGGATCAGGTGGATATGGTCAGCGGCACGGCCTCTCTGCTTACCGAAAACGGTACGGCGGGCGCTCTGGTAAACATCGGGGAATATCTGGACAGTATGCCCAACTTCAAGGCTTATCTTGAACAGAATCCCATCGTTCGCCTCTCCATTACCGGCTCCACCTCCGGCGATACCAAGGGCGCAATTTACTTCTCCCCTTACTTCGACGGTGTAAACGATATAGAGCGTATGCCTCTTATGAGAGTGGACTGGGTTGCCAAGCTGCTTGACGGCGACGGCGCTTTCGCGGCCGACGCCAGCAACACCACCGCCGCTCCCGTATATCAGCCTTATATGCCCACCAGCGGCAAGGTTGAAATTGAAACGGTAAAGCTTGACGGCTCCGGTACCGAAACCGTTACAAAGGATTACGACACGGGCGGAAACATTATCGCCAAGATGAACGACGCGGGCGCTATTAGCGGTGTTGACGCGGTTAATATGCTCCGTACATACATTGACGAGGCTTACAACGGATATTACGGAACCACCCGTTCCAACCTGTTCGTTGGTCAGAACGCCGCCTGGGACGCCGACGAGCTGGTAGCTCTCCTTCGCTGCGTAGTGGCTAACCCTCAGACTCTTAACGGCACAGACAGCATTCAGGGTCTTTTCTCCCGTGAAGACGACAACAATCAGAGAAGAGTTGATATGTTCCGTTTCGCCGGTTCTCTCTTCGGCGTTCGCGGCCTTGAGTCCAGATCCGATTACCTTTATGTAGGCACCGACAACAAGCTTCATGACGCGCGTCAGGAGCCCGAAGCCTACGCCGCCATGGACAGAATGAACGCTATGGCTCAGGAAGGCCTTATCTCCAAGTCCTTCATCGACAGCTCCAAGGAAAGCTCCTCCACAATGTTGGAAAATGATATGGGCTTTATGCACTATGACTATAACCAGACCCAGACCGTACTTAACGAGACCAAGCTTCAGAAAGAAGACGGCGAGAAGTACATGGCGGCTATGGTTCCCGTTGCCCATTGGTTCGACGGCTCAAGCGACGACGGCGTTTATATGAGATTTACCGAATCCTGGCGTTCTGTTAAGACGGACGGCTGGGGAATTTCCAAGGCGGGCGTGGGCGACGACACCAACAAGCTTAACGCGGCTCTTTCCCTTATCGACTACGCTTACAGCCCCGAGGGACAGATTCTTATGTCTTACGGCCCCGACGCGTTCATTATGACCGACGCCGACGGCAACTATATGACCTTCAAGTTCAACGGCACCGATATGCCTATGATCGCTCAGGCCACTTATGACGAGCTCTGGGAGAAGGCAAGCGGCAACTACACTAACTATGCCCGTAAGTATTTGGGCTCCACTCTCAGCTTTGTAAAGAGCCAGGCGTTTGAGTATCAGTGCACCTCCGAGGCCGGCAGAGAAGGCGCGGGCTATATCTCCACCGCCATCGGCCTGGGCACCATCAAGCACCCCGAGCTGGCGCTTACCGAAAACGCGTGGTACACCTCCGTTCCCACCGTACTGCCCAACACCAAGACCGAAAACGATATGATCGGCACCTTCACCGAGCTGGGCGCCAAGGGTAAGTTCGGCCAGAACAAGGACGGCGAGAACCTCTTCGTTAACATCATCTGCGGCGGCTACACCGGCGAGGGCACATCTTCCGCCGAGGAAACCATCACCACAGTAAGCGACGCATGGAGCGGCGCACAGTATCTTGCTCTCAAGCAGGACGCTTGGCAGAGACTTGTAAACTATTACAACGAGATGAACGGCTGATTTCCGTAATTTTCGAGTAAAAGCAATGTTTAACTTATATTTGACGTTTATCGAATATTAAGGCTTCAACCGAGGATTTATCCTCGGTTCGGCCGGGCGGAAGATTGGCGTTTACTGTTGTCCGTCTTCCGTCGGGCCGAGCCGGGAACCGTTCTCCCTTGAAGACCGATCTATACCGATTCTTTTTTACCCGCAGCTTAAGAACCTGTCCACATAGGAATGGTTCTAAAAAGGGATTGTATTACCCGCCAGAGGGCGTTTTTACGGAGTTATTATGTTATTACCCACGAACATAACATAAAGGAAGAGGGCTTATATGTATAAGAAACAATTAACATTTCAGAAAATAGTATGCTTTGCCGCGTTGGCCGCGGCGGCTCTGGTATTTATATACTCGCTCGGCATAATGACCGATTTGTACGACAGCCTGTACTCTACCATGAGAAACCCCGACGATTATACCGAATCGACCGTGGCGGGCTCGTCGATCTATTACGAAATGCAGCCCTTTAACTCAACATTTACCCAAATATCCATAGGGCTTATTCTCGTTACGCTGATTTTATTCCTGACAAACACCCATTCCCGCAGAAAGTACTACATAGGCAATTATATCGCGGTGGGGCTTTCGGCGGTGTGCAATATCGGAGTGTCGGTATGGGCGCTTTCCGAAATATCGGCTTATAAAGCGCAGTACTTACAGATAGACTTTGAGGCTCTTAAGGCGCACTCGGAACTGTGGAAAACCTATTATACGGATTCCACCTTCTGGTTTGACGTGTCGTATTTTGTATTCGGGCTTCTTCTTCTGATTACGGTGCTGCTTATTATCAATTTGGTTCTGAAAATAATTATGATGAAGGAAGAAAAACGTCTTATCGGTACGGGAAAGGAGATGAAAGTATGACCGCCAAAAACGACGCTCTTATAAAAAAGGATAGGCTCCGTTTCACCAAAAACAAGCTTTCGTCCTCTCTTACCCTGTTAGCGATAGTTCTCAACGCGCTTTACTTTGTCTGTATCTATAAATCCGACGTAGGCTCTTATTATTATCAGTATATGATAGGGATCTCCGTTGTATATAATCTTTTGTTTATGCTTATCGCGTTTCTCTCATCCGAGGGGGTAAAAAGCTATAAGCTGAATTATTCCTTCGTTCTTGTGCTTCTGGGATTGGGGCAGATAATACGCATCTTTATCCTTCCTATGGACGCCACCAAGGCTACCGTTACCTTAAGCGGCGAAGAAGAGGCGGTTATGGGGAGCGGACAGTTTACGCGAATATGCGTTTATCTTATCGGCTCCGCAGCGCTTTGTATAGCGGCGGGAATTATCGCCTTTTATAAAACCCGTACGCTTTCGGCTTATCAGAACGAGCTTGAGGCAAAGAACGTATCCGCGCAGCAATAAGAACCGCTCCGCATAGAAATCGGCACGCGTCTTTTCGGCAGATTTTACCGATGACCGCGTTAAAATTTCTTGACTTGCGCCAGCAAGCCTGCGAAATTTTGCCTTGTCCTCGGCAAAATCTGCTCGAAAATCCACGCGCCATTCCTGTGCGGACGGGCTCTAATTTCTAAACAACCGGAGCGAATCGGGCCGTAAGCTTGTTGGCTCGTATCCCGCGCGGCCGCGCGGAAAGTCTCCGCCGAAAGGAATTGATTATAAGATGAGCAGTTTGAAATTACAACATCTTGACAAAATATACGACAATAAGGTTCAGGCGGTTTTCGATTTTAACCTTGACGTAAACGACGGCGAACTGATAGTTCTCGTGGGGCCTTCGGGCTGCGGCAAATCCACCACGCTTCGCATGGTGGCCGGGCTTGAGGACATTTCCGGCGGGAAGCTCATAATCGACGGCAAGGATGTTACGGCAATGCCCCCGAAGGATCGGGACATAGCGATGGTGTTTCAGAATTACGCGCTGTACGGTCATATGACCATATATGAGAATATGGCGTTTTCGCTTATGCTCCGAAAGGAAAACAAAAACGAGATACACCAGAAGGTTCTGGCGGCGGCGGATATATTGGGTCTTACCGACCAGCTTAACAAAAAGCCCAATCAGCTTTCGGGCGGTCAGAGGCAAAGAGTCGCCATGGGACGCGCCATAGTGCGCACCCCTAAGGTGTTCCTTTTTGACGAGCCCCTGTCCAACCTTGACGCGAAGCTCAGAGGAGCCACACGACGCGAGATACTTCTTCTTCACAAGCGGCTTAACGCAACTATGCTTTACGTTACCCACGATCAGACGGAAGCATTGACGCTTGCGGACAGGATAGTATGTATGTCCATGGGGCACGTTCAACAGATAGGAACGCCGCTGGAGCTCTACGACTCTCCCGCGAACCTGTTTGTGGCGGGATTTATAGGACTTCCCCCCATGAATTTCTTTGACGTTGAGGTAAAGAACGGCCAGCTGGTTTGCGACGACTTTGCGGAAGAGCTTTCTCCCGAGGAAAAAAGCGCGCTGAGGGGATATGAGAATAAGCATATCACTCTCGGGGTACGTCCCGAAAATATTTCGGAGGGGGGAAGCATTCGCGTAAACGTATTTTCCAACGAAAACCTCGGACAGACCACTCTTGTGAACGGCACTATGAAAAAACACAAGATAACCTGCAAATTCCGTGAATGGTGCAACTACAAGGCAGGAGACGAGGTTATGGTTTCTTTCAGCAGAAAACATTTCTTTGACAAGGACACCACCGAGGCAATAAGAATAGGATAAAGGAGAAAAGGCAGATGAAACAAAAGCAGATGTCCGCTAAGCCGAGAGGGATAAAGGAATTTATAAGAAAACTTTTCGTTTCCCTGAAACGGAGTCCCCAGATTATCGCTCTTGTGGCTTTGGCGGCGGCGTTTCTTGTATATTCGCTGAATCTTACTTCCATAGCGAATACCACGGCGAGGATAAATTCGCCCAATATGGGACAGTGTGAGTTTGCGGCAATGCTGTTTTCGATACTTGCCTTTGTCTGTTTTCTTCGCGCGTTCCCGAAAAGGCAGAAACCCAAGCTTGTGATGCTGATATTGCTTTACGTCATGCTGGCGGGCTTGGTGTTCGTGGACAGCGTTTACCTTTTCAGAATATCACAGGCTATGACCCGCGAGGTAAGCCCTGTTGTAATCGACGACTCCACCGCTTTCATACTTTCGGCTCAGAATACGGTGACCGCGCACATTGTATGCGTTGCGGTATGCGCTGTACTGGTACTTCTGTTACCGTTGTACGGAAAGCTTCTTAAAAAGATCAATACTTCTATTGACGTTGAAGGCAACGGCGAGATGAAAGCCATTGAAATTTCGGGCGAAGAATAACAAATAACCAATGAAAAGCAGCATCGGTCTGAAGGTTAGCTTAAGACTTGTGTTGCTTTAATTGCAAAAAGGGAATATATGAATATATGTCGAATAAACAAAAAGAACGGAAGGGCGGAAAGCCCGAAAAACAGCCGAGCACAGCTAGCACAGTTGGCACAGCTAGCGCGGCTGGCACAGCAAGCTATTACGATCTGAAAACCGAGTCGATTGAAAAGCTGGTGAACGCCAAAAACGCACCGCCCGTATCGAATGCGGAGATAAGAAAATACAAGTCGAGGAAAGGAATACACATTCCCTCATGGCTGAAGATTGTTTTTATAAAATTCTGGTTCAGCGGAGCGATTTGTTACTTTTTCCTCTGGGGTTTAGGCGCTTACCTTGTCGGACTCGACCTGCTGGCGGCTTTAGCCATCGGCTTGGGGGTATGCAACGATTTACTGGTAAATCATACGCTCAGGCATTTTGAACCCGAAAAGGGGGCTTATGACAAGTGGATGATGATACCCTCAAAAAAGTTCTGGACGGTTTTTCTGAACGTGCTTTATTCGGCGGTGATACTGTTTTGCGTTATGCAGTTTTACACGGTAGTGAACACGATACTCGCCGGGCCTGCGGACAGCGCGGAAACGGTGCCGATAGGGGTGGAGCCGATTTTGTTCGGACTTTTGTATATGGGGTTCGATATGCTTTTTATCGTGATAAAGAACGGGTTTATCAAGGTGCTTAAAGACGCGAACGTGAAAGCGGGAAACGGAAAAAAATAAAAAGCAGCGAAGACGCTGTTTTGTGCTTAGAAAATATGCTTATACAAAAATAAAATCGGAGGAATCCCATACTAATCTTTGATTAGGGTATAGACAAATAATACGGATGATCAAAAATTAGTGCTTAGGGTGCAATCTTTCATCAAGTCTACAACCTGATTAAAGATTGGTATCATTTTGAAAGAACTTAAAAAAATTGTTATTCAAACGTCTCCCAAAGAAGAAAGGAAAGGTAATAAAAATGTTGAATATCCTATATAAAAGCCCCGTATCCGCCTGTTTTGAGCTGGAAAACAACTCCCCCTATTATTCCGATTCCGAGTACAAGGTAACCCTGAACGGAAAAGACTTATTTACCTCAAAAACAAACGTCTTTTCACTCTTCAATCTCACCCCCGATACCGAATATACTCTCGAAGCAACCGGCCACGGCATAGTAACATTCACTACCCATAAAGAAACCTGCGCCGTAAACGTAAAAGATTTCGGAGCGGTGGGCGACGGGGTTCACGATGATACGATAAATATTCAAACCGCCATAAACTGTCTCCCCAAAGGCGGCCGCCTTCATTTTCCCAAAGGCGTTTACAGCACCGCTCCCCTCTGCCTTAAAAGCCATATAATCATAGATCTTTCCGAGGAAGCCGTTTTATTGGGCAATACCGACCCCGACCGTTACCCTGTGATTCCGGGAGCCGTAAACGATATTGTTACCGGCAAGCTGGTGGAAACGGGCACATGGGAGGGAGTCTCCATTCCCATGCATCAGGCGCTGCTGTTTGCCGAATACGCCGAGGACATACAAATAGTGGGAAAAGGCGTCATAGAGGGCAACGCACATAACAGCGAATGGTGGATAAATGTAAAAGAAAGGGAAACGGGAAGACCGAGAATTTTGTTTGCCAATCGCTGTGAAAACATCACACTCCACGGAGTTACCGTACAAAACGCCGCTTCATGGCAGCTTCACCCTTATTTTTCCCATAATCTCAATTTCTTGGACGTATCCGTAAACGCTCCCAAAGACAGTCCCAATACGGACGCTCTTGACCCGGAAGCCTGCGACAACGTTAACATAATCGGCTGCAAATTCAGCGTAGGCGACGACTGTATTGCTATTAAATCAGGCAAAATCGAAATAGGCAAAAAATACAAAACCCCCGCCGATCATCATACCATCAGAAACTGCATTATGCAGTTCGGACACGGCGCAATAACTTTGGGCAGCGAGATGGCGGGCGGCGTAAAAAATCTCACCGTTAACCGCTGTATCTTCAATCATACCGACAGAGGGCTGCGTATAAAGACACGCCGAGGAAGAGGAAAAGACGCGGTAATAGACGGCGTGCTTTTTGAAAATATCAAAATGGACGGCGTGCTCACTCCCATAGTTATAAATATGTGGTATAACTGCTGCGATTCCGACCGTTATTCCGAATATAACACTACCCGCGAAAAACTGACGGTGGACGAACGCACTCCCTATTTGGGAAAATTCACATTTAAGGATATGGAATGCCTGAACTGTCAGGTTGCCGCCTGTTATTGCGACGGACTTCCCGAAATGCCCATCGAAGAAATAACGGTGGAGAATATAAAATTCACCTACGACGAAAACGCACAGCCCGGTGTTCCCGCTATGAGAAACAACGCGGAAAAAATGTGCAAAGCGGGAATGTATTTCGACAACGTAAAAACTCTTACCGTCAGAAACATAGACATAAGCGGAAACGAAGGCGCCAATCTTATTGTAAGCCATGTGGATACGCTGGTGAAGGAAGTTTGAAAATGACACCTATCCGAATCTGCGGAAGCAAATGAATAAAGGAGCGTTGTTATGAATCGTCTTTTGATTATAGACGGGAGCAATCTGCTGTTTCAGATGTTTTTCGGTATGCCCGCAAGAATCGTCAATAAAGACGGAAAAGCCATTCAGGGGACTCTCGGTTTTGTGGGCGCGCTTCTTAAAATAATTCGTATGGTAAAGCCCACACATATTGCCGCGATTTTTGACGGAGAGCAAGAAAGCGCCCGCCGTGACATTGATCCGGATTATAAGACAAACAGAATCGATTACTCACAGGTGAGCAAAAACGAAAACCCTTTTTCACAGCTCCCCGACATATATTCCGCTCTCGACTGTCTTTCCGTCAGGCATACGGAAGCCGCCGACTGTGAAGCGGACGATATTATAGCGGGATACGCTTTGTCGTACGGCAAAAAAAGCGAAGTAGTTATTTCCTCTTTTGACAGCGACTTTTTTCAGCTTATATCGGAAAAAGTGACAGTACTTCGCTATCGGGGAGAAAAAACGGTTTTTTGCACACCCGAATACATTTCCGATAAGCTTGGCATAACGCCCGCGCAGTATGCGGACTTTAAGTCCCTTATCGGCGATAAGGCAGACAATATCAAGGGCGCGGAAAAAATCGGACCGAAAACGGCGGCTTATTTGCTTGGCGAATTCGGTACTCTTGAAGGAATTCTCGCCAATGGGGAAAAAATTAAAAAGCCGTCGGTCAGGGAATCTATTATAAGAAATTCAGCAAAGCTAAGAAACAATTATAAAATAATAAAGCTCGGAAACGGCGCAAGCCTGCCCTTTGGAACGCGGGAGCTTGTATACCGTGACAGTTCGCTTACCACAACCGAGGTTTTAAAGAAAATAGGATTAAGATAAGATAAATTAACCTGAAAGGTGAAAACGATGTACGAACGTATAGAAAATTATATCGAAAGGCTTCTGAACAATTCTACTCCCGAAGCGCCTTTGTGGAATATCGAAAGCATAAGAGGGGGTAAAAAGCCCCATTGGAATTATATTGACGGCTGTATGATGACCGCCCTTCTCTGCGCGGGAGAGATTACGGGGGAGAAAAAATACTTTGACTTTGCCGAAAAATTCATAGATTACTATGTTAAAGAGGACGGCTCTATTTTGGGGTACTCGATGGACAAATATAACTTAGACGATATCAACGAGGGAAGGGTTTTATTTGATCTGTACGAAAAAACAGGCAAGGAGAAGTATAAAAAGGCGATTTTCCTTTTGCGGGAGCAATTGAAAAACCAACCCCGAACCGATACGGGCAACTTCTGGCATAAGCAGATTTATCCCAACCAGATCTGGCTGGACGGGCTTTATATGGCTCAGGTGTTTTATGTAAGATTTCAAAAGGAATTCGGCGGTAAGGATTATTCCGATACGGTAAGCCAGTACAAAAACGTGCTTAAATATATGTACGATCCCGATAAAAAGCTTTTTTATCACGGAATGGACTGTTCAAGGACGGCTTTTTGGGCGGACAAAAACACAGGCTGCTCCAAAAATTTCTGGCTAAGGGCTATGGGGTGGTTTTGCGTTTCCCTTATAGACAATATCGATTATCTGGACGACGAAAAGGCCAAAGCGGAGCTTAAAACAATCTTTTCCGAAACCACAGAGGGCGTTTCCAAATACGCCGATAAGGAAACGGGAATGTTTTATCAGGTTATCGACCAAGGCGAAAGGGAAGGAAATTACCTTGAAACCAGCGGCAGCAGTATGATAGCCTACGCCATGATGAAAGGCGCACGCTTAGGGGTTATCGATAAAAAATACGCGGATTTCGGAAGGAAAACCTTCGACGGAATTTGTCAAAAATACCTCACCGTAAGCGAAGAGGGCGATTTGAATCTGGGGGGAATCTGTCTTGTGGCGGGTTTGGGCCCCGAGGACAACAGAAGACGGGACGGAAGCTATGAATATTATATTTCCGAGCCTATTGTGGAAAACGACGCAAAGGGCGTGGCGCCCTTCCTGCTGTGTTACACCGAAGTGAAAAGGATAAGCTAAATGATAAATATAAAGATAGCATACATAGGCGGCGGCTCAAAGGCGTGGGCAAGAGTATTTATGACCGATTTGGCCTTAGCCGAGGGACTTTGCGGCGAGATAGCCCTTTACGATATAGATATACCCGCCGCGGAGCTGAACAAAAAAATCGGCGGGAGAATAAACGAAAGCGAAAACACCCTTTCAAGGTGGGATTACAAGGTTTATACGGAAATAGGGGAAGCGCTCGACGGAGCCGATTTCGTGGCCTGTTCCATTTTGCCGGGAACCTTTGAGGAAATGGAAGGGGACGTGCATCTTCCCAAGGAATACGGAATCTATCAATCTGTGGGGGATACCGTAGGCCCCGGCGGAGTGTTGAGAGCAATGCGGACGGTACCAATTTACGAGGGGTTTGCCCGCGAAATAAAGGAACATTGTCCGAAGGCGTGGGTGATAAACCTCACCAATCCGATGACCGCCTGTACCAAGACGCTTTTTGACGTTTTCCCCGAAATAAAAGCCTTCGGCTGCTGTCATGAGGTGTTTCACGCACAGGAGTTTTTGTGCTGCGCCGCCAAGGAGATACTGGGGGGAGGCCGTCCTAACCGCAAGGAGATGGTTATCGACGCCTGCGGAGTGAACCATTTCACGTGGATAACCGAGGCGAGTTATAACGGGATCGATATGCTTAAGCTGCTCCCGAAATTTATTGAAAAATTTTACGAAAAGGGCTATTGCGAGCGGGCGGACGTTTCCCCCGACGGATTTAGGGGAGATCCGTTTTTGTACGGAAATAAGGTTAAAATGGATCTGTTTAACCGCTTCGGAGTTCTGGCCGCCGCGGGAGACAGACATCTTGTGGAATTTATGAATAATTCCTGGTACATCAAGGATAAAGAAGCCGTTAAGGATTGGCTTTATCACCTTACCGAAGTATCCTTCCGCAAAAAGGACAGAATCGATAAAATAGAGCAGTCCAAGAGGATAGCGGCGGGGGAGGAAAAAATAGAGGTTAAGAAGAGCGACGAAGAGGTCGTGGAGCTGATGAAGGCTCTTCTGGGGCTGGTTCCCCCTTTGGTTTCCAACGCCAATGTGATAAACGCGGGTCAAATGCCCGATATGCCTTTAGGGTCGGTGGTGGAAACAAACTGCGTATTCTCTTCGGACAGCGTTAAGCCCGTTGTGGCGAAAAGGCTTCCCGAGGCGGTAAACGGTTTAGTGCTCCGAAACGCCTTAAATATCGAAAACACCTATTACGGCATAAAGCGAAGAAACGTAAAGGAAATTTTCGAGGCCTTTATGAATCAGCCATTGTGTTCAAGCCTTACCCTTTCCCAAGGAAGGGAGCTTTTCAACCGAATGACAGATAAAACCAAGGAATACCTTAAGGATTATTATTCCGCGGAGACTTTGAAAGTATGAAGGACGCTTTCGTATTCGCCGCCGACGCGGTACTGCCCATAGTGCTTATGATAGCGGCGGGCTACGGGTTAAAAAGAATAAAGCTGCTGAATAAAAGTTTTCTCGACACGGGCAACAAGCTGACCTTTCGAGTGCTCATCCCCGCTCTGCTTTTTTACAACATTTACGGTATAGGAAGCTTTGAGGAAATAAATTTCGGCTTTGTGCTTTACGGGATAGCGGCGATAATCGCGATATTTTTTGTTTCCGTTGCGATAAACTGTTTGTTCACCAAGGATAACGCGAAAAGAGGCGCGCTGATTCAGTCCGCGTTTCGCTCGAATTACGCAATAATCGGGCTTCCTTTAGCTTCCGCCCTTTTCGGAGACAAGGGAGCGGCTGCGGCGGGGGTGATGTCTGCTTTCTGCGTTCCCCTTTTCAACATTCTGTCGGTTATAACCCTGAGCATATTTAACGGGAACGGTGAAAAGGGAAAAATCGACGTTAAAAAGATTCTGCTGGGAATTGTCAAAAATCCGCTTATATTGGCGACTGTTGCGGGATTGTTGACATTGGGGATTCGTGAAATTTTCGTACAGTGCGGAATAAGTTTTCGCTTAAAGGATATTGAATTTCTATATAAAACTCTGGAAAATCTGAAATCCATCTGTACTCCCTTCGCGCTTCTGGTTCTGGGGGGAAAATTCGAGTTCTCGGCGGTGAAAAGACAGCTTAAATATATCGTTTTCGGCACCGCCGTGCGTACCGTGGCGGTACCGGTTATCGCTTTATCCGCCGCGTACTTCTTTATTCCCGGTTTACTTGGTGAGCACTTTGCCACCTACGTGGCCGTATTCGGGACTCCCGTAGCCGTTGCCAGCGCGATTATGGCCAAGGAAATGGGAGCCGACGACGAACTGGCGGGGCAACTGGTGGTGTGGACAAGTCTTGTGAGCACCGTCACTATTTTTGTTTACGTGGTAATTTTTCGCGCGATCGGGGTATTTTAGAGGTTTTGCCGCAATATAACTAAGAACCTGTCCACATAGGAATTGGCACGCGTCTTTTCGGCAGATTTTGCCGATGACTGCGTTTCGTCATTTGCTTTGCTGTCGTCGCGTCCTTGCGCCGACTTTGGGCAAATGACCGAACACCTCGTGTGTAAAAATTTCTTGACTTGCGACAGCAAGCCGGCGAAATTTTGCCTTCTCCTCGACAAAATCTGCTCGAAAATCCACGCACCGTTCCTGTGCGGATAGGTTCTGAATACGGGAAAATAAGCGAAAAAACGCGGGAAAACAAGTACGTGAAAAAAATAACACTGTATATCCGTTTTGTCCATAAATTCAAGCGGTTTTGCACTCGCTTTTTTGAGCAATCGGATATAAGATTAATGTTAGATAATGTGACGAAGAAAAGTCGCGTCTTATATCTAAAAAATGAATAAAAACATCGGAGGTAAACAGTTATGATACTGGACAAATTCAGTCTGAACGGCAAAGTGGCAATTGTAACGGGCAGCGACACGGGCTTGGGACAGGGCTTTTCCAAGGCCTTTGTTGAAGCGGGCGCAAAGGTTTTGGGCGTTTCGGTGGTTCCGAGCACGGCGACTCAGGAAATGCTCGGAAAGGAAAATTTTGAATTTATTACCGCCGATCTTTCCACACTCGATCCCATTGAGGGAATTATACAAAAGGCATTGGACGCGTTCAGCCGTATTGATATTCTCGTAAACAACGCGGGGATTATCAAGCGCGAGGACACCATAGATTTCAGCGTGGAAAACTGGGACAGCGTAATCAACGTAAACCTGCGCACTCTCTTTTTCCTCTCTCAGGCGGTTGCCAAGCAGTTTATGAAGCAGAACAGCGGCGGAAAGATCATCTCCGTGGCCAGTATGCTTTCCTATCAGGGCGGTATACGCGTACCCAGCTACACCGCCAGCAAGTCCGCCGTAAAGGGCATCACCATGACTATGGCCAACGAGTGGGCGCAGTACGGAATCAACGTTAACGCCATTGCCCCCGGATATATGGCTACCAATAACACACAGGCGCTCCGCTCGGACAAGGACAGAAGCGAAGCCATTCTCGACCGTATTCCTGCGGGACGCTGGGGCACCCCCGACGATATTATGGGAGCGGCTGTATTCCTCGCTTCCTCCGCCAGCGATTATGTTAACGGCTTTACCCTTGCGGTAGACGGCGGCTGGCTGGGAAGATAATTATTTAACGGAGGATAAGGATATGGATATGAAAGCCTTTCAGGAACAGCTTGAATGTACGGGTATAATCCCCGTTATCAAGCTTGAGGACACGTCAAAAGCGGTGGAGTTGGCTAAGGCTTTGCGCGCGGGCGGAATAAACGCGGCGGAGGTGACCTTCCGCGCCGAGGGTGCAGACAAAGTAATTTCGGATATGACCGAAGCCTTTCCCGATATGCTGGTAGGCGCGGGAACAGTCCTTACAATTGATCAGTGCGACAAAGCGATAGCGGCGGGGGCAAAATTCTGCGTAGCCCCCGGACTTAACGCCAAAGTTGTAAAGCACTGTCTTGACAAGGGAGTGCCTTTTGCTCCCGGAGTAGCCAACGGAAGTCAGATAGAAGAAGCTATGGAGCTGGGACTCGATTTCGTGAAATTCTTCCCGGCGGAACAGGCGGGAGGGCTCCCTTATATAAAGGCGGTTTCGGCGCCTTATGCCAATATGAAGTTTATGCCTACTGGCGGGGTAAACGAGAACAACTTAAATACCTATCTGGGCTTTAAAAAAGTAATATGCTGCGGCGGAAGCTGGATAGTGCCCGATAAGCTTATCAAGGCGGGAAAGTGGGAGGAGATAACCGACCTTTGCCGCGCTGCCGTTAATAAGATGCTGGACTTTTCGGTTGCTCATGTGGGGATTAACTGTGAGAACGAAAGCGAGGCTAAGAATGTTACGGAAATGTTCGCGAAAATGTTCGGCTGGGAGCAGAAGGTTGGAAACAGCAGCGTGTTCGCGGGAAGTTATATCGAGTGTATGAAAACTCCGTTCAGAGGGGCTAAGGGGCATATTGCGGTGGCTACGAACAGCGTCAGAAGAGCGGTTTATCAGTTGAAGAGCCTTGGGATTGAGGCGGATATGGATTCGGCGAAGTATGATAAAGAGGGCAGAATGACCGTGGTTTATCTTAAGGATGAGGTTGGCGGGTTTGCCGTGCACTTGGTGGAAAAGAAGTAAAAGAGAAAAATAAAAAGAAAAAGAAAAAAGAAACGGCGAAGCCGCAATGTCTTTTTCGCTTCCTTTTTGCACTGCAAAAAGGAAGTGGGGTTCGGGGCAAAGCCCCGACGTAGCAGCTTTACGGTATCGACTATCCGTAAATTTGTCGCGTAAAAACCCGCAAAGAAGCGGGCGAAGCCGCCGCTTCGGAGATAGAAGCAGTCATTGTATTTTTCAGTAAACGTCAAATAAATTTGTCGTTTAATAAATATATTATAGGGCGTACCTTTCGGGGATAACCCCGAAAGGAAACGGGTGCCCGCCGTAAGAGGGGAAGCCCTCTCTTACAGGGGTTCCCCCTTCCAAAAACACCACACCGTGGTGTTTTTGGAATTCCCCTTTTCCGAGCGCTTTTAGCGTAAAGAGTTTCGCCCTCTGCGGAGGGCGACCAAAGGGACTTTGTCCCTTTGGAAACCCCACTTCCTTTTTGGATCCCAAAAAGGAAGCGAAAAAAGAATTATGTAATTCAAGCGTGCTCTCGTTAAACCAGTGACGTCATAATTACAAACATTCAACAAGGAGAAAAACAAAAATGTCAAAAATAGTCACAATGGGCGAAATAATGCTCCGACTTTCCACTCCCAACAACGAAAAATTCATTCAGGCGGACGAATTCGACGTCAACTACGGCGGCGGAGAAGCCAACGTAGCCGTTTCCCTCGCCAACTACGGTCATCAGGCGGAATTCGTCACCGCCGTTCCCGATAACCCCATAGGCGCCTGCGCCGTGGCCGCTCTCAGAAAATACGGCGTTGAAACCAAGCATATCGCCAAGTGCGGCGAAAGACTGGGTATTTATTTTCTGGAAACGGGCGCTTCCATGAGAGCCTCCAACGTGGTATACGACAGAGCCCATTCCTCCATAGCCACGGCCGAAGCCTCCAACTTCGATTTCGACGACATTTTCAAGGACGCGGATTGGTTCCATTTTACCGGAATCACACCCGCCATTTCCGATCTGGCGGCGGAGGTTACGGAGGTTGCCCTTAAAGCCGCGAAAAAACACAACGTTACCGTTTCCGTGGATCTGAACTTCCGCAAAAAGCTCTGGTCCTCCGAAAAGGCTCAGAAGGTTATGACCAATCTTATGCAGTATGTTGACGTGTGCATAGGAAACGAAGAGGACGCGGAAAAGGTTTTGGGCTTTAAGCCGGGCAATACCGACGTAACAAAGGGCGAATTGGAACTGGGCGGCTATGTGGACATTTTTAATCAGATGGCCGACAAATTCGGCTTTAAGTACATCATTTCCTCCCTCCGCGAAAGCCATTCCGCTTCCGATAACGATTGGTCGGCCTGCATTATGGACGGAAAAACAAGAGAGTTTTATCATTCCAGAAAATACAGCATTCATCCCATCGTTGACCGGGTAGGCGGCGGCGATTCCTTTGCGGGCGGCCTTATCTGCGGTCTCGCCGACGGTAAGGATTTCAAATCGGCTCTTGAGTTCGCCGTTGCCGCTTCCGCGCTGAAGCACACGATCCCAGGCGATTTCAACTTAGTCACCCGCGCCGAGGTGGAAGCTCTCGCCGGCGGCGACGCTTCCGGACGCGTACAGCGCTGATTTGACAAAAAACGTACAGATTTTCAGATTAAAAAGGTAAATAATATGTTTAAGCTTTTTATCCGCGCCCACGATTTAGGCGTGAAAAATGAGGAAAATATAGCCGTAAAACTTAATGAGCTTGGTCTTGACGGAGTTCAGTTAGTGGCGTATAAGGCGCTTGACGGTGTGGCTTACGTTCCCGCCTCCGTTACCGCAGAGCGGGCGGAAAGCTTTTCCGACTGTTTTAAAAGAAACGGCAAGTCCGTTCCTCTTATAGGCGCTTATTTCAATCCCGTTCACCCCAACGAGGAAAAAATAGTGAACGGTATCGCGGTATTCAAGGATTATTTAACCCTTTGTCATTCCTTCGGGGGCAATACCGTAGGGTCGGAAACGGGTTCCTACAACGGCGATAAATGGATCTATCACCCCCAAAACCGCACCGAAGAAGCGCTTAACAGGGTAATAAGAATCTTTTCGGAGCTTTGCGGCTATGCCGAAGAGCAAAACGCTTTCGTGGGAATGGAGGGGGCTTTCGGGCACGTTTGTTACGACGTAAAAACCTTGGACCGCGCGGTAAAAAGCATAGGCGCGGACAATATAAAAATCATATTCGATCTGTACAATTATCTGGATAAATCCAACATCGATAAAATGTACGATATTTTAGCCGAGGGGCTTCAGACCTTCGGCGACAGGATATGCGTGTTCCACGTTAAGGACTGTAGGATGGCGGAGGACGGCTCCTTGAAGCAGTGCGGAGTGGGTAAGGGCATATTTGATTACCGTAAAATTCTTTCGGAGATAATCAAGGTATGCCC
The DNA here is from genome assembly GCA_949878745.1 of uncultured Ruminiclostridium sp. GTDB lineage: Bacteria > Bacillota > Clostridia > Oscillospirales > Ruminococcaceae > Ruminiclostridium_E. Next base: position 33,234 of record CATLBH010000015.1, on the reverse strand, counting down.
CAACGCGAATCTTGTTTTTGAAGGCACCACGGGTGAGGATATCCCTTACGCGGTGTCTTATATAAAGGAAACCATCAAAAATATCTCTTAAAAAAGGAGAAAATTATGACATTAGATATCAGATACAGCAATCACCCCGACGATTCAAAACACTATGACACCGCCGCTTTGCGTAAAAATTACCTCATCGAAAAGGTTTTCGTGAAGGACGAAATTTCTCTGACCTATTCCCATCAGGACAGAATAATCGCGGGCGGAGCCATGCCCGTAAGCGAGGAGCTGGCTCTGGGCAGCGCGAAGGAGCTGGCCACCGACTATTTCCTTGAAAGACGGGAAATGGGAATCATCAACGTGGGCGGAAACGGTACGGTCACTCTTGACGGAACCCAGTATAAATTAAGCTACAAGGACGGCCTTTACGTGGGAATGGGCACCAAGGAAATTTCCTTTAAATCCGAGGACGGAAGCAAGCCCGCGAAGTTCTATATCAACTCCTGTCCCGCTCATCAGACCTATCCCACGGTGTTCATCACCAAGGAAAAAGCGAATCACGTGCCCTTAGGCTCTCCCGAAAATCTGAACAAGCGGGTGATTAACCAGTACGTTCACCCCGCGGTGTGCAAATCCTGTCAGCTGGCCATGGGTATGACCGAGCTTGACAAAACAAGCTGCTGGAACACAATGCCTTCTCATACTCACGAAAGAAGAATGGAGGTTTATTTCTACTTCGAGCTTGAAGAGGACAATATCGTTTTCCATATGATGGGACAAAAGGAAGAGACCCGCCATATCATTATGCACAACGAACAGGCGGTGATTTCCCCCAGCTGGTCCATTCACAGCGGCGTGGCCACCTCCAACTATACCTTTATCTGGGGTATGTGCGGAGAGAATCAGACCTTTAACGATATGGACAATATCGGAAATCTTGAATTGAAATAACCAAAGCCGTAATACTGATTCTTTTTCAACAAAAGGCGTTCAAAAATCCGTCATACGCGGAAAAACCATAGAAAAGCGAGAGTACTGTTATGGCATATTTAACATTAAGAGGCATCAACAAAATTTATCCCAACGGCTTCCACGCGGTTCACGACTTTAATCTGGAGATAGAAAAGGGCGAGTTTATCGTGTTTGTCGGATCCTCTGGCTGCGGCAAATCCACCACCCTTCGTATGATAGCGGGTCTTGAAAATATCAGCAAGGGCGATTTTCTGATCGACGGCGAAAGAGCCAACGAAAAGGGGCCCCGCGAGCGCGGCGTCGCCATGGTTTTTCAGAGCTACGCCCTTTACCCTCATATGTCGGTTTATGACAATCTGGCGTTTGGGCTTACGCTTCAGGGCGTGGACGAGGACGTTATTGACAAAAAGGTAATGAACACCGCGAAAATTCTGGGTCTTACCGATTATCTGGACAGAAAGCCCCGCGCTCTTTCGGGAGGACAGCGCCAGAGAGTGGCGGTGGGACGCGCTATCATAAGGAAGGTGGATATCTTCCTGATGGACGAGCCCTTGTCCAACCTGGACGCGAAGCAGAGAGTTACCATGCGCTCCGAGATAACCCAGATTCACCGCGAAACGGGAGCCACCACCATTTATGTAACCCATGACCAGACCGAGGCTATGACCATGGCGGACAGGATAGTGGTAATGAAAGCGGGGTATGTTCAGCAGGTGGGCACCCCCTACGCTCTTTATTTCAACCCCGTGAATATGTTTGTGGCGGGCTTTATCGGCGAGCCTCCCATGAATTTTATTGAGGAAACTCTTAAGGACGGAAAGCTTGACATAAAAGGCAACATAGTCGATCTTGACATGATAGCCGACCCCGCCGTACTTAAAAAATACGAGGGAAAACAGGTGGCCTTGGGCTTCCGTCCCGAAGCGATTAAGCTTACGGACAAAGAAAGTACGGACAACGCCTATAAAATCGTTTGCAAGGTTGAGCTTACCGAGCTTCTGGGCGACAACACCAACGTTTATGTGGATATAAACGGCGTAAAATCCATACTTAAAGTGGATCCCCACGATTCTCCCGAAATGGATTCGGACATAGTTTTCGCCATACCTTATGAAAGCGTTTACCTTTTCGATAAGGAAACGGAAAAACGTATAAAACTTAAGGAGTAATTTTGTTTATACTCGCCTCTGTTGCAAATGTTGCATATAATGTCGAGCAGAAATTTTGCGTGTCGAGGCGGAGGACGCAGGCTTGCTCCCGCAAGTCAAGGACGACAACGAAAACACGCGGAATTTATGCCGACGGGATATGCGACGTTTGCAATAGAGGTGAGTATAGTATGTCTGATACTTCAAATATAAGTGAGAAGGATCGAAAAAGAAGGGAATTTATCCTTAACGGCAAGCCTATGGCTGTCGTTTTGAGTATTTCCCTTCCCTTAATTTTGCTGGGAGCTTTTTCTTATCTCAGCGGTATAATAGATACGCTGGTGGTGGCGAAAAGCGACAACAACGCTTTATCCTCCGTCGTAATGATCTCCCAGATAAAAAACCTCTTTACCGCTTTGGGATCGGGTTTCGCCACGGGCGGCTCCATAATTGTCGCGCGGCTTATCGGGCGGAACGAGTACGACACCGCTAAGCAGGCGGCGAACACCGTGCTGACCCTGTTTTTTGTCGGCGGGCTGGCGCTGGCTGCGATACTTATGCCTTTATCGAAAAACATCCTGCTTTTGCTGGGACTTACCGAGGGTATGGCGGAAAGCGGACTGGGGTATTTCCGAATACAGCTTGTGTCAATCGGCGTTTCCATGTTCAACACGGTGTTTCTCGGTCTCGAAAAGGCGAGGGGAGCTACGGTGAACATACTTTTTGTAAACATAATGTCCATGTCCCTTAAGCTTTTGTTTACCGTGGTGTTCGTTACCGTACTTAAAATGGGTACGGATATGGTGGCGATGTCCACCCTGCTGGCGGATATTTCGGTGACCTGTTACGCTTCGGCTATGCTGGTGAGAAAACGGTATTTGTTTCATTTTTCCTTAAAAAACACCCGCTTTAAAAGGGATTTTATGGGGTCGCTGTGCTCCTTGTCGGTGCCAGTGTTTTTGGGGAAGTTTGTTTTTTCCATGGGGAAGGTGATAGTCAACTCCTTAGCCATAGGCTATGGGGAGGACGCGCCCGGAGCGCTGGGGGTGTCCAATCAGATAAGCGGAAGCGTCACCAGTATTTCCAACTGCACCGAGGACTCGGAGTCCTCTATAGAAAGCTATAATCTCAGCGCGGGATATTACGGGAGAATGATTAAAATATTCTTCTGCACCCTTATAATAAACCTTCTGATTTCCACCGTGGGGTTCATAATACTTACCATATTCAAAAGCGATATTTCCTTTTACTTCGCGGACGGAAATCCCGAAAAGGCCTTGCTTATAGAAAAGATTTTCGGCTATGAGCGGATAGGCATAATCGCCTTGGGAGTCAACGCGGCGGTAAACGGCCTTATTTACGGCATAGGCTACACTAAGCTTTCCATGGTGTGCAACCTTTCGAGGCTTTTTGTGTTCAGGATACCGTCGATGCTGATAATGATAAACTGCTTCCCCGAAATGGGGGCGGAAAGCTTGGGAATAGCCATGCTGATCTCCAATCTCGGAATAGGAATGATGTCGGCGGTTATAGGCGCAGTATGTCTTATCAGGATAAAACAGCATAAGACTAAGGATAATGTGAAATTAGGGCAAAAATAACTCAGTACGAAAGGGCTTAACGTAAAAATGAAAGAACTGAACAGAACCAATTTTAAAACAGGGGAAAGACCGATAAAAATAATGCAGTTCGGAGAGGGCAACTTTTTGAGAGCCTTTGTGGACTGGATTATTCAGAATCTCAACGACAGCGGGGTTATAAATTCCGACATTGTAGTGGTACAGCCCATGCCTATGGGAAGGGTGAAGGAACTGGAGGCTCAGGACGGCCTTTATACCGTTTGTCTCGAGGGCATAGACAAGGGAGAAAAGGTACAGAATAAGAGAGTTATCGACGTTCTTCGGGATTTTGTAAATCCTTTTGAGCAGTATGACAAGTATTTGTCCTACGCCAAAAGCGAGGAGCTGGAAATAATAGTTTCGAACACCACCGAGGCGGGAATAGCTTTGGATCCTTCCGACACGAACCTGACCGTGTGCCCCCAAAGCTTCCCCGGAAAGCTTCTGGCACTTTTAAAGGCGAGATACGAGCATTTTAAGGGAGATATGAGCAAGGGGCTGGCGATAATCCCCTGTGAGCTTATCGACCATAACGGAGATGAGCTTAAAAGGGTGCTTAAGGAGCTGGCGGAAATCAACAAAGCAGACCCGGCATTTATAAATTGGCTCACCGAAGCCAATCATTTTACCTCCACCCTTGTGGACAGAATCGTTCCCGGCTATCCCCGGGATACGGCTAAGGAAATTTGCGAGGAAACGGGCTATAATGACAACAACATAGTCAAGGGCGAGATATTCCACCTTTGGGTGCTTCAAAAGGAGCCCTTTGTACAGGAAAGACTTCCCGCCGATAAGTCGGGACTTAACGTGATTTTTGCCGACGATATCACGCCTTATAAGCAAAGGAAGGTGAAGATTCTCAACGGCTCTCACACCTCTATGGTTCCAGTGGCTTACCTTTGCGGAATCGACACCGTAAGGGAAGCGGTAACGGATGAGGACGTGGGAAAATTCGTTCAGGGGCTTGTAAATTATGAAATAAAGCCCACTATCGACCTTCCCAAGGAGGAAATGGACGCGTTCGCGGGCAGCGTTATCGAGCGCTTTATGAATCCGTTCATACGCCACGAGCTTATGTCCATCGCCCTGAATTCCACCACCAAGTTTAAAACGCGCCTTCTCCCCACCTATAACGATTACCGTGAAAGGTTCAGGAAATCCCCGAAGCACATTTTGTTTTCTCTGGCTTCCCTTATCGTTTTTTATCGCGGTAAAAGGGGAGAGGAGCAAATTGCCCTGAACGATTCCAAGGAATATCTTGATTTCTGGAAAGAGGTTTGGGCGCTGAGCGATTCTTCCGAGATAGCCAAGAAGGTTCTTTCCCGCAGCGATATCTGGGAGCAGGATCTGTCGGCAGACGACGATAACGTTGCCGTTGTGGGAGAATATATTGAAAGCATATTAAGGGACGGAGAAAGAAACGCTTTAAGGAAATTTCTCGCCGAAAATAACGTTATAAGCAAATAATATTGATTTTTGGTCGGATTATAGAGAAGATGTTGACCGAAGATTGGTATAAGCGTTTTCTCCGCCGTGATTTGATACTGTTTGAAAAGGAATATTTATCATGAAAAAAACTATCGTGATTTCCCCCGATGATTTGGTGGCAGTGGCGCTGGTTCCTCTCGAAAAGGGGGAGGAAGCCGAGGGCACGGTACTGTCGGAGAACATAGAGAAGGGGCATAAATTCGCCTTAAGGGACATTAAGAATGGCGAGCGGATAATAAAGTACGGCGAAGTAATAGGAAAAGCCACCGCCGATATAAAGAAGGGGGAGCACGTTCACAGTCACAATATGTCCACAAATCTTTCGGGGACGCTTGAATATACCTATCAAAAAGCGTCTCCGAAGGATTTAGGCCTGCGCAAATCCCGCAAGGTAAAGGTTTATAAGCGCAAAAACGGCGAAGTCGGAATCAGAAACGAGCTTTGGATAATCCCCACCGTGGGCTGCGTAAATTCTCAGGCTAAGCTTATTGTTTCCGAATTTCTGAAAAAGCACCCCGACCACGAGGGGGTGGACGGAGTTTTCGCTTATACTCACCCCTACGGCTGCTCCCAGATAGGTGAGGATCATAACCGCACCCGTATGATACTTCAGAGAATGGTAAAGCACCCCAACTGCGGGGGCGCATTGGTATTGGGTCTGGGCTGTGAAAACAACCGAATGGATGTGTTTAAGGAAACTTTGGGGGATTATGATGGGGATCGCACCCGCTTCTTGATTGCCCAAGAGGTGGAGGACGAGATAGAAGAGGGCGTAAGGCTGCTGGAAGAGCTGTATTGCGGCGCGAAAGGCGACAAGCGTACCGAGGAGGATATTTCCTGTCTTAAAATAGGGCTGAAATGCGGAGGCTCAGACGGGCTTTCGGGCATTACCGCCAACCCGCTTGTGGGAAGGCTGTCCGATTATATGGCCGCGATAGGGGGCACCACGGTACTGACCGAGGTTCCCGAAATGTTCGGCGCGGAACAGCTTCTTATGGACAGAGCCAAGGACGAGAAAACCTTCAACAAAATAGTGAAGCTGGTTAACGGCTTTAAGGAATATTACCAAAAGCACGACCAGCCCGTTTACGAAAATCCTTCTCCCGGAAACAAGGCGGGCGGAATCACCACCTTAGAGGACAAATCCTTGGGCTGTACCCAGAAATCCGGTTCGGGGGAGGTATGCGACGTTCTTTTTGACGGGGACGCTTTGACCTCTCACGGTTTAAATTTGCTGAACGGCCCGGGAAACGATATGGTGGCGGTGACCAATCTCGCCGGCGCGGGCTGTCATATGGTTCTGTTCACCACGGGGCGGGGAACCCCCTTCGGCGGCTTTGTCCCCACGATAAAAATTTCCACCAACTCCGATCTTGCCAAAAGAAAATCCAACTGGATAGACTTTGACGCGGGTGGAATTGCCGCGGGGGAAAGCTTTGAGGATAAGCTGGAACAGCTTGTGGATTTGATAGCGGAGACAGCAAACGGACGGCAGACCGTTAATGAAAGATATAATTCAAGGGATATCGCCATATTCAAGACGGGGGTTACATTGTAAAAAAGTATGGGTGATTTTTTTAAAGCCTCAATAAATACCGAATCGGATATTCAATTCCGTAAAAGTTTAAGCGATGACGTATGCGGCATTATTGACGGGGAATTCGGTAAATTTGCCGATAGAAACGGCCTTGTCTGCGATTATGAAACATTTGCCTTCACAGCCGCCGAGAACGGCAAGGTGGTTGGGATAATAAGGGGGCATTCGTATTACGAAGAGGTTCATATAGGCGATCTTATAGTACTTGAAAAATACCGCGGAAAGGGTATAGGAACAAGGCTTTTGAAGGCGGCGGAAAGTTTTTTTGCCGACAAAAGCTTTGACATTATTACTTTAAGCACGTATGAATTTCAGGCTCCCGAATTTTACCGTAAACACGGCTATGAAATTGAATTTGTCAGGGAGAATAAGAAAAATCCCAAGCTGACGAAATATTTTTTGATTAAGCATATTGGACGTTAGTGTAAATAGAGGAAAGGCAATAATATATGGATTACAGCAGAAAAATATCCGAACGCCTATGGAATCTTCCCGACAAGGGCGAGCTTGAAAGCAAGCGGGAAGAAACCTTTATTGACGACATTATCCAGAAAAGTCACATCGAAAAAGAGCTGCTTTCAAATCTTGACGGAATAAAAACCGTATTTGACGGCGGCGCGGGCTGCGGGAGATTTTCCATTCTTCTCGCCGAACACGGCTGCGAGGTAACGCATTTCGATATTTCACAGCCTATGATTGATAAGGCAAAGGAGCTGGCCGAAAAAGCGGGCGTGCTTGATAAAATAACCTTTGTAAAGGGCGCGCTGGAGGATTTGAGTGAATTTAAGGATAAATCCTTTGATATGGTTGTTTCCTTTGACGCTCCCATTTCGTACACCTATCCCAATCAGGAAAAGGTTATCGGGGAATTGACGCGTATTTGCGGAAAACGTATAGTAATAAGCGTGTCAAGCCGTCTGGGCTGTCTCCCGTGCGTATCCAATCCGCTGCAAAAAAATCAGTTTATACTGGACAAAAACTGTGACGATCCCTTTGTGAAATGGTGTATAGAAAACAGAGAAAACGCGGTGGATTCCTTTGCCTTCAATAAAAATAACCTTACGGAGCTTTTGGAAAAGGGACTTTTGGGCGGAGAGGAAGAAATTGCCGAATATGAAAAAGGCGGAACCCCTTGGTGTATAACTTATACCTTTATGCCCGACGAGCTGGAAGAAATATTGAAGCGTTTCGGAGTTAAAAACATCAAATTGGCGGGTCCCGGCGCGTACGCGAGGACGATTCCCAACGAATTGCTTGTAAAGATAATGAACGATCCGAAGCAGCGCTCCGAATTTCTTGAATTTTGTTATCGATACGATTCCAATCCCTTTGTTTGCGGTATGGGAAAAGACAATCTGCTGGCAAAAGGGGAAATGTAATTACATTATTGTTTTTTTACCTAATAAAATCTTATTTAAGAAAGGACCGATACAGATGAAAAACTTTATGGACAAGGATTTTGTGCTTAAAAATCAAACGGCGCAGACTCTCTATGACAGTTACGCAAAGGATATGCCGATTTTTGACTTTCACTGTCATCTGAATATCGAGGAAATTTACAACGACAAAAAATTCGCTTCCATTACCGAGGCATGGCTTGGCGGCGATCATTACAAATGGCGCTTAATGCGGGAAATGGGCATTGACGAGAGCTATATTACCGGGGACAAGGGGGATTATGAAAAATTTTTGAAATACGCCGAGGTAATGCCTTACGCTATCGGAAACCCCATCTATCATTGGACTCACCTCGAGCTTCGCCGCTTTTTCGGCATAGAGGAAATTCTTTCTCCCAAAACCGCCGAATCTGTTTACAATAAGGCCAATGAAAAGCTTAAGACGCTTTCCGCCCGCGCACTTATAAAAATGGGCAATGTAAAAAAGCTGTTCACCACGGACGATCCCATTGACGATCTGCACTTCCATAAGCTGCTCAAAGAGGATAAAAGCTTTGACGTTGAAGTCGCGCCCGCGTTCAGACCCGACAAGGCGATAAATATCGAGCTGCCCACCTTTGTGCCTTATATAGCCAAATTGGCCGACGCCGCCGACGTAAAGATAGACGGAATAGACGGCCTTTGTGAAGCGCTGACCAAACGTATAGAATATTTTGACAGCGTGGGCTGCGTATGCTCCGACCACGCTCTTGACGTTGTAATGTATATGCCCGCCGAAAAGGAACAGGTTGACAAGATATTTAAAAAGGCGCTGGCGGGGGACGATCTCACCAAAAATGAGATAGAACAGTACAAGGGGTATATTTTGGTGCACTTGGGCAAACAGTACGCCCGTCTCCACTGGGTGCAGCAGTATCACATAGGCGCGCTTCGCAACAATTCCTCCCGCTACATGAGACTTTTGGGTCCAGACACGGGCTTTGACTCAATAGAGGATCAGACCTTCGCGAAAAAGCTTTCCATGCTTTTGGACACTCTGGACAGCACCGACGAGCTGCCTAAAACTATTCTTTACTGTCTTAATCCTCGGGACAACGAGGTGCTTGCCGCTATCATCAACTGCTTCCAGCAGAGCGGAACTGTGGGAAAAATGCAGTTCGGCTCCGCCTGGTGGTTCAACGATCAAAAGGACGGAATGGAAAGACAGCTTATGGCTTTGTCTCAGGTGGGATTGCTCAGTAAGTTTGTGGGTATGCTTACTGACAGCCGCAGTTTCCTTTCTTATACGAGGCACGAGTATTTCAGGCGTATTCTTTGCAATATGCTGGGTACGCTTATCGAGGAGGGAGAGTATCCTAACAAGGTTGAGTTTGTGGGGAAGATTGTAAAGGATATTTGTTATAATAACGCGGTGAGGTATTTCAGTAAGTAATAATAGGGCTTGTTTGAAAAATCGGAAACGTCGTCTTTTCGCCCCCTAACGGTCATCTTCTGCGTCAAAAAACCTCGTCAAACAGCGGTTTGACGAGGTTTTTTTCCTTGAAGCTAACCATTTGTGGTCAAAAATCCGTCATTTCCTCTATTTTCAAACAAGCCCTAATTCCTCATTGAAAATATACACAAAAATTCTTCGCAAAAACCATATATCGAAGTTTTTGCTCAAATTTTTGTACACTTTCTAATGGAAATAGTATAAAATTTTCGATCAGAGGGACAGTAAAAAAGTCTTTACCATTCGGGGTTATCCCCGTACGGTAAAGACCTTTTTACTGTCCATTCCGACAATCACAAGTTACCGTTCGGGCTTACCCAAAACGGTAACGGCTTTTTTATATCTCCACTATCCCCCCAATGTATATTCATTCATTAAAATAAGTCTCCATCTTCCTATCCGCCTCCTTTATAAACTCATCAAGACCAATCTCACCCCCGCAATACCTGCCGAAATCGTCCCAATATATCTCCGAAGGCACCTGAAAACATATCTCCCCGTTTTCATGCACCGAATAAAAATCGCGTCCCATAGGCGTATCGTCATATGTGCCTTTATCCTTAAGCATACCCGAATTTCTTTCCGCTTGCATTCCCGCCGCCATTTCGATAAATTTCAGCGTCTCCGACAGCCTGTCGGAATAGGGATTCACACAGATAAAGGTGCACCGCGCAACCGCTTTTCCGCTTTCGGAAACAGGCGCCGATACCGCTCTCAAATTGGGGTCGTTTATCAGCTGAATCTGCTGGCTGCGGTAAATATGCTGAATAAAAAGCGCTTCTTCATATACCGGGTCAACGTACAGCCGTTCATACTGCGCCGACATCAAAGCGGAGGACAACATCGGGTGGAACCTGAACACCTCCTCCGTACAGCGTTCCTTCAAAAGCTCGGCCATATCCCTGAATCTCTCCGTGTCAAAGGAAACGTGATCCGAAAGATAAGCGTTAAGCTGCCCCTCAATCATTCTGTATCTTGTGATATCATAATATTCCGAAACCTCGGAGGCCTTTTCAACCGCTTCGATAAACGGCTCAAGCTCCGTGGAAAATTTTATCCCCGCTTCCGAACAGTTCTTTTCGTTATATATAACTATAGGTATCTCCACGTTTACGGGGAGCATTCGTATACTGCCGTCCTCGTCCGTTACCGCTTCTTTTATGTAAGGGAAACAGCTGTCGAGATACTCCTCTACTCCCGGAACATCGTTAAGGGGGTAAAAGCTTCCCTTTTCCTTTATGTCGTACGCCGCGCTCTCGTCGGAGCAAATCATCGCCGCGTCATAGTCCGAATCAAGGGAAAGCACCTTAAGCGCGAACCCCTCCCCGCTCAGCTCTTCCCAGCTTACCTCGCTTCCAGCTATAAAAGGCCTGTCGGGGTAATAACCGTTGGTGATGGCGCGAATCGGCTTCCCCGTGATTTTTATATCCCCGAGATTGTACCTTTCCACCCGCTTTTCCGCCGAAATAACCGTATCGGAGTTGATAATCCACACCGACCCGTTTTCCGAAGCGCAAAGCTCCGAGGGGAAATAGGGGAACGCGTTTTTTATAACCCGTACGATCCCCCCTTCTCCCTCCGCTTTTCCCACGGGAAGCACATGAGGCTCCACGGCGCTGGAGCCCAAGAAAACGAACTCTCCCCCGCCGCCGTAATATTCCAGATCCGTTATGCCCTCCAGCTTATTGTTAAAGCTTTTTTCCCCCGGCTTGGCGTAGTCGGCAAAATAAAACCCTTTCCCCGGCTCAAAGGCGTACACCGTGACCATATCCCCCGAAACGGCAAAGGAAACGGGAAAATCTATTTCCGAAACAACGTTTTCCCCGCTTTCGAAATCAATACAGCCCATTTTCTTTCCGGTGTCCGAATAATAAATCTCTCGTCCACTGTCCTCGTCATAAACGGGATCCACCTCCTCCGCCTCCTTGAGACAGTCGCCTATCCAATAAAGCCTTCCGCCGCAGCCGCCGATTTTGTCTATCCCGTCAAGTCCCTTAAGCTCGCATATTTTCTTGACTTCACCCGTAGCCGCGTCAAAGGAATGTACGGCCGCCTTGCCGCTTTTTAACACCGCGCCGTAAACCTTGTTTTCATATACGCAAATATGCTTTACCTCAAAAGCACCGTAGTTCCCCAGATCCTCAAGCGCCGCCTGGGATTTCAGCCCGCCGTCCTCCCCGTAAACGGAAAGCACCGCCTTTCCCCCGTCGGATTCCAGCGCGTACAGTACGTCGCCGTCGGCGGCAATGCACTTAGGCTCCTTAGACTGCTCATACACAAAAGCCGTCGGCGCCTTTCCCGCCGACACCTCCCCGCCCTTCGAACAGCCGGAGAAAACAAGCGCCGTCGCCGCGGCGGTTATTACGCAGATAATACCTTTCCTTTTCATTTTCGCAATTCCTTTCCTATGTACATTTTTGGGTTAATGGGTTAAGCCAAATTTTTATTTTTTATGAAGTAATATTTTCCCCCCGAACTCCGTCCGCTTCAACAATAAGCTTATAAAAATCATATTCCATACTCTCGTTTCCCGCGTAATTCTCCCTCAAACCGTATAAGCAATCGCGGCCGGAATAAATATTTCTAAACTGCATCTCGTCATTTACCTTTATAAACTCCCCCTCACGGTACACAAACAGATAACCGCCCAACAGCAAATACACTTCTCCCTTAAAAACCGTATAATCCGAAAAGGACTTTCCCTTCGGAACCTCTATTTCAAACCGTTCCCCGTCGGTAAGGTCGATTATATTAAGCGACTTTTTTTCCTGAGTCCTATAATAATATTTCCCGTCCGAAATACAGTCGTAACGCGGCGGCGTTCCCTTTTTCGGAAGCTGATAGCTTTCGCTGCCGTCGCTAATAAAATAATCGGCTTTTCCGTTTTCAACAGTACAATAAACATAATAACCGTGATAATCCATTATGCTTGAGCTTTTGTACATAAATATGTTTTCACCCGTGCTTTCGTCAAACTTGTATACCGCTTCACGGCCGCCGGATTCCTGTAAGTACAGAATTCCCCTGTCACTTACAAACAAATTTGAAACCGTAAAATCCGTAAGACAGGTGAGCTTTTCGTTTAATATATCATAAGAATACAAATACCCTTCCACATTTATTAAGTCCAGCGGGTCTAACTGTGAGCCGTTTGACAAAAAATAAATCATACCGTCACGGTAATTAAGGCAATACACGGGCATATCCGCAAAAAGCCTGAGGTTTTCCCCGTCATAAGAATAAAGATACTGATTATCCCTGGGATTGGCAAAATACACCGCTTTATCGTCGTAACAAAAGGCCTGATAACGGCACTCCTTATTATTTACTGCGGAGCTGCCTGTTTTTCCCTTAAGCTCTTGAATACCCTTAAATTCCGGGAGAGCTTCGACAATATCCGTTTCCGTCCCCTTTTCATCTTTTTTGGGGGCACTTACGTCGGATGCTGTTCCAAACTCCCTTTTCTCAACCTTTCCCTCGCTCCAGCACCCCGCCAACGCCAGCGCCAAACATAACGCGCAAAAAACGGCTTTTTTTCATATTGACCTCCCCAAAATTTTTTTACGGAAAATCATTTCAATTTTTCGCTATCCGTAAAATAAAACCGTTCACCGCACCCAAATGTTACAAAAAAATTTAATTTCGCCCTTTTCAACAAACACTTTTACTATAATTTGTTAATTTTGCCGTAAATATTGCCCTTCACGCTTATTTTATATCAATTCCTTTTTAAACCATGGATATTACGTCGGTTTAAAAAGTGATTGATATCACATAGTCTTTATTAAGTAATTTTTTCCGCCCGAACTCCGTCCTCTTCGACAACAAGCTTATAAAAATCATATTCCCTTTTCATGTTTTCCGTGTATTTAATCCCAAAGCCGTACAAGCAATCGCGGCCGACATAAATATTTTCGAACTGAATCTCTTCGTTCATCTGAACAAACTCTTCCTCGCGGTACACAAACAGATAACCGTTTAACAGCAAATACACTTCCCCGTTAAAAATCGTATACTCTGAAAAAAGCTTCCCCTTCGGAGCACTTATTTCGCACCGTTCCCCATCGGTAAGGTCGATTATATTAAGCGACCGTTCTCCTTGAATCCGATAATAATATTTCCCATCCGAAATACAGTCGTTGCGCGATACGCCCGCTATCGGGAGCTGATAGCTTTCGCAGCCGTCGGTTTCCCGTAAAAACAAAATCCCCCTGTCGCTTACAAACAAATTTCCTACGGTAAAATTTGTAAGACGGGTAAGCTTTTCGTTTAAAATATCATAAGAATACAGATACCCTTTCACGGTTGTTAAGTCTAACAGGTTTAACGGCGAGCCGTTTGACAAAAAATAAATCATACCGTCGCGGTAATTAAGGCAATACACGGGCATATCCGTAAGAAGCCGGAGATTTTCCCCGTCATAAGAATAAAGATATTGATTGTCTCCGGGATTAGCAAAGTATACCGCTTTATCGTCATAACAAAAGGCCTGATAACAGCACTCTTTATTATTTACCGCTGAGCTGCCCGTTTTTCCCTTAAGGTCGGAAATGCCCTTAAATTCGGGAATGGGTTCTATAATATCCGTTTTAGTCCCACCGCCTGTTTCCGTTTCCTCTTCCTCTTTTTTGGGGGCACTTGCGTCGGCTTCGGTTCCAAAGTCGCTTTCCTTAATTTCCCCCTCGCTTTGGCAGGCCGACAATGCTAACACAAGGGTCAGACATAACGCGTAAAAAAAAGCTGTTTTTTTCATAGTGGTCTCCTTAAATTTTTTCATGGAAAACTTTATTTAGTGATGTAAAAAGGACTTTACCGTTCGGGGATAAAGAAAGCCGTATACTTTTTACAATGCTTTATTGCACGGGTGTTGTGATATTGTTACCGTAGGGGGAATGATAACAAGAACTGCTTGTCGCGGGGGGCTTAAGATGACACCAAAAAGGGGGTGAAACGGTGGACAGGCTTCGCAGTCAAGCTTTATTTATAAATTTTACGGTATAATCGTAAATTTACCGATTCGGCGAAGCCTGTCCACCACTCTCCCCCCCTTAGGTTTCGCCTTAAGAATCCCTTCCTTACCCCCCTCTAAATGTTTTATTGTCACTATGCCTTTCACTCGGATAAAATGTTGTTCCGACGATTGCTATTATCGTATGTTTTGCTTAAATTTTAATCTTTTCCCTTTATATAACCGCTCCATCAGTAAAAACTGCTCCTACGCCAAAACTACCCAGCAGCAGGAGGCGCAGCCCAAATTTTCCTAACGGAAAATTTGTCGCCGCTCCGCTGTCGCTTCGCGTCGGCTCACTTCGCCTTCGGCTTCGTTCGCGGCTGCGCCGCCGCCAATCTCCCCCCATTAAGTTTCACCTTAAAAAAACGCTTACCCCCCTCCTAATGTTTTATTGTCAATATAGGTTTCACTCAAATAAAAAGCCGTCCCGAAGATCGCCATTATCGTATCTTTAACTCTTAAGTTTTTTATAACCCCAAACTACTTTTCCTCTCCATAAAATAAAATAGTTCAACACCCCAAAATGTTACAAAAAAATTTCAATTCGTCGTTTTGTACAAATATTAACCCCCACTTTCGTCACCCCCATCAAAACCACACCCTTGTAAATCCTCCCCCAAAGTATTATAATAAAACATATAATAATATTTTCCCGAAAGGAGCGATTTTATGGCTTTTATTCAAATGAACATCACCTCTTATTCCCTTATGAGAACGGTTCCCGTTAACGTGATACTCCCCGCGGACAAATTTTCTTGGGACCAAAAGCGGGAAAAAGGGAAAAAGTACAAAACCTTGTACCTCCTTCACGGCGTTTTCGGAAACTACACCGACTGGGTGAACGGCACCAGAATACAGCGCTTCGCGGAGGAACGGGACTTGGCCGTTATAATGCCTTCGGGGGACAACGCCTTCTATCTCGATCATGAAGCGAGAAACGACTACTACGGCAACTATATCGGAAAAGAGCTTGTGGAGCTTACCCGCAATATCTTCCCCCTGTCCGAAAAAAGAGAGGATACATATATCGGCGGCCTGTCCATGGGAGGATACGGTGCTATCAGAAACGGCCTTAAGTACAACGACACCTTCGGCGCGATAATAGGCCTTTCCTCCGGTCTTATCCTTGAGGGAATCGAGAAAAGAACCGACGAGGGAAAATTTTTCCTTGAATCGAGAAGCTACGCCAAGGAGTGCTTCGGCGAGCTGGAAGGAATAATGGAAACCGACAAAAACCCCGAATTTCTGGTGAAGAAAATAAGAGAAGACGGGGGCAAAATGCCCGATATTTACCTTGCCTGCGGATTAAGCGACGGATTGCTGGAGGCTAACAAAAAATTCGCCGATTTCCTCCGGGAAAACAAGGTAAACGTCACCTTCGAAACCGGAGAAGGCGGCCACGACTGGGATTTCTGGGATACCTACATTAAAAAAGCTCTCGACTGGCTTCCCACCGACAGTTTATCCAAAGGCGTAAACAGCGGAAATGTAATGTAAAAGCCGCATAATTTAGGCGGATTTTTTAACAAATATTCAGCTTAACCTTAAATCGATTGACTCCCCCCTCGCTTTCCGCATATATTCTTCCCCCATGGGCCTTTACAATATTTTCCGCGATGGAAAGCCCAAGGCCGTAGCTTTTATTCATGCTCCGAGCCTTATCGGCTCTGTAAAATCTCTTGAAAATATTTTTAAGGTCCTCTTTGGAAATGGCGTCCCCGTGACTTTCCATTGAAAGAACACAGCCGTTTCCCCGCCTTCTAAGACAAAGCGCCGCTTCGGTGCCGGGATGGGAATATTTTAAAGCGTTGTCCAGTAAAATATCCGCCAGCCTTAACAGCTGCCGCTTGTCCCCCCTTACGCTTATTCCCTCCTCGGCCTCGCACCTGAGCGTTAACCCCTTTTCAAAATAAAGCGGCTCAAAAGGGAGCGCCGAATCGGAAATTAAACGGCTTAAATCCACCCGCTCAAAAGCGGTTTCTTTCCCCTCCTCGCTTCGCGCCAGCTCCAAAAGACTTTCAATAAGACCGCGCATCTGCTCCGCCATGACCAAAATGCTCTCGGCGAAGCGGGTGCGCTTTTCTTCGCCGTATTTGTTGCTTTTAATCAGCTCCCCGTTGGTAATAATCACGGTCAGCGGCGTTTTCAGCTCGTGGGAAGCGTCCGCGGCGAACCGCTTTTGCTCCTCCCACGCCCTTTCCGCCGGCTTTACCGTAAGTCGGGCAAGAATAAGGCTGATCCCGAAAAAAGCCCCCAAAGCGAGAAAGGCGATAAATACGCAGGTTCTTACCAACCGAAACAGCATCGCCTGCTCCCAAGACAAATCGGAAAAAGACGCGGCTCTCTCCATAGGCCCCTCGGAAAGGCAAAACCTCAGATTATACTCCTTAAGTACCCCATCCCGCCTATGGGAAGCCAAAGCGGCGGCGAAAATTTCCGCCGCGTTCCCTATTTCGGAATTTCCCGACACAATAAGCTCCCCGCGGGGCGTTTCGCGAATCACGAAAACCGAATAGGGAAAAGCGGGCGGCTCGGCTCGTAGGTCTCCGTGAAAGGGAACCGCCAGCGCCGCCCTGAGCTGACTGAAACAGTCCTTTTCGGCGGCGGAGGCTGTGAAAAAAATTATAAGGCCGAATACCGCGGCCAGCATTACCGCCACTATAACCATATTTATCAGCACAAACTTGAATTTAAGCTTCTTTATCATTTCCCGCCTCCAGATGATAGCCCAGCCGCCGTATAGCCTCTATCCGAAGATTCGACCCTATACTCGACAGCTTTTTTCTCAAAAAACCCACGTACACCTCCACATGGTTTTCCACTGCGTTGGAATCATAGCCCCACACCTTGGTTAACAGCGTTTCTTTGGAAACGTTGTTTTCTTTTGCCTGCATAAGTACGCGCATTACGTCGAATTCTCTCGCGGAAAGGCGAACGCTTTCTTCTCCCCGTATCAGCCTGCCTGATTCCAAATCGAGCGCCGTGTTTCCAAAGGAAAGCTCGTTTACCTGTCCCCCGTTCCGCCGAAGAAGCGCGTTGACGCAGGCCAAAAGCTCCCGCGAGTCAAAGGGCTTTGTGAGATAATAATCCGCCCCCGCGTTAAGCCCCTCTATTTTATCCTCCACCTCCGACCGCGCGGTGAGCATAAGTATCGGCGCCGAACACCGCTCCTCCCGAAGGCGGGCGGCCACGCTGTAGCCGTCCATTTCGGGCATCATAACGTCAAGGATAATAAGATCGTATACGCCGAGCTCGGCGTATTCTTTACCGCTTTTTCCGTCGTAAACCGCTTCTGTTTCAAAGCCTTTTTCCCGAAGGAGTTCGCAAACGGAGTCGGCGAGGAGTTTTTCGTCTTCTATAATTAATATTTTCATACGCTTTTCCTCATTTATAATCAATTCTTTTTTCGCTTCCTTTTTGGAATCCGAAAAGAAAGTAGGGTTTCCAAAGAGACAAAGTACCCTTGGCCGCTCCCGCAAGAGCGAAACTCTCCCCCCTTTGGGACGGCACGATGCCGTCGGGGGCAAGCTCAAGTCCGCCGCAAGGATGCGGCGGCATCATTGCTTGCCCTATGTTGCCTTACCCTCCCGCGGGAGCGGCCAGGCACGTCGGTGCAATAAATAAAGCTTTGTAAAAAGGATTAGACCTTCAAACAAATCTATCCCCCGCCGGTAAAGATTTTTTTACACCCCCGAACGGGAAATCCCTGCAAAAGAGAGTCCTCCCCGTTACGATAAGCGGTTTTTTTCTTTACATAACCGATTCATCACCCCCCTTTCATATCCGCCAATCTTTTTTCAGCGTGAATTCAGCAAAATTTGCTACAATATCCTCAACGAAAAAAGAAAGGAGCCGAAAAATGAATCTGCGGCACGAGCTGAAGCACGAAATAAATCTTTCGGACAAATTAGCCCTAACCCAAAGACTAAGCGCCGTAATGAACCGAGACGAAAATCGACCCGAAGGGGAATATCTTGTCCGAAGCCTGTATTTTGACGATTTTACCGATAAAGCCCTGAGAGAAAAAATCGACGGGATAAATTCAAGGGAAAAATTCCGAATACGCTTCTACAATAACGACCCCTCTTTTATCCGACTGGAAAAGAAGATCAAACAAAACGGCCTTTGCGGAAAAGAAAGCGCATTGCTCACCCAATCGGAAGCTCAATCCATAGCCGACGGCGAATACGATTGGCTGATAGATTCCGAACGCCCCCTCCTTCGGGAGCTTTACGCGAAAATGAAGTCGGGCCTTAAGCCCAAAACCCTTGTGGACTACCGCCGCGAGGCCTTTACTTACCCTTGCGGGAACGTGCGCGTCACCTTGGACTTTGACATAAGAACCGCGCTTTACAGCACCGCACTTTTCGACAAAGAGTGCCCCACGGTGCCTATGATAAGCCCGACGATAATTCTCGAGGTAAAATGGGACGAATTTCTCCCCTCTGTTATACGGGATATCGTGCGGCTGGAGGGGAGAAGAACCTCCTCCTTCTCAAAATACGCCGCCTGCCGAATTTACTGCTAAAAAAAGGAGAAAAACAATGAATTTTAAGGACATTTTCAAATCGGATTTTCTGGAAGCGATAACCGACATAAGCATAGCCGATATAGCCATAACCCTGATACTGGCTTTCGGACTGGGTATGTTTATTTTTCTGGTGTATAAAAAGACCTACAAGGGGCTGATGTATTCCTCGGGCTTCGGGGTAACGCTCGTGGCTCTCACCATGATAACCTCCTTGGTCATTCTTGCGGTGACAAGCAACGTGGTGCTCTCCTTGGGCATGGTGGGCGCCCTCTCCATCGTGAGGTTCCGAACCGCCATAAAAGAGCCGCTGGACATCGCCTTCCTGTTCTGGGCAATCGGCGCGGGAATCGTCCTCGCGGCGGGAATGATACCCTTGGCGATAATAGGTAGCCTTGCGGTGGGAATAACCCTTTTGGCGCTGGTAAACAAGAAAAGTCACTTTCGCCCCTATATCGCGGTGATACGCTGTGAAAACCACGAAACCGAGACACAAGTAAAAAGCTTTCTCGCCGCCAACACACGCAAATGCACCCTCAAAAGCAAAACCGCCCGCAAAGGGGAAATCGAGCTTAATCTCGAAATAAGCCTGAAGGACGAAAACACCGATTTCATAAACGCCGTTTCCGATATGAACGGGGTCAAAAGCGCCGTTCTGGTGAGCTACAACGGGGATTACACAAGCTGATATTCCCTTAAAGGAGGATAAAATGTCGTCACATAAAAAAATCGACCTTATTTGTCTGCTTTCTTTTATAACGGCCGTATTTTTCGCCGCGCTTTTTATCGGCGGGGGAGCAATGGGGGCGATCGGCTCCGCAAGCGAGGCGGGATATAAAGACCGCCTTTTTTCCCTTTCGAGGGTGCACACAATCGATATCGTATCGGACGGTTGGGAGGAATTTATCTCAACCTGCGAAAACGAGGAATACACCGACTGCGCGGTGATTATAGACGGGGACGTATACAAAAACGTAGGCCTAAGAGCCAAAGGCAACACCTCCCTAAGCTCCGTCTCCGCCATGGGCAGCGAAAGGTACAGCTTTAAAATCGAATTCGACAAATACGACAAAACCAAAAGCTATTACGGCCTTGACAAGCTTTGCCTTAACAACATAATTCAGGACAACACCTATATGAAGGACTATCTCACCTACCGCCTTATGAACGAATTCGGCGTAAACGCCCCGCTTTGCAGCTACGCTTATATAACCGTAAACGGCGAGGATTGGGGTCTTTATCTGGCGGTGGAGGGAATAGAAGAGGGTTTTCTGAACCGCTGCTTCGGAAAAGATTACGGCGAGCTGTATAAGCCCGACAGTATGAGCTTCGGCGGCGGAAGAGGAAACGGCATGAATTTTAAAATGAGCGAATTTGCCGCCAATGAATCGGAAAATAAAGCCGAAACCGAAGCCGGCGAAGAAAACGCAAATCTCTTTCCCCCTTTCGAAATTCCCGAAAGCGGTTTCGAGTTTCCCGAAAACGCCGCGCCTCCTTCAAGCTTCGGCGAAACGCCGAAGGACGGCTCGGAAGCCTTTGAGGGCGGCTTTAACGGCCGCGAAAAACCCGAAAACGGAGAATTCCCCGAAAAAGGCGGAATGTCCGGCATGGGCAGCGACGACGTAAAATTAAAGTACACCGACGACAGTTACGACAGCTACCCGAACATTTTCGACAACGCCAAAACCGATATAACCGACGCGGATAAAGACAGGCTTATCGCTTCGCTGAAAGCCTTAAGCGAAAACACAAATATCGAAAGCGCCGTGGACACAGACCAAGTGATACGCTATTTCGCGGTACACAATTTCGTTTGTAACGGCGACAGCTACACCGGCTCGATGGTTCACAACTATTACCTTTACGAAAAAGACGGAGTCCTTTCAATGATCCCTTGGGACTACAATCTGGCCTTCGGAACATTTCAGGGCGGCGGCGCCTCGGAACAGGTGAACAGCCCCATCGACTCCCCCGTTTCCGGCGAAATAAGCGACCGCCCTATGATAAGCTGGATATTTTCTTCCGACGAATACACCGAGCTGTATCATCAATATATGTCGGAGTTCCTTGACGGCGCGGATATCGCTTCAATAATAGACGAAGCTTTTGCTCTGATATCCGATTGCGTGGAAAAAGACCCCACAAAATTCTGCACCTATGAGGAATTCGAAAAAGGAGTAACCGCCCTTAAGCTTTTCTGCGAGCTTAGAACGGAAAGCGTAAAAGGACAGCTGGAGGGAAGCATACCATCCACCTCCGAGGGTCAGTCCGCCGACGGCTCCGCCCTGATAGACGCTTCAAATCTGGAACTTTCGGATATGGGGACTATGAACAACGGAGGTATGAAAGGCGGCAACTTTGGCGGCTTCAACGAAGAAGAAAACCCGCCCGCCCAAAACAGCGGCGAATCGAAGGACTTCAACGAATTTCCCGCCGCACCGAACGGTTCCGATTTTCCCGACTTTCCCGACTTTTCCGACGGCTCCGCCCCACCCGATAAACCCGACTTTTCAAGCGGGCAAGCTATGCCGGATATGTAATATTATTTTCAAATCATACTATAAATAAAATAAAAGATGAAATTACACCCAAAGCACTGTTTTCAAATTATCCGCTAAATTTTGCATTCCTTTTAATTTGAAAACAGTATAAAAACTACCCCTTCAAAATCCTGTTCACTTCTCTGTGCTCCGGCATAACGATATCCATCACCCCGTAAAAATTTGCCGAATGATCCTGTACGAGAAAATGCGCCAATTCGTGACAGGCGACCTCCTCCATACAAACAAAAGGCTTTTCCACCAGCCTAACATTCAACGTAATTTTATTCTTATAAGCCGCGCAGCTCCCCCACCTGCTTTTCATAAGCCGAAGAGAAAGCGCCGGATAAGGCACCTTAAGCCCCACCGCGGAAAATCTCCCATAGGCCAGCTTAAGCGCCCAAGGCAAAAGCTCCTTCGCCCTCTCCCTTTGCCACAGCTCCAAGGATTTTTTTAAGGCCGACTCGTCCCCCTTAAGCTCCTCCGAGGGAACAAACAGCGTCAAAACGCCGTTTTCCTTCAACATCCCACCGTTTTTCCCCGTTACTCTTATCTCAATATCCGTTCTTTTCCCCAGATAAAAGGTATGATCGGCCTTAAACGCGTTTTTTTGAGCAAATTTCCCGATTGCCCCCAGCACGAAGCCCGCGTTCTCGGCCACAAATTCGTCCGCGTAGGCGAATGAGGTGCTCCAAGGCACGGAAAGACGAACGGAGCCGTCTCTCCTCACCCGAAGATTAAGTCTCTTTACGCTTTTTCTTTCAATCTCATAGATTATGCTTCCCAACGGCGTTTCCACCGTTCTGACCTTCTTTGCCGCTTTATTTACGACAGCTCTGTAATTTGATTTATCGTTCATTTTGTCACATTCCTTTATTCGGGCGAGGAAAAAATTATTCCGAAAAGAAAATATAAATTCAGGGGCTTAAAGCCCCTGAATTTCGTTTTTAAAGAATTTTCCTACTCCCCGCGGCAGCAAACACGTCAGTCGTCATGACGCGGGTGCTTAGACACAAACTCTATTGCGCTTACCACGGCAAATTCTATATCAAGACTGTTCTGTTTTTCCAGCGACGAGCCGACTCTTGAAAAAAGCTCGCCTCTCGGAGTACTTACGTACTTTGAGGGAAGTCGGTTAAGCGCGATGGCCATCATATCGTCAAAACATTTTTCGCATTTGCAGCAATCGGATTTGTCCAAACGCTCTTTAAGCTTATTTCTTACCATTTCCTCCATGACATTTATTATAGGCATAATTTATTTTCCTTTCATTTTTTACCCGAAGGCCGCATATTTTTTGTTTCACCGTCCGTATGTTATTACAAAACGTTAAGAAACGCGCAATATCCAACGAATATATGCTCTTATATAATTATACTACATTTTATCGTGTTTTGTCAATTATTCGTCATAAAAGCAAGGTAAAAATTTCGGATATGATTTTGTGCAATTTGCTTTATCTAAAGAAGTACTTCCACTTCCTTGTCGGCAATCATACCGTCTCTTGTAACCAGACAGTCCACCGCCTTTATTTCCACGCCGCATTCCGCCGCCCATCGAAGCGCTTTTCCGAATTCGGGGTGAGTGACGTCGTTGGGGGAAAAAGCGCTTACCCCCTTCATCTGGATTATAAACAGCGCACAGGCGCGATAGCCCTCCTTCACCGCCGAACAAAGCTCGTTTAAGTGCTTTACTCCGCGAACCGTGGGAGCATCGGGGAAAAAGGCGCGGCCGTTCCGTTCGAGAGTCACTCCCTTGACCTCGATAAACCGCCTTTCGCCCCCCGATTCCGCGAAAAAATCTATTCTCGATGCCCCGTACCTTACTTCGGCCTTTATAACGGCGTTTTCACCGTACAGCTTTCTTAAATACTCCGCCGCAGCCTTGTTGGGAGCGGCGCTGTCGATATTTATCAGAAGCTTTCCCTTTTCCACCGAGATTAAGTCGTATTCGGTTTTTCTGGCGGGATTGTCCGAGCGCTGCAAATACACCCTCGTGCCGCTTATGAGAAGCTCGCGGCACCGTCCGGTGTTTTTCACGTGACAAACCGTCTTTTTCCCGTTTATTTCCACGTTGGCAATAAATCGGTTGGGGCGGTCGATAAATATTCCTTCCGTTATGTCGCTGTATTTCATTTTGACGGTTACTGTCCTATGGAAGCGTTTATCTCGTCAACTCTGCTGTTGATAATCCCCTCGTTGGCCGCTCTCAGCGTGGTGAAGGTAGCGGGGTTGTTGTCAACGTCAAGACAGTTGAGATAAGGTATCTCGGTGAGACAAGTAACGGGATTGTAAACCGTATCCCCGTCGACAACGTCCTGACCTATACCCGACTTAAAGTCGAATACGGGTGAGAGAACTCCGCCGAACTGAAGCTCGTCAAGGAAGTCGCAAAGCTCGTCGGAATATCCCACATAGTCTCTCTGAAGCTTTTCGCGGCTTATCTTAGCGGTTTCCTCGTCGTTCTGGGCAGCCAAAAGGCACTGTGTCCAGGCGGTAAAGCCCGCCGTGTTGGGCGCGCCGTCGCAGAGCATAAAGGAATCTATCTTCATGGTGTTGTAATACTTGTCACTCTGAGGATCTTTGGGATAGGGTACGCAGAACACCTCGTCATCCTCCCACTTATAGCGCTTGAAATAAGACTGATAGCTGTCCTTAAGAGCGGTGGAAAGCTCCGCGAAGAACAAAGTGTCGCCTGTTACCCAGTTCATAATATTGATGCTCCAGCTGTTGAGGTCATGGCGTGGATAGCGGTAATTCTGCTTGTAAAGGGTGTCCACAACCGTATTCATACATCTTTCGATGTTGGCGTCGTAAAGATTCGCTCTGAGCTTTCCGTCATATATGCCGATAACGGGAACGCCGGTGGTGGCGACAAACCTTTCGGGCACCGACCAGCCGTCTATACAGAATTTTCCGTTGTCAGGATCGCTGAATTTATCGCACATGTCAAGAAATGTATCCCAAGTCCAGTTGTTAGCCTTATAAAGCTCATAGGGATCGTTGAGTCCGTTCTCCTCGACGGTGCTCTTTCTGTACCAAAGCACCTGGTCCAGATTTATTACCGTGAGAGCGCAGTAATTTTCGCCTCCCCACTCGAACATCTTCATAGCCTCTCTTGTGGGATCCCAAAGAGGATCGCTGAGATCGATATACTGATCAATGGGCTGAAACAGGTTTTTCCATGCGGTATAGGGATAGTTGCCTATTTCAAACTGAAAGATATCCGGCGACTGACCGCTTACCACCATTTTGCCCAGCTGATCGTATCTGGCGGCGAAGTCCACCTTGATATAGTCGAAAATATTGTTTGCGTCGTTGCCGTAGGAGCTGTCGCCCTCCTCGGGAATACCGTAAACGCTCTTGAAAAGCTCCGAAGGCGCGTCGGTCTCGTCAATGGCCCAGTGGGACAGCCAGCGGATCTTCTTCTCCACCTTAATGGAGGGATCGACCTTTGACGCAAGCTCCTTTACATGCTCCTGAAGCGGGGTATACTCCTCGTTGGTGGTAACCGGGGTGTCGTCCTGTCCCTCCGTAACTCCCGTCTGATCGCAGGCGGAAACGGAAAGAAGCATTGAAGCGCAAAGAACCGCGGAAACAAGGGTTTTTGCTGTTTTTCTCATACTCTTTTCTTCCTTTCTGTTAATTTAGTTAATCTATTTCAATAATTAACTAATGACTCATTTTACCTAAAAAACCTTCATTAAAAGCACAATACATCATTTTAGAAAAATGATGTATTGTGAAATTATTCGGTTTTTAACCGCATTAAAGCGGAATAGTCTAATCGTATCAGCCGCCTATGGAAGCGTTGATTTCTTTAAGTCTGCTGTCTATTATTCCTTCGTTGGCCGCTCTCAGCGTGGTGAAGGTGGCGGGGTTTCCGTCGGCGTCAAGACAGTTGAGATAGGGAATCTGAGTGAGACAGTCCACGGGGTTCTGAACCGTGCTGCCGTCCACTATATCCTGACCGATGCCCGCCTTAAAGTCGAATACGGGAGTAAGAACTCCGCCGAACTGAAGCTCGTCAAGCATATCGAGAACCGCGTCGCTGTAACCCAAATA
Source organism: uncultured Ruminiclostridium sp. (assembly GCA_949878745.1). GTDB lineage: Bacteria > Bacillota > Clostridia > Oscillospirales > Ruminococcaceae > Ruminiclostridium_E. The sequence goes on along the minus strand of CATLBH010000015.1, from coordinate 7,387 downwards.
GTCCTTTTTAAGCTTGTCGCGTCCGATCTTCGCGGTCTCTTCGTCATACTGAGTGGCCAAAACGCACTGTGTCCAGGCGGTAAAGCCCGCAGTATTTGGCGCGCCGTCGCAAAGCATGAAGGAATCGATCTTGGCGGTGTGATAGTATTTCTCGGTCTGAGGATCCTTGGGGAAGGGCACGCAGAACACCTCGTCCTCCTCCCATTTATAGCGCTTGAAATAAGGCTGGAATTCGTCTTTTATGGCGTTGGAAAGGGTGGCGTAAAACAGCGTGTCTCCCGTTACCCAGTTCATAACGTTCTGGCTCCAGCTGTTAAGCTCATGGCGGGGATAGCGGTAGTTTTCCTTGTACAGCGTGTCAATAACGGTGTTCATGGCTCTTTCGATATCGGCGTTGTAAAGATTGGACTGAAGCTTTCCGTCCACTATGCCTATAAAGGGAACGCCGGTGGTGCTTACCATCCTGTCGGGCACCTGCCAGCCGTCTATACAGAACTTGTTGTTGTCCGGATCGCTGAACTTGTCGCACATTTCCAGGAACGTGGTCCAATTCCAGTTGCCCGCCCTGTAAAGCTCATAGGGATCGTTGAGGCCGTTTTCCCCGATAACGCTCTTTCTGTACCAGAGAAGCTGGTCAAGGCCGACAACGGTAATGGCGCAGTAGTTTTCACCGCCCCACTCGAACATCTTCATAACGTCCCTTGTGGGATCCCACGCCGGATCGCTGAAATCAATGTACTGGTCAATGGGCTGGAACAGGTTTTTCCAGGCGGTATAGGGATAGTTGATAATCTCAAACTGGAATATGTCCGGCGACTGACCGCTTACCACCATTTTGCCCAGCTGGTCGTATCTCGCCTGATAGTCAACGTTGATATAATCGAAAATATTGTTGGCGTCCTTGCCGTAGGATTCGTCCCCCTCTTCGGGAATGCCGTAAACCGTTTTGAAAAGCTCGGTGGAAGCCTGTGTTTCGTCAATGGCCCAGTGGGAAAGCCAGCGTATTTTCTTTTCCACCTTGATGCTTCCGTCCACCTTGTCGGTAAGCGTCTTTACGTGAGACAGCAAAGGCTCGTACTGCTCGTTGGTGGTTACCTCGGGATCGTTGTCCGCCGAGCCGACTCCCGATTCGGTGCAGGCGGTGACCGACAGTATCATCGAAAGGCACAGCGCCGAGGATATTGCGGTTCTCAATGCTCTTTTCTTCATAATTATGACCATTCCTTTCCTCTTGAGGAGTGTTTGTGCCGAGCCGATATATCGAGGCACAAACGCGACGGGTTTGAAAGAACCCAATTTTTTGAGTTCTTTCAAACTTCCTCCTATAAAAATAATTTAAAAAAACCCTTTCGGGCACTTAAGTTACTGAATGTACCAACTATAAAAATTATATCTTTTAATTTAATAAAAGTCAAGGAACTAAATTACAAATTAGAAAAATTTTTTAGGTAATTTTGCACAAATATACTTAAAAAATAATTTTTTTTACCCTTAATTTAAGTAAAAAAAGCAAATCACCATCAAACGATTCCGTTAAAGATTTGATTATTACTTTACAAACAAAAAAAAATATGCTATAATATGCTGTACGATAATAAAAATAGTATTAAAACAATCACTTATTTAATTCACTTCGACGGAAAGGTTAAAACTATGAAGCTTATTTACGCGATAATAAATAACGACGATTCCCATTCGGTTTCCACCGCCTTGACCAAGGGCGGCTTTTCCGCCACCAAGCTGGCCTCCACCGGCGGATTTCTAATGGCGGGCAACACCACCTTTCTGGTCTGCTCCGAGGACGACAAGGTGGACGAAATAATCGACATAATCCGCGACCACAGTCGAAGAAGAAAACAATTCGTTCCCTCCGGCGCCTCCTATGACGTAGGAAGCTATACGGGCTTCCCCGTTGAGGTGAGCGTCGGCGGAGCGACGATTTTCGTTACCGACATAGAGCGCTTCGAAAAGGTCTGACCCAAGATGGAAATTTACGGCAACAAAGAAGCGGTAAAGCGCCTTTCCGAATACCGCGCCAACGGTCGTATGCCTCATTCGCTCCTTTTTTTCGGCGACTCCGGAACGGGAAAGCGTACCCTCGCTTTTTACACGGCAATGCTCTATCTTTGCGAAAAAGGCGGCGATACGCCCTGTATGAAGTGCCTTAACTGCGAAAGAACCGAAAAGCGCATACACCCTGACGTAATATATGTGGACGGCGAAAAAACCTCGGTGGTACAGCTGAGAGAAATCCTCAAGGATTCATACGGCGCTTCGGTGGAGGGCGGAATACGTGTATATATACTGTCGGAGTTTCAGGTTCTAAACAGGGAGTGCCAGAACGCGCTTCTGACGCATCTCGAAGAGCCTTCCGACATGGTGCGTTTTATCCTTACGGCCTCCAACAAAAACGGCATACTCCCCACCATACTTTCCCGCACCGCTTTGATAAGAACCTACCCCCTTTCTCCCCGGGAATGTGAGACTGCCCTAAAAAAAGAGGGGATAAGCGGCGAAGAGGCGGAAAAAACGGCGCGAACCTATAAGGGCAATTTGGGTCTGGCGCTGAAAGCCCTTGAAAACAAGAACACCCGACTGTATTTCGCCGCCGTAAGAGAATACACCGAAGCTGTTTTAAAGGGCGACGAATACTTTGCTCTCCGCGCCTTCGCGAAGCTGCCCCAGACAAAGGAGGATAAGCGCGAGCCGGTGAGGATACTGGTCACCGAGACCGCCAAGCTGTTTCACGACGCTCTTGCGTCCGCCGAGGGAGGGAAACCCTCCTGCGGCTGCGACGTGGAGCTGGCGAAAAGACTGGCCGAAAAATATCCTCCCGCCGTCCTGAACGAACTGTGCGGAATAACCAAGCGCTTTTCGGACATAGTCTCAAGCGTCTATTTCAACACAAAATCCGCGTCGGACGCTTTTACGGCGGGAATATTTGACAAAGTGAAAAAGTGAGAAAAAGCGAAAGGATAAATAAATGACCGAAGTTATAGGAGTACGTTTTAAGGACGTAGGCAAAATATACTATTTTTCTCCCGGCGGCGCCAAAATCGCGGTGGGAGAAAAGGTTATCGTGGAAACCGCCAGGGGGATAGAATGCGGAAACGTGGTGATAGGCAACTTTATGGCGGAGGACGAGGAAATAGTTCACCCCCTTAAGGAAATATTCCGCGTGGCTACCGATAACGACATAGAAACACTGGAGAAAAACCTTGCCCGAAAAGCGGATATCATGAGGGTTTTCGGGGAAAAGATAAACGAACACAAGTTGAATATGAAGCCCATTGACGTGGAATGCACCTTTGACAGCGGAAAAATAATGTTTTATTTCACCGCCGAAAGCCGAGTGGATTTCCGCGATCTGGTAAAGGATCTTGCGTCCATTTACCGAACCCGTATCGAGCTTAGACAGATAGGGGTAAGAGACGAAGCGAAAATGCTGGGGGGATTGGGTATCTGCGGCCGCCGCCTCTGCTGCTCCTCTTTTCTGGGAGAATTTCAGCCCGTCTCCATTAAAATGGCGAAGGAACAGTCCCTCTCACTCAACCCCACCAAGATATCGGGCACCTGCGGAAGGCTTATGTGCTGTCTTAAATACGAACAGGACAGCTACGAGGAGCTTCTTAAAATAACGCCGAAAATAGGCGCTTTGGTGGAAACCTCGGAAGGAAAAGGCATAGTTACAGACGTCAACCTCCTGACGGGAGAACTTAAGATACAGCTGGACAAAAACAGGGAAGCTCCCCCCGCCTCCTTCAACAGAAGTGACGTAAAGCTTATAAGAGATTCGCGGATAAAGGTCAACCGCGACGAGATAGCGGCGTTAAAGGAGCTGGAGGATTAAAAAACCGCGCCTGATTTTCGTAAACGGACTATGGACTATATATAAAAAAATCCCACTAAAAATCCCCCGAAAAAAACTCTTATTCCCTTGACATTTCCCCCAAATAATGATAAAATATTTTAAGAGCACAAGCAACCCGAAACGGTTAACCTTACGTGCTTATAAACTTATAATCAGGATCTAATTTTAAGGAGGAACCTAAAAATGGCATATCAGATCACCGACGAGTGCATCGCCTGCGGCGCTTGCGCCGACGGCTGTCCCGTAAACGCAATCTCCGAAGGCGACGGCAAGTACGTTATCGACGCCGACACCTGCATCGACTGCGGCGCCTGCGCCGACGCCTGCCCCGTAGGCGCCCCTCAGCAGGCATAAGTCTCGTTGAAGGCTACTTAGCGCAATTCAAGTCTTGCGAAAAATAATAAAAACCGCATCGGTTTTACCGATGCGGTTTTTATTATTTTTCGCGCTCCCCCTTTCGCCGTAAAATTTTGTATAATTAAACTTGACATATCCCCCGAAAAATGTTATCATACTACGGGTTCACCAAAAACCGAATTTTTTAAATCGGCTTAGGGAATACACCCGAAAGCAAAAACGAATAAACACGGTATACAAAAAACACCGACGCTGTTTTTTCTGCTGAGCGCGTCGCGGTACCGCTTTCGGCGCGGTGAATCGAGCGTACAAAAATACGCAGGATAACGCCACAGCCCGAAAAACGGTATCTGACGCCGCGGGAGGCGGCGGGGGAACGCGGTGAAAATCCGCGGCAACAGCCATTGCCGTATATGACGTTACGCCTTTATGCAATTTCATTGGGATATACATAAAGCCCGTGAACCGTCACAAGCCGGAATGCCCGCCATACCGCGAGCCGCGTCGGGAGCCTTGGGCGTATCGGGGAGATTTCCCCGTGTGAAAGCTCCCGCCGCTTTGTTCTTTTTGTTATTACATTATAACGGAAAGAAGGTAAACAAATGAAAAACACAATGAAGGCGTTCCTTCTGAGCGCCGCCCTAACCCTGTCCTCGGTATTCGTCACGGCGTGCGCCGCCGAAGGCGCGGAACAGCCTTCCTCTTCCCATCTGTGGGACAACGCTTTGTATACCGAAGATACAGAGCTTGGCGAGGGTAAGCTTACTTTGGCGGTAGAAGTAGCCGCAGAGGAAAAATCAATAACCTTTACCCTTCACACCGACGGCGAGACCTTGGGAGAAGCGCTTCTGGAAAACGAGCTTGTGTCCGGCGAGGAAAGCGAATTCGGCCTGTACATTAAATTCGTCAACGGTATCGAAGCGGATTTTGACAAGGACGGAAGCTACTGGTCCTTAAGCAAGGACGGCGAATATCTTATGCAAGGCGCCGATTCCACTCCCATCGCCGACGGTGAGCACTATGAGCTTACGCGGGTCAAGGAATAAGCCCACGGCCGGCGACGATTTGCCCGAAAGCAAAACCGAAAACGTACCCGAAGCGGAAAAAAGACATCAAAAAAAGCCCTTTCTTACCCCTTATGAGCTGGCAACCTTCGCCGTTCTGGGAGCGCTTATGTACTGCTCAAAAATAATTATGGAATGGGCGCCCAACATTCACCTTTTGGGAATGTTTACAATGACCTTCGCCTTGGCTTACAAAGCAAAGGGTCTGATACCTCTGTACGTTTACGTGTTCCTTAACGGTCTTTTTGCCGGATTCGCGTTCTGGTGGATCCCCTACCTTTACATATGGACGATTCTGTGGGGAGTTACCGTGCTTTTGCCGAAAAAGCTTCCCGTCCCCTTCTCGGCGTTTATGTATTCCTTGGTCTGCGGGCTTCACGGTCTTTTGTTCGGGGTAATGTACACTCCGGTTCAGGCGCTGTTTTTCGGCTTCGATTTTGATCAGACCTTGGCGTGGATAGCTTCGGGGCTTCCCTTTGATGTTGTTCACGCACTGGGAAACTTCGCGGCGGGGTTTCTGATAATGCCGCTGGTGAAGGTGATAAAGAAGATTAACGTGAATATACGGAGGGGAAGAGCCGAATTTAAGTGAAAAAAGGGGCTGTAAAAAAACTTCCCCCAAAAAGCAACTGCAATCCATCAAAAATGGTTGGATTGCAATTGCTTTTGTGATATAATTTTAGTTGACATGAAAAATCAGAACCTGTACCAATAGACTTGAAATGACAAGCAAGGAAGACGCAATATTGTACTACGAAAAAACAATGGGAAGAAATCAAACAATAAGAAAAAGAGCAGTCGTATTATATGCAGCGTCAAAGGAACGATCAGTGTAGCTGATACTAATCCAACAGTTTTAAAAGGGATTAGTATTAAACCTTATTAAACGATTGTGGAAATTTTTACGTAAACAAATTATGTTGAATAAATACTATATGAATTTTTCTGATTTCTTTAAATCCGTAGAGCATTTTTTTACGAATGTTAATACCCGATTTTATAGCAAATTATCATCGCTTTTAACTTTTAATTTTGAATGCCTTGATTCAAGTTTTTGTGTTGATTTGCAATAGAATAAAGTATAAGAACCATTCCTATCTGGACAGGTTCTAACACTGAGGACACTATTATAGAGCCAATGTCCTTATTTGAAGAAAATGATGGATTTTTTATAGCTTTTAAAGTAGGGGGGGCGAATTATATTGGATATATAAAGGTTACTTTTCTAAAATGCTTGAAAATATTGCCAAAAGCAAAGCAGAAAATTTGGCACATTCTACAAAAATCGTTTTTTTGTAATTTTTTTTGAAAAATATGTAACATTTTAGGCTTAAAATGATTTTATATAATAGAAAGGGAAAAATTGTCATTTCCATAAGAAAAGAGGGATAATACTAATCTTTAGTCAGATTATAGACAAAAAATGTTGACCAAAGATTAGTGTTTCGGGTGTAATCTTTAATCATATTTCCGACTTCGTCTACAATATGATTAAAGATTAGTATAAGATGAAAAAGGTGATTTCAAATATGCTGTCACTTTTACTGTGGTTTTCATTTTCGGTTTCGATGATGTAGTGACGGCTTAATTCGGCTCCGTTCAGCCGTTTATAAAAAAGCGAATGATGCAGAATTTAAGCTTATTATAAACGGTACGACGGTGATATGCAAAATAACAACCATTGTTGCCGTACCAGCCCTTGAAAAGGAAGGCTTTCTATGGTTTCGGGGTACATACGATGACATCACATGGACAAAGACGGAAATTCCAACACTAAGTACGAGCTTGAAAGCGGCGACTACCGTTTTATAATGGTTTTCACGCTGACGGACAAGCAGGGCAAAACTGAAACCACTACGGTTTACAGCGACGAAAAAACGGTTTAAACAAAATGCCGAGAACAATCCTTTTTACATAGGATATGATTCGGCGGAATGAGATGGGGATTTATTCCCGAGAAAAATTTATGGAGCCAACTATAAAAAAGTCAATAGGAAAATGGAAAAAAGTTGAAAAAAATTTTTTGGCAAAAAAAGCACAGCAAAGCAAGCTATCTTCAAATAGCCGGATTAAGATATAAAAATTAAGATAATCA
>CATLBH010000014.1 GCA_949878745.1 uncultured Ruminiclostridium sp. | reverse complement strand
AGAGCTTTGAGCAAAGCAAGGACGTTTTTGGGCTTAATAATATGTTGAAGTCCGAGGACTTCAACGTTAAGCATGAGCCTCCCAAAAGTATATTCTATTGGGAAATGTCAAAGTGGCTGAGGGAAAATAATTTTGATTTTTCCGAAAAAAACGGTTGTATGATAGTTGCCGTTGACGACAGTGCGGAGGCAAAAATCTATGACAACGGTACAATTGCGGCGCTTACCGAAAATGTTGGCGATGAGTATCACGACATACTGCAGGCTACACGGAATATTTACGAATATTGCTCGGTGTACGAAAAATCCGCTCCACTTAAAGCCGAGCGTTTACCGGAAAATTATCGCAGCCTTGCCGAATTTAACGGAATGGTTTTGGCGGCAAAATATTCCGACCGGAATGAGTTTGAATTTGTGACTTGGGATCGGACGTATAACGGTATGGGGGTATGTCAGGGAAATTATTACAGCGATTATTTTGCCGCAAAGGAGGATTTCACCGTAAGGTCGGGATTGGTGGAAAAGGAACGCTTGTTCAGTGATGACGAGCTTTTGAAGCTGAACTGCTGTGTTGATTTTACCTTGGAAAACGGTGAATATCTTGATTATGATGAGGAACTGGCTCTGACAAGGTTAAAAGAAAAAATCGAGGAAATTGCGCCTTACCCGTCTGATAATCAGGAGCAGACGATGCAGAATTTGAGTATGTAAAAAATTAAAAGGAGTTTCCAATGATTAGATTTATAATTGAGAAAGAAAACGTGAGCGTAGCATTTGATGCACCTACGGACTTATTGTACGACCGACTCGCATTTGTCAGAGTCGGAGATGTTCCGATAAGCGGCACGGATAACGTTTCTATCAAACTTATTCCGTGGGCGGATGTAAAGCTTGCGGAGGCGATTGCAAAGCGGTTTTCCGGCGATGATACAATATCTGAGGTTAATGGGCTGTGTGAAAAGGTTAAGCACCTGCGTCCTTCGGACGAGAAAGCGTTCATAGAACGGCTTGAAAACGATGATATACACGGTGCGGCGCAGATGATTAACGTTGTTGAAGAAATGGACTTAGAGGCGGCGTCTGAGGTTAAGCGTTATGATTATGTTGAGGAAGATGAAGAGCCTACAATGGAACAGCGTATGTAACGGCTTCGGCTGTAACATAAATAATTTAAAAATGGAGGAAATCATATGACTAAACAAAAAATTAAAAGGCTCAAGGAACGGTATCCCGCAGGGACTCGTGTGGAGCTTGATCGCATGGGGGACGATCCGAATCCTATTCCTTCGGGCAGCAAAGGTACGGTTTCTTTTGTGGATGATGTCGGCACTGTTATGGTGAATTTTGACAACGGGAGATGTCTTGGAATCTGTCCCGATGTGGATTCGTTTCACAAAATTACCGAACAGGGAGAAATCTTTGAACCCACAATGTCAATGTAGATTTAATGGCAAAAAAGAAAGGACGTGATTATCGCAATCAGATTTTTTGATATGTTCGCCGGAATCGGAGGCTTCCGCAGCGGACTGGAACAGGCGGGCGGATTTGAGTGTGTGGGATTTTGCGAAATCGATCGCTATGCCGAAGCAGCCTACAGAGCTATTTATGATACGGAAGGAGAGAAATTTTACAGTGACATTGCAGGAATTGATACAGCAGAAATGCTCGACTTTGACCTGCTCACAGGCGGTTTTCCCTGTCAATCATTCGCCGGATGCGGGCTTAGAAAAGGCTTTGACGATCCCCGCGGAGCTTTATTCTTTGAACTTGCCCGAATCATCGGAGACAAGCGACCTGCGGCTTTTTTGCTTGAAAACGTCAAGGGACATCTTGTCCATAATCAAGGGGAAACCTACAAAAAAATCCTCATTACGCTTTCTGAACTGGGGTATATTATTGAGTGGCGTGTGCTTAACACAAGAAGCTGGCTTCCCCAAGAACGAAAACGCGTCTACATTGTCGGACATCATAGAGCCGATCGTGCCGGAAAAATATTTAATTTCGAAGAATGCGGCGGTGCGGATTTGCGTAAGATCATCGGCGGAACGCAGGGACAGAGAGTCTACGACAGCGGCGGAATTGCCTGCACGCAATGTGCGGGAGACGGAGGGCAGGGCGTACATACAGGACTTTATACCGTTGACATGAACCACGACCCGAAGCTATTGAATTATATTCGCTGTATTGTGGCGAGGTACGATTCGGGGATTACGAATTTTAAAGGGACAAGTTCGGGGGTGCTTGTTGAAATGAGTCCGAGAGTTATTGATCTTGCGGATAAAAGTGAGTTTTTTGAGTCGGAGCGCACGGCTTACGCTGTGGTTGTCGTTGATGAAAACGGAAAAGAAAGATATTTTCGAATCAGAAAACTAATGCCTTTGGAAAGCTGGCGCGCACAGGGCTTTACAACCGAGCAGTTCAATAAGGCGGCAGCGCTGGGAATATGCGACAGCCGTCTTTACAAAATGTCGGGAAATTCCGTGTCGGTGCCTGTTATCAAAGCAATCGGCGAGAGGATACGTGATATTATTTTTGACGGAGGCGAAAATAGTGCCTAATCATTTGATGAGCAAGCTGCATTTTTCGGGCGAACAGAAAAGGATAGACGAGCTTTTGGAAAGCATAAAGGGCGAAGAAACCCTCTTCGACTTCAACAAGGTTCTGCCTATGCCCGAATCATTAAATATTGAAGCTGGCAGCCACACCGATAACGGGCTGAAAGCCTACAAGGACTTTATAACCGTGTACACAATGGACGGTACGGAAAAAAAGGACTTGCTGAATATCCCGAAAGAAAAGGAGGAAATATTCCTCCGAATGCGTCCCGATATTAAAAGAGACGAATGGAATCTCGGAAAGGCGGCATTCCAAAACGAACAGAAATACGGCACTTCAAGCTGGTACGATTGGCGGGTCAGTCACTGGGGATCGAAATGGAACGCCTATCGAACCGAGCTTGCGGAAGATAACACCATAGAATTCAATACCGCATGGTCCAATGTTAAACCCGTTATACTCGCCCTTTCGGAGAAATTTCCCGATGTGGAAATGAATTACTGCTGGGCTGACGAGGATATAGGCTGTAACATGGGCGATGTAACCTTTAAGGACGGCGAATGCGTTGATAGCATTGAATTTGAGGCCTGCTCTAAAGAAGCGTTTGAGTTTGCGGCGGAGATGTGGGGGCTTGATTTGGGAGAGGAAGGATTGGTGTTTAACGAAGAAACGGGTACTTATGAGCGGCAGGATATGGACATAGAGGAAAGTCCGATTATGGGCTGAAGGAGGTGATTACAGTCGATAGTTTTATGAGTTGGATTGGCGGCAAAAAAAGCAGCCGCAATATCATTATTCCGAGGTTTCCGATGTTCTATGAGAAGTATGTGGAAGTCTTCGGGGGCGGTGGCTGGATACTGTTCGGAAAGTCTCCGGGAAACGACAAAGAGACTTTCAACGACGCCAATTCCAATATTTCTAATTTGTTCTATTGTGTCCGTGAACACAGCGGCGAGCTTATTGAAAAGCTTCGTTACGTACTTAATTGCCGTGAAGATTTCGATAGAATCAAACATATCATAAGCGAAAAAGCGGAAATAGGCGATGTACAAAGGGCTGCACAGTTTTACCAGCTTATCAGATATAGCTACGCAAGCGGGTGTGATAGTTATGGGGGCAAGCCGCACAGCATGTGGTCTAATTTTCCGCTTATAGAACAGGCTTCACGGCGGCTGCAAAAGGTTGTAATAGAAAATAAGGATTTTGAAAAGCTTATCTCGGCGCAGGACAGCGAGATGAGCTTTTTCTATTGCGATCCGCCCTACTTTTCTACCGAAAGTTATTACAGCAATGTCGGGTTCACAAGCGAAGATCATGAAAGGCTTCGCAATGTTTTAAGCAAAATTTCGGGGAAATTTCTGCTATCTTACAACGATTGCCCCGCTATACGGGAGTTGTATCAAGGATACGAAATGTACTCCTATGAGCGGCTAAACAATATCAGGCAGCGGTTTGACGGCGGCAGCATGTTTAATGAACTGCTGATCGCCAACTACGATTTGGACGAGCGTTAAAGGAAAACCGACAAATATCAATTTTTGAAACGGAGGATTTTTAGTATGGTGACTTTTGAAAGCAAGGTAACAAAGGCAGGAAACTTGAAGGTTTCCTCACAGCTGAGGGAAATTCTCGGACTGCACAGCGGCAAAAGGGTGACGGTAACGCTTGATTATACCGATCCCGATGAGATCAAGATTCCGCAGGAGATACTCGATGAGGCGGGAATCTGCGCTGACAACGGGTTGGAGATTTATACCGATGAAGGACAGGTGATTATACAGGAGGTTGACTGTGATGAAGAATAAGAACGAAATCATGTTGTTTAAAAATGAGGAATTCGGCGAGGTCAGTTTGCTCAAGAGGAATCAATGTCGATATCCCGAAACTGCCGATTGGGCATCAAAAAACGCATGATGGACGGGACTTACAAAAACTCCTCCGCACCGTTTGGATATGATTATGTTGACGGGAAATTGAAAATCAATCTCGAAAACGCAAAAATCGTAAAGCAGATATTTGACTGGTATATAAGCGGGATTGGAGTAAATGAAATTGCGGAACGCCTAAACTTACTTGGGGTAAGAAAAGAAGTGTGGCGGCACGGTACGATATGTTCAATACTTACCAATGAAAAATATATCGGAGACACATTGCTGCAAAAACGTTTCACAAGCGATACACTTCCGTTTAAACTTATCAGAAACCACGGCGAAAAAGAGCAATATTACGTTAAGGAAACACATGAACCGATTGTTGAGAAAACGATTTTTGAAACTGCACAAAAAATACTCAGAGAAAAGGAAAAGCCAAGCGGATTTGAAAAAGAACACTCGCCTTTCAGAAAGAAAATAATCTGCGGAAATTGCGGAAGTACATTCAGACGAAAGGCACCGAAAAATTTCACAGGCTGGGTTTGCAGAAATCATGATGAGTCCGCCGAAAAATGTAAAATGAGGCAAATAAAAGAAACGGAAATTCAAAAGGCGTTCGTGAGATTGTGGAATAAGCTTAAGGTCCATGGAAAAGCGATTCTGGTGACTATGCTAAAACAACTTGAAACGCTGTCTGAAAAAGAAAATTCGGAAAACGCACAGCTTTCGACACTTCGCAAGGAAATAGCCGAAATAAAACAGCAAATTCACCTTCTGACAACTCTGAACCTGCAAGGAACACTGGACTCGGCATACTTTGCCGCACACTCCCAAGAACTTGACAGAAAGCAGCTCAGCGCCAGTCTTGACGATAAAAACAGCGAACGGCTTGACGGTCTTAGAAAGCTTGTAAGAATTTTTGAAAAAGCTGAACTTATAACCGAATTTGATGAAATATTGTTCGGGCAGACAGTTGGTAAAATAACCGTGCTATCAGAATCGGAAATACGATTCGATTTAATTGGAGAGATTGGTTTCACTGAGCGGATTGAGAGGTAATCAATGTTAAAAAACAGAAGCATACCATTTGGCTACTGCGTAATAAACGGAAAATATGCTTTAAATATCCATGAAAGCGAAGCGGTACAAAAAATATTCTCGGACTACATAGGCGGTAAGTCATTAAAAACAATTGCCGTCGAAATGCAGATACCATATAACGCTAACAAGACGACTTGGAATAAAAACATGGTCAGCCGAGTGCTTGAAAATATAAAATATATCGGTGAAAACGGTTACCCGCAAATAGTTACCGGAGAAGAATTTGAGCAAGCAGCGCAGATAAGAACGGAACGGACTACATACCGCAAACCCGCATTACAAATAAATCCGCAAAGCATCAAAACTGTAATGGTAACGAAATACGAGCCAACCGAAGAAATTCAGCGAATAACCAATGATATAAACAGACTTCTTGATTCGGGAACCTCCGATAAAGAAAATATCGAAGCACTTATTATAAAATGTGCTCAACTAAAATATGCAGCAATAAATGAGGTGAAACAGCAATGACGGAAACATTAGCACAAAACGATATGCGTGTAGTGATAATACCCGCAAAATCTCAAGAAGAAATCAAGCAGACTAAGCGGTTAAAAGTTGCGGCATACTGCAGAGTCAGCACCGATGAAAAAGAGCAGGTAAACAGCTATAAGGCACAGATCGAATATTATACCGAAAAAATAAATAAAAACTCCGAATGGCAGATGGCAGGAATATTTGCGGACGAGGGTATTTCGGGTACGCAGGCGAAAAAGCGCCCCGAATTCCTTAAAATGATAAGGCAGTGCCGTCAAGGAAAAATAGACTTGATACTGACAAAATCATTTTCAAGATTCGCACGAAATACTTTGGACAGCATCGATTACATACGGGAGCTGCGGTTGCTTGGAATAGGCGTTGTCTCCGAAAAGGAAAATATGAACACGCTTAACGAGGACAGCGAAATGTTGATCACAATATTAAGCTGCTTTGCTCAAGCGGAATCCGAATCCATAAGCAAAAACGTTTCATGGGGAATACATCAGAGCTTTAAAAACGGAAATGTGCCGATGCAGTATTCAAGGCTTCTCGGATACCGAAAGGGCAAAAACGATGCTCCCGAAATAGTTCCCGACGAAGCGGAGGTGGTCAAGGAAATTTACCGCTGCTATCTTGACGGAATGAGTATGAATTTGATCGCCGACAGGCTGAATGAAAAGGGCTTGAAAACCAAAAAGAACAACTCGCCTTACAGAAAAGCGGTGATTCAGCGGATTCTTACCAACGAAAAATATACGGGCGACGCTATTCTCCAAAAAACATATGTGACCGATTGCATTACAAAAAAGACAAGAAAAAACAACGGCGAGCTGCCGATGTATATTGTGAAAAATCATCACGATCCGATAATATCCCGTGATGATTTTAATAGGGTTCAGGAAGAAATGGCAAGGCGATCAGCCAAACGAAATATCGCAGAAAAGCTTACCAAAACAGAGCAAGGCAAGTACAGCGCAAAATATGCGCTCTCCGAGCTGCTCTTCTGCGGAGAATGCGGTGCGCACTACCGCCGTGTAACTTGGACGGCGAAGGGCTTCAAAGAAATTAAATGGCGTTGTATAAGCCGAATACAGTATGGGAAAAAGAAGTGCCATAATTCGCCAACCATAGACGAGCAGCCGCTTCATAGGGCAATCGTGAGTGCAATAAACGAATTCTGCGAGGTCAAGGACGATGTGGCTAAGGTGCTTCGGGAGAGCGTTACGGAAGATATTGACACTAACCTTAATGGCGGTGTACAAGCGGCTCAACAGAGGATAGACGAGCTTACCCATAATATAGATGAACTTATCAAGCTGGCTGCGGTTCCCGGATCGGCGGCAGCGGCAATGACCGATATCCAAAAATTCAGCGAGGAAATGAAAGCACTGAGAGAATTTATCGAAGCGGAAAAGCTGAAGCAAGCCAAGACGGAGCGTAGCACTGCCGAGCTTGACGCAATTTTGAAACGGCTTGAAAATGAGAACTTTGCCATGACAGAATATGACGATGTGATTGTAAGACAGCTTATAGAAAAAGTCACGGTAATAGATAAAAATACGATAAACATCACATTCAGGGGTGGATTTGAAATCAGAAAGGGGCTTTATGGAGATTGAAATTCCGACACAACTTTATGAACTGCTTCTTATAGAAGCAGCAAAAAAAGGCTCTGCGATTGAAGAAATCGTGGAGCTTTGTTTTAGAAAATTTATTGAAAGGAACGATGACAATGGCGACAAATGAAAAGAAAGGAATCACTGTAAAGATTGACGCTGAGCTTCATGCGGAGGTTCGGCAGTACTTGGAAAAACATGAAATGACAATGGCGGAGTTCGTTACACTGGCTTTGCAGGACGAGTTACATCCGAAAATTAATTTGCAGGAGGGAAAGAATATGGGAAATATGAGGACGTTAGCTTTTCAGGTGTCGGAGAAGCTTTTTCAGAAAATTAAAGATTATTTGCAGTGCAACAACATGACACAGAAACAATTCGTGATCGGACTGATAGAAACTGAAATCGAGAGGGATCTGACACAACGTGCAGCTATGGACGAGGTACACACGGAATCTGAGGAAATGGCAAAGGAACAGGAAGAAGGGCAGGAAACAGCCGCCGTGATCGATTGTGAGGGAGTTTTGAAAGAAGCAGAGGAAGATTACGGGGAGCAGGAAAACAACGATTATTCGGAGGATTTTGAGGTGGAGGACGAGGAATATGAAAGCCTTGATGAGGACGAGGAATTGGAGGAAGGATTGGACGAGGATGAAGAACAATGCGAGGATGAGGATATTGTTGAAGATCAAGAGGAATCCGAAGGTTTGGCAATGAGTATGGGGATGTAAGGAATAAAACGAATCAGACACGATCGAACGGCGTTGAGTTGTTCGATTGTGTGTGCTTGGTTTTGATTCAAAGGGGATGTGAATAGGGTGAATGAGCAAAATTATGTATAATTGTACAAGAGCTGGGTTTACATTTTGTTGGAAAGGTAGAAATAAGTCTGAACGAGCGGAATGTTGGAATATTTTGCCA
Source organism: uncultured Ruminiclostridium sp. (assembly GCA_949878745.1). GTDB lineage: Bacteria > Bacillota > Clostridia > Oscillospirales > Ruminococcaceae > Ruminiclostridium_E. Next base: position 50,151 of record CATLBH010000014.1, on the reverse strand, counting down.
AAGGGGATTGAAAAAATTGGAAAAATATATTATAATAGTATGTAGATAAAGATGCTCAATAGAGGATAATTGTATATTATCTATGCAAATGAAGGAATAAAATGTTGTGATTTTAGCACAATTACCAAAAAGTGTGTTGAAACAGGCTACCCGAAAGTAGTCGAAAAACATAGACATAGCATTAGGAGTTACGATATAATCCTGCCTTTGCAGTATAAAGATATAATTCTCCATAGAGAGCGGCTTATGTTCTGGCAGAGTATTATTTCACTAAGCATAGAATTCCAAATTGTATGGCTCATTCTTGTCAAAAATATTATAGATATCAGTAAGCAGCATTTTTACAACAATAATGGCTTTCTTATTATCTCTATACTTTTTAATAGATTAAGCATTTGCTATGTATAGACAAAATTTTTAAATATCCTTTTCACAGTAGTATAGAATAAACAATTTTTAAGCATAATCAAGGGCTACATAAAAAATATTTATGGAAACACAGACATAAGTTGAATACTCACTAAAAGAAATGGTTAGTCAAGTTTTCGGAGTCAAAGTTCTACTCATTTGTGCTTGAATAAAATGCAGCACATATAAATACATGATCAGCAAGGCTCTGCGTCCGCTCACCTCACATATGTTTGTATCGTGTCTGCTTCCTAAAGAACAATTTTATCATTTTTTATGTTTCTTTTAGGATTACTTTTAGTGCCTTGCAGCGTAGCATAGAGGAAAGGTTATAATTATGAATGACAAAGATAAATTAGATAAGGCTTTAGAAATAGGAGACAAGGTAATTGAGTATGCTAACGATTTATTTTCAAATATTTCAAGACCAAAAAAAATGGCAGAAGAATTCTTATATTCCACACTACAAACTAAAAGTTATATTGACGAAGAGGACTTTAAAAAGCTTGCTTTAATGTTGAATGTACGCAAAATTTGTAAACGTACAAAAAACTATTATTCAATTTTAGAAAAGTCAGATTCTATTATTGAAAAAAGTAAAGTAAGTCAAGAATATACACCTGATGTAGATTGGTTAGAAACTTTTGAGGATTTATCATCAAAAGTTTCTGATGATAAGCTCCAAGATATTTGGGCTAAACTACTAAGCAAAGAACGTCTTGATGCAGGCAGTATAACAAAAGTTATGTTGAACACATTCTCACTATTGGATAAATATTCTGCGTCAGCATTTATGAAATTGTGTAGTCTAACATTTAAATTAGAAATTAATGATGGAAGAGTGTACTATACCCCATTATTGCTTTATGATGATATATTGCACGGCATAATAAGCAAATATGAAGGACGAAAAGACTATCAAAGGATTATTGTTCCTTTTGAAGAATATAATATCTTCATTCCTAAACAAGATGAAATAGAATATTTAAGTGATCTTAACCTAATTAAGCCAATGGCTGTGCATGATGAAAGTGAGGTCTATTCATTTTCTCCAATGAAATGCGTTTTTTCAGTTAATGATGCTTCTTTTGCAGCAAAATCCATATACGATAGTAAAGAAAATTATTATTTTATTAGCACAGGACAAACCAGATTTACACAAACCGGTCGGGCACTGTATCATGCATTATCCATTAAACCATATAAATATTTATATGATGTATTAGAAGGATATGTTTCCTATGTTGCTGGCAATTGGTCTGAGACATCATAAAATACTAAAATTTTAAAGGAGGATTTTTATGTGCGATAATAACCCATTAAATGATTATAAAGAATGGATAGATGAGGCTACTAGCAAATCTGAATTGAAAGATACCCTTTATGATATCAGAAATGATGCGTTAGATGAAGATACAGATGATGATAATGAGGAGGAAGGGGGACGTCAATACACTTTAAGACGATAAAAAATTGTCTCAGACTAAATTTGTAATTACCTACCGAAATGTAAGATTGCTTAAGGTCAATTTGGGTAGGTAATTTGTTGTATTCAACTTACGTTTGCTTTTATAAAAGGTTTGCGTTGAGTTTTATAAACAATCATTTTGAACGGGAGTATTTGATGATAAAATTTTCAAGTAATACTATATCAAAGATTATTTTCTTTATAAAATGTAATAAAATTATAATAATATTTATGTTTCTTGCCATTGTTATGATAATAATTGGTGCAATTTACAATGTTTCGCTTTCTCCAAATAGTGAATCTGTAAATTATGTAATTAGTAAATTTAGCATGAATGAATTTTCTTTGCCGTATTATGTAGCAGAGCGATATGTTATATGGCTTAATATGAGAACTTTTTTTACTGTATTAGACTATTCACTAACTTTACTTAGTATAGTTGCAAGTTTAATGACTGTGTTTTATGCATCCACTAATGACAGTGAAAATGATAACAGTCATAAAGAAAAAATAGTTTTCTTATCATTATTAGCCACCTGTTTAACTATTGGTAATATTTTTATTAATGCCAAACAGCAGGCGTCTATGGCTCAACATGCATGGCGAGAATTGGATATATGTATAATTCAAATAGTGAATGACGATGAATTATCAGTAACTGAAAAAAATAGAATTATTGTGGATAAAGTTATTGAGATGGAAAAATATATAGAATTAAATGAAATTTTATAGCAAATCTGCTGTCGGAATATGAACTCCTGCAGTTCGGACGCCAACAAATAAATTTTCATAAACCCTTATTAATACAGTTGTACAACAATAGATAATTGATTGATATTCGTATAAAGGATAAATCGATATATATTAAGAATATAAATATTAAAATAATAGAATTATTTTAATGGGTTCAGTAGACAAACAACAGTTGAGATTTTTTGGCACGGTGAAAAAAATCTTTTTTGTCAGTCAATCACAGCCCGCAAGGCGGGCAGCTAATACGCTCTCAAATTTACGAGAGCGTATTTTTATGCTTGTTATTCCAAAAATCTTTTTGGTCACGACATCACAGTCGCAAGGCGACTCCTAATATGCTCCCTGTTTGTTGGGAGCATATTTTTTATGACTACTTCCCGAAAATCTTTTTGGTCACAATATCACAAGTTAATTGGACAAATCTGTTGTGAAAATATACAGATTTGTCCTTTTGATTTTGTTGAAAATAAACACTCTAAGCTGCAGACAGAATTGTTTGCAGCTTTTTTAATACCATATTTTATAGGAGGTTCAATCATGAATACAATACAAAAACGAGTATTTTTCGGTTATGACCGAAACGCTTTAGGTGAATTTATTATATGGGAGGAACAAGCGGATGTAGTCAGATATATATTTGCTACTTATGCTTGTGGTCATTCACTAGCTTTTATAGCAGATGAACTGCAGAAAATAGGAATACCTTCACCAACTAACAAACCGACCTGGGGACGTCAGATAATTAACAACATTCTTACTAATGAAAAGTATCTCGGAGATGAGAATTATCCAAAAATCATTGAAAATGAAATCTTTGAAAAAGTTATACGAAGGAAACTTGGAAATGCTTACTCTATGCGTTATCATCCTTCATACTAAAATAATGAGTGACTTAATCTGTAAAATTTCAAAAAATAGGTTGAATTTCTCCTAGTTTTGGTGTATAATATATGTGAGAGGGGTGATTTCAATGATGGTCAATACTAATGCGTTGGTTTCAATAACCGAAGCCAATCAGAATTTTTCCAAGGTAGCCAGGCTTGTTGATGAAAACGGTGCGGCAATCATTTTGAAGAATAATGTGCCAAGGTATGTTATCATGGAGTTTTCAGAAGCCGAAAAGATGGAGCTTGCTCCGGATGAAGAAATAACCCGTATTTCGGAAAGGCTTATATCTAAAAACCTTGAAGCATACAAGGAGCTTGCCAAATGATAAGACTTACCGAACAACAAGTTTTAGCTGTTCACTCAAGGATGATTGAAATGACAGGGGGCTCGGACGGAGTAAGTGATAGGAGCTTGCTTGATTCGGCTTTAAATGCTCCATTTCAAACGTTTGACGGAAAGGAGATATATCCGGCGCTTCTATCAAAAGCAGCAGTGATGTGCCGATCTATCATTTCAAATCATCCGTTTGTGGATGGAAACAAACGTATCGGAATTCATGTCATGTTGATTTTCCTTGAGTTGAATGGTATTGAACTTCAATACTCCCAGAACGAACTTATCGAATTGGGGCTTGGAGTAGCATCCAGTAATTTAAGCAGCGACGATATCTTAAAGTGGCTTATAGAACATGCCAAATAAATTTAGAAGTTATGCTGTTAAAAAGCTAAGTGTGAAAAATCTATTTGGTCACAATGTTACATATTATTTGAAAAATCCCCACAGCAAAGCTGTGGGGATTTTTCAAATGGAGAAAGAAATTTCGGTATTGATCAAAATCCATTTAGCGCTTAAACAAAACGATATGCTTTATAAATTAAAAGAAAAGGACTTTCATAATGCCAAATATGATTTACTGCGAGGACAATTCGGAGCATATTGAGATGTTCAAAAAGAATTTTTGCTGCGGGAATTCTGTTCTCTGGGGATATACCGTCACCGTCTGACGCACATTAGCCTTGTAAAACGTCTGCGCCCGGACATCGTGCTGACCGATATTGAGCTGAACGACGGGTCGACGGGGATAAAAGCGGCGGAAGAGCTTTTGTCCCTTAGTCCGAGAACACAGATAATATATGTTACCTCCTACACCGATAAGTTTATTCAAGACGTTTTTTAAGCCGCGCTAATGTATGCGGCTTTTTAAATAAGCCCATAGAAAGAAGCTATTTTAAAAAAATGGTGAAAAAAGCGGGCGGCAAAAGAACGTACGGTAACTCTCACCTCCGGCAGAGAAACCTTTACCGTTTACGAAAGAGACATCATATACGCGGAAAGCTGCAAGCGCCGCATTACCTTTCATTTTAAAAGCGGAAAAAACTGCGAGGTGTACGGTACCCTTTCGGAACAGCTTGAACGGCTTTCTAACCGCTTTATAATGGCCCACCAGTCTTTTATCGTCAACAAGATATACGTTGCGGGAATCAGGAAAAACGAGCTTTTCCTGACGGACGGCGCGGTCATACCCATAAGCAGACAGCGGCTTAAAACGGTAAAGTCGCTTTTTATAGACGAGGCTGAAAAGACCGCCGGTGAAAAATAAAAAAAATCTTTATGTATTTTGACGGTGTATTTCCCTCTGTTCTGCTTGACTGTGGTTATGCAGAACGTTGCAAGCTTCCGGGGGTATTCATACTGCTTTAAGCTTTAGGTAAAGGCTTTGCCGGGATATCTCGTCTGTCTGGCGGTTACAACGCCTCTGGTTTTGGTAAATTTTTACTTTCAGTATGCCAACGACTCTTTGTCGCTTCTGATATCTCCGCCGGTAATTGTATTTTATTTTGTTCCCTAGCATCTTCTTACCGAGGGAAGGCTTCTGAAAAAGCATATATATCACGTTATCGATGTCTTTCTGATAAACACCGCGGGAGATTATATAGTTTATACCGTTCAGAAGCTGCGGGAGCGGAGGTCAGCCTTTTGCACTCGGGAAACTTCAATTTTTTCAATTTATAATGGGTATTACTTTAACTTTAGTAACACTTCCGATGAAATATGTTTTTATTAAAATATGGCAAAGGGCAGTAAACCGTTCCGACGAAAGAACCAATATTATCTTCATGGTATTTCCTTTAAGTCAGCTCGTATCATATCTGCTGATACATACGGAGGTTAAAGACCGCGTGCCCTAAACGGACAAGCTGGTGATTATTATAGCTTACTGCTTTGTTATTGCGGTCTCCGGTATAATTTATCTAATTTTGCTTACCGATATTGACAACAAGAAAAAGCTGGAACGGGAATACGGGGAGCTTCTCCATATGCGACAGCTGGAGGAATCGCATTACGCCGCAATCGAGGAAAAACAGACGTAATACTAATCCCTTTTAAAACTGTTGGATTAGTGTTTCGGGTGCAATCCTTTTTAAACTATGGATTTTATCAATAGTTTAAAAAGGGATTGGTATAAATCGCCAAAATCCGTCACGATATCAAAAATCAAATGGCCACTGTAAGCGGACTTTTGCGTTCGGGAAACATCGAAGAGGCGAAAGCGCCTTTCTGGGAGCTGGAAAACAACGTGGGCGGCGAAAATGAAAAGGAGCGGAGCTCAGTTTCCAAGATAAACGCTGCGCTTATGGGAAACTTGCGATAAAGGGGGGTATGTATTTCCGAAATTACGGCGGGCGCCTAAGGGAAATACGTAAAAATGCCGATATTTTTTTATTTGTGCGGTCTTGGCATAATCTTGCAGGGATTTGTAAACTTCTGGTGTTATACGAGCTGCTTCAGGCTTAAGGTAAAAGCGCCCTTGGCGTATGCCGTTTACCTGCTGGTATATGGGGTGACCGGATTCGCCAATCTTTACTATCAGTATGTTAGGTTTTATAATAGTGGCAATAATGCTGGCTTTTCACTTTCTTCCTTTTTATCTTATGACGGAAGGGGGCTTTATCAAGAAAATCCTTCTTTACATAATCTGCATACTTGTAATAGATACGGTGGCGGAAGGCACTGTATCTACGGTCGAGCTTTTGTGGAATCTGGGCGGGCAGCTTAAACCTAACCAATTTGATATGCATCGGCTTATTTGCACAATTTCACACGGGCTTATAACTTTGCCGCTTAAATACGCTACGGCCAAGATCTGGAACAGGGTGGTTAACCGTTCGGAGGAAAAGCTCAACCTTGTGTTTATGATTTTTCCCGTGGGGCAGTTCGTGTCCTTTGTGCTTATCCGAATGGAGCTGCCGGCAAACGAATGGGATTCGGACAAGCTGTTTATTCTTGTGCTTTACTATTTTACAATAATAATTTCCTGTATAATCTATCTTCTTTTCCTGTCCGACGTTGAAAAGAAAAACAGGCTGGAGAGGGAGTACAGAGATTTGACCCATACGCGGCAGCTGGAAGCGGCGCATTATTCCGCCATAGAGGAAAGACAGGCGGAAACCGCGAAGATTCGCCATGATATCAAGAATCAGCTGATAACGATAGGGGGACTGCTCCGTTCGGGGAGCGTTGAAGAGGCTAAGTCGCTTTTCGGGGAATTGGAAAACAGCGTAAACAGTACGAAGGAAAAGGAATACTGCTCAGTGCCCGTAATAAACGCGCTTTTGTCCGAAAAGGAAAAGCAGTGCGAAGCGGAGGGCATTGCCTTAAAAACCAATATTACCGTTACTCATACCGGGCGTATTTCAAAAGCCCATTTATGCAGCATTTTTTCAAATTTAACGGACAACGCCGCCCATGTATGCGAGACGCTGCCCCCAAATAAAGAGCGTATAATAACGTTAAACGCCGCTCAGAAAAACGGGTTTATTTCCGTGATCTGCGAAAATCCCGTTAAAGACGGGAGAGACAGGGTGTTAAAGCCCTCGGACAGCTCCGGGTACGGTATGAAGATTTTAAGGGATATCGCGAAGGAGTATGACGGGCGGTATTCCTGTGAGATAAAAGGGGGAGTCTGTACCTCTAAAATCACGATAAACATACATAAATGAATTTCGTTTATTTTTTTAACAGCACCGTAACAAACCCTCCGGAGCCCTCTTCCACATAACCCATTTCCAGAAACATATCCTTAAGCTCATAATATTCCTTAAGCACCCCCGCCCTGCTGTCCAGCACCACACAGTCCGCCTCGGGAAGGGATTCCGCGTTATAAATGGCGGGATACATATACACGTTTTCACAGTCGTAAAGATAGGGGGTAAGATAGGTGGAGGAATACACCACCCCGTCCCTCGGCACGCCCTTTAGCGCGGCGCGGGATTCTTCGTATTCCACGGCGCTTTCCCGCGCGAACACGATATTGTAATACTTCGGCGTTCCCGTTCCTATAAGGCAGATGAGCGCCGCCAATACCGCCGCCGCTCCCGTCTTGTTTTTTCTCTTTTCGTATCTGAAATTCTTCACGAATAAAAACACAAGAAACGCTCCCGTGCTGAATACGTACTGATAATGAATACTGTGCTGATAGGAATAGTCCGTGGCCAGATTGAACATTATCAAGGGGATAAAAAGCACCCAGTCGGACAGCCGTCTCGACCTCATGGGAATAAACAACAAAGGCAGCAGCATTTGCACTATTAAGAGCAGTTTTTCCTCGTCCAGAATGTTGTTGAGGAAGAAGGCGGGATTTTTTATTACGTTCAGTATAACGTCCATTACGGAATCCTGATCGCTTCCGAGAAAAATACGGTACCTGTCTATCATTATTCCGTCACCATAAGCGTTTATAAAGGCGGTAACCAAGAGAAACCCGCTTATTCCCATAAAGATAAGCATAAGCCCCATATATTTCGGGAACAATCGGCTAAAGCGCCGTCTGACGATATCGGCTTTTTTATTACGCGTTTCCAAAGGGGGAGACTGCGTTTTCACCGTCGGCTCCTTGAGCATATTTTTTCCGATCAGCGCGTAAAGCCCCGCGATTATGAGGTACACCCCCGCGTCCTCTTTTACGCAAAGCAGTAAAAGCCCGCTTATAACACACCCCGCAAGGGAATTTTTCTCTATAAAGTACATAAGCCACAATATCAGGGGAGTAAGAAAAGCGTTTTCGTGAAAGTCGTAAAAACAGGCGCAGGTAAAGGCGGGATAGCAAAGGAAAACCAGCCCGCAGAAAAACGTGACCGAATTTCCGTATTTATACCGCTTACACAAAAGAAGGACGGGTATTATTCCCGAAAGGCATACTGCCGCCTGAGCCGCCAGAAGAAACTCCGGCCGCCTGAAAAGCATATAAAAAGGAAGTAGTAGGTAGTATATGGGAGAAAAGTGTATTTTGAAGTGGGACATGGGGATTCCACGTTCAAGGGTAGTGGTTTGTGTAAAATCCCGCGCCATAGATTCGTACATCTGAGCAAATATGCCGAAGTCATAGGTAGAGGTGTTGAAATCGTACATTCTTGAAATACACCCATAGGAAAGGAGCAGGGTCATAGCTACGGTTACGATCGCCAAAAAAACGTAAAGATTCACTCCCGATAAGAGCTTATACTCCTTTCTCGGAAAGCTTTCCTTAAAGACATACACCAGCACCGCCGCCGTCGCCGCCAATATCACTGTCAGATAGGGCAGCTCGGTGGTGGCGCAGGTAAGCGCGCAAAAGGAAAAAAACAGCACCGAAAACGGCAAAGTCTGACGGTAAAGCCTGTCCCTAAGGAAAAAAAGCAGAAAAAAGACCAATGTAAAGCATATGAACGCCGCCGTTAAGGTTATGGTGTTTATTTTTTCCACAGAGCTTATTAAAAAAATATTGGTGCGTTTCAGTACCGAAGTGCTTGAAAATCTCACAGTAAGAAAAAGAGTATAGCCGGAGGCGACTATAAAGCCGTTTAAGGCCGCGTAAAACAAAAAGATCGCGTTTTTCTTCAAAGCTTTTAGCATTATTAATTCTCCGAACAGTAATATAATATAGTATTATACTATTTTAGGCAAATTATGTCAATAAACTATGTGAAAAGAAATTAAATAAAAAAGAACAACGGCTATGGAACGTTCCATAGCCGTAAAAATTTCTTTTTTTAATTTATCGATATTTTGGATGCTCACGCGGCCTTGTTCACTATGAGAGCGACAAACGCGCCGGGTTCCGATTTTCGTTTCAAAAGAGTATCGCTTATTCCTCTTCGGCGGTATTTTCCTCGCCTTCGTCTTCTCCCTCGGCTTCCTCCGCCTCTTCAAGAAGCTCCTTTATGGAAAGGCTTACCCTGTTCTTTTCCTCGTCTATCTCGGTGATCCTCGCCTCAACCACCTGTCCGATGGTGAGGTACTGAGAAACGTTGGTAACGCGGTCAAGGCTGATCTGGCTGATATGGATAAGACCGTCCACGCCGGGTATAATCTGGGCAAAAGCGCCGAAGGGCGTGGTGCTTACGATCTGAGCCTTTACAATGTCGCCCACCGCGAATTCGGAGAGGAACTTTGTCCAAGGATTGTCGTCGGGATTCTTCGCGCCGAGACTTACCCTCTTCTTTTCGGGATCGTAGCTCTTTACGTATACTTCAAGCTTGTCCCCTATGGAAACAATTTCGCGGGGGTGCTTTATTCTGTTCCAGGTAAGCTCGGAGGAATGCACCATTCCGTCAACGCCGCCCAGGTCGACAAATACGCCGTAGCTTTCCATAGACTTTACCTCGCCTATGTATTTCTTTCCTACTTCGATCTCCGACCAGAATTTTGTCTTAAGCGCGTCGCTTTCTTCCTTGGAAGCGTTCTTTATGGAGCCTACGACTCTTCCTCTGCCTTCAGCCACTTCGATAATTTTCAGCTTAACTTCCTTTTTAAGAAGGGTCTCAAGCTTCTTTACAAGCTCCTCGGGGGTTTCGGTCTCGCCCTTGCGCGCACGGGGCACTCCCGTGTGAGAAGCAGGCACGAATACTCTTGTGCCCTCGCAGGTAACGATAACGCCGCCCTTTATAACTCCGGTAACTACGCCGGTAACGGTCGCGTTCTCGTTAAACGCAGCGGTAAGCTTTTCAAGACCCGCAGCGGCATCAACCTTTTTCTTTGAAAGGTAAACCACGCCCTCGGCGTCGTTGATGGAAGTAACCACACAGTCAATCTCGTCGCCGGGCTTGACTATGTCTTTGGGGAGCATTCCCGGGGTAGCGGTGAGTTCGTCGGCGGGAATGTATCCGCTGTGCTTGGTGCCAATGTCCACAACGGCTTCGGTATTGTTGACCGATACGACCAACGCCTTTACCCTATTCCCTATATATACTCTTTTAAAGGTCTTGTCGACCTCCGCCATGAAGTCAATCATTTCTTCATTCTTTGTGATTTCGCTCATAATTCTATGAACCTCCTTTATTGTCCCGTTCGGAGTCGATGCTCCCGCGGTAATGCCTATATAAATATCCGCGCCGTATCTTTCTAAATTCAGCTCGGTTAATAGGTTCCTTATTTCATCCTTCGGAAGCGCCTCGGCGCTCTCGGTGAAAAAAGTTTTGCAGCGAGCGGAGCAAAGCTTGGCCAGTTTGGCGGTATTGCTGCTTAAAGCTCCTCCCGCCACGATCATTATGTCGCATTTTTTCGCTAATTCTTCCGCCTCGTTCTGCCTTTGGGCAGTCGCTTTACATATTGTATCAAAAATTTGCAGATTTGTACAGTGTTTTTTAATAATTTTTTTATATTCTATCCATTTTGCTAATTGGTAGGTGGTTTGGGCTACTAAAATTAGTGCATCTTGCACAAACAGCTTGTCCGAAATCAATAGCTCTATGTCACGGATACTATCCACAACGCGGCTTTCGGTGAGACAATGCCCTCTTATTCCTTTAACCTCGGGGTGGGAAGGGTCGCCGGCTATGATTACGCGGACGCCCTTTTCGCTTTCTTCTCTTACAATTCTGTGTATATTGGCCACAAAAGGACAGGTAGCGTCGATATACTCAATTTCTCGCCTTTCCAGTTCGCCGTAAACGGCTTGTCCCACTCCGTGGCTTCTTATTATTACCTTTTTGCCCTTGGGGATATCTTCGGGGTTTTCAGCGGCTTTTACCCCGCGCTTTTCCAACTCGTCTGTCACCAAAGGATTGTGTATAAGCTGTCCCAAGGTGTATCCGCCGCCGTCTTCCGCCAGTCTTTCCGCCTGTTTTATAGCTCTTTTTACGCCGAAGCAAAAGCCCGCCGTGGAGGCTACGGTTATGTGAACATTTCCGCCGATTTCGCTGTTTTCGCCGCATTTGCCGCTTTTATCGGCGACGCTTCCGTTCGGAGTATTCACAAAAGCGCCTCCGTTCCGGGAACGGGAACGTGGTATTCCTCGCATATCTGTTTCTGCAATGCGCAAATATTGTCCGTAATAAGGGAAGCGACCGCCTTTATGCGCTTCCTGTCGGTGATGTCCTCTATCGCTATCTCTTCGGGAGAAATTGTTTCACCCACCGCGACGGTACAGTCGCGTTTCTTTCCGTTTGCTCCGTACATAATGCACACGGGAACCACGGGGGCGTTGGCCTTTCCCGCTATCAAAGCCACTCCCGACTTGGCTCGGGCTATTACGCCGTCCTTTGAACGGGTGCCCTCGGGGAAAATGACGAATATTCTGTTTTTTTCTATATCGTTAACGGCTCTTTCTATCGCTTCGCCGTCCTTTGCCCCGCGAACCACGGGGAAGGCGCCGCATTTGGTAATGAGCCATGCGAAAAGCTTGTTTTTAAACAGCTCGCTTTTTGCCATAAAGCTGAATCTTCCTTTAAAAACCGCCGCGATAACCGGCGGGTCGGAATAGGTAAGATGATTGCTCGCCACGATAAAGCCACCGTTATGCGGGGGGATATTTTCGGGATTAAGCACCGTCATTTTGTATTTCAGATGTTTAAACCAAATCTCCACCAATTTTCTGAAAAACATATACATAGCATTACACCGGCTTTTTCGTTATTTTGTCTTTTTTTATTCTTTTTCCATCGCCGTTTTTGTCAGTTCGGTAACTTTCTGTACCGACTGTTCAAAGTCCAGCCGAGAGGTGTCGAGAAGCACCGCGTCTTCCGCCATTTTCAGCGGTGACACCGCGCGGTGGCTGTCCTGATAATCCCTTCGGTTAAGATCGTTGAGCACCTGCTCCAAAGTGGTGTCCACCCCTTTTTCGATCAGTTCCTTAAACCGTCTTTTCGCCCTTATTTCGGGGCTGGCGGTTATGAATATTTTAACCTGTGCCGAAGGGAGCACTACCGTTCCTATATCCCGTCCGTCCATAAGGACGTTGTTCTTTTTAGCGATATCTCTTTGAAGGTCAAGGAGAAAATCCCTCACGGCGGGGATCGGGGAGACCGAGCTTGCCGCCATTGAGATTTCGGGTTTTCTGATTTCCTCTGAAACGTCCTCGCCGCAAAGGAAAATCCTTTGTTCCCCGTTTATCAGCTTAGGCTCCACCGTTATCTCGGGGAGAAGCGCCTCCACCTTTTCCTTATAATCGGCGTCGCCGTCGTTTAAGCCTTTTCTCACGGTATACAGGGCAACGCCTCTGTATAAAGCGCCCGTATCCGCGTAAATGAAGCCGAGCCGCTTTGCGCTTTCCCTTGCGACACTGCTTTTTCCCGCACCCACGGGACCGTCGATCGCCACTGAGATCATCTTGTCAATCCCCTTAATCCTATTTTACTATTGAGGCAAAATATTCCCCAAAATCACGCAATTAAAAAATAGGGTAAATAATGCTTTAGCTGAAATGAAAAGGCTCTTTTTTTCTTTTAACGTAATATGAATCATTATATCACAAAAATTATTTTTCCGCAAGTTCTTTCACAAAATTTTTATAATTTCTTTAGGCGATTTTTGACAAAAAATTCAATATTCGGCGGTTATTTTCAATATTCGTCTGCCATGGCGGCGGCTTTGGCGGTGGAATAGGCTATCTGCAAATTAAAGCCGCCGGTGAAGCCCGAAACGTCGATGATCTCACCGGCGAAATAAAGGCCCTTTACCAACTTTGACTGCATATCCGATGGGTTGATTTCCTTTACCGAAACGCCGCCGTCGGTAATTATCGCCTCTTTTATCGGGCGAGAAGCCTTTATTTGAAGCTTAAAGCACTTAAGCGCCGAAATAAGGGCTTTTCTTTCCTTTGAAGTAATTTCTCCCGCCTTTTTGTCCTCCCGAAGCCCCGCTTCCTTTATCAGCGCGGGCACAAGCTTTTCGGGCAAGAGGGTGCGCGTTATGTCGGATAGCGTTTTTGAGGGAGCGGCGGTTATTTCCCTCTGAATCCTGAGATCAAGCTTTTTTTCGTCAAGAGCGGGCTTAAAGTCGATAAAGACCGTATATCTGCCCTTGGTAACACTTTCCATGCGGGAAGAGGCGCTTAAGGTAAGTGGGCCGCCTATTCCGTAGCTTTCGAAGGTGAATTCCCCCTGTTCCGAAAAAATTTTCTTATTTTTTTCATTGTCAAAGAGGGTAAACAGGGCGTTTCTGACGTTCAGCCCCGCCATGGGAAGACAGTCGGAAACCGTTTCCAGCGGTACCAAGGAGGGTAAAAGCTCGGTTACGGTATGGCCGAGCTCTTTCGCCAGCTTATAGCCGTCTCCGGTGGAGCCGGTGGCGGGATACGAAAGACCGCCGGTGGCTAAAATAACCTTGTCTCCCGCTATAAAGCCTTTTTCGGTCTTTACGCCGATCACTCTTTTATCGTTTTGGGAGCAGTCTATCTTTACCGCTCTGTCTCTTGTTATCTTTACCTCAAGCCGTTTCGCTTCGCGGATTAAAGCGTCTACTATATCCGAAGCCTTATCGGAAACGGGAAACACCCTGTTCCCCCTTTCGATTTTTAAAGGCACGCCCAGGGATTCGATAAATTCCATACAATCATCCGCGCCGAATCTCGATATGGCGCTGTACAAAAACGAAGAGTTTCGTGGAATATTTTTCAAAAAGGTCTCTTTGTCGCAAGCGTTGGTTATGTTACAGCGCCCTTTACCCGTTATGGAAAGCTTTTTTCCCAGCCGTCCGTTGGGTTCGATAATTACGGTTTCGCTGCCGTTCCTTGCGGAAAATATCGCGGAAAAGCAGCCCGCCGCGCCTCCGCCTATAATAATGGTTTTGTTCATATGTTTTCCCGAATTATGTTTTTTTACTAATCATTTTAAATAGCAGCCTACGATAAATCAATCATTTCAGTTCCGTATAAACTCCGTTTTCGTCCCATATTTCCTCAAGGCGCTTAAGTGTCGTTTCAATGGCGTCCCTTTTCTTTAGCCCCACCGCTGCGATAATGGCGTTGATAAGGCTAAGGGGAGCCACAAGACTGTCCGCGAAGCTCACCATATCGCTTTTCGCCAGAAGAACGTGATCGGCGATCTCCCCTAACGGGGACGCCATACTGTCGGTAATGGCTATCACCTTCGCACCGTGAGAAGCGGCGTATCTCGCCGCGTTGGTGGTGCTTATGCAGTAGCGGGGAAAGCTGAATCCGATAAAAACGTCGTTATGAGCTATCCTAATAAGCTGCTGGTATATTCCGCTGTCGTTTATAGCCTGTACGAAATGGACGTTGTTGAAAATAAGCTGAAAGTAGTTGTCCATAAATCTTGCAAGAGTATTGCTGCTCATGGCTCCGAAGATGTAGATATTGTCCGCCGTAAGAATACGGTCGACGGCGGCTTCAAAAGCGGATTCCTCTATCATCATCGCGGTGGCCTTTATTCTTTCAACGTCCTGTAACAAAACGCTTTTAAACACGTTTTCGGGGTCTATCCTGTGATTGGTGATATCCAGCCTCTGAAGCGCGGTAAGCCTGGTTTTGCTGTAACTCTGGAGATCCTTCTGCATTTCGGGGTAGCCCTCATAGCCCATCTCTATGGCGAATCTCACTACGGTGCTTTCGCTTACTCCCACGGCGCTCCCTAATTTTAACGCGGTCATATAGGCCGCCTGTTCATAATGATTGGTGATAAAGCCCCCGATAAGGCGCTGACTTTTTGAAAATTCCGCCGTTCTTTCGTTTATTTTGGCGATAAGACTGCTCTGTTCCTGACCGTCGGTCTTGTTTTGCATTTCCATCCCGCGGGTTCTCCTTTTCATTTAGCGAATTTTTCATATTTAAGCTATATTTTACACCAGATTATGAATTTTTTCAAGATGAAAATTGCATTTTTAAATTTATTTTGTTTTTTACCGAAAACAAGCACTTTGGCTTTGTGCACATTATCTAAAAGCGAACCCGTTTTTTGCTGTAATTAGTGGAATTTGCAGAAATACTATTGCATTTTTCAACAAAATATGCTATTATATCAAGTAAGAAAAGGCAGCAAAAAGCGGTTGCCCGCTTTAAGGGAAAGGGTGTGATCATATGAGCGTTACAAATGCCGAAACAAAGAAGATCATCACCATAAGCCGCCAATACGGAAGCGGCGGAAGAGAGATCGGCCAGAAGCTTGCGGATAAGCTTAAGATACCTTTTTACGACAATGCCCTAATTGAAAAAGCCGCACAGGAAAGCGGCCTTATTCCCGCCTTTTTTGAGGATACCGAACGCCACGCCGGCAACAGCTTGCTTTATGCCCTGTACAGAGGCGCTCAGGCGGATCGCTTCGGAACCTCGGTTCTGTCCATGGAGGACAATATTTATCTGGCGCAGTCCAACGTTATTCGCAAGGTGGCCAACGAGGGTCCCTGTGTTATAATCGGCCGCTGCTCGGATTATGTTCTCAGCGATATGCTGAATCTGATAAAAATCTTCGTTCACGCGGATATGGATTTCCGAAAGGAAAGAGCCGTACGCATAGACGGAGTCGACCCCGCAAAAGCTGAAAGCGTTATTCTTACCAAGGATAAGCGAAGGCAAAATTATTATAATTTCCACGCCGACCGCAAATGGGGCATCGCCAAAAACTATTACCTCTGCATAGACAGCGGATACTGCGGCATCGATTGCGCAGTGGACGTTATCTATAATTACGTAGTCAAAAACCAGAGTCAGGGCTGACGGCTATTCTTTGAAATGCCGCGGCGCGGACATCATTCATAATGAGTTTTCCTATTTTTTCCTTCCGTTTTTTCATAAAATTACTTCTCCTTATTTTATTGGGACTCTTCGGGAGTCCTGTTTTTTTGCCTTAAAATAAGGAAAAGCCGGTTTTGGGGTTTAGTTTTTGAAGAAACATTTTTAAAGCCGCGCACCAATTCCGCACCAATTCAATTATGTTCCGCCAAATGCTTCGGCAGATACCGCTGTATTTCTTATCAATCTCTGCGACTGCCGTTTTTTTGCGGGCAATAAATAGATCGGCAATTTCAAAGTTCCCGTGCTTATCAGCCTAACTTTATTTAAAAGTTGCGTTTTTGTAAAAATTTTTATTCAGAACTTGTTCTTATAGGAAAAAGGTGGTATAATAGCAACTATGAAATCAAAACATAAATCAGCCAAATATCCCGGTGATTTGACATATAAACAGCGAAGTTTTTCGTCATAAAATATAATAAAGTGAAATTTTCGAGGGGAATGATATGTTCACATTAAAAAACTACAAAAAACACATAAAACCCACGGTGCTGGCACGCGCGGCGGAATACCTGAACAGTGGAAAAGTCGGCAAAATAAAGCAGACCGAATCGGGGATCTATTACGCTAATGTAAAAGGCACACACAGCTACGACGTGAATATAAGATTTGACGCCGACGGAAATATTACGTTGGCAGAGTGCACATGTCCGTATGACTACGGCGGTTTGTGCAAGCATACCGCCGCCGTGCTGATGGCGATAGAAAAGGATTGGTCCGATACGATCCTATCCTTAAGCTCGAATGAAACGCGATTGCTTATTGATAAATATAAAAAAGATATTGCTGACGGAAATGAATATGAAACATCGCTCCTCGAAAAGGTACATTTGCAGCCGCACCTCAGCCTTCTCAGCTTCAGATACAGAATAGAAGCCTTTCTTAAGATCGGAAACAAAAAAATGTATAAGGTGCGCGATATCATACAACTTTATAATAATTTTCAAATCGAAAGCTACGCCGAATACGGAAAAGGCTTCGGTTTCACTCACCGAATGGCCGTGCTGGACGAGCGCAGCCAAAAGCTGCTGAACATATTCGTATCCGCTCATAATATATCGAATTATAGTTGGAACAAAAGCGTTTCGGTTCTTTCCGGATTGTATCTTGACGAGTTTTTTGAGCTTTACCGCGATGACTATGTCATAATAGACGATGAGCAATATCTGGTAAAATTTGAAAACCCGAAAATCAAGTTTGTGCTCAAACGCGACGGAGAAAAACGCTTTAGCCTGAAAACCGATTACGAATACAACGCTGTCGGAGCGGGACAGCGCTCGTATTTTTTGGAAAGCGGGAATAAAACGGTTTTTTGCGCGGACGCGAAATTCACCCGAGCCGTTTATCAGCTTTTCCGAATTGTTCGCGGTAAGCAGCCTCTTTTTATATCCGAAACGGATATGACCGAGTTTTATACGGCAATTTTAAAAACTGTGCTTGATCACACGGTGATAGACGGGATCGAGCTTATTTCAGGTTTTATTCCGCCGGAAATGGCGGCGCAGCTTTATGTTGATTGCGGGGACAACAACACCGTTTATGCCGACCTGATGTTTTGCTATAACGATATAAGCTATCACGCCTTTGCGGCTCAAAACGCGCCGCACTATGACGAGGTCGGAGAAAGCGTTGTTAAAAACGCGGTGCTTCGGTATTTTACGGTTTGTCCCGGCCGTACCCAACGCTCTCTGATTATAGGCGACGACGACGCGGCTTACGCTTTTATTACAAGCGGACTTACCGAGCTTGCTCAGACAATGGAGCTGTATGTAAGCGAAAAATTTCGGCGTATGGCGGTAAGGCCTCCCGTCAAGCCGAAAATCGGGGTTCGTATATCGGGTGGGCTTTTGGAGCTTGATATTGACGACGACGGATACTCCCGCGAGGAGCTTGTGGAAATACTCAAAGCCTATCGCGTCGGAGTGAAATACCGCCGTTTAAAGGACGGCTCATTCGCGGTGATCGATGATTCGGCCGCGAAATTGGCGGAGCTTGCGGAAAATCTCGATTTGACCGACAAGGATCTGATCAAGAACAAGCTGAAAATTCCCGCGTACCGAATGCTGTATCTTGACAGCCTGCAAAACAGCGGAAATTTTCGTTTGCGTTACAGCGGAGATTTCAGAAAAACAGTATCCGATTATTACAAGAGCATTGAGGAACCAGAAGCCCTGTCCGTTCCCGAAGAGTTATCCGATATTATGCGGGATTATCAAAAATACGGTTTTCGCTGGCTAAAAACGATAGCGATATATAAATTCGGCGGAATTCTCGCCGACGATATGGGACTCGGAAAAACCATTCAGGCGATTTCCCTTATACTCGATACGAAAAAACGGAACAGCAAACAGCTTCCTGCCCTGATAGTCTGCCCCTCCTCGCTTACCTTAAACTGGGAGTCGGAGATAGAGCGTTTCGCGCCGAGCCTGAAGGCGCTTGTTGTTATCGGTACCTCCGCGGCAAGAACCGCGCTTATGGAGAAATTCGCCAAAGGGGGATTTGACGTTATAATCACTTCCTATACCCTGCTTACAAAGGATATCGAACAATATGCCGACTTAAAATTCGGGCTTCAATTTATAGACGAGGCCCAGTACATAAAAAATCACAGCACCCAAGCGGCAAAAGCGGTCAAGGCGATAAATTCCGAGGTTCGGTTCGCGCTTACCGGAACGCCTGTGGAAAACAATCTGGCGGAGCTTTGGAGCGCTTTCGATTTCATTATGCCGGGTTACCTTTTCAACTACGCGCGTTTTAAAAACACCTTTGAAACCCCAATTGTCGGCAAAAACGATAAGGGAGCGGTAAAAGCGTTACAAAGCAGTACCGCGCCGTTTATTCTCAGACGTATGAAAAAAGACGTTCTCGCCGAGCTGCCGGATAAAACGGAAACCGTACTTTCCGCGCCAATGGAAAGGGAACAGCGTAAGCTTTACGCGGCAAATGTTTCCGAGCTTCAAAGGAATATAAAAGGCGGGCTGGGAAACGATCAAAAGGATCGCATACAAATACTTGCCGCGCTGACAAGGCTGCGGGAAATATGCTGCGACCCCGCTCTCGTTTACGAAGATTTCAAGGGCAAAAGCGCCAAGCTGGAGCAATGCGCCGAGCTTGTGGAAAGCTGTGTAAATTCGGGGCATAAAATACTGCTTTTTTCGCAGTTTACCTCGATGCTGGGCATTATTTCAAAACGGCTCGAGGCGATGAAGATTTCGTATTATATGCTGAAGGGAAGCACCCGCGCTAAAGACAGAATACGAATGGTAAACGAGTTTAACGAAAACGATATAAAGGTGTTTCTTATATCTCTTAAGGCGGGAGGTACGGGGCTTAATCTGACGGGCGCGGATATTGTTATCCACTACGATCCCTGGTGGAACGTTTCGGCGGAAAATCAGGCTTCCGACCGCGCTTACCGTATCGGCCAGAAAAATAACGTACAGATATACAAGCTTATCACCCGCAACTCCATTGAGGAAAATATAATAAAGCTTCAGCAAAGTAAGTCCGAGCTTAGCGAACTGGTTTACGGAGAAGGCTCCGACGTTACAAAAATGTCGGCCGACGAGATATTGGAGCTTCTTAAATAAGAAAAGCGGACGGCTGAAATAATGCCGTCCGTTATATTTTGAAAATAAGAACATTTTTTCATAGGATAAGCACACGTCTTTTCGGCAAATTTTCCCGCCAACTGCGTCAAAATTTCTTGACGGGCTTATCGCCTAAGCTGCCCGCCTGCACAATTTTTCCTTGTTTTCGGAAAAATTGTGCTTGAAAATCCGTGTCCCTCTCCTATGAGAACAAGTTCTAAAATTACTGTCGGATTATCCCTTTTTCTTTTTTTCATATCTGTTTTTATTTTTTATCGCTTTTTGGTTTTTACATAGAAACATTCGATCTCTTTGCCGCTTTGCTCCCTCGGTCGATGATAAGATTGACGAGAAAACCACAGTGGACTTGTTCTGATTCGCAAAAAACAAAAGTTATAATAATTGACTTTAGCTTATATAAGGTGTATAATAAAATTTAGAATCTGTTCACATAGGAATTGGCACGCGTCTTTTCGGTAAATTTTATCGATGACTGCGTTAAAATTCTTGACTCTCGCCGTCAAGCCGGCGAAATTTTGCCATATCCTCGGTATAATCTGCTCGAAAATCCACGCACCGTTCCTATGTGGACAGGTTCTTATGTGAATATCGCCCAAATATGACGTTTAATATAATACAAGAGCAAAAAGAACAAAAAACCAACCGCCGAAAGGAAAAAACAATGGCCAAGGGAAAGCATTTAAAGGAAACTCCCTCCGTTCCGGAGAATAAGAAGCAGAAAAGAAAATTCAACATAATAAATATCTGCGTGACGGCCACGCTTTTTATAGCCGCCGCCGTTTCGCTTACCGTATTCGAGCGACCCACCTCCTCCGCCTCCGAAAAGCGCGAGCTTGCGGAATTTCCGGAGTTCAATGCCGAAAATCTGTTCAGCGGAAAGTTTACCGACGGGGTAAGCAAATGGTATAACGATACCGTACCTTGGAGAGAGGGCTTCAAGGATATTTCGGCTAAAATAAACAAGTGTATGGGAGTATCCCTTGGCGGCGTTACCGTTTACGGCGGCCCCGTGAATGTGATCACAACCACTTCGGCTCCGACTTCGGAACCAGATATAAAACCGACGGTTACCGACAATGCCGATAATGTTGTCTCCGATCCGTTGGAAGAAAACACGGTTTCGGAAGAAGTAACCGTTTCGGCCACGGAAGCGGTTACGGAAGCAGTCACGGAATCGGTCACCGCCCCGTATGATCCGAGAAACGAAGTGGCTCCGGGGATTCAGACCAACGGACAAATCATATTTCAGCAGCAGGACGGCCACTATCGCGCGGTGAGCCTTTACGGCGGCGGATTTAACCGCGATAAGTTTATAAGTACCGTAAACGGCTTTGCGGAAAGACTCGGTGAGGAAATACAGACCTATGTGATGATAGCGCCCTGCAGCGGGGAGTATTATCTGCCCAGAAACTGGGAGGAATACAGTGCTTCCCAGTCGGAGGACATTTACTATATTGCGGACAATTTAAGCGATAATGTGATAAATGTCGACTGTACAAGCGTTCTCAGAGAACACGCGGACGAATATATATACACAAGAAGCGACCACCATTGGCAGCCTCTTGGCGCCTATTACGCAGCGGACGCATTCTGTAAAGCGGCGGGAGTCGATTCCCCAGCGCTGGACACCTATGAAAAAAGGGTTGTCGAGGGCTTTTTGGGGTATTTGTACCAGAATACCCAGGACGCCAATCTTCTTAACGATCCCGACACCTTCACCTATTATATCCCCGCCAACGATTTTAAGTGCTATTACTATGATACCGCTTACAACTTTGACAACAGATATCCTTTCTTTTTACAGATGGATCCCGCCAGCTCATATCAGATATTTATGGGCGGAGACCAGAAGATAGTCAGGGTGGAAACCGACGTTAAGAACGGGAGAAAGCTGGCGGTATTCAAGGACAGCTACGGAAACGCGGAAATACCGTTTTATATGGGTGGATATGAGGAGATTTACGTGCTTGACATAAGATATTTTGACCTTGACGCGGAAACCTTTCTCAAGGAAAACGGAATAGATGACGTGCTGTTTACAATGTGCGTGTTTTCGGCGGCGGGGGTGAACTGCGACGCCATGGAGGAAACATTGGCGAAAAGGCAGTAGAGGAAACTAATACTAATCCCTCTGTAAACTGTTGGTATTACGTCAGTTTAAAAAGGGATTGGTATAAGTAGAATTTGTTCGGGGAATCGGGAAACGTCGGGCTTACGGTATTGGTTCGGCGGAAAGGCGGCGCGGCCGCGAACGGAGCGAAGCGGAGTGAGCCGAAGCGGAGCTTGCTCCGCTGAGAGAAATTCCCCCAAAGGGGAATTTCGAGCCGCGCCCCCTGCGGTTGGGCTATTATGGGTGTAGGGGCGATTGTTTACTGATGAAAGGCGTAATCGGGATAGGATACGCGCAGTATAATAAGGCTTTATTGAGGGGCATTTACCGACAATTTCCCGGAAAACGGCTAAACCCTATAATCAGCTTTTACCGAAGCGGAAATACAAGCTTCTCTTCCGATACGCTCACCGTTCAAAACATAAACAGAGCTTTTATCGGCATACGCGGTCGGACTTGTCCCAAAATCTTAACAAGCCGCATTACGCGCCTCATCAGCTAAAACTGCCCCTACCCCCGCTTCTGCCCATCCGCAGGGGGCGCAGCCGAAATTTTCCTGACGGAAAATTTCAGACGCTCCGCAAGCTCCGCGTCAGCTCGCTTCGCTCGCGGCTGCGCCGCCCCGTGCCCCTCCCCCACCCAAAATCAATCAAAAAAGAAGGTACTAAAATGAAATATACAAAACCCAAAACAATCCTCCTTACCGCCATACTCCTCTTAACCTCCTGCACGCCCGCCGAAAATCCGCCCCTCCCCGACAACTCCCTCCCCCCTGTTTCCGAAACGTCCTCGGAAACCTCCCTCTCCGACGCCCAATCCACATCGGCTGCCCCCAAAAAAGAAACCGAACTGATGACAACTACCTCAAAAACTCCGGAAACCGCTCCGCCCGTTTCCGAAACCACCTCCGAGGAGGAAGAAATACCCGTTCCCCCCGAAGCCCCCGGAAGCGTTCCCGATACATACCGTGAGGACGGGGAAAACGGTATAAAAATCATCGGAAGAAACGGTCATTATATGGGACTGATGGGCTGTTGGGGCACACTCGAGCTTTGCGGCGAATACGCCGAAGCGCTCAACCGGGCGGCGGAAGCCTTACCGAATACAAAGGTTTACAATATGGTGATCCCCACCTCCTCGGAATTTTACACCCCCGACGACGTAACCGGCTTCACCGCGAGTCAGAAGAAAAAAATAGACAGTATTTCCGAAGGACTGGTAAACGTAACCGACGCCGACGTTTATTCCGCCTTGTCCGCTCATCTTGAAGAACCCATATACACCCGCACCGATCATCATTGGCAGCCCTTGGGCGCTTATTACGCTGCGGAGGTTTTCTCTTCGGCGGCGGAGGTTAACGATAAATTCCCCTCCCTTTCCCAATATACGAAAGTGACCAAAAACGGCTATATGGGTTCCCTTTATAACTATTCAAAAAGCGCCAATCTCTACGGCGATCCCGAAACCTTCACTCTGTATATTTCCCCCAACGATAAGGCCTTAAAAACCACCTACTACGATACCGCCTTCAAAAACGGCTATGAAAGCGATCTGTTCGTTTCCCGCGACGCGGGGGCTTACTACTGTTCATTTTTGGGCAGTGACGACAGGATAGCGGAAATAAAAACCGACTGTGACAACGGAAGAACACTGGTGATTTTTAAGGAAAGCTACGGAAACGCATTGGTGCCTTTTCTTACCTCCTGTTTTGAGAGCATTTACGTTTGCGACGCGCGCTACTTTGATCTTAACGCCAAGGAGTTCTGTGAAAGCGTGGGGGCTACCGATTTGCTTTTTGCCGTTTGTACCTTTACTCCGGCGGGACCGAATTGCTCTTATGTAAGCGAACTTTTTTAAAAATTTTATTTTATGAGTAAGAAAGGCGGATACCATGCCTAATTTTTACCCCTTCGACTGCGCCGAGCTGACCAAAAAGCAGAAGTCGATAAAGAAAAAGCTTTTGTCCGACGGCGCACCGCGAATCAACAAGAAAATAGCCGTTCTGGGCGGCTCCACCACCAACGCCATAGCGGATATGACGGAATTGTTCCTTCTTTGGTACGGGATAAAGCCCGAATTTTACCAAAGCGAATATAATCAGTACTGGCAGGACGCAATGTTCGGAGCCGAGCTGAGGGAATTCAAGCCCGATTTCGTTTTTATACACACCTCCAACCGCAATATAACCGAATATCCGGATATGTCCATGAACAGGGCGGCAATCGACGCTCTTCTGGAAAAACAGCTTCTGCATTTTACGCAAATGTGGGACAAGCTGAGGGAGGACATAGGCTGTCCGATAATTCAGAACAATATGGAGCTTCCCTATTGGCGAC
The DNA here is from genome assembly GCA_949878745.1 of uncultured Ruminiclostridium sp. Classification (GTDB taxonomy): domain Bacteria; phylum Bacillota; class Clostridia; order Oscillospirales; family Ruminococcaceae; genus Ruminiclostridium_E. The sequence goes on along the minus strand of CATLBH010000014.1, from coordinate 25,574 downwards.
TATTGGGGAACAAGGACTGCGCCGACTGTCACGGAAGAGTGAATTTCCTTTCAAGGCTGAATCAAGGCTTTTACGATTACGCCGAAACTCACGGCAGCTTCTTTATACACGATATCAATTATCTCAGCGCACAGCTGGGGCTGGATAAATGGTCGGATCCCCTCTACTGGAATATGTACAAATACGCGGTGGCCGTACCTCTGATTCCCGAATTCGCCTTCAGCCTGTCGAAAATTTTCGCCTCCCTTTTGGGCAAGAACAAAAAGGTTTTGGCTCTCGATCTGGACAACACCTTATGGGGCGGTGTGGTGGGAGACGACGGCCCCGAAAAACTGGCTCTGGGACAGGAGGTGCCTATGGGACAGGCTTACTGTGAATTCCAGAGTTATATTAAGGCGCAGAAACAGCTGGGCGTGCTTCTCACCGTCTGCTCCAAAAATGAGCCGGAAAACGCCCTGGCGGGGCTTAATCACCCCGACGGGATTTTAAAGCCGGAGGACTTCACTTTAATAAAAGCCAACTGGGAGCCTAAAAGCGTAAATATAGAACAGACGGCGAAAGAGCTTGACCTGCTCCCCGAAAGCATTGTTTTCGCGGACGACAATCCCGCCGAAAGAGAAATAGTGAAAGGCTCCCTCCCCGTGGAGGCTCCTCCATTGGACGGGGTTGAAAACTATATACGCGTTCTTGACAAGGGCGGGTATTTTGAGGTGACAAATTTTTCTGAGGACGACCTGCGCCGTACCGAAATGTACAAACAAAACGCCGAAAGGGCAAAAATGCAGTCCGCGTTCGCGGATTACGGCGAATATCTGGACAGTCTTGAAATGAGAGCGGTTATCGGGGATTTTTCCCCCATAAATTTAGCGAGAGTCACCCAGCTTACCAACAAAAGTAATCAGTTTAACCTCACCACACGAAGATACACCCAGACCGAAATGGAACAGGTATACGAAAGCCCCGACTATATCCGTCTTTGCGGAAAACTGACGGACAAGTTCGGGGACAACGGCATAGTTAGCGTGGTTATAGGGCGGGTAAACGGAGAGATTCTGGATATCGACCTGTGGCTTATGAGCTGTCGGGTACTGAAAAGAGATATGGAACTCGCCATGCTGGACGTTTTTGTGAGCGAAGCGGCAAAAAGGGGCGTAAAGCTGATTCGAGGCCGCTATTACCCCACCGCGAAAAACAAGATGGTAAAAAATTTGTTCCGAGATTTCGGCTTTGAAAAAATTTCCGAGGACGAAGACGGAAATACGGTGTGGACGCTGAAACCCGAAGGGTATGAAAACAAGAATTTTCATATTCGGGTAAACGCGGATAAGGACATATGAAATATCGGTGCGAACAGTTTATAATACTAATCTTTAATCATATTGTAGACGAAGTCGGAAATATGATTAAAGATTACACCCGAAACACTAATCTTTGGTCAACATTTTTTTGTCTATAATCCGACCAAAGATTAATATTAACTTCCGATTGACGGATTTATCTGTCGAAGGAGGTGGCGTTTATGGAGTACATCACTCTTGAAAATTTATTGCACATAGGCACATTTTTAATTGCCTACACGGCTTTTTAATAATAAACGCAATTTCTTTTTTAAACAAAAAGAAATAACCGCCCCCAGCTGACAACTGTGCGGTTATTTTTTAACTAACCAATCGGAAGCAGCCGTCCGGACTGCTTCTTTTTCTACCCTTATTATACACCCTAACCCCCGATTTGTCAACCCCGCCCCGCTAAATCCCCCCCAACCAAAAAAAATTTCCCCTTTATAAAAAAGCTAATCGGCTTTGGATTTATTTCGCTTGCCGTAACCCCCCCTCTTTTCCTCCCAACACTCCAAAAAGTGCACAAAATCAAACCCTAATAATAAGGCGTTTTAACCAAAAAAACATAAAAATACTGTTTTTTTGAAAAAACCGCTAAAGTTTTTTGGAAAACCGCCGATATAATTTCTGAAAGGCTTCGGGAGCAGGCACACAATCCCGCGAAATAAAATCGCCCGATTAACGAAACCGTTTCCGAGTCTTAACAAGCGAAGTGCACACCGCTTAGAACCCGTCTTCACAAAATTTGTGCGTGGATTTTCGTGCAAATTTTGTCGAGGACAAGGCGGGAAGCCGCAGGAATACTTTCGTATTTCAAGGCATCCCAACGCAGGAATCGGCAAAATTTGCCGAAAAAACGAGTGCAATATCTTGTGAAGACGGGTTCTCATTCACCAAACCGCCGTAAAATTTTAATGCGGCGTTAAGCCCCCGAAAGGATTTCGGGGACGGAAATCAAGGAGGAAAATACTATGCCGATGGTAGTACAACACAACATGTCCGCTATCAATGCGAACAACAAGATGAACGTTAACGTAGCCGGTCTTAAGAAGAGCACCGAAAAGCTTTCTTCCGGTTACCAGATCAACCGCGCGGGCGATAACGCCGCGGGCTTGGCGATATCCGAGAAAATGCGTTCTCAGATCCGCGGTCTTTCTCAGGCTACTAAGAACGCTAACGACGGTATCTCCCTTATTCAGACCGCTGAAGGCGGCTTGAACGAAACTCACTCCATTCTCCAGAGAATGAGAGAGCTTGCCGTACAGTCCGCTAACGGTACTTACACTCAGGAAGACCGTGACGCTATCCAGCTCGAAGCTGACGCTCTTAAGAGCGAAATTGACAGAATCTCCACTTCTACCGAGTTTAACACTCAGCAGCTCCTTGATGGTTCTTTGAGCGGAGCAGGTGGAAATAGCAACAACTATGGTGCTAAGTATGGTATTATAGACACTCAGTCTACTGACCTTGTTGGTGCTACAATTACTTCTAACATTGCAGGCGTATCTGTTGCCATTGCATTGGATGCTTCGGGTAAAGGCGGAGAAAATGCTATTTGGAATGCTGGCGGAACTACACTCACATTAAACTTAGTTGAAGGTCAATCTTATACGCAGTCTGATATTGATGAATTGATCAAAAACGCTACTCAGAACAAGGACGGAGGACAAACAGGTGTTCCCGCAGATGTTGCAGTAAAGCTTGTAAATGGGGTTATGACTGCTACAACCGCAAATGCTACAGATACAACTGTAGCAGGTGTTCGCGCTACGGCCACAGATAACACTAATATGTTAAAACTTGTTGGCGGCGGAACAGCAGGTGCGCATGGCTCATCTGACACAATTACTTTGACTGCAAACTTTTATGGGTTGGACGGAAATAAGTCATTTACAATTAACACAACCGGTGTTGACGCAGGAAAAGAAAGCGTTGAATTAAAAGATGATGGAAAAGGAAATAAGAAAGTACAAATCAACCTTGCAACTGGTGTTAAATATTCCGAAAAGGATATTGAAAACCTTCTTGCAAAAGAGGGCTATGATTTCGATGTTAAATTGACCGATTCCAAAAATACCGATGGTGATAACGATGGCTATGTATACTTTAATAAGCAGGGTACTGCTGATATAGCAACTGCTGGCGGTTTAGGTGTAGGTAAGGAAGGTATAGGTGCTACAGGTGAAGGATTAACTTTCCAGATCGGCGCTAACGGCGTTGAGGATCAGAGAGTTACTTTGAACATTGACGACATGGGCGCGGATTCTCTCGGCGTAGCAAACATTGACGTATCCGACAGAGACAGCGCAAACAAGGCTATCGACACCATAGATGCCGCTATCTCCAAGGTATCCATGCAGAGAGCTGGCCTCGGCGCACTCCAGAACCGTCTCGAGTACACCGTTAACAACCTGACCACAACCAACGAGAACCTGACCAATGCCGAGTCCACTATCCGTGACACCGACATGGCCACCGAGATGATCAGCTACACCAAGTTCAACATTCTCCAGCAGGCTTCTCAGGCGATGCTCGCTCAGGCTAACCAGCAGCCTCAGGCAGTTCTCCAGCTCCTCGGCTAATTTCTGCCCGATTCGCGAAAGGTTTTTCGGTAAATTTTATAAAAAGATAATAAAAAGACAAATATTTAAGAGTAAACAAATAAATCCCCCCGTGAATGCGGGGGGTTATTTTTTTGCTTTTTGCTTTGTAAAGGCGCGGCGTGGGGACGGGCGAAAAAATGGGATATGCGGGAGTATATGTCTCGGTTTGGATTTAGTCGGATATATATCGGGTTACATAGGTTTGGCTCGTTTTACATCGTTTTTTTTCGGGAAACACTTGACAAAGTGATTTTTTAAGGGTATAATAAAAACAGAAAGAGAAGCAGCCCGGACGGTTGCTTTTCCGATTGGTTTTATCATTGAAGAAAAAACCGCTCAGGTTTGCAAATACAGGGCGGTTTTTTTATTATCACTTCTTACGAAATGATAATATGCTGATAACCAGATCGGCAATTGCCGTAAGCAATGCGATTAACTGGATTATATCGCTAACGGAAAAATCCATTGAGCAATCACTCCTTTCGGTGAAATCGTGCGGGGTATAAGTAAATGATCTCACCAATCGGAGCCGCAACCAGTCCTAAGCATTTTTCGCCGCCGGAACAACGGCGGCTCAAAATGCGTCCGACAACACTTTGCCGACTCAGTCGGCAATTTTGCTTCGCAAAACCGCGTTGTCGGACACGTGGGTTTGTTTTTCTTAACTTGGATTTAATTTGGTTGGGGAAATGTCGGAAATTTTTCGGAAAACGCTTGACAGCCGGATTCTTTTATAGTATAATAAAAACAGAAAGAGAAGCAGCCCGGACGGTTGCTCTCCGATTAGGTTAAATCACTTAAAATAAAAACCGCCTCGGCTGCAAACACAGGGCGGTTTTTTTCGTTATCATTTCTTACGAAACGATAATATATCGATAATCAGCCCGGCAACTGCAATAAGCATTGCACACAACTGGATTATGTCACTAAAGTTAATAACCATAGTAATCCCTCCTTTCGTAAAATCAAAAGTGGTATTGCTAATGTAATGATTTTACTAATCGGAGGCGCAACCGTCCTTTTACGTCTTTTACGTTTTTGAAAAAAACGTGGACTGCTTCTCTTAGGTTATATTATAACATATATGGTAATGCTTGTCAATAATTGTCGGAAAATATTGGAATTTTTTTAAAAATGCTTCACATAGTGATTTTTGTAAATATAAGTATAATGAATAATCAATATAAACATTTTACCCCTATATCCCGCGTTTCCCTTATAATTTAAAGTCCCGATAAAAATTTTTTCTTTTATTTTTCGGCAGTGGGTAGATTTTTACATAAAATTGTGGTACAATACTAAAATAAAAGGAAAAATACAGGAAGAAGGGCTGATTATAAATGAAAACAAACATCTTTGACGAATCTTGGCGCAAAAGCGTCAAAGCGGAGTATGAGGCGGACAAGCTTAATTCCGAAAAGGCGGGAAAATACGCGCTGATTTTTTTGTCACAGACTCTTGAAATTGAAAACAGGATAGAGGGAAACCGCTTATTCTGCCCTGAAATGAATATGTACATTACCGTTTATATGGGCAAATTGGCGGATCATAAGGCGGGAATCAACTTTGCGGTAAATTCGCCCGAGCTTGGAAACGAAATGTACGAGCACAGCATCGGCATAGGCGACGACACCATTCAGGCGGTGGAGGTGGCCGTATGCTCCTTTGCTTACTCCTTTATAGACGGACTTGTCAAAATGAACGGAAAAGCTGATGAAAAGGACTCCGACACGGAGATCGCCACCATTTTCGGCGGAAAGACCCATAAGTGGAGAGCCTATTTCAGCGACGTGGTAACCATAGGCGACGCTCCCGATGTGGGCGGCGCGGAATATTACTGGAACAAGCTTAAAAAGCTTATTTTAAAAAGGCTGGGCAACCAGAAGGTTTGTTATGTAAAAGTATATCTGGACAGAGCGGGGGGAGACATAACCGGAGAATGCCGTGTTGACGACACTTTAAGCATGGATCTTAGCATAGCCTTGGTAAACGAGGTGTCCAAGTGGAAGCCGAAGGGCTTCGCTTCCCATAAAATGTATTTCTTTATACGTCAGGAGGAGGAAACTCTGGAGCCTTATCCCTATTGGGGGGAGGAAGGGCACAGTCTGCTCCGCAAAAAGGTGAAAACCGCCATGGATCTGTTTTTTGAAGCGGACACGGAGGAGAAAAACGAACAGCTGCTCCCGAATATGAGAAAAGCGCTGGGGGACGACATACTTGCCTTCGAGTGTCATTCCTTATTCCCCGAAATGTGCGCGGAATCCGCTTTCCGCAATGTAAGACACGCGGAATCCATGAACATAATCGTCGGAGACAAACAGCCGAGACAGGTTTATAAAAATCAGCTTTCCGATTATTGGCTTATTAACAGGATAATGTTCGACTTCTTTAACGTCGGCGCTTTCGGAAGCCGCACGGACGAATTGTTCAGAAGGTATGTGGAAGCGAGCGCCACAAAAAACGCCATGGATCAGCTTGCGCAGCAGGGGGCGAAGCTTGAAAAGGTGAGAATGGAGCCGATGGATTTCAGAACCGAGGAATGGTTTGAGGTGAGATAAAGGGTAACAGCCGTAACGGCTAAAGCTTTTGTCTTGTCGACGACAAAACCGCTCGAAAATCTACGCGCAATTCAATGAAAAAAAGCAGTTAAAGCGGGCGAAGCCGCCGCTTTGGGAGCGAAAAATAAATTTATTTTATTTTCCGTCCCTTAAGCGCCGACCTTCCCCCGCTTTTTTGTGTATAATCAATAAAAATCAAAACAGGGCTTTATTTTTTTAAAAAAATGTGCTATACTATAAAAGAACTATTGTCAAAAAAATGAAAAAACTTAATATTTCCGTAAAAAACACCCGAAAGGAGCAATAATTTTGGGTATCATAATTTCGATAGTAAACCAGAAGGGCGGCGTAGCCAAAACCACAACCGCCATAAATCTTTCCGCCGCCATAGGCCAGAAGGGGAAAAGGGTTCTTTTAGTGGATCTCGACCCCCAGGGCAACGCCACCTCGGGCATCGGCGTGAACAAAAAAGAGCTGGAGTATACTACATACGACGTTATAATGGGCGAGGTAAGGCCGTCGGAAGCGGTAATCAAAACCAACTACAAAAATGTCTCCATTATCCCCGCCACACAGGCTTTGGCTCAGTCGGAGCTTCAGCTTGCCGCCTTCGATAAAAAAACCCTTCAATTAAGAAAGGCTCTTTTGCAGATAAAGGACGAATATGATATAATAATAGTCGACTGTCTCCCCTCCTTGGGCGTATTGGCTCTTAACGGACTTTCCGCCTGCGATAGGATAATCATACCCATGCAGTGTGAGCCGTACAGCCTGGAAGGCGTGGCGGAGCTTCTCGCCACGGTGAAAAGAGTAAAGGCCAGCACCAACAAGGGGCTTCAGATAATGGGAATCGTGTTCACCATGCTGGATAAAAGGCTTATCGTCAACAAAGAGGTTATGGAAGCCATAAAGAGCAACTTCCCCCCCGACACCATTTTCAAGACGGAAATACCCAGAAACGTAAAAATATCCGAAGCGCCCAGCCACGGGGAGCCCATTACCTATTACGACTCTTCCTCGAAGGGAGCGGAGGCGTATAAAAAGCTTGCCGCCGAGGTGATGAAAAGAGCGTCGTCGGCGGGAAAAATGCTTTGATAAAAAGAAGGGACGGTCATCTGAATGGCAAAAAAAGCAGGTCTGGGGAATAAATTCGCCAGTATTTTCGACGACGACGTGGGAGTAATGGACAGCCCCGAAACGGGCGGCATAGTTACCCTTAACATAAACGATCTCGAACCCAACAAGGAACAGCCCAGAAAGGAATTCGACCCCGAACAGCTCAATCTTCTGGCGGGCTCCATAAACAAACACGGAGTGATACAGCCCCTTACCGTCCGCGAAAAGAACGGCGCCTATCAGATAGTCGCGGGCGAACGCCGTTGGCGCGCCGCCAAGATAGCGGGCTTAAGCGAGGTGCCGGTAAGGATAATGGAGCTTACCGACTCCGAAACCGCTCAGATCGCCCTTATCGAAAACTTGCAGCGGGAGGATCTGAACCCAATTGAAGAGGCCAACGGCTATAAAGTGCTCTCCGAAAAATACGGATTGAAACAGGAAGAAATCGCCGCCAGCGTGGGAAAGGCTCGTTCCTCCATCACCAACGCGCTGCGCCTTCTGGAGCTTCCCGAAGAGGTTAAGGAGCTGACCCGACAGGGTAAATTGTCACAAGGCCACTGTAAAGCACTGCTTTCGGTGCAGGACGAGGTGAAACGGCTGGAGCTTGCCCACAAAACCGCTATGGAACAGCTTTCGGTGAGACAGCTTGAGTCCCTCTGCAAGGCGCTGTCGGCCAACAATAAAAAGCCCGCGCCCAAGCAGATACCCGCTTTTTTCACAGAGGCGGAAATAAGTCTGAAAAACCTTACGGGACAGCCCGTCAAAATTACCCCCAAAAAAAATAAAATAACCCTTGAGATTTCCTGTAAAAACGAAGAGGAACTGAGGGATCTTTTGAGAATAATAGGACAATAGAAAGGACGTTATCCAAATGCTCGACATTAAATTTTTAAGACAAAATCCCGATATCGTAAAGGAAAATATCAAAAAGAAATTTCAGGACGAAAAGCTCCCCATGGTGGACGAGGTAATCGAATTAGATAAACAGCAGCGGGAGTGTCAACAGCGCTCCGATTATCTCCGCAGCCAGCGCAACAGCATTTCCAAGGGAATAGGCGCACTTATGGCACAGGGTAAAAAGGAAGAGGCCGAAGCCGAAAAGAAAAAGGTAAGCGATATGGCGGAGGAAATGGCGCAGCTTGACGGAAAAATGTCCGAGTTAAGCGCGAAGATACGCGAAAGGATGCTGGTTATCCCCAACATAATAGACGACAGCGTACCCATCGGAAAAGACGACAGCGAAAACGTAGAGATAGAGAAATTCGGCGAGCCTGTTGTTCCCGATTTCGAGATCCCTTATCATACAGATATTATGGAGGCGCGGGACGGAATCGATCTGGACAGCGCCAGAAAGACCAGCGGAAACGGCTTTTATTATCTCAAAGGGGATATTGCCCGCCTTCATTCCGCCGTTTTAAGCTATGCCCGCGACTTTATGATAGACAAGGGCTTTACCTATTTTATCCCCCCCTATATGATTAGGAGCAATGTGGTTACCGGCGTTATGAGCTTCGCGGAAATGGAAAATATGATGTACAAGATCGAAGGCGAGGATCTGTACCTTATAGGCACCAGCGAGCACTCCATGATAGGAAGATTCATCGACACCTTCCTTGACGAAAAGGAGCTTCCCCAGGCGCTCACCAGCTATTCCCCCTGTTTCCGCAAGGAGGTGGGCGCTCACGGTATCGAGGAAAGAGGCGTTTACCGTATCCATCAGTTTGAAAAACAGGAAATGGTGGTGGTATGTAAGCCCGAGGACAGCATGGACTGGTTCCGCAAGCTTTATTCCTATACCGTGGAGCTTTTCAGAAGCCTTGATATACCCGTGAGAACGTTGGAATGCTGCTCCGGCGATCTGGCCGATCTTAAGGTAAAGAGCATAGACGTTGAAGCCTGGTCGCCCAGACAGAAGAAATATTTTGAGGTGGGAAGTTGCTCCAATCTTGGGGACGCTCAGGCGAGAAGATTGGGAATCAGGATAAAGAACAAGGAGAAGGGCAACTATTTTGCCCACACTCTTAACAATACCGTTGTGGCTCCGCCCAGAATGCTTATCGCTTTTCTGGAAAATAATTTACAGGCGGACGGCAGCGTGAGTATTCCCAAACCGCTCAGAATGTATATGGGCGGGAAAGAAAAAATTTAACCGATTCGTTATACAAAAGAATCCGTCTTCACAGACTGTCGTTTTTACGGCAAATTCCGTGAAGACGGGTTTTGTTATCTATCGCTTTTTTTAAATAGTCAATGCCCTATAATTTCAATATTTTCTTCTTTTATTTCGTAACCGCGTCCGCTGCGGTGGTCAAAGCTTGAACACATCTTTCTTTCAATATCGATTTTGCGTTCCCTATCCTTCCATTTGATTCCGGTAACGATATATTCCCCTTTTTCGTAGCCGTAACCGTCAAAGCCGTCCTCGTAAAGCTCATACTCCTTGTCGCGCCCCGAATATACGCGAAGCCTGATATCTCCCGAAAGCTCTTCGGTTGACCCGGCGGGCTCGCAAAAGGGGATAACCGACCCTTCGCGGACAAATAAGGGGATTTTGTCTATGGGCGCGTCGGCGATTATATACCCGCCGCCCTTGTAATAAGCGTTGGTGTAAAAATCGTACCAGCCGCCTTCGGGAAGGTAAACCTTACGGGTCTTTTCGGACTCGATTTTTTTGGATTCGGGCAGATAGTACATCGGGTTGGTGACGGGACATACCATTATGGAATCGCCGAACATATACTGGTCGGTGATTTTTTTAGCGGTTTCGTCCTCCGGCCAGTCAAAGGCGAGAGGAAGCATCATCGAGCCGTCCTTAAGCCAGCAGTTACCCGCCGCCGAATAGATATAAGGCATAAGGCTGTACCTGAGGCGGTTGGTTTCCTTTAACACGTCGTAGAAAGGAACGTCGGCGTTGGCGCAGTACCACAGCTCCCTTCGGCAGTCGGTGCCGTGGCTGCGGAAAACAGGCAGAAACGCCGCCCATTGATACCATCTTGTGAACAATTCGCGGTATCCCAAATCGTCGAAGCAGTCGTCAAAGTCCCCGTTCCAATACCAAACCGAGCCTTTTTTCACAAAAAATCCTCCTATATCCGTCGTCCAGTAGGGCAGGCCGCTTGCGGAAAAATTAAGCCCCGCGGCTATCTGCCGCCTTAAAGTCTCCCAAGCGGCGGAAACATCTCCCGACCAGAGAATTGCGCCGTATCTTTGCTGTCCCATACACGCGCTTCGGGTAAGGTTCACCACGCGTTTTCCGTCGTTTTCGGAGCGCTGTCCCTCATATATGCCCTTAGCGTGATAAAGGGCATAGGCGTTACCAAGGGACAAAGACATATGATTCTGAACGTCGCGGCAGTATTCCTCGTACAGCTTTGCCGGCTCCACACGTTCCGAGTGAATCCATTCGGGAGTAAAAGGCTCGCTGCTGTCACACCACCAAGCGTCCACGCCGTGGGAGTACAAGCCGTTTTTCGCCTGTTTCCAGTACATTGCTCTCCCCTCGTCCCGAAAAGCGTCGTAAATTACGCAGTCGGGAAGGAGAAGCCCCGCTTCCTTAAATTCGGCGTAATTTTCGGTATTTTCGTTGGTATTCGGCCAGACGGAAATCATAAATTTCGCGTGGTTTTTGTGAATATACTCCGTCATCTTCTCGGGTTCGGGAAAACGGGAGCCGTCGAAGGTTTTCTGACCCCACTTCCCTTCCTCCCACGAGCACCAGTCAAGGACTATACAGTCAAGCCCTATTTGACGTTGGCGGTATTCCCTTACGGTGCGCTGGATTTCGGGCTGATCCTCGTACCTTTCCTGACATTGAATGTATCCGAAGGCCCAGCGGGGAAGCAAAGCGGCTTTCCCAGTAATAAAACGGTATTGGGCGATCACTCCCTTCATATCCCCGCCGTACATAAAATAATAGTCGATTTCGGGAACGGCTTCCGAATAGATATAGGAACCGTAAGGTGTGTCGCTGAAAATCATGGGGCTGTAGGTATCCGTAAGTATTCCGTAGCCCAATGAGGATACGAGCATAGGAAGAGCGATTTTTTTATTGGCTTGATGGAGATATATCATATTTCCCCGAAGAGAGCCGAAGCCCTCTTCGTGCTGACCCAGACCGTACAGCTCTTCGCCCTCCCGAAACACGAGGTTAAGTCTCGAGTGCCAGCTGTGCCCTGCCGCTTCTTTTTTGGAATCGGTGATTACGGATTTTTCGCCGTCGGCCGTTCTGATCTTTTCGGTTCTTGCGTCCACCGTTTTGTAAATATCGAATTTTTCAAGGCTTCGGCTGTCCTTTTCCCTTTCACGCAAAAGCGATTTTCCGTTTTTATCGAACCAACTGTAAGAAGCGGTGGCGGTATTGATTTTAAGGGTAATTTCATCCGTTTTTAAAAGTGTTTCCGTTTCCGTCGACTCGAAAGTCCAGTCTTTAAAATCCTCTTTATTTATAATTCCGGGGCGGGGGGAATCGGAAAACTCGTCTTCGCGGGTAAATGAAACGCGGATATTTCGGGGGTTTTTCGGAGACAAGCGATGGGTTCCGAAATCCGAATACAGCCAAAGACTGTCGTTTCGGCGTTCGACTTTTGATATTTTGACGCTTGGAGGTGTTTCGGCATAAAGCATTTTTGTGACCGTTCCTTTCCTGTCAAAAAAATGACATTTAGACATATGTTTTTACAATTTTATCATTTTTTTAAACGGCTGTCAACACATTTTCTCTTTTTAAGATGTTTTTTAGGGGGCAAATAAGCTTTTCGCTTAACAAGCGACTTTTTCTCAAAAAACACGTTATTGTATTGCTCCCATTATCCTGTTATAATAATTACGGAAGCAGGCGCCGCTTACCATTTTCATTAAAACGAAAGGCGGAATTAAAAATGAACCACATAGGAGATAAAATAAAAGAGCTGAGAAGAAAAAACAATATGACGCAGGAAAAATTGGCGGAACGGCTGGACGTTTCCTATCAGACCGTGTCCAAATGGGAGACGGGGACCACCAGCCCCGATTTGTCGCTTATAGTGCCCTTGGCGCGGATTTTTAAGATTACCACCGACGAATTGTTTTGTTATAACGAAAACGCGGACGCTCTCAGAAAAAAGGAGCTTGAGGTTGAATTTGGGGCGACTTGGAAAAGCGGCGATTTGGAGAAGCGGTACAAAATATCGGAACAGGCGGTAAAGGAGTTTCCCAACGATATGGAATGGCTTGACCGTTTCGCTTGGGCACAAGCTTTGTGCTCCTTCGGATATGAGGACGATGAAGAGTATAAAGGACAGCAGGAGGAGGCGATCGCAAAATTCGCTTCGGTAATAGAAAATACCACCGACGGCGAAGTGAGGGCAAGCTCGATACAAGGCATAGTTCAGTATCTGTCGTTCAGAGGGAGAAACGACGAGGCAAAAAGCTACGCAAAAATGTACCCTAAAAATTATCCGTTAAGCGCCGACGAGGTTTTATTAACCTGTCTTGTCGGAGAGGAAAAAACCGTTCACTATGAGAAAATGCTGGACAACGCACTCCTGAAACTGATTGTTTTATTGACTGAGGGGGGAGAAGAAGGGAACGAAGCGGCGGAAAAAATCATAAAAATCATGCTGCCTGACGGGAATTATTCTTATTACCACTGTATGTTGTCCGAAATATACCGCCGCCGTGCCCGGAACGGAATGGAGGCGTCCGATCCTGACACGGCGGCGGAAATGCTGGAATTGGCTTTATATCACGGGAGAAAATACGACGAATATATAGAGGGCAAGGATACGGCCAAATCAAAGCCCTTTTTCGATTGTTACAGCATTAATGTTGACGAGGTTGTAAGAACAGGCACCACAACGATGGAGGAAGATGTGATCGAGTTTATAAAACGGCCTTTGTTTGACCCTCTGCGTGAAAAAATCGACGATATATTAAGCGTATAATTTCACTTTACCGCTTCCCGGGTATAGGCCGCCGTTGCCGTGCTGGTCTGAGCGGAGGTGGTGGTTTGGGGGGCGGTGGTGGTTTGCGGGGTTGTTGTGGTTTGGGGGGCTGTTGTTGTCTGGGGCGGGGTCGTGGTGGTTTGCGCCGACGTGGCGGGGGGCAGGGTGGTTGTTGTGGGGGCAGTTGTGAGGGACGGCTGTCCCGCCTTTATGTCCTCCCAATAGCCGGGTGTTGTTATCGAACCTACGGGGGGCTTAATCGGAGATGTGGATGAGGTTGAAGAGGGAGCGGAGGAGGTATTGGCGGTCGTTCCCGAATTTTCCTCAAACATACTGTCGTCTATAACTCCCGTTCCTCTTCCCTCGGGGGTTTCGGAAGAGTAATCCTCGTTGGGATTCGAATCATAGTCATAGCCCGTACCGGGTTCTCCGTAATTCGAATAAACGGTGGTATAGATATCGCTGCCCGCTCCGTATCTCTCGGCGGCAATCACAAGGTTTTCCACCGCCTCTTTAAGCTCGTCGAAGGAGGCTTCCTGTACCGCCGCAAGGTGAGCTTTGTCCAGAAGGGGCGCGGTGCGCTGTAAAAGCTGAGGATCTGCTCCGCCAGTGAGATCGTATATTTCCTGTAAGGAAAGATTCTGCCTGAGTATCTCCATAGCTTCGTCCAGAAGATAATTGTCGGAATAACGGACGGTGGGGAGAAGGGCGGAGGCGTCGTAGATCTGTACCCCCCTTCCATCTATATGATAGCTGTCATAGTATACCAGATCGGAGACCTTTGAGAAAGTGAAGCCTTTTTGCTTAAGCTTTACAAGCACGTCGGGGAGCGCCTGAGAGGTGTTTTCCAGATCGTTGTGGAACAGCAGTATGGAGCCGGATTCGGTTTTTGACACAACTCTTTCGGTGATGGTATCCGCGTCGGGCTCCTGCCAGTCGATGCTGTCAACGGACCATTGGATCATTTTAAGCCCCATTCCTTCTATAGTGCTCACCACGTTATCGTCATACTCTCCGTAAGGGGCGCGATAAATTTTAGGCTCGCTTCCGGTTATCATTTTGATTTTTCTCGAGCATTCGCGGGTGTCGCTTATAAGATCGTTTATGTTTATTCCTTCAACATGGGGGTGAACGTCGGAGTGGTTTCCTATTTCATGACCCGCGTCGTGAATTTTCTTTACGTCCTCGGGGTATTTGTCACAAAATTCTCCCGTAACAAAAAAAGTGGCGGGCGCTCCCGCTTCTTTTAAAAGAGAGAGAAGCAGGTCGGTGTTGGAGTTCCCCCAAGCGCAGTCGAAGGTCAAGGCGATACGGTTATCGGCGCGGGAAACGGCGTAAATGGGCACCTTTTTTTCTTCGGCGGCCACTTTAAAGCCTTTCGCCACCGACATAAAAATTATCGCGGCCACGGTCAGTGCGGCTAACACTATTATTATCGTACGAAGCAGCTTTTTTCGCGAGGTAGTGTAAGTAAACATTTCGGTTCTTCCTTTCTGTGTGATGTACAAGGATGTTTGTCTGATTGATTGTATGATTGAAGGGACAGGAATAGAACTTTTTCGAGAAAATATATAAAATACACAAAAAACCGCGGCTTCACTTTTCAATGAGACCGCGGTCTTTTATTGTTTTTAAAAGCAACTTCATCTGTAAGCCGAGTTCTGTCGCGCACGAACATTTATCTACCTCTTCGGTCGCCCGAAGAGTCAAGCCGCTTATTCCGAAGCGCGCCGAGCAGACGCGTTTTCCTTCGTACCAATTCAGCGTTGCATCGGGTAGGGTTTACAGGGAACCGCGGTCTCCCGCGTTCCGGTGAGCTCTTACCTCGCCTTTCCACCCTTACCGCTTTCGCGGCGGTATATCTCTGTTGCACTTGCCCTAAGGTCGCCCTCGGCTGCCGTTAGCAGCTACCCCGCTCTGTGATGCTCGGACTTTCCTCACGGATTTCTCCCCGCGTTCGCGCAATGAAGTTGCGTTTATACTTTTACGCTTTATACGCTATTACGCCTTGCCCACCGAACCGAAAAGCTCCATTTTCTCCTTGACGGTCGCTTTTATCGCTTCCGCGCCGGGAGCAAGAAGCTTGCGGGGGTCAAAGCCCTTGCCTTCCTGATCCTTGCCCGCTTCGATGTACTTTCTTGTGGCGGCGGCAAAAGAAAGCTGACACTCGGTGTTGACGTTGATTTTCGCCACGCCCAGGGAAATGGCCTTTTTTATCATATCCTCGGGAATACCCGTTCCGCCGTGAAGAACCAAGGGCATATCGCCGGTCTTTTCCTTAACCGCCGCCAGGGTGTCAAAGCTTAAGCCCGCCCAGTTTTCGGGATATTTACCGTGAATGTTGCCTATTCCCGCTGCCAGCATTGTAACGCCCAGATCGGCGATTTGCTTGCACTCGTTGGGGTCGGCGCACTCGCCCATACCTACCACACCGTCCTCTTCTCCGCCGATGGAGCCTACCTCCGCTTCAATGGAAAGCCCCTTTTCGTTACAGATTTTTACCAGCTCGGTTGTCTTTTCGATGTTTTCGGCTATGGGGTAATGAGAGCCGTCGAACATTACCGAAGAGAAGCCCGCCTCTATGCACTTCTTGGCTCCCTCATAAGAACCGTGGTCAAGATGGAGCGCTACGGGAACGGTAATGTTAAGCTCCTCCAGCATACCCTTTACCATACCCACCACGGTCTTATACCCGCACATATACTTTCCCGCGCCTTCGGAAACGCCTAAAATAACGGGAGACTTAAGCTCTTCGGCGGTAAGAAGTACGGATTTTGTCCATTCAAGGTTATTGATATTGAACTGTCCCACCGCGTACTTTCCGTCGCGGGCTTTATTTAGCATATCCTTTGCCGATACTAACATATTTATCTTTCCTTTCCGCTTTTTCCGGGAAGGGAAAAAGCATAAAAAATTTTCTTCTTTATATTGTAACATATTTTCGAAAAAAACGCAATATTTATTTTTTTCTTTCCGTATTTTTTTGAAATAAGCGCGGATAAAGAAATGCTATACAAATTCGCTCCACTTTTGTAACCGAATTGTAAACGAATTGTAACCGTTTTGTAATTGCATTTTTCCCCGCTCCCGAGTATAATGTTAGACAGAGAGAAAGTTCAGATAAATTTAATTTGGCGGAAGGAAAAAAACAAGACTGTTTTTTAAGGCTTGTACATATAAATATAAAAAAGCCATAAAAATTCAAACGGTCACCGAGGAAGGAAGGTCACGGAAAATGAAAAGAACTGTTTTCGGAGTTATGCTGATGGTTTTTGGCGCGCTGATGTTTGTTACGGCGACTACCCTTTTTGCGGTATCCGCTCAGGGGAACGACGAATATGTTTCCACCTCCGCCGTAACGGAAGCCCCGAAGCCGGAAAACAAGGTATATGAGGGAAATTATTATCTTGACGGAGATACGGAAAAGGATTTTATCACCCTTACGGAAAGCGAGATCGTCTTTTCCGACGGAACCTCCGAAAAATACCTCTTCACCGTATGGAAGGATATGCCAGAAACCGACGAAGCCAGCGGATATATAAATTACGTGGACTATTGCTTCCTTAAAATAGGAAAAGAAAAGCTTAGCTACGACCCTGCCGCCAAGGAAATAATTTTTGACAACGCGGTGTATCGAATGGCCGAATAAGGTCACGGAACAAAGGTTCCAAAGAGGAAATCCTCCAATCAAACGGAGTTTTATATATATTCAATAAAACTTTCAGTAAAAAAGCACAAAGATAACGCAGTGCGACTTTCCGTCAAGCCAACCACGGAAAAGCCACTGCGTTTTCTTTGTTTAATGAAATAAATTTTTTTCTTAAATTTCACTTATATTTTTTGACAAAAACAAAAGATTATGTTATACTGTATAAGAAATATTACAGTACTGCCCATCGCTAATCCGGAACTTGTTTTCACAGGTTTCCCAAAGGGAACGGGTATAACACGGCTTCATGAATATCATTGCGCTGCTTTTCAAGTGGTAATTCGGATGAAGAAAAGGTGATTTTTAAAGAAGCGGAATACGAAAGGAAGGTATTTTTATGAATTGCAGCTACAACGCGGATCGTGTACAGCCGGAGATCGAAAGGCTCACCGACGTTTGTGTCAGCAACGGGCAGATCGACCCGTCGCTTTACGGAAAATACGAGGTTAAAAGAGGGTTGAGAGACCTGAACGGAAAGGGTGTGCTTACTGGTCTTACCGATATATCCGAAATAAGAGCGTCAAAAACCGTTGACGGCGCTTCGGTTCCCTGTGAAGGGCGGCTTTTTTATCGGGGAATCGACATAAAGGATATTATAAAGGGCTTTATCGCCGAAAAGCGATTCGGCTTCGAAGAGGTGAGCTATCTTCTTATTTTCGGAGCACTGCCCACCGAGGCGGAGCTTAAAAGCTTTAAGAATGTTCTTAACGAGCTTATGACCCTCCCCACCAATTTTATAAGGGATGTTATAATGAAGGGACCCAGCGACGATATGATGAACAGTCTCGCCAGAAGCGTACTGACCCTTCACAGCTATGACGACAACGCCAACGATACGAGCCTCCCCAACGTTCTTAGACAGTGTCTTAAGCTTATAGCCCTGTTTCCCATGCTTTCGGTTTACGGATATCAGGCGTACAATTTTTACATAGAAAAACAGAGCCTGTTCATACATCAGCCCAACACCTCACTGTCCACGGCGGAAAACATTCTTCACCTTCTGCGCCCGGACAGCAAATATACGGAGCTTGAAGCACACGTGTTGGACATAGCTTTGGTACTTCACGCGGAGCATGGCGGAGGAAACAACTCCACCTTCACCACTCACGTAGTCACCAGTTCGGGCACCGATACATATTCCGCGATAGCCGCGGCGTTATGCTCCCTTAAAGGCCCCAAACACGGCGGCGCCAATCTCAAGGTAATGAAAATGTTCGAGGATCTTAAAAAGTGTGTAAAGGACTGGAAGGACGACGACGAAATAAGCGCCTATCTTGAAGCGCTGCTGAATAAAAGGGCTTTTGACAACGCGGGGCTTATTTACGGTATGGGTCACGCCGTATACTCCATTTCTGACCCCCGTGCCGAAGTGTTCAGAGGGTATGTGGAACAGCTTTCAAAGGAAAAAGGCCTTGAGGAGGAATACGGCCTTTACGCCAAGATAGCTGAGCTTGCCCCCAAAATAATATACGCAAGAAAAAAAATATACAAGGGCGTAAGCCCCAACGTTGACTTTTACAGCGGATTCGCTTACAGTATGCTGGGCTTGCCGCTGGAGCTATACACGCCTATTTTCGCGGTGTCCAGAATCAGCGGGTGGAGCGCCCACCGAATGGAAGAGCTTATTAACGCCGGAAAGATCATAAGACCGGCTTATAAGAGCATCAGCGACGAGAAAGAATACGTAAGACTTTGTGACAGAGCATAATACGACATAACAAAACAGCGTTTCGGTATTTTCTGAAACGCTGTTTTGTTATATATTGTTTATTTTGCATAATCAACGGTACGGGATTCTCTTATCAGGTTGATCTTTATCTGTCCGGGATAGTCGACCTCCTGCTCGATCCTTTGAGCAATGCTTCTGGCCAGCAGGGTCATCTCCTCGTCGTTGACAATTTCGGGCTTGATAAGGATTCTTACCTCTCTGCCTGCCTGAATGGCGTAGGATTTATCCACGCCCTCGTAATCGGTGCATATTTCCTCAAGCTTCTGTAATCTCTTGATATAGCTTTCGTAATTCTCGCTTCTCGCCGCCGGCCTTGCCGCGCTTATGGCGTCGGCCGCCTGAACGAGAGCCGCGATCACCGTCCGACATTCCACGTCGCCGTGATGAGCCTCCACAGCGTGAACAACCTCGGGATTCTCTTTGTATTTCTTACATACCTCCACGCCGATGGCCACGTGGCTTCCCTCAATCTCATGGGTAAGCGCCTTGCCTATATCGTGCAGAAGCCCCGCGCGTCTCGCGAGAGCCGCGTCAACCCCAAGCTCGCTAGCCATAATACCCGCCAGGTGCGCCACCTCTATGGAATGTATAAGCACGTTCTGGCTGTAGGAGGTTCTGAAGTGCAGCCGTCCGAGAAGCTTTACCAGCTCGGGGCTCAGGCCGTTGACGTTGGTTTCGAGACAGGCGTGTTCGCCCTCTCTCTTTATCTTCTGCTCCACCTCGCGCTTTGCCTTTTCCACCATTTCCTCGATACGGGTGGGATGGATTCTGCCGTCCTGGATAAGTCTTTCAAGGGAAATTCTCGCGATCTCTCTGCGCACCTTATCGTGGCTGGAAAGGGTTATCGCTTCGGGGGTATCGTCTATTATGAGGTCAACGCCCGTCAGCTGCTCGAGAGTGCGTATATTGCGCCCCTCGCGGCCGATTATTCTTCCCTTCATCTCGTCGTTGGGCAAAGGCACAACCGATACCGTCATTTCCGATACGGTCTCCGAGGCGAGTCTCGATATGGCCAGCGCTATCATGGAACGCGCCTTATCGTCACAGTCGTCCTTCAGCTGCTGCTGATACGCCAGAACCTTTACCGCCTTTTCGTGGGTAAGCTCACTGTCAAGCTGCGACAAAAGCAGTTCCTTTGCCTGTTCTGAGGTATAGCCGCTGATTTCCTGAAGCTTTGCCTGCTGCTCCTCCCTCAGCGCCTCCGCCTCCGCCAACTTCTTTTTCGCGTTTTCGTTGCGCGATGTAAGGCTTTCCTCCAGCCTTTCGATTTTGTCCGTTTTACGGTCTAAATTTTCTTCTTTCTGGAGCAGCCTGCGTTCCGACTTAGTAACCTCCGCCCTGCGCTCCTTTAATTCTCTTTCGGCGTCACTACGCTGTTTCTGAATTTCCTTTTCCGCGTTCTCTCTCAGCTTATAGCTTTCCTCTTTCGCTTCCAGAAGGGCGGTTTTCTTAGCGGTGGCCGCCTTTTCCTTCGCTTCGGACACTATTCTCGCCGCTTCCTTTTCCGCTGACTCGATTGTCGCTTCGTCCTGCTTCTTTTTGGCGTCAAGCACCTTGCGGTACACCGCAAAGCCGCCTGCCGCTCCTATGACCAGTGCGGCGACAATGAGAACTATTGCCAACCAAAGATCCAAATGCTTTATCCTCCTTTTTAAATAATCCCGGTTACGTGAAAAAATCCCATAAACCAAGGTTCAAAGGCAAAGCAAATGAAACAAGGTAAATGATTTATAAGTCGGAAGCTCCGATTTTATAAAAACGGCGCACTCTCGGAAAAGCAAACGTTTCCGTTCCGCGGTATAAAAAGCAAACCGCCGCGGAACACGGCGGGAACGCCGAATTGACTTGTAAAAGTGGGATTATATGTAACCTAAAACGCATAAAGCGTGAATAAAAAATAAAAAACTGTATGTAAAATAAACGGCTTAAATCGCCACCTTATTTCACATATATAATTTTACGGCATTTTTAACAAAATGTCAAGGGCTTCTTGTACAAAACCCGAAATTTTGTAAAAAATTTTGAAGAATTTTGCGAGAAACTTGACAAACCCAAAAAAAAATGATATACTATTATCGCGTTAGAAAAATGATATACTATTATTGGGAAGCAATTCCCTCAATTCCTTCGCCGGCATGATGGAATTGGCAGACGTGCCGGACTCAAAATCCGGTGGTAGCGATACCGTGTGGGTTCAAGTCCCACTGCCGGCACCAAACGGCGCAAAATTGAACCACCCGATGCAGTTGTATTTCTTCAAAAAAGCAGTTGCCGTGGTGTTCAGATTTGCGAAAACAAGGTAAAACAAAAAGCCCGCTTCGGACGACCGAGGCGGACTTTTTGTGTTATATTACTTTTGTGTGTCGGTGATATATGCGGAGAGCTTCGGGTTCTTTTCCCACCGTTCCTTTGCATCGGAAAGGACGCGCTCGATCAGCTTTTCAATCTGTGCTGCCGAAATGAACAGCCGGATCACTGCCGGGATTTTGGGGTATAGCTGCTCAATGACCGCCGCCAATTTCGCCGCACCCGTGCCGCCGCCGTATTTCTTCTCGGCTTCGGTGACGAGTGAAAAAACGATTTTATCAAGGATGGCGTACTGCTTTTTTGCGATCAGAATGATAAGCACCGCCGCAAACAGCAGGACGACGAGAACGCTGTTCCAGTTTGCAAGTAAAAAGTTCAAAATATCCATTGTGTGCCTCCTATGCTAAAGTCAAGTCGCTTGTTTTTACTGCGGCAACGACTACACCGCCAAACGTGATGACCGCACGGTCGCCCTTGAGTTCGCTTACGATATGCGGGCGGGTATACACGAACGATGCGAGGCTGCCGCCGTTGTAGTCCTTTGCGCCTTTGCGGAGCATTACCGTACTGCCTGCCTTGATATTACCGCCCGACGCGGCAACGTCCGAGGCATTGACCCACCCGTACACGGTTGAGCCGCTGCCGTCGTTTATCAGGTGGTACGGGTGAGCCGCGCCCGCCGCGACGATCGTTACTTTCGCCCTGCCGGGCTTTGCCGCTGTTCCGCGTGTCCCGGTGCTTGAGGCATAGTGGGTGCTGCCTGTAAAGTCAACGACATCGCCGACCTTAAACGCCGTGGATGCGGCGGGCTTGCTTGTCGTTGCGGGTGCGGCGTCCTTAATCTGAACGGGCGGCAAAATAAAGCCCTGAAACTTATACGCACCAAAGTTATAACCCGCGCTTTTCTTGTAAGTCTGTGTGTAAAAGCGTGTGCCGCCGTAGGCACTGTTTGAGGTCACGATGTCGCCGTTCGCTTCGATACGTTCCACGACCGCGACGTGTCCTGCGCCGTCCGCACCGTTGCCCACTTTACCTTTGCTCCAACAGGCGACTGCGCCGAGGGCGGGAGTGCTTGACCGCTTGTAACCGTCTGCGGTATTCCCGTACCACATCTCGGCGTTACACTTGCTTAATGCGGGCTTTTCGCCTATGATTTCATAAAAACGCCCCCACGCATACCCCACACAGTTTGGCAGACAAGAGCCGCCGCTTATGTGTATGCACTCGTTTAAACCGCCTTTTGAAGTATGCCTCCAGTGTTTGTCCGTTGTGTCGGGGGCGGTGAGTCGGGGCGTAAAGCTGACGATCTTTTGGGGTTGAGAACCTGCCGAAACGATGCCGCGCTCCCTGCGCCACTCGTTAATGCGCGCGGGGTAGTCGATAAAGCACAGATCGTCGTCAACGTCCATTTTCCCGACTTTGCCGATGCCCCACTGCCACATTTTCTGCCCGTAATTATAGCGGGATTTCTGCGCCGGGTTCTCCGTCCAGTGTGCTAACCATATATCGTGAATACGCATTACACGATCTTTGTCGAGAGCGTTTTCCATAAAGTTTGGATTGACATACAAGCCGGTGAAAATCCCCGCACGGTTCAGTCTTACCTTGAACTCGTCGGCCATATTGGTAAGTGCCATTTTACCGACCTTGAGGTGCTTGCTTTCCTCAATATCGTAAAATACGGGGTACGACAATTCGGTTTGCAGCTGATACTTTTTTATTACCGCTACGCAGGCATCCGCCTCCTTTTGAGCCTCTGCCATACTGTAAGCATACGAATACCAGTATAAGCCAAAAGGGATGCCGACCTTTCGCAACCCGTCAATATGCGTTTTCAGCAGCTTGTCCTCGGTTTCGGAAAAGCCCGCGCGAATGATGGCGAATTTCACGCCGTCCGCTTTTAGTTTGTTATAGTCAATGCCGCTCTGACAATATGAAAGGTCAACGCCTTTTATTTCCATAGTTACAGCCCTCCTAACTTGTGCCGCTTATGTTGTTTAAATCAATAGGTACATCCTTTGTTGCCTCCGGGTTTTCGTTCTTGATTTTTATAACGTTTTCCGCTTTTGCTTTCCACGCATAGAACCCGATCGCCGTAGCCGTCGGCGCACCGACAAGCATTGCGAGTGTCGAATACTGCGTGTAATCTATAGCGGCATCCATACACCGTTTAATATCGACGACGATCGCAAACTTTTCACTTTTCGGAAACTGCGCCAACGCAGGGTAGGCGTATTTTGCCATATCGTGAAGTTTCGTAAGTATGGTTAATTTCCCGTAATCGCTCACGGCTGCTTCTCCTTTATTAAGACCCACACCCGCCTTTCGGCGGGTGTGGGTCAAGTTCCAAGTTTCAAGTTACAGGGGACAAAACGCGGCGCGGAAACCGAGGGACGGGGAGACGGACGACCGCGCATAAGGGAGGGACAACGCGAACACACCCGCAGATGCGGCATCGCGCCAGTGGCCACCACGGATCGGTAATCTTTCGCCCGCGATATTAGCCCACACCGCATCGTCGCCGTAGTCGGCAGAGGTTGCACCCGTATGAGGCATTAAGCCGAGGGACTCCAACAGGGTAATGCCCGCGCCCGTTGCGGCGGGTGTGGTAACAATACTTGCAAATTTTGTATTGCTCCAGTTTGTAGCCCATTTCAGCGTCCCCGCCGTGCCGGGCGCAACAAGTGTGCCGTCGGGCTTGATCGCCCTCCAAAGGGTGCTTGTCGGGGTGAGCGGGTTGTTCCAGTCTGCGGCGTCGTTGTTAGGGATGATCTGAATTTCCCCGTCGTTTAAGCGCAGACCGCCGTTCCACTCCCATACATTACCGTTCAGATCGGCAATGCCCGCGGCGGTGTTGTCGTGATACCAAGAGGCGGGACCGCTGCCGGTTGCCGTGCGCAAAATTCGTCCGTTAGCATCGTAGTAAGAACCCTGCGCTCTCTGCGGCAGCGCACCCTCGGTGCTGTCCTTTCCGTAACTGTTATTACCTTTCGGCATAAAACCGTTTTTCTTGCACCAAAGAGCGACCGCCGCCCACTCTGCGTTAGTCATTAAATGCCAACCGGGGCCTTTTTGCTTGCAATACTGCCACGCCTGATCGAAATTCAGCAGCGCGGCGGGGTCTTGCATCGGCAAGCTGTACGCCCTGCCGTTGTTTACAACATTCTGATACTTGCTTATATAAATGCAGTCCAACTCTTTGCCGTTGACGATAAAAGCGGGGTGCGTACCGTCGCCGCCGCCCTCGATAACGTCCCCGATCTTAAATTTCGGAATGCGCACCATTACGGACGGATCGCCGAGGTCGTCGTACATAAGTACGTTGTTAGGTGCGGCAATTTGCAAAGCAAGGTTCGTTAAATCATAATTAGGCATTGTTTATGCTCCTTTCTCTTACACACCGATCGCCCAAAGCGACAGGGTGACTTTTTCCATATCAAGCGGCAGGGGTACGGGCGGCTCTGTTTCCGTGTGTTCGGGTTCGGCCGTCGCTGTTTCCGTTTCCGTTTCCTCGTCGTCAAGGTCTGCGGGGATGATGGGCGAGGTTTCGGCGGGTTCGGGATAAAGATACTCGCGCGCGGGAATATCCAACTGTGCGACGTATTTCTGCCCGCTTTCCGTTCCCATTACAAGGTTGCCGTCCGTGTTTTCGCATACATCCAAATGTACGCCCCAGTCCTTTTGATAAAGGGCGCAGTCAAGGGAAAGCCTGCCATCCGCAAAGCTGATGACTGTTCCGTTTTGGGCGTAGGGGATTTTTTCGCCCTCGTTCTTTTCAATAACTATCATACCGAAATACCTCCTGTTACTTTGTATTTAATGGTTACGCTTGCCGCGCTGCCGCTGTACGACAGGGCGAACCCGTTCAACTGCTTTCCGTTCGCCACAATGTCACCGATGGGCTTTGCGTCGGAGGCGGCCGCCTCGATAATTTCAACGTTATAGTCCAACGACCGGCGGGGCTTTTTCAAAGCGATAGTCGCACGGGAATTGTTGAACGGCAGGCTCTTTGTATTTGTCAGCGTGACTGTGCCGACTTCCACCACGCCCTGTGCGTCCTTGAGCATTTGCAGGTCGATAGCGATCAGCGATGCGGCGGTCTGCGCGTCAAGTACGCCGCATTCGAGGTGGTTAAAGTTCACCGCGCTTTGCGGCGTTCCCACGGTGTCAACCGTGCCGGGTGACGGGGTGAGGTTCACCATACCGCCGGAGAGGGTCTGCATCGCGAACCTGTCCGGGTATTGCACCGCCTCGTCCACCCACTGTTTGCGGGCATAGTTCATAAAAATTC
>CATLBH010000013.1 GCA_949878745.1 uncultured Ruminiclostridium sp. | reverse complement strand
AAGTCGGCAATATGATTAAAGATTACACCCAAAACACTAATCTTTGGTCAACATTTTTTTGTCTATAATCTGACCAAAGATTAGTATTAAACGTATTTTTCTTATCCGAAAATACCGAAAACCATATAAAAATCTTACACCGGTTTCTTAAAACTTGTTCTCACAGAAGAAGTAAAAGAAACATATCCTGACTTCATTGACAAACCGCCCCGAACGCGATATAATAAAAATGCAAAAATATTCGAAATAAACAAATTAGGAACATCCACCCCACCAACCGGAGGTACCCCCAAAATGAACAAATCCCGAAAAACCGCCCTTCAAACCTACGAGCTATCCGAGCTGCGCACCCTTACCCTCGGAGGCTTCCCCCAAAAAATAACCATAGACGGAAAAACCAAAACCGCCCCCATTCTAATATCTCTTCACGGCGGCCCCGGTTCGCCCCTGCCCTTTTCCGAAGGCTGCCGCGGAATGTTTCCCGAAATAACCGACAAACTGACCTTGGTCTGCTGGGATCAGCTGGGCTGCGGAATTAACGACTACCCCATAGACGATTCCTTCCGAATAAAGAATTTTACCGATATGACCGCCGACCTGATACGGGAAATCAAACGCTCCTTCCCCGAAAACAAGCTTTATCTCTTCGGCGTGTCCTGGGGCAGCATATTGGCGGCATACGCAGCTTCCTCTCCCGAAGCGGAGCTGCTTGACGGCGTTTTCATATCGGGTCAGGTGATTTGCGATATGACCTTTAACGGAGAAGTGGAGGAAGCCCTTAAATCCTCGAAAATGCCCGAAGGCAAAAAGAAAAAGCTCGATTCGTTAATGAGCGCCCACACCGCTGATAACGCCAAGCTTGTTATGTCCTACATAAGAAAATACACCGAGGGCTATGTGTGCAAAGCCGAAAAGTCCGCTCCCGTGGGGCGTATACTGATGGGTATGCTTACAAGCCCAGATTACACATTTAAAAATTTAAAGGCCGCCCTGATAAACGGATATATGAAAAACAGCTCCCTGATTAAGGAGCTGCTTGAAATCGATCTTCGGGAAGTTCTGGAAAACGTAAAGGTGCCGTATCTTATTATGCAGGGAGACAGAGATATAGTAACCTCCGTCAAAGCCGTCGAACGCTTTGTTTCGGAAACCGAAAACGGCAACCTGAGCTTTATAAAAATCGAAAACAGCGGCCATGTGTTCGGCGAGGTAGCCATGAACAGAATAATAAGCGAGATAATCCGTTATGCTTGCCCGTAAAATCCCGAAAGTATTTTTTCCGCTTCTTCCTTTTCGGGTACGGTGATTGTTACGGTATACATATACTTTCCCGATTTGAAAAACACGTGATATTGATGGTTTTTTCCGCCCCCTATGGAAAATTTGATGCAGCAGGCGTCCTTTTCCGCCGCCTTAATGTCCGAAATTTCCCCTTCGGTCTCGGTAACCGCTTTATATTGGCCGTTAAGCTCCTCAAAAATATATTCCGCGTATTGACGCTCGTCATATGACTGCATACCGAGCTTTTCCATATCCGTGGAAATGAACAGCACGGAACCGTTGTCTCCGTTATCCGCTTCCATTTCATAAATCCCGCCGTGAAGCTCCATACGGGCTCTTATATTTTCCTCGGACATATCGGGTATATCGTTCATTTCCGCCATTTTTTCGTCGGAAAAAAACGTATAGCTTTCGTCAAGCTCTACGCCCACCGAAAACGTTTCGGAAAAATACCCGTTTCCATTCCTTTTTCCGCGTACAAAATCAAACTCTTTCGTGCTTGTATCGGCGGTGTCCGAGAGATAATCGTCCAAATCCACTTCCACCGTAACCCCCCTGCCCGGAACATCCACCATACAAGAGGATAAAAGCGCCGATGCCCATAAACACGCCGCCGCCGAAATCACGGATTTTTTCGTTTCTTTTTTCATTTCTTCTCCTATTAGGATAAGCTTATCCCCGCCACAAACGTCCCCCTCCAATAATCCGAGGTTATGTCCGCGATCTTAACCGTCTGCCCCGGCATAGGGGAATATATCATCTGCCCCTCGCCGATATAAATTCCCCCGAAATCGGGGTTTCCGCTGTCGGCGGTGCAGAAAAAGGCCAAATCTCCGCTTTTCAGCTCCTCATAGCCTATATGGGTTCCCATGGCAGCCTGATCCTTTGTCAGTCGGGGGCAGTTTATAAACCCGTTTTCCCTTAAAACATAGTAAATAAACCCCGAGTTGTCGAAGCCCTCCGACGGGCTGGCTCCGTTTTCCGCGAAGGGAATCCCCACAAGAGTCTCGGCGGTCTGCACTATTCCGTTGTTGTTGTCGATGGGATCGTTTTGGGTGGAATCCGCTTCGGTTTCGGTGACGACCGAGGTTTCCGCGGGCTTGTCGGTAACGGGAAACGTTTGTGTAACCGTGACGGTATCCTCCTCCGTATCCGAAGGCGGCGTGCTTTCGTCGGACACGCCCGAAGTGCCGCTTTCCGTCTGCTCTTCGCCGTCGTCTCCTCCGATACACGCGGAGAAGAGAACGGCTATGCTTAAAATAACGGCAAAAAACCCGATGTATTTTTTCATTTTATTGTTATAACCTTTCCTTGTTTTCGGTTTGTTTTAAGTATGATTTACATACGGTATTATATATCTTTAATATGTATTTTACTTGCAAAAACAAAAAAAGTCAAGTGAAATCGGCTTTATTTTGCGTTTTTAACAAAAGGGACTGTGAATAACAGCCCCTTTTGTTACCTTTTTGCCAAAAATTGTAAAAATTTAGTGAAAAACCTCTTCGAAAAACATTATTTTATACTAATCTTTAATTATATTGTAGACGAAGTCGGAAATATGATTAAAGATTACACCCGAAACACTAATCTTTGGTCAACAATTTTTTGTCTATAATCTGACCGAAGATTAGTATTAACGCTCGGTTTATACAGTAAGTCTTCCGTTGCTTCCGATTTTCAGTAAGAGAATCTGCTCTTCCTCTCCCGTGTCGGCGTTGATATAGATGAGAAGCTGTCTCCCCTCGCTGTCCGCGCAGTAAAATTCGTAGCAGTACCGTTCGTTAAGCCCGCCCGTGGGTATAACGCAAAGATTGTCCTCGAAAACCGTTAGCCCCTTGGAAATTTTCGCTTCCGCCTCATCCTCGGAAATCGCGGGCTTGTCCAGCTTGCGCGCGGTGTGGTTGGTGATATACCCTCTGGCGTCATAGCTCATTATTTCGCCGTTGTCAAGAGCTACACCCACCTTTATAAGGTCGGTGTACAAAATCACGTCGTTCTGCTCTCCCGCGAAATTATAAATACAAATTCCGTTGTTTATTTCGTAATAGGTTTCCTCCACCTCGTCGATACCCAGCGAATCAAGATACTTTTCCGCCCTTTTAAGAGCGTCGGTAGCCCCCAGCTGCGGGTTTTCCACGGGGCGGTATTTCAGCATATAGCTGAAAAATCCTCCCTGCTTTGTCACCGAAACGGTGGTGTTCTCGTTTTCAAATACGAAGGAGGGCATCTTTCCCCCTTCTTCCCCGCCTACCGAGAGATTTTCCTCGCCTGAGACCGAAACGGCCTTTCTGAGCGCCTGTTCCTTAGTTACCTCGTTCTGCCCCTTAAGCATAAGCGGCTCCCGCTCCAGAATGTGATCGGAAAAAGGTCCGTCATATATAAGCGTGGGATAATCCGAAAATCCCTCTTCGAAATCGGTGAACCCCTCGGTCACCGTTTGAGGCCGTTTGCCGTTGGCCGCTCCCGAAAGCTCGCGGAGGGTGACGCTTCCGTCCTCTATCTTCTTTTCCACGCTCCACATTTTCCCGCTTAAATCCTCCGCGTAGCCGTAAAGCGTCTTAAGATTGTTTTTTTCTTCCTCCGTAAGGTTCTCTCCGCTGCCGAATTTTTTTGAAAGGCTCTGGCTGTAATTTCCTACCTGGGACAAAAACTTATAGGTCTGCTCCAGCTTAAGCTCTTCCACGGGAAGCTGCGACAGGGCGGCCTTAGCGTTGGCGGCCTCGCTCCACAGCTTCCCCGACAGCTGATTCATCATCGCGGGCGAATTTGTGTATAAGCCCTTGTTGAGAGTGGTCTTGATATTTTCGAGACTGAGGGAAAGATCCTCCACCGCCCTCATATAAGTGTTCTGCATCATAAGCTCGCCGTTTGCCGCTTTCCCCCGCTGTTCCAGCGCCATAAGTCCGAGAGCGAGTATAAGAGCTATTGAAAAGCTTATAATTCTTACAAAACATCGTTTTGTGATGGTTATCGTGCTTCTTCTCATTTTTATGAAAATTCCTTTCGTTTAATTGGTGAGTTTGGAATTATTTTTCGATAAAATTTCAAAAATATACTATTCCAAAATCAAAGATTTTATGGTATAATATTACAGTATGTTTTTAAGAATTTATTTTAGAGCAAATTCATGAGGATAAAAAAATGATATATTTTGATAACGCCGCCACAACGAAGCCCTGCCCCGAAGCGGCGGAGGCAGCCGTAATATGCGCTTCCGACCGCTTCGGAAACCCCTCCTCCCTCCACCATATGGGCGTGGAAGCCGAAAAAACCTTAGCCTCCGCCAAAAGAACCATCCTTGACCGTCTGGGAAAAGAGGGAGAAATCCTTTTTACCTCGGGTGCCACCGAAAGCAACAATATGGCGGTATTCGGAATCGCCGAAGCCCTGAAACGACGGGGAAACCGAATTGTCACCACCGCCGTTGAACACCCCAGCGTCAGCGCTCCCATGAAAAAGCTCTCCGAAAGAGGCTTCGAGGTGGTAAGCCTGAAGCCGAAGGAACACGGGGACTTTGAGCGGGCGATAATAGACGCGGTGGACGAAAAGACGGTTTTAGTCTCCTTTATGGCGGTAAACAACGAAACGGGCTTCATTATCGATACCAAAACCGTCTACGGCGGCGTAAAGCGAAAAAATCCCTCCTGCGCCGTTCACGTGGACGGAGTTCAGGGCTTCTGCAAGCTTCCGCTGTACGGCGATACCGTCAGCCTGTCGGGTCATAAAATACACTGTTTTAAAGGTATAGGCGCGCTCTACAAAAACAAAGACACAAGGCTTATCCCCCTTTCCTTCGGCGGGGGGCAGCAGGGCGGTCTGCGCCCCGGAACCGAGCCGGTGGAGCTGGCGGCGGCTTTTGAAGCGGCGGTAAAGGCCTATCCCGAAAATCTCACGATTTTTTCGTCCCTTCGTCACAGATTAACGGGACATCTCGAGCGCCTGAATCGTATTATTATAAACAGCCCCGAAAACGGAATAGACAATATCCTGAATTTTTCCGTTTTGGGGGCAAGAAGCGAAATAATGCTCCACTTCCTTGAAGAAAAGGGAATCTACGTTTCCAGCGGCTCCGCCTGCTCCAAAGGAAAAATCAGCCCGGTGCCCGAAGCCTTCGGAATCTCCCATGAAAGAGCCGACAGCGCCCTTCGGGTCAGCTTCTCCCGCTATAACACCGAAAAAGAGGTGGATATTCTGGCGGAAGCCCTTGAGGAAGGCATAAAAAGATTCGCGAGATAAAAAATATAAGAATATAAAAAAATAAAAATATATCAAAGAAACGGACATAAAAAAATGGAAGTAATAATGGCGAAATACGGCGAGATAGCTTTAAAAGGTTTAAACAGAAGCAATTTTGAAGACCTTCTCGTAAAAAACATAAGAAGAAAACTGGATAAAATCGGAAAATTCGACGTTACCCGACGTCAATCGACAATTTACATCACTCCCCTTGAGGAAAATTCCGACCTTGACTCGGCGGTAAAAAAAGTGTGCCATGTGTTCGGAATCGCGGCGGTTCAGCGCTCGGCGGTGCTCCCCAAGGACATTAACGAAATAATAAAACAGTCCGTCCCCTATTTAAAGGAAACCCTGGAAAGAGCCAAAAGCTTTAAGGTTGAAGCGAAGCGCGCCGATAAAACCTTCCCTTACACCAGCCCACAGATACAGCAGGAGCTGGGCGGCGCTCTTTCCGACGCTTACCCCCACCTTATAACCGACGTTCATAATCCCGACGTCACCGTTTTGGTGGAAATAAGGGACAAGGGAGCCTATGTCAACGCCGAAAAAATAACCGCCGTGGGGGGAATGCCGGTGGGAAGCAACGGAAACGCCCTTCTTCTCCTTTCGGGAGGAATAGACAGCCCCGTTGCGGCCTATATGATGGCGAAAAGAGGACTGAGAGTGGACGCGATACATTTTCAAAGCCCTCCCTACACCTCGGAAAGAGCCTTGCTGAAGGTGGAAACTCTATGCGAAAAGCTTACGGAATATTGCGGAAGACTCAGATTCTACTGCGTTCCCTTTACCGAAATTCAGGAAGCGCTTCGGGATAATTGCGACAACGATTATTTTACCGTAATTATGAGAAGACTTATGCTGAAAATAGCCAATATAATCTGCGAAAGAAGCCATTGCTCCGCCCTTATAACCGGCGAAAGCGTGGGTCAGGTGGCCAGCCAGACCTTGGCGGCAATCGCCTGCACCGATAAAGCCGCCGATTTCCCCGTCCTAAGACCGTTGGTGGGTATGGACAAAAAGGAAATAGTCGAAACGGCCAGAAAAATAGACACCTTTGAAACCTCCATCCTCCCCTATGAGGACTGCTGCACCGTATTTACCCCCAAGCACCCCAAAACCAAGCCCCTTTTATCCGACGTTCTCAAAGAAGAGTCCAAATTCGACTTTGAACCCCTCATAAAAAAAGCGGTGGAGGGAATAACGGTAAAGGATTTTAAAATATAAATATAATAAGGTGTATAAAATTAAGGAAACAAAGGAAAATCATCACCGAAAAGGCAGGTAATATATTGAAATGACCCCCGAAATCAAAAGAGATATTGACAAACAGGCTCAAAATGTAGTACAATTACTGTTGGCACTTAAGAAAAAAGCCGCCTCCGCCGAAAGCTGCACCGGCGGCCTAATCTCCGCCGCCATAACCTCGGTAAGCGGCTCCTCCGAGGTTTTCGATATGGGAATATGCACCTACGCCAACAGGATAAAGCGCGACAAAATCAACGTCCCCTCCGAATATCTTGACCGCTTCGGCGCGGTCTCGGAACAGGTGGCCGAAGCCATGGCGAAAGGCGTAACCGAAGCGGCGGAAAGCGACTTCGGCGTCTCCACCACCGGTATCGCCGGCCCCTCGGGAGGAACGGAGGAAAAACCCGTAGGCACCGTCTGGATAGGAATTTGCCGAAAAGGCTCTCCCCCGACGGCGAAACGTTTCCTTTTCGAAACCCAAGACTGCCCCCCCGAAATGACCGAAAGGGAATATATAAGATCCCAAGCGGTCCTTGCGGCCTTAAAGCTGCTTGAATCGGCGCTTCGGGACGGATTTTGACATAACTGTGAATAATTTTAAAAGGACAGTGATACAATGATCAGCGATTACACCGTTAGACCCCCCGCGGAAAGAAGCAAGGGGAAGGAAAAGGACTTTTTTACCCGTCTCCTTATTTCCGCCGTCCCCTACAAGGGCGACGATTTTGCGGAAATAGTGAGAAAGACGGTTTTTATCGGCGCGGTGATATCCTTCGCCATAACCGGCGGTATTCTTATAAAAGACGTCTCGGGAGAGATAGTACAGAAATACGTGGTGACTCCCCAGCTTCAGGAAATAAAGGAACAAGCCAGCAGCGGCAACCTGAATCTGGAACAGGAGGAAATAAAAGAGATCAAAAGCGAAAAGCCCTTTATAAGGGAAGAAATGATGACCCTTTACGCCGAAAATCCCGATCTTATCGGCTGGATAAACATAGGCGGGGAAAACAAAATTATCGACCTTCCGGTGGTTCAGACGACGGATAACGACAAATATCTGGTCACCGACTTTTACGGCGGGAGCAGCAAGTCGGGCACCATCTTCGCGGATTACCGAAACGATTTCACCAAAGGAACCGCCCCCGATTTCACCATACTTTACGGACATAACACCACCTCCTCAACGGCTTTTTCAAAGCTTTCAAGATATTATTACGATAAGGATAATCCCGACGCGGGCGCGGACAAAACCTTGAGCTTTTATCAAAAGCACCCCACCCTGACCTTTGACACTTTGGCGCTGGAAGGCGCCTATAAAGTGTTTGCCGTCTGCCTGTTCAACACCGAAGAAAAATACGGCGAGGTTTACAACTATTTAAGATACGGTCAGCCCTTCAAGGACAAGGAAGACTTTAACAACTATGTTCTCGATATAATGGACAGAAGCTGTGTCCTTACCGACGTGGATCTGACATACGGCGACGAGATACTTTGCCTTTCCACCTGCTACTTTCCCATTTCAACCGACCTCCACAACACCCGCTGCGCCATCTTTGCCAGAAGGGTAAGAGAGGGAGAAAGCGCCGATGTGGACGTCTCCAAAGCTGAAAGAACCTATTACTGGAAGGGCTGGAAACAGCTTGAGGACGCGGGCATTTCCAGCGCCTACGCCAAAAGAACCTGGGATACCTCAAAATTGCTCGGATACGAGAAAGCCTCAAATTGATAATTTATAAATGATAATATATAAAAAAGGAATGATTTAAAATGGTTAATTATACGGTCAGACCTCCCAGCGCAAGAAGCAAGGGGAAGGAAAAAAACGCCTTCACCCGCTTCTTAATGTCGATTTTTCCCGTAAAAGGGGACGAAGCGCCGGAAGTTGTAAGAAAATTTGTCTTTATCGGCGCCGTGGTGGCTTTCGCCATAACCGGCGGCTCCCTCGTAAGGGACGTTTCCGGCGAAATGATACGAAAATACGTGGTCGACGAACAGATAAAGGAAATAAAAAATCAGGCGGGAAGCGGAAATCTTAACCTCAACGAGGAAGAGATAAAGGAGATTAAGGAGGAAAAGCCCTATATCAGAGAGGAGCTTATGAGCCTTTACGCCATAAATCCCGATCTGGTTGGCTGGATAAACTTAGGCGAAAACGAAAGGATAATAGACGATCCCGTGGTACAGACCACGGACAACGAAAAATATCTTACCACCGACTTTCACGGAAATTACAGTAAATCGGGCACGATTTTTGCCGATCACAGATGTACCTTCGACGAAAACGGCGCCGAGAACAACTTCTTGATTCTCTACGGACACAATACCTACTCCTCGGTAGCCTTTTCAAAGCTCACCAGATACTATTACGAAAAGGACAATCCCGACCCCAACGACGACTGGACCACAAGCTACTATAGGAAGCACCCCACCATAAACTTTGACACTCTGGCGGGTCAGGGCACATATAAGGTGTTCGCCGTATGTCTCTTCAACACCGAGGAACAGTACGGAGAGGTGTACAATTACCTTCGCCGCGGCCGCTCCTTCAGCGATAAGGACGATTTCAACAATTACATTCTGGATATAATGGACAGAAGCGTTCTCTTTACCGACGTGGATCTTGATTACGGCGACAAGATACTGTGCCTTTCCACCTGTTATTTCCCCTTCGGACAGGAGTATGAA
This sequence comes from uncultured Ruminiclostridium sp., assembly GCA_949878745.1. GTDB lineage: Bacteria > Bacillota > Clostridia > Oscillospirales > Ruminococcaceae > Ruminiclostridium_E. Next base: position 50,100 of record CATLBH010000013.1, on the reverse strand, counting down.
AACGTGCGCTGCGTTATCTTCGCCCGAAAGGTGAGAGATGGAGAAAGCCCGGAGGTGGACACCTCGAAGGTTAAAAGAAATTACTCGTGGATAGGCTGGCAGCAGGCGATAGACAGAGGCATAGCCAGCCCCTACGCCAGCCGGGCATGGGATACGGGCAAGCTTCTCAGCTACTGATCCCTTAAAATAAAAAAACAGGAGAATTATCATGGCGGAACATGTGAAAAAAACTCAAAACGCTTTCGTGCGTATGTTTATACCAAATAAAAAAGACAACACTGCGGCAAAAATAAGAAAAGTTATCGTTATCCTCTGTCTTCTGGTATTTGTCGGCTGCGGAATCTATATCCTGACCGACTTTACCGACCGTCAGGCGGATACCGAAATGAACAACGAAATTGTGAACATAAAGGAAATGAACGCCTCCGGAAATTTCAAGATCGACCAGAACAAGGTGGAGGAAATAAAGGAGGAACAGCCCGATATCCTCGATAAATTCGTGGATCTCTACGCCGAAAACAACGACCTTGTGGGCTGGATAAAGGCTGGGCACTTTATAGATTACCCCGTACTTATGCGGGAAGGCTTGGAGAACACCGATTATTATCTTTACCGCAATTTTTACGGCGAGGACAGCAAAAGCGGCTCCATTTTCTGCGACAACCACGTTCTCCCCTTTGAAAACGCCAACAACCTTGTTATCTACGGGCATAATATGCAGTCGGGAGAGTATTTCGCTTCCCTTACTCACTATTACCCCTATTCCTCCCATTACAGCGACGGCTATTCCTATGACAATCAGGCGTTTATCGACTACTATCTTCAGTATCCCACAATTCAGTTCGATACCCTTTACGAAGAAGGTACATATAAGGTTTTCGCGGGAATATTCATAAACACCGAGGACAAGGACGGCTACCCTTACCCATATTACCGCAAACGCCAGTTCAAAAACGAAGCCGAGTTTATGGACTTTGTGGGCAACGTAATGGACAGAAGCACCTTCTATACCGACGTTGATCTCGAGTACGGCGATCAGATCATCACTCTTTCCACCTGCTACTATTACCCCATGGGAAAAGACGTGGACTGCCGCTTTGCCCTATTCGCCAGAAAAGTCCGCGAGGGCGAAAGCCTTGAGGTGGACGCGAGCAAAATCACCGTCAACAAATCCCCCTTGTTTTTCGACACCTATTATAAAAGAGGACTTGCCTACCCTTGGGAAGGCCGTAACTGGGATATTTCCCTTGTAAAGGATTTTGACAAGTACACGGACAAAGTGGACAGCCTTGACAACACGGAGCCGGGAGAGGCTCCCGCGGCAGCCGTTTCGGAATGAAAATTTAGATTGAATAAACAGGAAGGAATGTTCATAAAATGCCCGATTTTGAACCGGTAAAGAAAAAAACCACCCGAAGAAAACAAACCGTCTCCCAATCCCTTTTCCCCTGCAAAACCGATTCCGTGGGAGAAATAGTGAGAAAGATCGTGTTTCTTGCCGCGATAGCCGTTCTCATAGCGGCCACCTTCTGCATTATCTACTTCTACTTTATCCGCTCGGACAATATAAATAAAGAGATGGAAGAAGTAAAGAATATGAGAGGTGAAAGCAACGGAAGCGTTATCTCCATACCCATGCACATCACCAACGACGAAGGACACACCGAACAAAGAAACGTGGAGATACTGGAAGAATACGCCGAGCTTTACGAGAAAAACAGCGATATGGTGGGTTGGATCGAAATGTACCCATGGATAGGCTATCCCGTGGTACAGGCCAAAGACAACGACTTTTACCTAAAGCACAATTTTTATCAGCAGCCTACAGCAAACGGCACCATTTTCGCCGATTACGAGGTGCCTATAACCGCCGACTCCACCCCCGCCAACACCATAATATACGGCCATAACCTTATAACCCGAAATATGTTCGAGCCTCTCTCCTATTTCAGAACCCAGGGCTTTGACTTTATGAAGGAAAATTACCGCCTGAATTTCGATACGATCTACGAGAAAAACGAGTACCTGATTTACGCGGTTTTCCTCACCAACACCACCGAGGAATACGGAGAGGTCTTCGATTACCAGAACTGCGTAAGCTTCGGCAGCAAAAGCGAATTCGACAATTTTGTGGCCGAATGTCTCGACAGAAGCTTCTACTATACGGGTATTGACCTGCGCTACGGCGACGAACTGCTCACCCTTTCCACCTGTGATTTCTCAATGTTTTCCGATATGCGTCTGGTAGTGGCGGCAAGAAAGGTGAGAGACGACGAAAGCTCTGTCCTTGACCCCGAAACTTTTATCGACAACCGAGGGAACGACGAAAACGGAAACGTAAAGCGTAAAATGTTTGACGCCTACTACACCTCTTACGGAAACAAGTGGGCGGGAAGACAGTGGGATCCCTCCTGGATAAAGGACTATAACGGCTGAATTACATAACCGAAAAACAGAAAGGCGGCAAAAATGGGAAAAGGCGCATATATAAAAATCACGGTATCCCTTATCATAACCCTGTGCTATGTTTTTCTTTTTGGGAGCACCGGGAGGATTGAAAGCATAGGCGAGTCCGTTGAAAAAGACGTTTCCGAATCCGAAAGGGAAAAAACCGCCGAAAACAAAGAGGAAATCGGAACCGATTCGGAAACAAACGGCGAAAACGCTCCCGAAACGGCGGTATTCAACGAAGAGCCTTTAATAATAACGTTTCCCGAATACACCGATCTTGAAATTTTTTCTCCCGTTATCCCCTTTGAGCTTAACGGCGCCGTAACCGTACCCGCGGGCTATTCCGAAGCGGCGGAAGAGGCGGTGATAACCTCTTCGGCCACCGAAACCGAAAAGGACTATACCGAAACCACCACAACGGCGGCCTCCACCACGACGGAAGCCACAACTACCGCCGCTCTCTCAACCACCGAGCCGCTTCCCACAGAAACCGCCCCTCCCGAAACGACGGAGGAAACAACGACCCCGCCGATAACCGAAGAAACCGCTTCCGAAGAAAATACTCCCGAAGAAACCGAAGCGTACACCGAGGAAACCACCCCCCCCGAAACCGAAACAACCGTTCCTCCCGCCGCGTACGCGGGAGAGCTTACCGTAAGATACACGGGAAGCGGCGGAAGCGTTACCGCCGACGCGGCTGAAATATTGGCTCAGGTAGTAATGGGCGAAATAGGCGGCGGCTTTAACGAGGAAGCGATAAAAGCCCAGGCCGTGGCGGCTTACACCTACATAAAATATTACAACGACAACGGAAACGTCCCCTATGTAGCGGTAAGAACCCCCAACGACACGGTAAAAAACTGTGTAAACGAAGTGCTGGGACAGGCGATATACTATAACGGAACCTTGATACAGGCCGTTTACGGAGCCTCAACGGCGGGCTACACCTCTTCGGCGAAAAACGTCTGGGGAATAGACTATCCCTATCTCCAAAGCATAAGATGCGAGCTTGACTCCCTTTACGATCCCAATTACGGCGTAAAGACCACCTTCACCTCCGAAGAAATAAGAAGCAAGGTGAGAAGCGTCACGGGAATAGAGCTGGGCGGCGATCCCGGCACATGGTTCGCCATAAAGGACTACATTGACAACGTTTATGTGGGAAGCTTCAGTATAGGCGGACAAACCGAGTACATAGACAGCGACGGCGACTCCGTACAGATAACAGGCCGCGTAATGCGCGAAAAAATAATGGACTTCGGCCTCCGCTCCGCCAGCTTCGAGGTGTCCTACAGCTCCGACACGGACAAATTTACTTTTACCACCTACGGCTACGGTCACGGCGTGGGTCTGAGCCAGCACGGAGCCAATAATTTAGCTAATTATTGGGGCTATGATTACGAAGAAATATTGGAATTTTATTACCCCGGAACCGTAATAATGTAATATCGAAAAAATCCCCCCTTTTCTGCCGCCGGGCAGAAAAGAAGCGCCGTGTATCCTGCCGTAGGCCTTTGAAGGCAGGACAGACGGCGCTGTTTTATACTAATCCCTTTTAAAACTGTTGGATTAGTGTTTCGGGTGCACCCCTTTTTAAACTATGGATTTTATCAATAGTTTAAAAAGGGATTAGTATTATACCAATAACGGAACAACGAAATAACGGAGAAACAAAATGAAAAACAACACTTGCCTGAAAGAGTTTATAAAGTACACCTTGCTGAGTATCTTCGGCACCTTGGGCGTATCCTGCTATATATTCACCGACACGCTTTTTATTTCCATGGGAATGGGCGAATCCGGTCTTACCGCCCTTAACCTCGCTATACCCGCATACAGCTTTATGTACGGCTTTTGCGTAATGATGGGCGTGGGCGGCGGCACAAGGTACGCCATAGCGCGTGGAGCGGGAAACGCCGATAAAGCCGATGAAATATTCACAAGCACCGTAACCGTCGGTATTCTTGCCTCGTTTGTCTTTATGGCGGCGGGACTGTTTTTTTCCTCTCCGCTGGCAAAGCTTCTCGGCGCCGACAGTGCCGTTTTTGAAATGACGGATATATATCTTAAACTTCTGCTATCCTTCACCCCCGCTTTTCTGATAAACAACGCTCTTGCGGGATTCGTAAGAAACGACGGAAATCCCCGTCTCGCCATGGCGGCGACCCTTACGGGCAGTCTTTCCAACGTGCTTCTTGACTATGTTTTCATTTTCCCTCTTAATATGGGAATGACGGGAGCGGTTCTGGCGACGGTGATGTCTCCGTTAATCAGCATATGTATTTTATTTCTTCACATAATAAAAAAACACAACAATTTTCATTTTAAAATAAAAAGCTTCCGATTTTTTACCGCCATTTCCTGCGGTGCAACCGGAGCCTCCGCCTTTGTTAACGAGGTTGCCAACGCCGCCGTTGTGATAGTGTTCAATCTGCTTATACTGAATCTTTTAGGCAACACGGGGGTGGCGGCTTACGGCGTAATAGCCAATTTGGCGATAGTTGCGGTTGCGGTAATGTCTGGTATTTCACAGGGAATGCAGCCTATTATCAGCAGAAGCTATGGGGAAGGGAACAGCCTTTATATAAAAAAGACCTTAAGATACGGTCTTATTTTTGCCTTGGCTTTATCAGCCGTGATTTACGGTGTTATTCTGATTTTTCCCGAACCGATAACCGAAATATTCAACAGCGAAAAGAGCGCTGAGCTAAGGGAGGTGGCGGTGAACGGGTTAAGACTGTATTTTTCCGCGATACCCTTCGCAGCGTTTAATATAATAATATGCAATTATTTTGCCGCCATGAAAATGGCGGTACAGGCTACGGTGATATCGCTGCTTAAGGGGCTTTTGCTGTTGATACCGGCGGCGGTTTTGCTTTCTTTTTTTTGGGGCATTGACGGGGTTTGGCTTTCGTATTTTGCGGCGGAGGTAGGAACGGCGGGGGTTAGTTTGGGGTTGGTTATCAGGTTTGGGGGGAGATGAGAGGGGGGAATGTTAGAACTGCTTACCGCAGGGGGAGTTTTGACGTAAGGACTGCTTACCGCAGGGGGGAAAAGTTCTTATCGAAAGTCGATTCCTTTATTTGATGTTTTATTTAATGCACGGGCCGTGCAGGGCCGCTCCCGCGGGGGGGTTAAGGTAACAGAGGGCAAGCATTGATGCCGCCTCCTTGCGGCGGCCCTGGGCTTGCCCCCGACGGCATCGTGCCGTCCCAAAGGGGGAGAGATGGTGAACAGGCTACGCAGTGTTAATTTTAGTTAAAACATTTACCGTTTTGTCTTAAATGTGCTCGGTCGGCGTAGCCTGTCCCCCACTCTCCCCCCCTTAGGTTTCACCTTAAGAATCCCTTCCTTACCCCCCCTCTGGGTGTTTTATTGTCAATATAGGTTTCTCTCTCATAAAATGCTGTGCCGATGAGTGCTGTTATCGTATGTTGTGTTTTGCTCTTAGGCTGCTTCTTTTATATAACTGCTCCCATTACGGCTTTTTCGTCCAATAATGTTGATGTCCCATCAGTTATTGCTGATGATTGCGTATCCGTGAAAAACTTTGTTTGTATCTTGCATATCAAACTCCGCAACCCATTCCATCAGTTAAAACTGCTCCTACACCCATAACTGCCCAACCGCAGGGGGCGCAGCCCTGATTTTCCTAACGGAAAATCAGTCGCCGCTCCGCCTTCGGCTCCGCGTCGGCTCCCTCCGCTCCGCTATCGCTTCGCTACGTTCGCGGCTGCGCCGCGCCGCAGCCAATCCCGCCCCCTTAACTTTCATTAAAAGTCAAGTATCGTTAAATTCAACAACCAACCCCCCAAAAATTCCCCATCTCCCTTATTCACCTTTCACAAACTTTCAAAACCCCCTTGACAATCCCATCACTCCCGAGTATAATATAATTACACCAAAAGGAAAATAAAAAGAAAGGAGTTCCCAAATGTCAGAGCTCAAAAAAATCAAGACCAAAAACAGTCCACCCTGATATCTACATAAAAAACCCGTAAAATAAAACCCATAAAACCCCAAAACCCCAAAGACTTCCGCACCCTCACCGAAAACAATCCTCAAGAAAGGAGCAAAAAATGCAGGAGCTCACAAAAAACAAGCATAAAACACCCCACCCCCCTTAACGCACTTCCCCCCCTCTTTACCCCAAATCCAATCCCCCCAATATCCCCACCCCGTTTTCGACCCCTGCGGACAGCCAACAAAAAATTCCTTTCGGAACCCCTCACGCCAAGACGTAACCGCCGAAAGCCCCTGAGGCCGTTCATTGAAAATTAAATAAAATCCAAAAAAACCCAAAAAATCCAAAAAAATTTCTCTTTTGCCCAACCTTCCCCCCCTTTCTCCCGTCTTATAGTCGAAGCTTCAAAAACCAAACAGAAAGGAAATGCAGATGAACGATTTCACCGATAAACAAGACGACCTCTTAGTGGAAATGACCCTCTTAGGCAGCAATAAAGCCTACGAGGAACTTGTTATTCGCTACGAAAAAAAGGTAAAAGGTACCGCCTACAAGATAACCAAAAACAAATTCTCCGCGGAGGACGCTTCGCAGGACGCCTTTGTTTGCGCGTGGGTAAAGCTGAGCAGCCTTAAGGACGCCGCGAAATTCGGCTCATGGCTCTGCTCCATAGCCAAAAACTGCGCCGTAAATCTTGTGAGACATTATTGTAACACCTCCATTGAAGTAAGCTACGAGCTGCTGAAAAACACGGATATCGATTCCTCCTTGGATGCCGATATCGCGAAAGCCTTGGAGCAAGACAGGGACGATCGGCTTCACGAGGCGGTGGAGGCGCTGTCCGAAAAAATAAGCGAAACCGTAAAGCTGCATTACTTCGAGGGATTATCCGTTGAGGAAATATCCGAAAAACTGAATATCCCCTTAGGTACCGTGAAATGGCGGCTCGCCGAGGGACGGAAACAGCTGAGAAAGGAATACGGAGTTATGGAAGAAAACAAAAACGCCACCTTTGTGGAAAAGGTTATGTATCAGGTGGAACAGCTTAAGCTGTGGGGTCTCAAAAACGACAAAACCGGCTTTGAAAAGGAATACAGGCTGGTGCTGAAAAACGTGGAAAAATTGGAGGAAAGCACGGAAAAACAGAACGCCCTTGCCGAGGTTCTGGCGAGAGGCTATTGGTGGCTGGACAAGGAACAAAACGAAGAAGTGTTCGCCCGCATAAAAACCGCCGCCGAAAAAAGTCATAACGAAGACATCATGTCTTTTGTGGTGGACGAGGAAAGAAACAACAACGAAAAAAACGGCGGGAACAAAACGGAGTATATGGAAAAGGTACAAGTCCCCTATCTTATCCGAAACGGCTTCACCAAAACCTTGGGCTATATTTATTTCTGGCTTGCTTTTGATTTGTGCAGACAAAGTGAGTTTGAAAAGGGAATAGGCTATTTCAAAAAAGTCTTGGAGACCCTTACGAAAAAAGACATTTATTACTCCGTCGCCTTGAGCGCCGTCTATATCGAGGAAAAAATGCTGAAAGAGGGCGCAGAGCCGAGCTTTGTGGGAGCCACTGCCGAGGAGCTTCAGTACAAGGACGGAAAGCTGTACTTTACCAGTCAGCCCGGATACAGCAACGGCTACATCGAAAAGTCCTGTTCGATATTCAACGCCGCCTGCATGATGGACAGCGTAGTTTTCGACGAAAGCTTAAAGGAAGGCGAAAGCTCGTTATCCTCCGACGGAACAACAAAAATCACCTGTAAAGGGTGCAATTACACCGTGGATACCCCCGCCGGAAAATACGAAAACTGTATCTGCTATCTCGCCGAAAACATGAAAGGCGAATACCATCTCTATAATTATTGCGAAACATATTTCTGCCGCGGCGTGGGTATAGTGAAACAGTCGGTCGTCAATCGCGGAAGAACCGAATGGCTACTGTCAAAATGCGTAATCAAGGGCGGCGATGAAATAATCCCCTTTGCCGAAGGGAACCGCTGGGAATACTGTCTATCCGGAGAAGAAGACGAAATATACGATTCCGATGTCGTCTACGAGGTAGTTTTCGCCGAAAACGGACAAGCGATCCTATCCGGTTACGATTATCAAAAGCTGATCGGCTTCAATGAAAATACATGGCGCGGCAATATCCTGAAAGCGCGAAGAACATACTGGAACAAATCCGAGAATTACATTTCAAAAAATCCCCCCTCCTACGAAAAAGCGGAAAAGCTGGCGAAAACAAAGCGCGAAAAGCTCCACACCTCCATCGCCAAAAACGTAATGGAGCGTATCTACAATACCGAACCCGACCATAATCCCGATTACACTCAAAAAGGCTTCCGAAATTTCTTCGGCTATCATTACCTCACCTTCAGAGAAGGGAAAATCATTATCGCCGGTGACAGGCAATACGAGTTCGAGTTAAAATCCTACGATTACGACGACGAATTCGGAAAAATCGTATACGATTATTTTTATGAGGAATTGTGCACACTTACCGGCACCGCTTGGTCGGACAACTGGGTTCCGGGCTACGAGGAAAAGGATGAAGAAGTCTTTGAAGGCGGAAAAAAGCTTAATCACTCCCTGAAAGTATTGGAAGAAGAAACCGTAACCACAAAAGCCGGCGAATTCAAAAACTGCCGCCATATACGCATAGAAGAACGCGGCAGGAACCTATACGGCGGCTACATGAACGGCATAAGAGAATTCTGGTTCGCCCCCGAAATCGGCATAGTAAAGTACCTGAGAAAATACAAAGACGACGCCCTCGACGCCATTTGGGAGCTTACCGAATACAAAGGCAAGGGTCAAGGCTACTTCCCCGTAGAAGACGCTCTTTTCAGACGCTACGAGCCCCAAAACCTTAAAGACGGCTGGCACGGTTCCGTAGAATACACCTTCGACAAAGACGAAACCGACGCCGTAATCTTCAAAAACACTTTAGGCACCAGAGACAGAGAATACATCGAAAAATAAAATCGGTCATAAACACCCTAAATTCTTTTTTCGCTTCCTTTTTGGGATCCAAAAAGGAAGCGGGATTCCAAAGGGCGGCGCCCTTTGGTCGCCCTCCGCAGAGGGCGAAACTCTCGCCGCCGCAGCGGTGAAACCCTTACGCTAAAAGCGCTCCGAAAGGGGTGAATTAAAAAACGCCCCGGTGGGGCGTTTTTTAAGAGGGGAAGCCCTGCAAGAGAGGGCTTCCCCTGTTTCGGTAAGCACAAGTCCCCCTTCGGGGTTATCCCCGAACGGTAAAAATCTTTTTACAAAACCCTTTTTAAACTTTAAACCGTGTATCCTCTTCCCACACCCTACTTCTGCGTCACCTTCACAAACTCCTGAGTATTCGTACCCACAGCCTTCTCACCCGTCTCCGCGTTCTTTCCTTCCTTAACCTTTTTCGACCCCTCGAAAACCTTAAGCTTCTCATGATTTATGAATCCGCTCAAAGCCGTGCGTAAAATTATCGAAATATCGAGGAAAAAGCTCCAGTTTTCTATGTAACCGATATCGTATTCCACCCTCTTGGCGATAGAAGTATCCCCCCGATAGCCGTGAATCTGAGCCCAGCCCGTTATCCCCGGCTTCACCTGATGTCTTATCATATACATAGGTATCTCGTCCTTAAAACTGTTCACGTAATAAGGTATCTCCGGCCGCGGACCCACAAGACTCATTTCCCCCTTGAGCACGTTTACAAGCTGCGGCAGCTCGTCTATGGAAAATTTTCTCATAAATGCGCCGTACTTGGTCTTTCTCGGGTCGTCGTCGGTGCTCCAGGCGGTGTCCGAGCTTTCGTTGTCCCTCATGGACTTAAGCTTGTACATTATGAATTCCTTCTTGTTAAGCCCTATCCGCCGCTGCCTGAATATAACGCTTCCTCCCATTGTCAGCTTTATCACTATCATAGAGGTAAGAACCACGGGAGACGTAATTATCAGCAGCACCAACGAACCCAAAATATCCACGGTACGCTTAAGAAACGCGTTTCCCATATTATCCAAAGGAATTCTGCGAATGTTTATGGTAGGTATAGTCCCCACCACGTCTATGGAAGAGGAGGGAGTCATATAGTTGTAAATCGAGGGAATAACGGAAATCTTGGTTCCCGTAAGCTCACAGGCCTCCACCACCGCCCCCAGCATTCCCGACTGTTCAACGTCCAGCGCGCATATAGCTTCGTCGTAGTTTTTCAGCTTCAGCGCGGCCGTGAGCTTGTCAAAGCTCCCCAGCCACTTGGCGGAAAGCGTCTGCGTGTCCGATATATATCCCGCGCACACATACCCGTAATCCTTTTCCCGGTTTATCGTCTTAAGATAATCCTTGGCCGCCTGTCCGCTTCCTATTATTATAACCGACTTTCTGTTATAGCCCTTTTTGCGCAGATTTTTCAGCATTTTCCGCATAGCGAACCGCTTCGCGGAAATGATTACCAAATCGGTGAGCAAAAAAATGAAAAGCGCTATTCTCGAAAAATTGAAAATTTTTATAACATACAAAAGCGCGATTATAAAAAGCCCGTCAAAAACAAAGGCAAAGAACAGCCGCCCGAATTCCGAAGCGAAGCTCTTGGTTCGGAAGGAATCGTAAAGCCTCATACAGGCGTATGTCATAAGCTGAATGGGTATAAAAATACAGCTTAGCTTAATGTAATCGATAAGCGGGAAGTTTTTGTCGAGATCGAGTATGTAGAATGTGAACAGATATGAGATTATAATTGATAAGAGTCCCATCGCCGCGTCGCTTATTACGTTCACATAGTTGAAAAGCTTCTGGTTTTCTTTTATCATATTTTTTATTTTATCCTTATATAAAGTATACGGTAATTATAAAGGTATAAACTAATTATAACACAATCACCCCTCCGACGCAATCTTTAAAAATACAAAAAAACCCCTTATAATACAAGGCTTTTCGACATTTCAAACAAATATGATAATATTTTAAGAAAACATTTTCCCAAAAATGTTAAATGATGAGATGAAGCGTTCCTATAAAGTTAATCAATTATTTTAAGAGAAAAGAACGGAATATATTGAAAAAATTTCCTTACATAAAGATTTTATCGGGAGCAATAATATTAGCACAAGGGCAAAAGTCCTTGTGAATATGATTTAAAAGATCACTTTGATATTTTCATTTTTATTAAATGGAGGAAAGCAAAATGTCTAATAATAAGAATAGAAGCGCTTCTCTTGACTCTATCAAGATGCAGGCTGCCAACGAAGTAGGAGTACCCCTTAAGGATCACGGCTATAACGGCGACCTTACCGCCAAGCAGGTAGGCTCCGTAGGCGGCCAGATGGTTAAGAAAATGATCGAATCCTACGAAAACAGCGCTAAGTAACTATACTAAAAGCAGCACTTCGGTTAAAGCCAATGCTTTAACCGAAGCGTTGTTTTTATCGATCCGTTTCCGAATCCGTAACATTATCCGAAAAATTGTTTTTCCTGTTAACAAACAGCGAAACGCTCATTCCCGCTATTATAGCCAGATAGAAAGTCAGAAATCTCCATATAACCGTGGACAAATGTACATATCCCCCGAAGATCCCCTTAAAGAAAAGCACATAGCTTCCTTCCGCGGCTCCCAGCGCTCCCGGAAGAGGAACAAAAGCGGATATCATCAGCACGAACGCCTGACAGGATATAATGGTTATATAATCCGATCCCTCAAGTCCGAAGGCAAGGTAAATAACATAAGAAATGCTGAAATATACCATCAGCTGTATCATGGTGAAGAAACAAAGCTTGACTATAAGCGACGGGCGCTTTTTTATGAACTGGAAATTCTTATAGTACATTTCCATCTCTTCGTCTATGAATTTCAGTTTGGCCTCCACGTCCTTTACTATACGAAGCTTACCGAGAAACCTCACCGTGAAGCGGGCTATCTTTTCCGTGGGCTTTTTGAAAAACGCCAGCATAAGAAGACCCGCTATCACCGCCGAGTTGACTATAAACCCTATTATTACCAAAGGCATCATCATCGGGCTTGTGTCGATAACATAGCCGAGACGGAAAAACAGTATAACCACCGAAAATACGGTAAGCATCGCCTGATAAACTATAAATTTGCTTAAAAGAACGGTAAGCGACGAACCTAAGGGTACCCCGAATTTTACCAGGTAATACGCTTGAATGGGCTGTCCCCCCGAAGAGAAGGGAGTTATACAGTTAAAATATTGTCCTATCATCGAAACCGAGACGCTGTCCTTAAATTTTTGTTTTGGGTGCACTTCCTTGGCTACCAGATGAAGGTTTACCGACTCCAAAAACCAGTATATTATCATACAACCGACGGAAAGCAGCATATATTGCGGTTTTGCGCTTATCAGAGCGTTAAGGATATCCGACGGGTCGTCCACGAAAAACAAATACACAATCATTACCACAAAGGCAATGCCGCATATTATCAGATTAAGCCTTTTTGATTTCTTATTCATTTATTTTTCCTCTGTTATTTTAACACCGAGGTGTAAAAATCGTCCCACATTTTCAAAACGCTGCCTTTTTCATAATATCTGTTGCCTTTAAGAGAGCCTTCGCAGCGGCTTTTATAATATTCCTCGTCATCGCGCAGACGCTCAAGCTCCCTCACGAAGCCCTCCACGTCCTTTTCCGAGGCGTAAAAATCAAACAGTATGTTCTCGTATATGGGAAGCTCCCTCAGAAGTACCGGAATGTTTACGCACATAGCCTCCAATACCGTCATAGGGAACAGCTCGTCAAAGGAGGGAAGGAACATAACGTCGGCGGCGTTATACACCTTGTTCATATCCTCTCTTTCCACTATTCCCAGAAATTTCACGTTGGCGGGAGGATTTTCCACCACCTTGGTCAGCTCCTTGTAGCCGTCGGAAATAATTCCGAAGCTGAAGCCGCCCGCCCAGACGAACTGTACCTCCGGCATCAGCTCGGCGCATTTTAAAAAGTCAAATGCGCCCTTTCTCACCTGAAGCTGTCCCGCGCACAAAACGGTAAATTTATCCTTGGGCAGCCCGAACCTTTCCCGCGCCTTTTCCTTTTCCCCTTGGGAAAGAGGGTGAAATTGGTCGGTATCCACAAAATTCGGTATATAAGTTACTTTTTCCCTCGGTATGCCGTAATTTTCCAAAGCGTCGATGAAATACGGATTGACCACCACAAGGTGCTCCATTATCCTGTAAAATTTAATTATATAGGCGTAAAATATTTTCCTTGCCCATTTTGGGAGCTTAATGCTTTTTTCCATGGTTTCGGGCAGGGTGTGTACGTAGCACACCGAGGTTCCATTTTTGCAGCGCTTGTTTTTCAAAAGGAAGTACGACGGGTTGAAGGTATGATAGTGAGTGATATCCGCCGCCATTTTCGCGTTTTCGTATATCTCAAACTTGTCCGAAAGCCCTTCCTTTACAAGCTTGACCTGTTCGATATAGGCCGAACCCACGCCCTGTCCCTTTACGCTGGTGGCCTGGGACATCATATTTACGGTTTTTTTCCTGTTTTTTTCTTTTTCCATTCTCCCTCCGGAATTTTACTTGATACTTTTTTATTATATTATATCTTTTAGTATGGTTTTTGTCAAGGAATGAGTATAAAGTTTCATAGAATGTTCAATTTGCCTTTTTTGATTGTAGGCGCTTGCCGATGTATGCCGACTTACGGGAAGAAAAAGATCGTTAAAAAAATGTTTATTAAAAAAACGCACTTAACGGTTGACATCGGGAGAAAAAAATAGTACAATAAAAAGGTATGAAAAAAGAAAAAAACCGCATATGCTGTCGCCGGTCAAGGAATTTTAACACGCGAGGCGTTGGTCATTTGCCCAATGTCGGCGCAAGGAGGTGCCGAAGCAAAGCAAATGACGAAACGCAGTCATCGGCAAAATTTGCCGAAAAGACGCGTGCAATATATTGTGAAGACAGGTTTTTAATCGTTTTTTTCAAATCTTTCCGCAAGCTTCTGTAAAGCCTTTTTTTCTATGCGGCTCACATAGGAGCGGGATATTTTGAGCTTTTCCGCCACCTCCCGTTGGGTCAGCGCCTTGTCGGGAACGCCTTTTGTGGAATTTAACCCGTATCTGCTGCATAAAATCAGCTTTTCCCTTTCGTCAAGGCTTTCGTTTATATAGCGGTACAGCTTTTGCAGATCGATTCTCAGATCCACCTCCTGTGAAACGTCGGTGAGATCGCGGAAAATGTCGGCGATGGTCAGCGGGTTTCCTTCCTTGTCCGTTTCAATGGGGGCGTCAAGATACATTTCGTTTTGTTTGTGCTTTATTTTTCTTAGGTACATTTTTATCTGGTTGTCTATGCATTTTCCCGCGTAGGTGGAAAAGTTGGTGTTTTTGTCTCCCGAAAAGGTTTCCACAGCCTTTATAAGTCCGATGGTGCCTATGGAGATAAGATCCTCCTGTTCGTTGGATTCGGAATAATGCTTTTTCACTATATACGCCACTAACCTGAGATTGTGCTCTATAAGCTTTCCCCGCGCTTTTTCGTCTCCTTCGGCTATAAGCTTTATACACTCCTGTTCCTCTTTTTTTGACAGAGGCTTGGGAAAATTGTTTGTTTTGTCAAGATGAAGGGCAAAAAACATTAAATTTTTTAATACGAACTGCATAATCAGCGTAAACATATTGTGTACCGTCCTTTTAAGCTTTGTATTTATTATTTATTTTAGCTTAGCGGCATTTATTCTTTACAGCTTGTGACGTTTTGGAATAAATTTTTTTGCGTCAAAAATAAAATATATTAAATAAAGGTGTTTTTTATGAGTTTACATTCAATCCGGCTTCCACATCAGAAAAGCTCTGCCGAAGCGCAGACCGCAAAGCCCATACTGCCTCCTAAGGTAGTGATCAGTATGTCCCAGCACGGCGGAGTACCCTGCACCCCTCTGGTACAGGTGGGGGACGAGGTTAAGACGGGTCAGCTTATCGGTAGCAGCGACGCGGTGATTTCCGCTCCCGTTCACGCCAGCATAAGCGGAAAGGTAACGGAGATAACCGACGTTATCAACATAGCGGGAAAGCGCAATACCGCCGTCGTAATAGAAGCCTCCAACAAACAGGAGCTTCACGAAAGCGTAAAGCCACCCGAGGTCACCGATAGGGCAAGCTTTATCGAGGCGGTAAAAAGAAGCGGTTCGGTAGGACTCGGCGGCGCGGGATTCCCCACCTATGTTAAAATGAATTACGACCCCAACACCTCGAGCGTGGACACTCTTTTAATAAACGCGGCGGAATGTGAGCCTTATATCACGTCGGATTACCGCGCCATAATCGAAAGCGCGGATAAGCTGATAAGCGGTATAAGGATAATAATGAAATATCTGGATATCCCAAAAGCCTGTATCGGAATTGAGGCGGACAAGGGCAAGGCCATATCAATGCTTACCGAGCTTTGCGCCAGGGAAAACGGAATCACCGTAAAGAAGCTTCCCTCCGCTTACCCCCAGGGCGCGGAAAAGGTGCTTATATACAACGTTACCGGGCGCACCCTTAAGGAAGGGGAGCTTCTTCTTTCGGTGCACTGTCTGGTTATGAACGTTTCCTCGGTGATTTTTATCAACGACTACATAAAAACGGGCGTTCCCCTTATAAAGCGCAGACTTACGCTGGACGGGAACATAGTCAACAAGCCCATAAACGTGATCGTGCCAATAGGAACGCAGCTGAGCCAGCTTACGAAGCCGGCCAACCTGAGACGTCAGCCCGACAGGGTCATTTTCGGCGGCCCTATGATGGGAAGCAGCGTTTACGATCCCGAAATGCCGATTATGAAAACCAACAACGCGGTGTTGTTCTTCGAAGGGGGGGCTGCGTCTCACGAGCCTACGCCCTGTATCCGCTGCGGCCGCTGCGTAAGAGCCTGTTCCATGAATCTTATGCCCACCGAGCTGGAATCCGCTTATGACAGAAAAGACGCCGAGGCCCTTAAAAAGCTTAAGGTTAATCTTTGTATGAACTGCGGCGCCTGCTCCTATGTGTGCCCCGCGAAAAGGAATCTTTCGGAAAAAAATCAGCTGGCAAAGATTTTTCTCAGAAACGCGTAATTTTTGAAAGGATCAGTTTAAAATATGACAAATTATCTTGTTGAGCCCGCGCCGCACATAAAAAGCAAAATCACCACCCAAAAGGTAATGCTTCACGTAATCATCGCTCTTTTTCCTTCCGTTATAGCCTCCACTTACATATACGGACTGAGGGCGCTGTTGATGGTGGTGATATGTTCAGCCTGCTGCGTGCTCTTGGAGCTTGTGTTTGAAAAAATCACCAAAAGACCCAGGACGATAAACGACCTTTCGGCGGTGGTTACGGGTATTCTCCTCGCCTTTAACCTCCCCCCCACGCTGCCCTTTTATATGGCGGTCATAGGAAGCGTTGTGGCGATAGTCGCGGTAAAACAGCTGTTCGGCGGAATCGGACAGAATTTCGCAAACCCCGCCATTACCGCCAGAATAGTTCTTATGCTCTCCTTCTCCTCTTATATGACCACCTGGGTAAAGCCTTTTTATTACGCCATGTCCGCCGACGCGGTTTCCGCCGCCACTCCTCTTGTTTCCGAGGAAACGCCCGAGCTTTTCGACCTGTTTTTCGCCAAATCGGGATGTATCGGCGAATGCTGTAACGCGGCGCTGATTTTGGGGGGAATTTATTTAATCTGCACGAGAATAATCACACCGGTGACGCCCATAGCCTATATAGGCACAGTGGCGCTGCTCACCTGGCTCACCGGCGGTGACGTGACAGGTCAGGTTCTGTCCGGCGGGCTTGTGCTGGGGGCGTTCTTTATGGCCACAGATTACGCAACCACGCCCATAAGAACCAACGGAAAGCTGATATTCGCCGTGGGCTGCGGACTGCTTACCTTCGTTATACGAAACTTCGGCTCAATGCCCGAAGGCGTTTCCTACTCCATACTTATAATGAATATAATTACGCCGTACATAGATAAGCTTACCGTTTCCCATCCCTTCGGCGCTAAAAAGGAGGCGAAAAAGTCATGAGCAAATTCAAGCCAACCATCGTACTCACCTGTATAACCACTTTGACGGCGCTTCTGCTTACCGTAACGCACACCTTTACCTATGTGGACACCTCGGGGGTAATCACCGACAAGCTGATGAACGCCTGTATCGAGACCATGGGCGAAGGGGATTTCAGAATAGTCACCGACTGGCAGTCGGAGGGCTACGCCGTTTCTAAGCCCGACAACGTGGAAAAAATGATAAAGAAATCCGACGGAACCGTCGCCTTTGAAATAATCACAAACGGCTACGCCAAGGGCGGCCTCGATATGCTTGTGGCGATGAACGGGGACGGAAGCGTTAAGGCGGTCAGCGTGGTTTCCTTAAGCGAAACGCCGGGACTGGGCACAAAGGTGCAGGATAAAGGCTTTTTGGAGCAGTACGGTGGGAAAAGCGAAAAGCTTACCGCGGTGAAAACAGCCCCCTCCGCCGATAACGAGATACAGGCGGTGACGGGAGCGACCCGTTCCTCAAAGGGAGTGACCGAAGCGGTGAATATCGCCCTTGAGGTATATTCGACTTTGGGCGTATGATATTACTGTAATACCGCGCTTTACCTTGCTGAAATTCTAAAAAACCTCTTTCGGAAGGAATATTGGTAAATATGAGTTATGTTAAAGAATTTACAAAGGGCATACTGAAGGAAAACCCGAACCTTGTAATGCTTTTGGGAATGTGTCCCACTCTGGCGGTCACCACAATGGCGGAAAACGGGCTGGGAATGGGGCTTGCCACCACGTTTGTTCTGGTTTGCTCCAACCTGGTTATTTCGCTTTTAAAAAGGGTAATACCTTCTCAGGTGAGACTCCCGAGTTTTATCGTAATTATTTCGGGATTTGTAACTTTGGTGGGAATGCTGCTTCAAAAATACATACCGTCGCTTTACGACGCTCTGGGGCTTTTCCTCAGCCTTATCACCGTAAACTGTATCATTCTGGGAAGAGCGGAGATGTTCGCCTGTAAGAACAGGGTGCTCCCTTCGGTGCTGGACGGATTGGGAATGGGAATCGGATTCACCTTGTCGCTGCTGACGGTGGGGTCCTTCAGAGAGATACTGGGTTCCGGATCTTGGTTCGGGATAAAGCTGCTGCCGGATTTTATCGAGCCGATGACCATCTTCATTCTTCCGGCGGGGGGATTTTTCTCGCTGGGGGTGATTATTGCGATCGTGGGGAAGATCAGTAAGAGAAAGCCGAAGGATATAAGCTGTACGGGCTGTCCCAATAGGGGAAGCTGTAAGTTTGCCGAGAGCGAAAGCGTTTTGGAGGAAACGGCGAAGGCCGAAAAATAAAAAGCGGCGAAGCCGCGGGGCGCTTTTTCCGCTCCCTTTTTGGGCTCCAAAAAGGAAACGGGGTTTGGGGCAAAGCCCAGATGCAGAGGGTTGAGATAAAATTACTCATATTATAAATCAATTTATGTATCTATAGGGCAGCCGTCCGCAAGGAATCGGAGGAAGCCGCCGATTCCGTTAAGGAAAAAGCTTGTTTTTTAGTCGGATTGTAAATTATTCTTTACTGTCTTTACGCTCTTGTTTCGAAGGAAGACGCGCCGCGGCCGCGAGCGGAGCGAGCATAAGCGGAGCTTGCGGAGCGTTCCGATTTCCCGAAGGGAAAGCGGGGCCGCGGCCGTTGCGGTGGGGCGGTAACGGGTGTAGGGACGGTTTTTGCGGATGAGGCGCGGAGGCGGAATTCCTTCGTTTTTTCGGAGGGTTTTTGAGAGGCGCTTTTTGACCCGTTCCGTTTTCGCCGCCGCGCCGCCGATATTTGCCCGACAGATCATTGTTACGGATAACGACGGATCGGTTAAAGAAACAGGCATGCGGTTAAAACCCGCGAAAATGCCCCCAAAAAAGAAAACCGAAACTGACGCAACAATTTCATTATGAAAGGATCAGTTACTTCAAATGGAAATCTTCAAAAATATAGCCGTAATTCTCTTAACGGGAATTCTCACCGAAAACTTTGTTTTGAGCAAGTTTCTGGGTATCTGCCCTTTTTTGGGCGTTTCAAAAAAGGCAAGCAGCTCTCTGGGAATGGGGATCGCCGTTACCTTCGTAATGGTTTTCGCCACCGCCGCCACATATCCAATCTATCACGGCGTACTGGTGCCCCTGAAAATCGAGTATATGCAGACGGTTGCCTTTATACTTGTAATAGCTTTGCTGGTTCAGCTAGTGGAAATGGCGATGAAAAAGTATATGCCCCCTCTCTATAAAGCTTTGGGCGTGTACCTTCCCCTTATCACCACAAACTGCGCCGTACTGGGCGTTACCATTCTCAATATCGACAACGGCTACAACTTCGGCGAGTCGCTGATAAACGCCTTAGGCGCGGGTCTGGGCTTCCTTTTGGTTATGCTTATCTTTTCGGGGGTTCGCGGAAGAATAGAAAGATGCAACGTGCCCAAGGCTATGCAGGGAACCCCCATAACCCTTATCGCGGCTTCAATCGTATCGCTGGCCTTTATCGGCTTCGGCGGTATTGTGGATAATATTTTCGGTGCCTGATTTCGGTCGGGTAATGAGAAAGGAATTGCTGTAAAATGGAATTTGCATTAAGAATAGCGTTTTTTCTTGTAATAGGGGCGGTATCCGGCGCTTTGCTCACCCTTGCGGGAAAGCTTTTTTTCGTGAAAACGGACGAAACCGTGGAAAAGATAACCGAGGCTTTGCCGGGGGCAAACTGCGGCGGCTGCGGCTTCGCGGGCTGCGATGCCTACGCCGAAGCCATAGCCAAGGGAAAGGCCAAACCCAATATGTGTTCTCCCGGCGGACTTGAGGTAAACAAAAAAATCAGCGCTATTCTGGGCGTGGCGGTTGAAGAGACCGAGCCGGTAGTGGCTTATGTTCACTGCAACGGCTGCAATACCGCCACAGAGGACAAATATAAGTATATAGGCACCAAAAGCTGCGCCGCCGCCGAAAAGTTTTATAACGGAAAGGGAAGCTGTTCCTTCGGTTGTATCGGCTTCGGCGACTGCGTAAACGTCTGCGACAGCGGCGGCATAAGCATAAAGGACGGAGTGGCGGTAATAAACCCCGCTATGTGCATCGCTTGCGGCAAGTGCATCAAAGCTTGTCCCAATCATCTTATTTCCTTTAAAAAGAAGTATTCCACGGCCGCCGTCAGATGCTCCTCACAGGACGCGGGAAAAATCACCCGAACCGTATGCAAAAACGGCTGTATCGCCTGCGGTATCTGCGTGAAGAAGTGCCCCGAGGGAGCTATAGCCATTAACGCCAATCATGCGGAGATAGATTACGGAAAGTGCGTTTCCTGCGGCCTCTGCGCTCAGGCTTGTCCCGTAAAATGTATAGAAATTCTGGAAAAGTGCGCCGCACAGGCCTGATATGACGGAGGGGCACGATTGTCAAAAAAATTGAATTTGTTTAAAAGCGTTGTGACCGATTATTCAGGGCATTTAAGCGGCGAAAGGATAAGAGAGCTTGAAGCGGAGGATCCCATTTCCAAAAGCCTTTTAAGGCAAAGGCTCTGCGAGGTCAACGGCAGAAGAACGGTGGTTTTCTCCGTCCCCGCCGCCCTTATTTCGGTTGTTTTTTCCGTTATAATCCTTTTAAATATCAGTAAGAGCACGGTAAGAGAGTCGGTTTTCTCTCTTATCGGTTTGCTTTTGACGGCGGTAGGCGGCTTTTGCTGCGCCGTTCTCCTTTACCGTGAGCTGAAGAAAAAAAGAGCCGAGATCAAAAGGTCGGAAAGGCTCGTTTTTGTTTATTGGGCGCTGTTTTCCTTAGGCTCTCTGATGCTTTCCGCCGCCGATTTTTCGGTGAATGTGTTTGCTTTTCGCATATCTTTTTATCTGGCTTTAATGACGGTTTTCCCGCTGTTTGAGGTTAAAAGGGCGCTGTGGCTTGCCGTCCCCTATCTTGCGGCTGTTTTGGCTTTGGGGGCAGTTTTCGGAGCGAGTGCCGAGGTATATGTTATTTCCGCCGCTCTGACCTTTGCTTATATTATAATCTCTTCGCTGGTTTACAGCTCCTTTTGTTGTCTTTTTATCTGCGGCCGACAGCTGAACACCGCCAATGAACGGTGCAGGCAAATAAACGAAAAGGACGCTTCCACCGGACTTCTCAATAAAAAGGGTCTTATAAACCGCCTTGACGAAATAAGAGAAAAAGGCGAAGCCGAAAATATTGCCGCCGTTTTTTTCGATATAGATGATTTTCGGCGGTATAATCACATCTATACGGACAAGGAAAGCGACGAGTGTCTTTACAATATCTGCAACTGCGTCAGAATAGTCGCCAAGTCGAAAACGGATATCATTTCCAGGTATGGCGGCGACGAATTTGTTATAATCCTACAGGATATTAACGAGTACGACCTTATCTATTTTGCGGAACAGATAAGAAAAAGCGTGGAGAGAATGGCGCTGCCCTTTGAGGACGGGAAAAAGGTTACAGTCTCCATAGGCGTTTCCTCCATTGTGGAAGGAGATCTAAGCGATTATTCGTCTATGCTTAAGGAAGCGGAGGACAGCCTTGCCCTTGCCAAAAACGGAGGAAGAAACTGCGTAGGGTATATGGGGAACGTGTTCAGGGCAAATTAGAATAAAACAAACCGGGAGGTGCCGATGAAAAGGCTTGACTACGATTTTTTTCATAGGGACAGGCTGACGGTTGCAAAGGAGCTGGCGGGTAAGATAATCGCGCGAAAAATGCCCGACAGGGAGATTATACGTGTAAGAATAGCCGAAACCGAGGCCTACGGCGGGGAAGAGGACAAGGCCTGTCACGCTTCAAAGGGCAGAACTCCCCGCACAGAGCTTTTGTACGGGAAAGCCGGAGTCATTTACGTATATCTTTGCTACGGTATGCATTGGCTGATGAATATAATAACCGGAGAGGAAGGCCGCCCGGAAGGCGTTTTGCTGAGAGCGGGAGAGGGAAAGCTCAGCGGTCCCGCGAAGCTGACCAAGGCCATCGGAGTGGACAAGCGTTTTAACGGCCTCTCCATATGCGATAACGAAGAAATATGGATAGAGGACGACGGAAAAAGCTTTGAAATTTCGACCGCGCCGAGAGTGGGGATAGATTATGCGGGAGAGGAATGGGCGGGAAAGCCGTGGCGTTTTATTGCGAATATATGAAATTGTAATATAAGCCGCATTAAATTTGCGGCTTTTTTTGTGCTCGAAGGAATTTTTCTTCGTTTTTTCAATCTTATTTTGAATTTAACGTTTTGTCTCAACCGATATTTTATTTACTCTGTTTCTTCAACCTACCGTTGAATTTGTCAACCGAAAATCGCTTGCGCTCAACCGACGCTTGTGTTATACTTTAAAGCGAAAAGGGGAATTACGCAGCTATAAAAAGAAAGGACGCTGTCATTATGATAAACGAATTTAACACCACATTAAAAAATCTCAGAAAGAACAAAGGCGTTACTCAGGAACAGCTGGCCGAAGCGGTGGGCGTTTCGCCTCAGGCGGTGTCCAAATGGGAGATGAACAGCTATCCCGACGCTTCTCTTTTGCCCGCCATAGCCGAGTATCTGGAGGTTTCCATAGACGAGCTTTTCGGAAATCAAAAGGAAAATGTGGAGATGGAAAAAAGAATAGTTGATTATGTGAGAGAAACGCCCGAAAAGGAAAAGTACAAAAAGATAATGAATATGGGAAGAGCGATAATATGCGGAATGATGGATATGAATGATTTTTACGCTCTTGACGGGTGGGGGGACGAAGACGACATTCCCTTTAACAAGTCATATTCACCGGCCTACAGCCAATTTGAAGACGATAACGGATATATTCAGATAAGATGGGGAAAAAAGCTTAATTATCTTTATGTGACGCCGGAATTCGAAGGCGGTTTTGACGATTTGCTTCGATATGATAAAAGGTATTTAAGACTTTATCGGTTCCTTTCTATTCCAAATGCCCTCAGAGCAATGTATTTTTTAACGGGAAGAAAAAGGAACGCTTATTTTACCGTCGAATCCGTAATGACCGCTCTGAAAATAGACAAAAAGAACGCCGAGGAGATAGTTGGGGAAATGAAGGAGCTTTCCTTTGTGGACGAGGCCACCTTGGACACGGGAAAAGGCGATGAGCTTATATTTCATTTCAAGGCGGGAATAAATTTTATTTCCTTTATTACGTTTTCCTATAATCTTCTCAATATGCCTCAAAGCTTTAATTTTCAAAGCAACCGAAGAAACAACGATAACCCATATTTTGAGCATAACACATATGATTTATCCGATAAATGAAAAAAATTTATAAAAAAGCCAACTTAAAGCATAAGAACCGCACTATATAATAAAAGACATTATGGAGGAAGAAATTATGACCGAATTTATAAAAAAGTTCTTTAAGACACAAAAAAATAATGGAAAAAAGTCTAATATTATGTTATTATTTAAAAATGTCGGAAACATCAATCCTAACGTCGGATCCGACAGAAGCTTTTATTCCGAAGCGTATCTTGTGTTTGCGGAGCAATGGGAAAGGCTTTTTTCATAAAACCGTTTCCGCGGTTCCCGAAAAACTTATTACCGCATTTTTCGTCAAGACAAAAACGAAAATATTACTATAATAAAAATATGCCGATCAACGCTTTGGGCACGATATATCTTCGGCTATAAACGCAAAAGATGGAATACCGAAAATGAACCATGTGAATACCGTATTCCGTTCCCTTGCGGTAATCGAGGAAAAAATACATGAAAGACTGACCGTTGAGAGTCTCACGAAAAGCCTTTACTTTTTCAAATATCACTATCGGCAAACCAAAACGGTAAAAATGACACTATATGAAAAGGGAACAGGTTATATAAAATTTTGAAAGGAAGATCACAAGGTGAAAAAGAAGAAAAAAGAAAACGAAAACAAATTCCATATCGAGTACGGCATAGCCAAAAACGTCGTCTTTATACTCGGAAAAATCAGGAAATATTACCCCACCCTCCTGTTTGTAATGGGATTAAGCGTAATTACTCAGTCCTCCATGAACTATCTTTGGAATTTCGTGGGTAAGTTTATTCTCGATATACTGGAGGTACAAAGCGCGGCGGGGAATCCGGATATGGCGCCGCTTTTGAAAATGCTGGCGGCGGTTTCGGCGGTGGTGCTTATTTTTACCGTTCTTAACGTGTACGCTGGCAACAAGGTGTGGTACAAAATGATCTGCGTGAGAATGAGGGTCATCACCGAGCGGGTGGCGAAGATGATGTCAATGGATTACCAGACCCTGGAGCAGCCGGATATACTGGATCTGCACGAAAAAGCCACCAGCGCCACCGGGGGAAATACCAACGGGGTCGAGGGCATGATGCATTCCATACACGACATCGGGGTTGACGCGGTTACGCTTGTCGTTACCCTGACCATGATCGTCGCGCTGGACTGGCGGCTTATCGCGGCGCTGGCGGTGGTCGCGGTTTTACAGTTCCTGTTTTTCCGCCATACGGTGAAGAGGGACAAAAAAGAGGTCTGGGATAAGCTGGGCAATATCTGGCGCAAAATACACTATATGGAACAGACCACCCGAAGCTTCGACTACGCCAAGGACATACGCCTTTTTGGAATGAAAAATTGGCTTTTGGGAAAACAGCGGGATATTATAAGCGAAAAACAGAGTAGGACCATTCACAGCAAAAATCTCTGGATGCTTAACTCGGCGGTTTCCAACGGGCTTCAGATAGCGGCTATGGCGACGGTTTACTTTGTGTTTATAAATACTTTTCTTGGGGGCAATATTTCCATAGGCGATTTCACGCTTTACACGGGATTGGCGTTCTCCTTTTCCTCCGCTCTCACCAGAATATTCAACGCCATGGGTACTTTAAAGGAACGCAGTATGCAGACGGACGATTTCCGCTCTTTTATGGATCTTCCGGAAGAGGACGAGTCGGAATGCCTGCCCTTGCCCCCAACGGACGAATACATATTCGAGTTTAAAAACGTTTCCTTTAAGTACAAGGGTCAGGAGGACTACGCCCTGAAAAATCTCACCCTTACCCTGGAGACGGGAAAGCGCCTTGCGGTGGTGGGTTTGAACGGAGCGGGAAAGACCACCTTTATAAAGCTTCTTCTCAGGCTTTACGACGTTACCGAGGGAGAGATACTTTTAAACGGGACAAATATAAAGAAATTCAGAAGGAAGGAATATTTCGAGCTGTTTTCTCCCGTTTTCCAGAATGTGGAAATATTCGCCTTCCCCATGGCGGAAAACGTTTCCATGAAAACGCCGGAGGAGACCGACAAGGCTCTTTGCGAAAATTGTCTCGAACAGGGCGGACTTAAGGAAAAGCTTTTATCTCTCGAAAACGGCGTGGACACTCAGCTTTTAAAGATTATAGACGACAGCGGCGTGGATCTTTCGGGAGGGGAAAAGCAGAAGCTTGCCCTTGCCAGAGCGCTTTACAAAAACGCGCCGATAATAGTGCTTGACGAGCCCACCGCCGCTTTGGACGCGCTGGCGGAATACAGGCTTTACAAAAGCTTTGACGAGATAATAGGTAAGAAAACGGCGGTTTACATTTCTCACCGCCTTTCCTCCACCCGCTTCTGTGACAGTATAGCCATGTTTAAGTCGGGGGAAATGGTTGAGCGGGGCACTCACGAGGAATTGCTCCAAAAAGGAGGAGCTTACGCGGAAATGTTCG
Source organism: uncultured Ruminiclostridium sp. (assembly GCA_949878745.1). Classification (GTDB taxonomy): domain Bacteria; phylum Bacillota; class Clostridia; order Oscillospirales; family Ruminococcaceae; genus Ruminiclostridium_E. Next base: position 24,042 of record CATLBH010000013.1, on the reverse strand, counting down.
AGATTCAGGCGCAGTACTATAAGGACGAAAACAACGGCGAAGCGGATAACGAAAACAGCTTCGGACAGGAGGCGGCGTTAAATGTTTAAGAAAAACAAAGAAAAATCGGGCGGAGCGTCCGCGCCGAGCGAAACGGCCATAGCGGTAAAAACCTTAAAATATTTTATACCAATCGCCTGGAAGCTTCACAAGGGGTATTTTTTCGTGAGCCTGTTAAAAACAATAGTCGACGCGGTTCAGCCCTTTGTAAGCATTATAGTTACCCCGCTTATTATAGCCGAGCTGCTGGGCGGGCGGGATATGGAAAAGCTGATTTTATATACCGCAGTGCTGGCGGCGGGCTTGAATCTTTTGTCGCTGGCGGGCTCTCAGCTCAGTTTAATCAGAGAAAAATACTCAGAAAAATTCGAAAATCACTTCTCGGTGGAAATGGGAAAACGGGTGATGGAAATGGATTTCCAGCACACCGAGGACAAAAAGGCCTTGGATCAGGTTGAAGCGGCAAATACGGGAATGAGCTGGTATTCGGGCGGGGTGAACGGAATTTGCTCCCCCTTCTTTGAAATGATTTCCAACCTTTTGACTATTTTAGGGTCGGTTACGCTGATCGCCCTTTACGCTCCCGTTCTTTTTCTTATAACCGCCGTTGTGGTGGCGGTAAACGTTTTTGTTACCAACAAGACCAATCAAATAGAAATAGAGTCCTATAAGGGACTGTCAAAGCTTAACCGCGTTTTCGGTTATTACGGCTTTAATCTGGTGGACTTCCGCTACGGGAAGGACATAAGGCTTTACGGCGCAAAGGATATGATGCTGGGAAAATGGAACAGCGTTACCGACGAACAGGTGAGCCACTGGGCGAGAAGGGCGGCGAGGGAGCTGCCCTGGAACCACGTATCCAACGGCGTGAGAGTGGCCAAGGACATAGCCTCCTATCTGTATCTGGGAATACTTGTGCTTACAGGAAGCATAACCATTCCCATCTTCAGCCAAATGCTTTCCGCCGGCTCCACGTTCCAAAGCTGTATGTCATATCTTCTTTGGAACGTACAGGACATAATAAAGCGCACCAACTACGCATACGAGTACATAAAGCTTATGGAATACCCCGCCGCGATAGAAAAGGGGACACGTCACGTAAAAGGCGCCGATCACGTTATTGAGTTCAGAAACGTTTCCTTTGCCTATCCCAATACCGAAGTAAAGGTTTTGGACGGTGTTTCGGTGACCCTTCGTCAGGGAGAGCATCTTTCCGTGGTGGGGCTTAACGGCGCGGGGAAGACCACATTTGTAAAACTTCTCTGCCGTCTTTACGACCCTACGGAGGGTGAGATACTCTTGGATGGGGTAAATATAAAGGAATACGACTACGGCGAATATATGAGTATTTTCTCTCCCGTTTTTCAGGATTTCAAGCTTTTTGCCTTTTCAATAAAGGAAAATATCGTTTTGGATAATTTGAACGATGATCAGGATAAGGTGGAGGGAATAATCGAACAGGTGGGGCTTAAGGAAAAAATCGATTCGCAGGAAAAAGGCTCCGATACCATACTGTTCAAATCCTTTGATGAAAACGGAATAGAGCCTTCGGGCGGCGAACAGCAGAAGATGGCCATAGCGAGAGCGCTTTATAAGAAAGCTCCGGTGGTTATACTGGACGAACCCACGGCGGCATTGGATCCCGTGGCGGAGTATGAGATATACAGACAGTTCGACACGCTGGTAGGCGGCAAAACGGCTATTTATATTTCTCACAGGCTTTCAAGCTGTAAGTTTTGCGACAGGATAGCGGTATTTTCCGAGGGGAGGATAAAGGAGTACGGAACACATGAGGAATTGGTGAAGATAGACGGGGGAATTTATTCGGAGATGTTCAGGGCGCAGGCGCAGTATTATAATTGATGCTGCTCTTTGGTTAATTATATAAGACGATACAATAAAAATTCGGGAATCCGCATAAGCATTGTGCTTTTGCGATTCCCGAATTTTTAATATATAGGATTATTTATCGTCATTTTTTTTAGTACTCATTGGAATATGCTCGTCCAGAACGAAATCAATCTGTCCCGCTCCCACGTTAACCGCCGACAATGTGACTTTTACCTTGTCCCCCATGGCGTAAACGGTGTTGGAAAGCATTTCCGCCAGCATAATCCCGTTTCTTACCTCATATTCGCCTTCGGGAAGGGTAAAGGTATCGATTCTTCCTTCAACGGTGTTGGGCAGCTCCACAAAAATGCCGCTGTTTATCACGCCGGAGATGATTCCCTCGAATTGTTCTCCCACGTGGCTTTTCATATATTCGGCGGCGTAGTACTTTTCACAGTCCCTTTCCGCGTTTATGGCTGTGACTTCGGTATCGCTGGCTCTCGCGGAATTTTCATTGGCGAAGCGGGTGTAGCGCTTTTCAAGCTTGGCGGCCTCTCCCATAACGTAATCGGTAAGTATTCTGTGAATGGACAAATCCGCAAGGCGGCGGATCGGTGAGGTAAAGTGGGCATATTCCTTCATCACCAATCCGAAGTGGCCTATGGGATTTTCGCTGTACTTCGCCTTCATCATGGTGCGAAGGGTCATACGGTGTATAATGGGCGCTCTGGGATCGTCCTTGCATTCTCTTAATATATTCGCCAGATCCTTGGCGCAGGAGGTTTCGTTTATTCCCTTGGGTTCGATTCCCATAGCCACCAGCGTGTCCTTAAGCATCATCAGCTTTTCCGCCGTGGGCGCTTCGTGAACGCGGTAAACAAAGGGAATATGGTTGGACATTCCCACTTTCGCGGCGCAATTGTTTGCGGCCAGCATAAATTCTTCTATTATTCCCTCGGCGACGCCGCTTTGGCGGGCTTTAATATCTATGCATACGCCGTTTTCGTCGCAGATTATTTTGCTTTCCACGCTGTTTATTTCGGGAGCGCCTCTTTTTATCCTGTTTTGTATAAGTATGGAGGCAAGCTCGTTCATTACGGGTATTTCGCCGATGACCTCCGCGTATTTTTCCTTTAACCCGTCGTCGGCTTCGCCCGAAAGAATCTTGTTTACCTCGCTGTATACGCCCTTGACTCTCGATCTGATGAGGGATTTTACAAAGCGGTACTTGGTGATTTCTCCCTCGTTGTCCAGTTCCATAAGACAGGAAAAAGCCAGACGTTCCTCGTTGGGGTTAAGGGAGCAAATGCCGTTGCTCAGCTCCTTGGGCAGCATGGGTATTACCATATCGGCGATGTAAACGCTGGTTCCTCTTTTGCGGGCTTCCTGATCCAGAGCGGTGCCTTTTTTCACATAGTGGGAAACGTCGGCTATGTGAACGCCCAATTTAAAGCCCTTGGCGGTCTTTTCGATACTTATCGCGTCGTCTATGTCCTTTGTGTCCGCGCCGTCTATGGTGAATATGGGGAGATCGCGCAGATCGGTGCGCATTGCCTTTTCGCTGGCGGGGATACCCTTCTTTTCGATTTCCTCCGCTTCTCTTATTATCTCCTCGGGAAATTCGGTGGGTATCTGTTTTTCCTCTATATACGCTTTTACCGAGACTCTGGCTATATCGGAGCTTCCGAATACCTCCGTTATGGTGGCGACGTGCTCCGAGTGGCGCTCGCCTCTCTTTTTTATTTCAAAGCGCACTTTATCGCCCACTCTCACCGCCTGTTCCCCAAAGCCCACTATGGAGAGGGGAACGGGGGAAGAAAAGGAGGAGGGCATCAGGCGTATTTCGCCGTTATAGTCGACCACCACTCCGGTAAGCATACTTTCGGACAGCTCCATAACGGAGGTCACGACCGCCGTTCGGGAACGGTTGTATTCATCCTTGTCCGCGATTATTTTTACCAGCACCTTGTCGCCGGGAACCGCGCCGTGAAAGTCCTTTCCCCTTATAAATACCTCCTCGCCCTCTTCCTCTTCGTTAGGGCAGTTCTCCAGTTTAACGAACCCATGGCCACGGGCGCAGCGAGTCACTGCCCCCAAATAAAATTTATCGGGATTTTTAAGGGAATAGCGGAGTTTGGAGTAATTCAGCACTTTAAAGCGCTTCATATCCTCCAGCTCTCTGCTGATTATTTTATTGTCCTTCTTTTTTCCTATGAGGGAAATTATTTCCGGCTCGGTAAGCCCTTTCTCTCCTTTTTCATACAGCAAAACAAATATTTTCTCTCTGATATCGGTACGCATTGGCTTGTCCTTTCGTAAATAAAAATAGGGTCGGATAAGCTAAACTCCCGTTATTTGGGAGCAATAACTTAAAAGGGGCGAAAAATCGCCCCTTGATTTTATTATTCAGCCGCGGGTGTTGTGGTATCTTCCGCCGAGGTATCTTCGCCCGACGCCGTATCTTCGGAGGGCGTTGTGTCTTCGGCCGACGTATCATCGGCGACGGTGGTGGTTACTGAGGGAGTGGTGGTGGAAGTCTGGCTTCCGTCGGATTTTCCCCAGCCGTAAATGGTGATAAGGTTAACCAGCAAAGCCACTATAAATACCAGTACGGCCGCCGTTTTTGTCATACGGGCAAGCTTGGCTTCCTTTGTTCTGCCCGAATTTTTCTGATAGTAGTTGTCTCCGCTGGCACCCGAAATGGCCTGAGACATACCCTGCTTGGAATCCTGCATAAGTACCACAAGAATGATAAAAACGCACGCTAAGATCAGCAGTATCGCCGCAACTATTTCTAAAACTGACATTTAAAAATCTTCCTTCCTGTTTTGATCTGTCCTGATTTTATATAAAGCCTTAGAGAAGCTTTTGTATTGACACGCATTACATTATAACACAGTTTTGGGAAAAATGCAATAGTTTTTTTAAAGATTTTAGGAAGAATTTAGGGTTTATGGATTTTTTCGGCGCCTTTTTATCGGGGCGTATGTATAAAAGTATTTTGTGGAAAATTTTATTTGACAAACAGGTTTTATTATAGTAAAATTAGAATAATTTATATTATCGCTTTCTCAATAGATACGCTTTAAGCCGACGTAAGACGTAAACGGTATTTGTACAGCGCGCAGACAGCGCGGGACACGGAGATTTGTTATGACTGAATTTTTAATAAAAATTTTTATAGGAAAAAACGCGAAGGATACTCCGGATACCCGGAAGAAATACGGTTTTCTGTCGGGGGTAACGGGCATAATACTGAATCTTCTTCTTTTCACGGGAAAGCTTGTCGCGGGAATACTTTCGGGAGCGGTGTCGGTGGTGGCGGACGCGGTCAACAATCTTTCCGACGCGGGCTCCTCCATAGTAAATATGGTGGGTTTTAAGATAGCTATGACCCCTCCCGACAGGGAACACCCTTTCGGTCACGGAAGAGCGGAATATGTGTCGGGTCTTATTATTTCCTTTATCATCGCCCTTATGGGGGTGGAGCTCGCCAAGAGCTCCTTCGACAAGATAATGGTTCCCGAAGAGCCGGAGATAAGCGGTTTAACCTTTGGGATACTGTTCGCGTCGGTGATGGTTAAGCTTTGGATGTTTTTTTTCAACAGAAAGCTGGGAACCGAAATCAACTCGGTATCCCTTAAAGCCACCGCCGCCGACAGTATTTCCGACGTGACCGCTACGGCCGCCGTTATTTTGGGAATGGCGGCGAGCGTTATTTTTGACGTTAACATAGACGGCTGGGCGGGTCTTCTGGTTTCCGCCTTTATAGTGGCGTCGGGGCTTAAGACCGCCAAGGAAAGCCTTTCGCCGCTTATGGGACAGATGCCCGAAAAGGAGCTGGTGGAGGATATAAAGAACACGGTGAATTCTTATGAGGGAATAATCGGAATGCACGACCTGATCGTGCATAATTACGGAGTGGGAGTCACCTTTATTTCCTTTCACGCGGAGGTCACCTCATCAATGCCCCTTTCCGACGCTCACACCCTTGTGGACGGTATCGAAACGGAATTCAAGGAAAAATTCGGCTGCGGCGTAACTATCCATATAGACCCGGTGGACATAGACGACGAGGAAACCGCGGAGCTTTTCAGGGCGGTAAAGAAAGCGGTGAAGGAAATAGACGAGGGACTTTCCATACACGATTTTCGCGTGGTTAAAAATCCGGCGGGAAACACGCTTATTTTCGATCTGGCGGCGCCGTATAAATTCAGGCTTTCCGACAGACAGATCCGCGAAATGACGGTCAGCGGGATCAGCGCTCTTGACAAAAAAGCGGTTCCCATTATAAATATAGAAAGACAGCTGGCGGAACTTGACTAAAAGGGAAATTTGTGGTAAAATTACAATATATGGGTCGGCGTCGGTCAGACGCCGTATTTTGCCCGTGAAACGAGGAACATTTTTTTGGAAAAAAAACTTATAGTAATAGAAGGTCTTGACGGGGGCGGAAAAACCACTCAGATAGAGCTTTTAAAAAAGATTTATCCCGATTTCAGATATATCACCTTCCCCAATTACGATTCGCCGTCGGGAAAAATAGTGAAAAGCTATCTTAACGGCGAATACGGCGAAGAGGACAAATCCGTCAGCGCCTATTCCGCCAGTTGTTTTTACGCCGTGGACAGGTATACAAGCTATAAAACCGATTGGGAACAAGACATAAGAGAGGGAAGAACCGTTATATCCGCCCGATATGTGAGCAGCAACGCAATGTACCAGATGACTAAGCTTCCCAAGGAAAAATGGGAGGAATATCTGAATTGGCTGTACGATATGGAGTATAATAAATTCGGAATGCCGAAGCCTTTCGCCACACTTTTTCTCGATATGCCAACGGATATTTCGAGAAAGCTTCTTCTAAAGCGCTATGGTGGGGACGAAAAAAAGCTGGATATTCACGAGAGCAATCTTCGGTTTATGAACGAATGCCGAAGCGCGGCGGAATATGTGGCGAAAAAGGAAGGCTGGATAATGATCCCCTGTGCCCAAGACGGGGAGCCGCTGTCGATTGACAGTATACATCGGACTGTAATATTAAAAATAAAGGAATTGTTAAAATAATTTATGCTGGAATTCAGAGACATAAAAATAGAGGACAGAGAGCGGGCGAAGGAGCTTTTGTCCTATTCGGGCTATCGAGGCTGTGAATATACCTTCGGGAACAATTTTATCTGGAGCGAGCCTTTTAATATAAAGGTAGCTTTTTACAAGGATTTTTATATTGTGAGCAGCGAGGGGGAATTTTTCTATCCTTCGGGAAGGGGCGATTTCAAGGAGATCGTGGAGGAGCTCCGAAATTACAGCCGCTCACAGGGGCGCCGCCTTTGCTTCGGCAGCTCCCCCAAAAGCGGAATGGAGTATCTCAAGGAAACCTACGGCGACGATTTGGAGATTTATTCAAACCCCGATTTTTACGATTACTGTTACAATTTCGAGGATTTGTCCACCCTTATCGGGAAAAAATATCACTCCAAAAGGAACTTTATCAACCGCTTTGTACAAAACGACTGGAGCTACGAGGATATATCGGGAGAAAACGTCGGGGAATGTGAAACGGTGCTGGAAAAATGGAGAGAGGAAAACTCCGGAAGCGGCGATCCTTCTCTTGAACAGGAGCTGTTCGCCTGTAAAAAGGGGCTTGAGTACTTTGATAAGCTGGGATTTGTCGGCGGACTTTTGAAGGTGGAGGGGAAGCCCGTGGCTTTTACCTTCGGAGAGGGTATAAACGGGGACACCTTTGACGTACATGTTGAAAAGGCGCTCTCCGATTACGACGGAACTTATCCTATGATAAACCGCGAGTTTGTGAGCCGACGCTGTTCCGATTACAAGTATATAAACCGCGAGGAGGACGTGGGAGAGGAAAATCTCAGAAAAGCCAAGCTGTCCTATCACCCCGCGTTTATGGAAGAAAAATTTCGTATAATTTTTAAAGACTAAAGAAAGGAATCGTTATGGTATATTGTTTTTTGGCAGACGGATTTGAAGAAATGGAGGCGTTCTGCCCCATCGATATCCTCCGCAGGGGAGACTGTGAGGTGACCGTTGTGGGAGTGGGAGAAGAGATCATTACGGGCTCTCACGGCATCAGCGTGTGCGCCGACCTCACCGACGGCGAGATAACTCTCGACGATAAGCTTGAAATGGTGATACTCCCCGGAGGTATGCCCGGAACGCTTAATCTTGAAAAGAACGCCAATGTTAGGAAAGCCGTGGAATTCTGCTTTAACGGCGATAAGTACGTTTCCGCCATTTGCGCCGCCCCCTCTATTCTGGGGCATATGGGGATACTGAAAGGAAAAGAGGCCGTTTGCTTCCCGGGCTTCGAGGAACAGCTTGACTGTGCCAAGGTGTCCGATGATTTCGTGTGCAGGGACGGCCGCGTTATTACCGCCAAGGGCGCGGGAGTGGCTCAGGAGTTCGGGTTTAAGCTTCTGGAATGCCTTAAGGGCAAGGAGACCGCCGACAGGATAAAGGCTTCTTTGCAATGCAGATAAAAAGCCTTCTGCGGCAAGAGCTTTTGGAGGCGAGAAAGCTTGTTTCCGAAGAAAAAAGAGGGGAGTTGTCACTTAAGACGGCGGAAAGGCTTTTTTCAACGGAGGAGTTTAAGAGAGCCGAAAGCGTATTTTGCTATATAAATAAAAAAGAGGAAATATACACCGACGGGATAGTCTCTTACGCTCTTTTGTCGGGGAAAAAGGTGGCGGCGCCCTTGTGTCGGGGCAATGAAATGGCGTTTAAATACATTACGGGGGAAAAGGATCTGGAAAAAGGTGCTTTTTCCGTATACGAACCGAAGGAATACTGTAAGGACGCGGAAATCGGACCGTACACCATATGTATTACTCCCGCCCTTTGCTTTAACCGCCGAGGATACAGGATAGGGTACGGCAAAGGTTATTACGACAGGTTTTTTGAAAAAAACGAATGTGTGAAAATCGGGCTTTGCTTCGAGGAAAACATAAGGGATTTCGTTCCCGACGAGCGCGACAAAGCCGTAGACATAATAGTGACCGAGAAGGGCGTTATAAGAGCATTACCTTATTAACTCCCGGTTCAGCGCTTCTTCAAGAGAAGGGAATGATCTGAAATGGACAACAACGACGAAAGACGGGAAAAGGACGAATTATCCGAAATACTCTCGCGAAATAAGGAACGCAGGCAAAAAGAGGAACATAACGACGCGCCCTCCGATATGGATAAAACCAGCGTTTTTCGCGAGGAGCTTTTCGGCTCGGGAAAAAACGGGCAAAACGCCGTTTCCGACAGCCTTAACGCCGGACATACAGACGAATCGGAGAAAATGGACGAGGAGGAGCTTCACGATATTGAGTTTGACGAAGAAACCGAGAAGCCCATATCCGATAAGGCTTTAAGGCGCGCCCGCGAAGCTCAGAAGCAGCTTAAAAAGCAGAGAGAGACCAGAAAAACGGTTATTCGTATTTTCTTGGGGGTAGCCGTTTCGGCGGCGGTGATCTTTTTCGGCGTAAAGCTGGGCACTAAGCTGTACGACATAATAACCGATTTCGGTGGAATGGAGAACAGCGAGTTTGAGGTATCGGTGGAGATTCCCGAAAATCCCACGGTGGAACAGGTGGCTCGCGCCCTTAAGGAAAGCGGGATCGTACAGGAGCCCGAATTTTTCAAGCTTTATTTTAATTATAAGAGCAAGGACAAGGGGTGGAGACACAGCGGAGACAGCTTTGAGGGGGGAGAATTTGTTTTATCCTCGTCTATGAATTACAGCACCATAATAGACACTCTTTTGCCTTCGGGAGTCGGAAAGTCCACGGTTGAGGTTACCATTATCGAGGGTATGACGGCAATAGAAATAGGTCGTCTTCTTGAGGACAATTTTGTTTGTCGGGCGGAGGATTTTGAAAAATTCTACCGCGAGAAGATGGACAAGTATGATTTTGAGCGGAGAGTTACGCCCAGCTCCTTGAAATTCAATCAGCTTGAGGGCTATCTTTTCCCGGATAAGTACGAATTTTACGAATGCCGCGAGCTGAAAGCGGATCCCGAAGGGGAGGTGGATACCTCCAAACAGGCGGAGGAAGCGGCAAGCAAGATATATTCCAACTTCAACTCGAAAATAACCAAGACGATGTATAAGCAGATGAACGCCATGGGGCTCACTCTCGACGAGCTTATAACCCTCGCCTCAATGGTACAGTCGGAGGTAAGCAATGTGGAGGATATGAGAAAGGTGGCCTCCGTATTTCTCAACCGCCTTAAGGTGGGAGGGGACTTTTCAAAGCTCCAGTCGGACGTTACGGTATTTTACGTTCAGGATTTTATCGAGCCTTATTATAAGGATTACGGTCTTGTCACCTCTTTGGCGACAATTTCCAACGCTTACGACACCTACGAGTGCGACGGGGTTCCCGCGGGGCCTATCTGCAACCCGGGAATGGACGCTATCGGCGCGGTGCTTGACGCGGAATCCACCGATTACTATTACTTCTGCGCCAACGAGGAAACGGGAGAGACCTTTTACGCCAGAACTCTTGAGGAGCACGAGGAAAATCTTGTGCTGGCCGGGCTTGCCTGATTTGCTTCAAGAGGGCTTACGGCGAAGGCTAAAAAATTGAAAGGGTGGCTATATGCTTGAATTGCTTTCACCCGCGGGTGATTTCGAATGTCTTGAGGCGGCGGTGAGATTCGGCTGCGACGCGGTTTATCTGGGGGGGAAGGGCTACGGAATGAGAGCCGCTTCAAAGAATTTTGACTTTGATCTTATGAAAAGGGCTTCGGAGCTTGCCCATAAGGCGGGAGCAAGGGTGTATCTCACGGTAAACACCCTCCCCGACAACGCCGAAATCGACGCTTTTCCCGAATTTATAAAAAACGCGGAGGCGGCGGGAGCGGACGCGGCGATAATCTGTGATCTGGGGATACTGTCCCTGACGAAAAAATACGCCCCCTCCCTTGAAATACATATGTCGACCCAGTTCGGCATTGTAAACTATGCCGCCGCTTCGGAGCTTTATAAAATGGGAGCAAAAAGGGTGGTTCTCTCGCGGGAAATCGGGCTCGAAGAGATTAAGGCGATACGGGACAAGATACCTCCGGATATGGAAATAGAAGCCTTCGTTCACGGGGCGATGTGCGTTTCCTTCTCGGGGCGCTGTCTTTTGTCCGCTTATATGACGGGAAGGAACGCCAACAGGGGAGAGTGCGCCCAGCCCTGCCGTTGGAAATACGCTTTAATGGAGGAAAAACGGCCGAATCAGTTTTTCCCCGTGTTTGAGAACGACGGCGGGACATATATACTTAACGCCAGAGATATGTGTATGATAGAGCATTTGGACAAGCTTATCGACGCGGGGGTGAGCAGCTTTAAAATAGAGGGCAGGGCAAAATCCGCCTATTATGTGGCCACCGTGACCAACGCCTATCGGGAGGCTTTAAATTGCGCGAAAGAGAAAAAGCCGCTTCCCGAATGGGTAAGGGAAGAGGTTTTCACCGTCAGTCACCGTGATTACTGCACCGGCTTTTATTTCGGAAAATACGACGCTTCGCAGATATACGAAAACAGCGGATATCTGAGAAGCTGTGATTTTGTGGGGGTAATCGACGGGTACGAGAACGGAAAATTGCTCCTAACCCAAAGAAATTATTTTACCCTTGACGACGATCTGGAGGTATTGATGCCGGGGAGCGCACCGGTTAAGTTTAGACCCTCCGCAATGTACAATTCGGATAACGAGGAGATAAAAACGGCCAACAGGGCTACCGAAAAGCTGACGGCCGTGTGCGAAAGGGAGTATCCGAAAGGCGCGTTTATAAGGCGGGTTACAGAAAAAAATAATAAATAAGGATATTATTTATGTCAAAAACAGAAAACACCGAATTGACAGTATTATGCTTACTGCATAATGACGACAGATATTTGCTTCAAAACAGAGTGAAAAAAGATTGGAAAGGATATACGCTGCCGGGCGGACATATTGAAGCGGGAGAGTCGATTGTGGACGCGGTAGTGCGCGAAATGAAGGAAGAAACGGGATTGACAGTTTTAAATCCCAGGCTTTGCGGAGTGAAGCAGTTTCCCATAGAAAACGGAAGATATATTGTTTTTCTTTTTGTCGCGGATAAATTTGAGGGAAAACTTATTTCTTCGGATGAAGGGGATATGTATTGGATAAAAAAAGACGAACTGTCGAGTGTGAATCTGGTAGATGATTTTAATGAGCTTATTCAGGTTATGTTGAGCGACAGCCTAAACGAATTTCAATATATTGTCGAGGGCGGCGATTGGAAGGTTGTAATGAAATAACATTTTTGAGAAGGAAAAGAAAAAATGGACTTAAAAGCCTATTGGGAAGCGGTGTTGAAACAGGACGCGCAGGCAATGAAAAAATTTTTTCATAAAGACGCTTACGTAAATTGGCACAATACTAACGAACATTTTACCGCCGAAGAATTTATCGGGGTCAATTGCGAATATCCGGGGAAATGGGAGGGAAAAATCGAGCGGGCGGAGAAGCTGGAAAACCTTTTTATTTCCGCCGTTAACGTATACTCTTCCGACGGAAGTCTTTCCTTTCACGTTGTTTCGTTTATAAGAACCGAAGGCGATAAGATTACGTCCGTCGACGAATATTGGGGCGACGACGGCGAAGCGCCCAAGTGGCGGGCGGATAAAAAAATAGGCGTCCAAATTCGAGACGCGGCAAATACGACAAATAATTGAGCCACACTTTTTTCGTGTAAAATTTTTCTTATAAAATCGGTTGACAAAACCCATCTCCCGTGTTATAATATAAAAAGTCACTAATCTGCTTTAAATCGCTAAAGCAAAAAAGAAAAAGAACAGGAAAGAACAAAATACAGGAGATAACAGAAATGGCAGCGAGAAAAGGTAATTTAATGAGCGTGAGAGCCGATATAAAGGTTCTTGACGCAACTTTAAGAGACGGCGGACTTTGCAACAACTTTGAATTTTCAGACGAATTTGTCACCGAGCTGTATAAATCCAACGTAAAAAGCGGCGTGGACTATATGGAATTCGGATATAAAGCAAGCAAAAATCTTTTTAAAAAAACCGATTACGGAAAGTGGAAATTCTGCGATGAGGAAGATATTAGAAAAATAGTCGGGGAAAACGTATCGGATATGAAGATAGCGGTTATGGCGGACGTGGGGCGCTGCGACTATAAAACCGACTTTCTGCCCAAATGCGAAAGCGTTGTGGATATGGTGAGAGTCGCCTGTTACATTCATCAGATCCCCGCGGCGGTTGAGATGATAGAGTATCTTCATAATCTGGGATACGAAACAACCTGCAACATTATGGCGATATCCCAGTGCAACTCCAATCAGGTGGAGGAAGCCTTGGAGATGATCTGCGCTTCCTCGGTGGACGTCATTTACCTTGTGGACAGCTACGGCTCCCTTTATCCCGAAAACGCGGCGGAGCTGGCGAAGGAATACCTTGAAATCGCAGAAAAGAACGGCAAGAAGGTGGGCTTTCACGGACACAACAATCAGAATCTCGCCTTTGCCAACACCATTGAAACATTGTCCTACGGCGTTTCCTATGTGGACGCAACCGCTTCGGGAATGGGAAGGGGAGCGGGAAACTGCGCTATGGAGCTGCTTTTGGGCTTTCTGAAAAACCCGAAGTACAGCCTTTACAGTCTGCTTGAGTTTATTGAAAGGTATATGATTCCGTTGAAGCAGCAGGGGATCGTGTGGGGCTATGATTTGCAGTACCTTTTTACAGGACAGCTTAACAGGCACCCTCGGGAGGCTATGACTTTTACGGCGGAGGGGAGAAGCGATTACTGCGAGTTTTATAAATCCCTGTTGGAAAACTTTTAATTACGGACAATCCCCTTATATAACCTGTTCTATGGGGATAGGCTATATAAGGGGGTTGTAATGTTATTTGCAGATAGTGCTTAGGGTGTAATTTTATCAAACGGAACCGTTTCCGCCTTCGTTTCCCGATACCGTGATCGCTCCCTCTTCTATAATGGACAAAAGACAGTCGATAACATTGGGATCGAATTGCGTTCCTTTATTGCTTAGCAATTCGTTGAATATAACCTCCGTGGGAAGGCTGCATCTGTAACAGCGGCGGCTGTTCATGGCGTCAAAGGAATCGGATACGCAAATAATGCGCGCTATAAGAGGAATATCCTCCCCCGCCAGACCGTGGGGATAACCCTTTCCGTCATATCGCTCGTGATGACTCAGCGCTCCCATAGCTATACCCTCTATGGAGGTAAAATCACGAAGTATCTCTCCGCCGTAGACGGTGTGTTTTTTCATTATTTCAAATTCTTCTTCCGTAAGTTTTCCCGGCTTACCGAGTATTTCGTCGGGAATGTATATTTTGCCGCAGTCGTGCATAAGCGCGATATAATAAATGCGTTTGCAGTCGTATTCGGAAAAGTTCATTTTTTCGGCGATCATTCTGGAGTATCTCGCCACGCGGAGGGAATGTCCCATTGTGCTGGGATCCTTAGCCTCGATAAAATTGACGATAGTCTGCATGGTCTGTTCTATCGTTTTTTCGTCTCTCTTCTGCTGTTCTATAAGCCGTCTGAGATTCGCCTTAACTATTATAAGGGCAAGAAAACAGCTGATCCAAACGACGGTGATTGCCCCCAAAACCCAAAAGAGCGGATTCTTAAAAACATCGGCCTGTAAGCGGTAACGTATCTCTCCGTCGGAAAAGTCGGCGGTATAATTCATCTCTTTTTCGGGAAGGTAGAGAATAAATCCAACCGTTATACCGTTCTCTTTTTCGGCCGCTTCCCGTTTCGGGGGAATCGGCACCTCGTAAAGATCGGCTTCGGGATAATACACAAAATAATCCCCCTCGTTCAGCGGGAGCAAAGGCCCCACCGAGCAAATGGAGCAGTCAAGTGTGATATCATATCTTGAATAATTGGCGAGATCAAGCGTCTGAACCTTTTCGGTTCCGTTTTTCACATTCTGGTGTATCTCGAAATCACCGTTCCAGGTGTTGTTTAAGTACATAAACTCCGGAATGTACAAGGAAGCTGTCCATTCGATCACGGTATCGGGAGAATTGTTTGTAACTATCATTTCGTATATTGTGCCCACGGCGTTTGTATATAAAACGTTCCCGTTTTCGTCGGCCATTTCATCACTCAGCCAGGAGCCGGAATCCCCTCCTCTTTTGGTTATTTCCACGGTTATGTCGTCAAAGACGAATTTTGATTCCCCGGCCGATGTGTCGGAAAATCTGTGTACTCTTTCCGTATCGGTATAAAGGTAATTTTGCAGAAAAAGAACCGCGCCCCCCGCTGCCATCAAAACGGGCAGGATTATGTTTATAATCGTCAGAATTCGGTTGTGTTTCTTCAGCATTTTATCCCACCGCCATTTCTTGAGGCTCGGCCTTAACCGCGTGTTTTTATACCGATTCTTTTTAAACTGACGTAATATCCGCAGTTTTAAAAGGATTCGCTATTATTCATCTTATAAATTTTAACATATAATTTTGCTTATGTCAAGGACGGTAAAGAAAATACGTTCTAAAATAATTGACAGTGTCCGAGGATTGTGTTATACTGATTATAATACAAAATGTTTTGATTTGGGAGAGCATCTTGAAAATACAAAATATAAGCCAACTTGAAAAAAGGGCGCACAGAAACACCCCCTTAAGCGGAGAAAAAAGTAATTGAAAGGTCAACTAACCAATTTCATTAACGATTTCGTCTTTGAAGATATGACCGTGTTTCCTTAGGAGAGCAAGGCTCTCGGATTTGGATATAACGACGGAATGTTCGGTCAGCTTGTCGGCGAGATATCCTTTAGCGGAGTATTGCTCAAGTTTGGGGAGTATCTTTCGGATAGCTGTCAGGAGCATACGGCAACCAGCGATGA
Organism: uncultured Ruminiclostridium sp.; assembly: GCA_949878745.1. GTDB lineage: Bacteria > Bacillota > Clostridia > Oscillospirales > Ruminococcaceae > Ruminiclostridium_E. The sequence goes on along the minus strand of CATLBH010000013.1, from coordinate 8,295 downwards.
TTGCCTTTTTGTGTCCGCGTCGAGCTTTGATTCAGCGATATCGTTCCCGAAATTCGGGGTGTTTTTTGGAATATATCAAAGCGTTGGCAATCTGTACAAGGAGCGGCTTCAAAAAGGAGCCGATACGGGATATTTTTGTGGGTTTTATACCAATCTTTAATCGGGGTGTAGACTTGATTAAAGATTGAACCCTAAGCACTAATATTTGGCCATCTATATACATACCTCCAATATAACGGCATTGACCGGTTTTCCGGCAAAATCGAGTTGATTTGAAAGAGATAAGTTTGCGGGCTGCTTATTTGCGCCATTCATTGATGCTTTAACGGAAAACCGAACCATATAAAATGCGGGGGTGCCGCTATTCAGCCCCGCCATTTTCCTCCTCGGTTTCTGTGGTTGACCGTTTCCCTCAACTGCATTATATCAATATTGAACATTTTAGCGAAAGCACCTTTTCATAACCGCATTGGTGCCTTTCGCAGAAAGGCGGACTGTAAAAATGAAAAAAGGCGACGCCGAAAAAATAATAAATCTTTTTAAGATTGCCATATGGACGGGAGTGCTTGTATATTCGGCTTGCTCCCTGATACACAGCTTTCGCGAAAAAGAAAAGGTAAGGCTTATTCTGTCCGACAGCGCAAAGTCGGAGCTTTCTCTGTCCCTGCTGAAAAAAATAAAAAGCTGCTGCAAGGCCGCTCTCGAAGAAGAGGGCATAACGGAAAAGGCCGAGGTTTCGTTAACCACGGTTACAAACGGGGAAATAAAAGAGCTTAACGCGGAGTATCGCGGAAAGAATTATGTAACCGATGTTCTTTCTTTTCCCATGAGCGAAGAGGACGAGTTTGACGTGGATCCGGAAACCGGCCGTGTTATTCTCGGCGATATAGTGATTTCGGCGGAAAGGGCAAGGGAACAGGCGAGGGAGTACGGCCACTCTTTTGAAAGGGAAATGTGCTTTCTCGCCACTCATTCGATGTTCCATCTTCTCGGATACGATCATGAGATAAGCGCGGAAGAGGAAAAAATAATGTTCGACAAACAGGAAAGGGTGCTGAGGCGACTTGGCATATACCGATAAACGGGCAAAAACGAGGTTTTGAATGGAGAAGCGTTTCAGTCTGATAAACAGCTTTAAATGCGCATTTAAGGGAATTTCTTTTGTAATGTGGCATGAAAGAAATATGAGGATACATATGGTTGTAGTACTGTATGTGGCTTTCTTTTCGGTTTTTTACGATTTTACGAAAACAGAGATCGTCTTATTGATTATAACCTGCGCTCTCGTGATGATATTTGAGATTTTGAATACTTCCATTGAGGTTATCGTGGACAAGGTTTCCCCGAAATACAGCCCCTTGGCGAAGGTGGCGAAGGACGCGGCGGCGGGAGCGGTGCTTTTGTCGGCGATTATGGCCATGGCAGTGGGCGCTGTGCTGTTTTTTGACATAGAGCGTATTAAGCTTATTTTGCTGTTTCTTGGCGAATGGACAAATTTGCTTATGTTTATCGGGTTTTCCGCAATCGCGGTGGTATTTGTTACCTCCGGAAAAAGAAGGAATATTAAAGGAAAGATAAATAATGACTAAATCAGCTTTTATTGCGATAACGGGTCGTCCCAACGCGGGCAAATCCTCCCTTATGAATCTGCTTGTGGGAGAAAAGGTGGCTATTGTCAGCGAAAAGCCTCAGACCACCCGTACAAAAATCAACGGAATTCTCACCAAGGGCGATACTCAGTATGTTTTTATAGACACTCCGGGTATGCACAGGCCGAGAACCAAGCTTTCGGAGGAAATGATAAAGTCCGTAAAAAACAGTATGGAGGACGTAGACGTTGCCATTTTGATGACGGACGCCACAAAAAGGATTTCTAAAACGGAAGAGGAGCTTATAGAAAGCTTCAGATCAAGAAAACTCAATGTTATACTGCTGATAAATAAGGTGGATCTTTTAAAGGATAAATCCGAGCTTTTATCGGTAATCGACAGACTTTCAAAGCTGTACGATTTTTCGGAAATTATTCCCATAAGCGTTAGAAACCGTGTAAATACCGAGTTGATTTTACCCGCGGTGGACAAGTTCGCCAAAGAAGCGCCACATTATTTCCCCGATGATCTTCCTACGGATCAGCCCGAAAAAATATGGCTGGCCGAAATAGTGAGGGAAAAAATACTCCGCACAATGTGGGAGGAAATTCCTCACGGGGTGGCGGTACAAATAGAAAGCCTTGAAGAGACAAAAACCAACAGGGGCGAGAATATCGTGGATCTTGGGGTGGTAATAATATGCGAAAAGGCTTCTCATAAGGGTATGCTTATAGGCAGGCAGGGGGCAATGCTCAAAAAAATAGGAACCATAGCCAGAGCCGATTTAGAGGATTATTTTGAAACAAAGGTAAATATAAAAATATGGGTAAAGGTAAAGGAGGATTGGCGCAACAAAGAGGCTTTTATTCTTGAAATGGGATTGGGAGCGGAGGACTGATGCTTGTTACCGTTGAGGGGATAGTTATAGGGAAGCGGGACATAGGGGAAAACAACTGTTTTTTAGATGTTCTGACGGATAAATACGGAGTCATTGAGGCGACCGCTCACGGAGTAAAAAAGGTGAACAGCAAAAACGCTTCTTCCGTGGGCTTGTTTTCTTATTCGAAATTTTGCTTCAACAAGACAAATCTTCATTATTCCGTCAACAGCGCCGAACCTAAATGCAGCTTTTTCGGCCTTTCCTCCGATCTTAAAAAATTCAGCCTTGCCGTATATTTTGCCGACATAATAAAATACACCTCCGCCGCCGAACAAAGCGGAGAGGATATCCTGCGTTTTTTTGCGATAACGCTTTATAAGCTTGAAAAGGAAAATGCGGACTGTGAAATAATAAAGGGAGCCTTTGAGTTCAGAATCGCCGCAATGCTGGGTTTTCCGCCCGATCTGAGAGCCTGCCGCGGGTGCGGGCGTTATCTGAACGGAGATATGCTTTTTTCTTTGGAGAAAAACAATCTGATATGCGAAGAATGCCTGGAAGAGTCGGAGGAAGATGAAGAGCTTAAGGCGCTTTTGCCCGATCTATTGCACACAATGCGGTTTGTGCTGTATTCGCCGTCGGAAAAAGTATACGGTTTTACTCTCAAGGGGGAAACGCGGGAGGAATTTTCGTTTTTGGCGGAGGATTATCTGCTGTCTCAGCTGGGAAGAAGCTTTAAAACATTGGAATATTATAAGAACCTGTCCACATAGGAATTGGACGCGTCTTTTCGGCAGATTTTGCCGATGACTGCGTTTCGTCATTTGCTTTGCTGTCGGCGCGTCCTTGCGCCGACTTTGGGCAAATGACCGAACACCTCGTGTGTTAAAATTTCTTGACCTGCGACAGCAAGCCGGCGAAATTTTGCCTTGTCCTCGACAAAATCTGCTCGAAAATCCACGCACCATTCCTATGTGGACAGGTTCTAAAAATTTAGGATAGAAACAGTTTTAAATGGATAGTATTAGACTGTTTAAGAAAAGGTACGGTCAAAAAATGAAAAAAGAATACAGAAAATTAGAGCTTGATAAGGTTCTCGCGCTTCTTTCCGAGGAAGCGTGGAGCGATGAATGCAAGGAACGGTGTCTTAAGATCGACCCCGTTTTTGATTTGGAGGAATGCGGAAATCTGCTTCGCAAAACCGACGACGCTTTTGTTTTGTCGGGCAAATTCGGTACGCCGCGTTTCGGTAATATAAAAAATGTCTGCGGAAGCGTAAAGAGAGCGTCGGACGGAGCAGTGCTTTCCCTAAGGGAGCTGTTGGACGTGGCGGCTGTGTTAAGGGAAATATCCGGGCTTTGTTCCTGGTATTCACAGTGTTCGGGGATGGAAAGCAGCCTTAACGAGTATTTCGAGCTCCTTGTTCCCGATAAAAGCTTAGAGGACGCCATTGCCAACGCCATTGTATCGGAGGAAGAGATTTCCGACAGTGCCAGCCCGGAGCTATCCCGTATACGCCGCTCTATCGCGCGTCAAGGCGCTAATATAAGGGAGCAGCTTAACAAGCTGATAAAAAGTAAGGATACCCAGAAATATCTTCAGGAAAGCCTGATAACCCAGCGCGACGGCCGCTTTGTCGTTCCGGTAAAGGTCGAGCACAAAAGCGAAATCAACGGCCTTGTCCACGACGTTTCCTCCAGCGGAGCAACTTTGTTTATCGAGCCAATAAGCGTTGTGGAGGCGAATAATGAGATACGCGTTCTGGAAGCCCAAGAACAGGCTGAAATCGAGCGCATAATCAGGAGCCTAAGCGAAAGAGCGGGCGAGCGGGCGGAGGATATAAAAACGGGTTATGAAAACGCAATGAAATTGGAGCTTTTCTTCGCTAAAGCCAATCTCGGAGCGAAGATGAAAGCTTCCGCTCCCGAGCTTACGGAGCAGCCTATGCTGTTTTTGAACAAAGCCAGGCATCCTCTTCTTGACAGAGATACCGCCGTCCCCGTTACAATTGAACTTGGGACAAATTACAGCTGTCTTATTATCACCGGCCCCAATACCGGCGGAAAGACCGTTTCCGTAAAAACGGCGGGACTTCTTACCCTTATGGCGATGTGCGGCCTTATGATACCCGCTTCGGACGGAAGCAAGGTCGGAATTTTTTCTGACATACGTGTTGACATAGGCGACGAGCAAAGTATCGAGCAAAGCCTGTCCACCTTTTCCTCTCATATGAATAATATAATCAGCATTTTGAAAAGCTGCGGTTCAAAGTCCCTGATCCTTCTGGACGAGCTCGGTTCCGGTACGGATCCTGTAGAGGGCGCGGCGCTGGCTGTTTCTGTTCTGAAAACTCTGAAAAATAACGGCTGTTTTATAATAGCCACCACCCACTATCAGGAAGTGAAAATGTTCGCTCTTGAAGAGGAGGGAGTTGAAAACGCCTGCTGCGAATTCGACGTAGCGACATTAAAACCCACATATAAGCTTATAATCGGCGTTCCGGGAAAATCCAACGCCTTCGCTATTGTTAAACGTCTTGGAATGAGCGAGGACATAATCAAGAGCGCCGAAGCGCTTGTCAGCGATGAAAATAAGCATTTTGAGCGGGTAGTTGAGGATTTGGAAAAATCGAGACAGGAACTTGAGCGGTTAAAGGCGGATATTTCCGATGAAAAGCAAAAAACCAAACAGCTTACGGAACAGATGGAGAAGGAAAGACTCGAAGCGGAAAAAGCCAAGGAATTTGAAATTTCAAAGGCGCGTGAAAAGGCGATGAGCATTGTGGAAGAGGTGCGTTTTGAAGCCGACCTTCTTATGGAAAATCTTGAAAAGCTGCGCAAGGAAAAGGAAGCGGCGGATTTCGCGGAAAAGGTCAAGAGCTCACGTTCAAAAGTAAATACCGCTTTGAATAGAATGTACGATACCGCCAATCCCGTTTCCGAGAGAAAAACCGAAAATTATAAGCTACCGCGTCCGCTGAAGCTGAACGACAAAGTAAGACTTAACGATATCGACAAGGCGGGAACTTTGGTTTCTTTGCCGGACAGTTCTGGAAATTGCTTCGTAATGGTGGGAATACTCAGAACAAAAACCAACGTAAGCAATTTGAAATTGGAGGAAGAAAAGAAAAACACTTCCGCTCCGGTAAAGGGAAGTGTTAAAAAACAAATTCAATCCAACGCCACCAGAAGTTCCGGAATGGAGGTGGACATAAGAGGAAAGACCGCCGACGAAGGCGTTATGGATGTAGAGAGTTTTTTGGACGGCTGTATCCTCAGCGGCCTTAAAATAGTCACCATTATCCACGGAAAGGGAACCGGCGTTTTAAGAGAAGCGGTGCACCGTTATCTTAAGCAGTGCAAATTTGTTAAAAGTTACCGTCTCGGTGTTTACGGAGAAGGTGAAGCGGGGGTTACGGTGGTAGAGCTGAAATAATTTAAGAAACTGTTCCGATAGGAATTGGCGCACGTCTTTTCGCATATTTTGCCGCTGACTAACACATCGTGTGTTAAAAATCCTTGACGGGCCTATCGCGTAAGCTGCTCGCCTGCGGATTTTTGCCTTGTCATCAACAAAGTATGCTCGAAAATCCGCACATCATTCCTATTGGGCAGTTTCTAATACTATTTGCAACAAAATAAAACTCGGAATGATTTGCAAATAGTGCTTTGGGCGTGATTTTTAATCAATCTGTTTGTCAACAGATTGATTAAAAATCAGTATAAGAACCTGTGTTCAGTGGGAATACAGGTTCTTGAATTTTAAAGCTTTAGACTTGCCACCGCGTTCAATGAGCTGTCGGCAATGTTTCCCGCAAGGTATTCGTAATAAGCCTGACTTCCGATCATGGCGGCGTTGTCTCCGCATAGGGATACGGGGGGAATATACAGCTTCATACCGTGCAGCTTGGCCTGTTCGGTCAGCGCGTTTCTGAGACCGCTGTTGGCGGCGACTCCCCCCGCCAAGGCTATTGTTTTGTAACCGTTGTCCAGAGCGGCTTTGATGAATTTTGAGGTGAGTATACCGCAAACGGTGTGCTGAAAGGCGGCCGCGAGGTCGTTAACGTTTATTTCCTCCCCTTTTTGTTCGGCGTTGTGAACAAGGTTTATAACGGCGGTTTTAAGTCCCGAAAAGCTGAAATCGTAGGGATTTTCCGTTTTAGGTATGGGCAGCTTATAGCGTTTGTCGTCGCCAAGCTTTGAGGCTTTATCAACGTGAATCCCTCCGGGGTAGGGAAAACCCATAGAGCGCGCCGCTTTGTCAAACGCTTCTCCCGCCGCGTCGTCAAGAGTCTTGCCAATGGTTTCAAACTCCGTATAGTCCTTTACCTTAATGATATGGGAATGTCCTCCGCTTGCCACAAGGCATAAATAAGGCGGTTCAAGCTCGCTGTGTGCTATATAGTTGGCGGCTATGTGACCTTTTATATGATGCACTGGAATGAGCGGTATATTTGCTGCCAAAGCAAGGCTTTTCGCAAAATTTACGCCCACAAGCAGCGCACCGATAAGTCCGGGAGCATAAGTTACGGCAACCGCGTCACATTGGGAAAGCTCAAGCCTCGCTTGTTTAAGCGCTTCATCGCATACGCCGACTATATTTTCGCAGTGTCTTCTTGAAGCTATTTCGGGTACGACTCCGCCGTAAAGCTTATGTTCGTCTATTTGTGTAGCTACGACGCTGGAAATTACCGTCCTGCCGTCTTCCACTAAAGCGCAGGCTGTTTCGTCGCAGGAGGATTCTATCGCGAGTATTTTCATAATTTTTCAGGTTTCCTTTATTATCAATGTTTTTTGGTGTTTTCGTAAGGCTTCCGCATCAATTCCGCACAAGTATGATTTATCCTATACAAATCGCCTCTTCAACCTTTTTCATTTGCTTTATTTTTTCGTCTTCTGTTACATAAACATATAAATTCATTGTAATACTGACATCGGAATGACCGAGTATTACTTGAAGGGTCTTTGGGTTCATATTGGCTTCGATTGCTCTCGTGGTAAAGGTATGACGTAAGGTGTGCATAGAAAAACGTTTTATACCGGCTTTGTCTGCCAAATGATACAGCGCTTCATCAAGTGCCATTTGACAGTTCAGCATTATTGTGTACATTCTCATATCTGGCTTCTGTTAACTATTTTTTTGCTTCTGATACAATGTCAAAGTATTTTTCTGCTCGTTTTCCAAAACGGTTGGTAAATCTTGCAGTATATTTACCGTCCTTCCTTTATTCCCACGCCTAAATTTTTGCCTTTCAGATCCGTTCCCATTAGATCAACTCCTTTATTGAATAAAAGAGTTTGACGCATATAATAAGTATATCATTTTTGCAAATTTTTGTCAATCAAACATTCAAAACTTTCTCTGATACTGTATAATAAAACTTGACATATTTAAAACATACAAAGTATAATAAAAAAGAGGAGTGTGTTAAAAATGGGAACAGTAAAACAATATGATGAGGAATTCAAGAAGCAAGCAGTAAAGTTGGCAAAGGAAATCGGAAACAAAAGTGCCGCTGATGAGCTTGGAATACCGAAGGGGACATTGGGAATGTGGCTGCGAAAGGCAAAAACCGGGGAAATAGACACCGGATCGGGAACATGTTCACCGGAGGAATCGCTTAATCTGGCACAGCAGCTTCAAGCGCAAATAAGAACCTGTCCACATAGGAATGGTGCGTGGATTTTCGAGCAGATTTTGTCGAGGACAAGGCAAAATTTCGCCGACTTGCTGTCGCAAGTCAAGAAATTTTAACACACGAGGTGTTCGGTCATTTGCCCAAAGTCGGCGCAAGGACGCGCCGACAGCAAAGCAAATGACGAAACGCAG
>CATLBH010000012.1 GCA_949878745.1 uncultured Ruminiclostridium sp. | reverse complement strand
TTGAAAGTTGTAGTAGGGAGTTGAGGGATATTCCCTCAATGCTCCTTGACAACTGGACACGCATTCGTCAAGTACATCAGTTCCGATGTGCGAAAGCATAAGCCACAGCAGCAGGGTACGCCATGACCCCCACCCTACCGGGCCGAGCGAGAATACCCCCTGCAAGTGCCGGTTTGCCCCCGGCACGGCGATGACAGTCGGAATGACAATGGTACTCCCGCCCAGCCACAGCTTCACACAATGGGGGCGGCTCTGTCAGAACGGCAGTTGGGGTGAAACTCCCGTGAGGTGGTGCGGCACACCGCCGCTTGACGACTTCCCTTTGCGGGCCGGGGTGTCGGGGACAAATGGGCTTGCGGATACATAGTCATACTCCCGATTTTGGCAGGGATTTTGCTACGTTCATCTCCTCGATAAACTGAAATTTATCACACACACACCGATAATACTTAAATCCGTCCGCCTCTCTTATATACTGAAATCCTACTTTTTCAAGAACGTGTTGGCTTCGAGTATTCTTTATAACTGTATCAGCATTTACTGCGACCATTCCCAAAACATTAAAAGCGTACTGCAAAATTAACCGTTCTGCACAGGATCCATATCCATGCCCTTTTACGTCGTCATTTTGCATATGAATACTTAATGTGCATTCTTTGCTCTTGTAATTGATTTGCTTTAGTTGAATCTCTCCTATTGGTTTGTCATCTTTCATAATTGCAAAAAGGACACGGGAGGAATCCTGCTTGGAGTCAAAATATCTGTTTACTGCGTTCTCATTATATTGGTAAGGCTCAAACAAATCCATGTCCATATATATGTCAGGATCATTCTCCCAACCTTTATATAATTCGTGGCAAAGCTCTCTGGTCATAATACATAGAGATATGTCTTTCATAGAGGCCTCCAAATTGAAATTTATCAGCGAATTACCTCATAACGCAACCGTAAATACGAGTTCTCCAAAATCACACATTCTTGAAGCTTCAGAACGCCTAATTTTGACAATTCACTTTGTGAAAACAAGGATTTTCCATCAATTAAAGTAGAGGTATCTTTGCCGCCAATCAAAACCGGAGCAACAACAATATCAACAAAATCGAATAGTTTTTCACGAAGAAACAAGCCGTTAAGCGTCCCGCCGGTTTGAATCGTTATTCTCTCACAGCCATATTCCGATTTGAGCTTTATAAGCGCATTTATCAGCGATAATTCTTTTTGATGTATGATATGAAAATTCTCTTCTTTTATGTTAAATGCCGGGTGTTTTTCATTTGACGTAATCAACACAAAATTTTTCGATAACGCACAAAAATACCGTATACCGTTTTCATCCAAATGCATGTTATCTATTATCACAAAAGATACGGGCGTTTTATCCGGCATTTTCTTTGTATTGGCTCCGAGCTTAGCTTGAACCCGACCGGAATTGAGACTCCATAAATCTGTTGTTTGCTCTATTTCATAATATTGGTGCAAACCTTCGCAAACCCCCGCGATTTTGGGAAAATCTTTGTCTACATCTAAATCGTCCGACGCGCCGGTGCTTATTTTTCCGTCAACCGACATCAGCATAAATAATGTTGTAATGGGTCTGTTCATTTATCCGCTTCCTCTCCTTCTCCACCGCTTTCGTTTTCCTCCAGCGTTTCAAGCCAATTTTCTGGAAAACCCAGCAAATTGAGATCAACAATATCCGAATAATCAAAATAAAGCCTTCGGAACTGCTTTAAAAATCCCTCTCTCCACTTGTTTGGGCGGCGGTATATCTCCTTCATTATCAGGATATACTCAAAAACGCTCCCCTCGGCGGAATGAAGGTCGCCCATTTCCCAGTCGTAAAGTCTGTGATAGTGAGCGCAGTGGTTGCGGAAATCGGACATCATTTTTAGCTTCATTTCAAGGGTACCTGAGGACAGGCCGTAATACCGCTTGGATATCGCCATTTTATCCTGAGGCTTAAGGTCGGAATAAAACAGGTTGACCATTCCGAAGCTGAAAAGCTCCATTATTACCCACAGCGGAAACTCTCCACCGTGCTTTTTCAGATAGTGCTGTACCATTTCGCTGTCGCGGTTGGTGTCTATGAGTCTTTGAATTTTATTTATAAAGCTCTGGTGCTTATGTACGTGGCTGAAGGTGTCGGCGTTAAGATACCCGGTGGAGCCGTAGCGTATGGCGTGATAGTTGGAGCAGTGGGCGCGGAGGGTTATTTCTATTTCCTCCAGCACCTCTATCAGAAGGTTTCTCAGGCGACGATCAAAATCGTAAACCCTCATCACCTGTCGGAACTTCGTTCCCTCGCGGTACTTTCCGTCTTCCTCCAGAAAAAGGGAAAAATAGTGAGCCAGACGGAAATAGTTTATATCGGTGAGGGTCTCCTTGGCGAACTCCTCGTCCTCAACGATACAGCCGCGCTCCCGAAGCTTTTCAATCTGCTCCTCCACGGTGGAGGGGAGCTTTTCCTTATGGGGCTTTTGGGGCGTCTGTTCCCTAACGCCGCTTTTTCGGCGGCGTTCTATCTGATCTCTTTCGAAGGGATATTCCGTTTCCTGCCTGTTTATATCCTGTCTGTTTCTTTTATTGGGGTTGTTTTTATAGCCTTGGCTCATGATTACCACCTTATTGTATTATTTATAAGCCTTTTTTACCGAAAATATTTCTTTTATATCCGTGCAGATTATTCCGTTTTCATTACCGCTCACGTTTTTATCCCAGTCAAGCGTCATTTTCACTATAAGAGGCATAAGATCGGCAATTTTAAGGAAATCATCATATCCGTATTTCGGAAAAAAATAATTTATTACAGTGCTTAAAGCCGTGCCGTGGGTAGCCAAAGCGAGCGTTTCACCCTCGTATTTGCAAAGCAGCCGGTTCAGCGCTTCAATATTCCTGTCCTGTACCTGCCTTAAGCTTTCCCCGCCCTCGATACGGTAATCGAAGTCTTCCCACTGTTTTTGTACAAAGTCAAAAAACCTGTCTCCGTGCCATTTTCCCGCGCCGCGTTCCCGTAAGCCACCGTCAATCTCTATGGGCAATGCGAGCTTTTTCGCAAGAGGCTCAACGGTTTGAAACGCACGGGTATAGGGGCTTGAAATTATACGGGATATTCCTTTGTCCTTAAGAGCTTCCGAAACTTTTTCGCTGTCGGAAAACCCGTCTTTGGTAAGAGGGCGCTCCGCTTCGCCGTGAAAGGTTCTGTCGGATTGGGCATGCCTTATAAAATATACGTCCGTCAAATCGATTTCCTTACCTTTTTTATCTTTTCACCTTGATCATACTTTTTTTGCCCTTTTTAACAATCACAAACTCGCCTATCTCGATCATTTCCGAGGGGTCGGAAATCTTCCTGTCGTCAACGCTTGCTCCACCCTGCTGCACCACCGTTCTGGCGTCTCTCTTTGAAGGACAAAGTCCGCTCTTTACCAGCAGATCCGCGATACAGATTTTTCCCTCGGAAAGATCCTCCGACGCGAGAACAAACTCCGGCATATTGTCGCTTACGCCCTTTCCTCCAAACAGTGATCTTGCCGCCTCAAGCGCCTTTTCGCCCTCTTCCTTTCCGTGCACGAGAGAGGTAAGCTCGTAGGCAAGTATCTCCTTGGCTTTGTTAAGCTGACTGCCCTCCCATTTCTCCATTTCTTCTATTTCCTCCACGGGAAGGAAGGTAAGCATTTTCAGGCACTTTATAACGTCTTCGTCCGCCACGTTTCTCCAGTACTGGAAGAATTCGAAGGGGGTGGTCTTTTCGGGATCAAGCCATACCGCGCCCTTTTCCGTTTTGCCCATCTTTTTCCCCTCGCTGTTGAGAAGAAGGGTTATAGTCATGGCGTGAGCGTCCTTGCCCAATTTTTTCCTGATAAGCTCTGTGCCGCCCAACATATTCGCCCACTGGTCGTCGCCGCCGAACTGCATATTACAGCCGTATTTTTGGAACAGCATATAAAAATCGTAGCTCTGCATTATCATGTAGTTGAATTCGAGGAAGGTTAAGCCTCTCTCCATTCTCTGTTTGTAGCACTCGAAGGTGAGCATTTTATTTACCGAGAAGCAGGCTCCCACCTCTCTCAGCACGTCAACATAGTTAAGATCGAGAAGCCAGTCGGCGTTGTTCACCATTACCGCCTTGTCCTCGGAAAAATCGATAAAGCGGCTCATCTGTTTTTTGAAGCAGGCGATGTTGTGGTCGATATCCTCCTTGGTGAGCATTTTTCTCATATCGGTTTTTCCCGAAGGGTCGCCTATCATTCCCGTACCGCCGCCCAAAAGCACTATGGGCTTGTTTCCCGCCATCTGTAAGCGCTTCATAAGGCAAAGCGCCATAAAATGCCCCACGTGAAGGCTGTCGGCGGTGGGGTCGAAGCCGATGTAAAAGGTGGCTTTTCCCTCGTTGATCATTTTGCTTATTTCGTTTTCGTCGGTAACCTGAGCGATCAGGCCGCGTCTTTGCAATTCCTCGAATACCGTCATAATTTTGTTCCTTTCTTATTTCGCAATTATTTTTACCGTTATTATTTAAGCTTTTCCGTCATATTTATGGCGTGGGCGGTAAAGCCCGATTTTTCGTAAAATTTAACCGCCTCTGCGTTTGAAACGTTTACCTTGAGCTGAACTTGGGAACAGCCCAGCTCCTTGGCTCTTTCCTTTACCGCCGCCATAAGGGCGGTTCCGATTCCGGAACGCCTTGCCCCTTTTTTTACTCCGAAGCAGTCTATGTGGCACAGTTTGTAAGGATATCTGTCGGGATAATCCATACAGATAATTTTCAACAGGGCGTAAGCGTTTATTCCGTCCTCGTCGTTTACCCATATTTCCATATTTTCCTCGGAAAAAGCCTTGGCTATTCCTTCCTCAAAAAAATCCCGCTCCGGCATTTTAAAAAAGTCGGGCTCCTTTTCCACATGATGAACCACAAGCTCGGAAAAAAGCTCCACAAGCGCGTTTTTGTCGTCTATTTCGGCTATTCTTATCATAAATATTTTCCTTTTTCATAAATTATTTTATCGGGAAAATATTCGCCGTAATCCGCGGAATTATTTGTAAATTCCACTGTTACCACCTTCTCTCGATATAAAAAATGCAAAAAATGAAAACGCCCTCAATGAGCTAATGAATTTACTCACAGAGGGCGATGTTAATCACGGTACCACCTCAATTTACGGCAAAAAGCCGCCTTAACAAAGCGCGTAATCATTATTACTGCGATTATTGCAATCGTTGCGTCCGAAATTCGCGTAATGAAAACAGGCTTTTGAGCTGTAACGGGCTCGCCCGTATCCCGCTGATTCCGAAATTTGTTCCTAATTTTTTTTAAAAACAAATCGCGTTTTTTCACAGGATCGCTCGGAAACGTATTTCGCCCGCCGCCGCCGACCTCCTCGCACCGCCCGGAGGCTCTCTGACAACATAACGGCAAGCTACTTTTTTTCCTCGTCGCTTTATGGTGTTTTTTACAGTTTAACATAAAAATCCCCCGTTGTCAATAGCGTAAATAACTTTTTTGTCATAAACAAGCAATATTAACCAAAAATATAACCGTTATAGGGTCTACCTTCACCGAAAATTACATTGAAAAATAATTTGTTATATGATAAAATGAATATGTATGCTAAGGAACCGCTGATTAATACTATTTGCAAATCATACTACAGACAAAATAAAATTTGGAATGATTTGCAAATAGTGCTTTGGGTGTGATTTTTAATCAATCTGTTTGTCAACAGATTGATTAAAAATCAGTATAATACCAATCCCTTTTTAAACAGACGAAATACACACAGTTTAAAAAGGGATTGCACCCAAAGCACTAATCCAACAGTTTTAAAAGGGATTAGTATAAGACACACAAAGCGGCGTACTCACGAGTCTGATTGTGTTACGCTGCGCTTTAATCGGCGGTTCCCTAAAAAGAGAGGAGAAGCGGACGGAAAACATGTCTATTTTCGATATATTTAATGCCCTTGAAAAGAACAAAAAAGAAAAAGAGGGGCTTAATCCGCCTGAATTTATAATAGCGGGTCTTGGAAATCCCGGAACGCGGTATGAGGATACGCGTCACAACTGCGGCTTTATGGCGGCGGAAACCTTGGCGGAGGGATACGGCGCCGAGCTTAAAAGGCTTAAGTTCAAATCCCTGACGGGGGAATTGAATATAGGGGGGAAGCGGTGTCTGGTTATGAAGCCCACCACCTTTATGAACAACAGCGGAGACGCGGTAGAGGAGGCGGCGGGCTTTTATAGGATTCCTCCCGAAAGGGTGCTGGTGATATATGACGATATTTCCCTCGACGTGGGACGGCTGAGGATAAGGGGGAAAGGAAGCGACGGGGGACATAACGGAATGAAGAGTATTATTCTTAGGCTGAACAGCGATAATTTTCCGAGGATAAGGATAGGAGTGGGGGAGAAGCCCAATAAGGATTATGATTTGGCGGATTGGGTGTTGTCGAGGTTTAGTAAGGAGGAAGGGGAAAGGCTTGAAACGGCGCTGAAGAACGCGGTTAAGGCGGCGGAGCTGATAGTGGAGGGAAAGATAAACGAGGCTATGAATTTGTATAATCGGGCTTGAAGGTTTTGAGGTGTTTAGGTATGAGGAAAGGCGGCGGGGAAGAGGGCGAAGGCGCGGCCGCGAACGGAGCGCAAGCGGAGTGAGCCGAGGTGGAGCGGAGCGGAACCGAGCGGAATTTTCCGTTAGGAAAATTCCGGGCCGCGCCCCCCGCTGATGGGCAGTTTTGGCGTGAGAGCAGTTTTTCCTGATGGAACCCAAGCGGAAAGAGATTGGCATATGGAAAAATTAAGCTTCACAAAATATCGCTTCGCCGCCTGTACGGAAAACACCCTCGCCTGCGATTGCCCTTCATTAAACAATCCACGCCTCCACAAAGTCCCGTTCCCGCGCCTCATCCGCAAAAAACGTCCCTACCCCAAAGCTGCCCCACCGCAGCGGGCGCAGCCGAAATTTTCCTGACGGAAAATTTCCGACGCTTCGCGTCAGCTCATTCCGCTCCGCTCCACTCGCGGCTGCGCCGTCCCGTTACTCCCAAACCCTTTTGCAATCCAAAAAATAAACCGAAAAGGACGCCCCACAAATGCACCCAATAGCCCACATACAAAACGACTTCACCGAAAAATTCGGAATCCCCCGCCAAAGCGGCCTGACCGATCTCCCCTCCTTGATAGTCTTCACCCCCGAATACCGGGTAAAAGAAGCCTTCCGTGGCCTTGATCTTTACTCCCACATCTGGCTGATATGGCGGTTTTCCCAAACCCCGGAGGGAAAATGGTCACCCACCGTCCGTCCCCCGAAGCTGGGGGGAAACAAAAGAATGGGCGTATTCGCCACAAGATCCCCCTTTCGCCCCAATCCCATAGGCCTTTCGGCGGTAAAGCTCCTTAAAATCGACTATGATGCCGAAAACTCCCCCGTCCTCCACGTGTCTGGAGCGGATCTTATGAACGGCACCCCCATTCTGGACATAAAGCCCTACCTCCCATATGCCGATTCCTATCCCGAAGCCATAGGCGGCTTCGCCCTTCAAAGCCTGCAAGGCTCCCTTTCCGTGGATTTTCCCCAATCTCTTTTGAATATGATACCCGAAGAGAAACAAAAGGGAATTGTCTCCGCCCTTTCCCAGGATCCCCGCCCCTCCTATCAGGAGGATCCCGACAGAATTTACACCTTCGCCTTCGGCGGGTTTCAGATAAGCTTTAAGGTATCGGGAACAACGCTTACGGTGGTAAACGTAAAATCCGCTTAAAAATCTTTAAAGGGTTACAAAACGGATTGACATCAACGTAAAATTGTGTTAAAATGTACCTGAATCAACAAAAAAAGTAACCGGATATACGAGTTATTAACGGTTCAGTTCATCGCGCTTTTTATTATTTCCAAAAAATTATGAAGGGTTGTGATTTTTTGAACTCCATCAATACCTCAAGAAAGTATAACGTGCTTATCAACGGAAGGAATATGTCCATCGTAATGGACTTTATCACCCACTCGGAAGCGTATTTCAAATGCTTAAGCACCTCCGACTGCTGGCAGGACGTACTGGGGCATTTCGAACTGTTCAAGCCCGATATATACCTTTGCTTCGTGGACTCCATATACAGCAAGATACTGACCCAGACCAACGCCCTGAGAGGCGACGCGCTCTATAACGACGCTCCCATTTTCGTGGTGGCGGACGAAGAAACATACGAAGAGCTGGAACAAAACCCCCGCCCCGCCATTAGCGTGGTTATAAAACGCCCCATCTCCACCGATAATCTTATTTTAAGAATGACCATGCACCTTGAGCAAAGGGAAAGAGCCGCAAAGCTGGAAGCGGAGAAGGAAGCCGAACGTATTGCCAAGCTGGAAGCCCGAAGAGCAGAAGCCATTGCCGCGGAAAAGTCGGCCAAAGCCGCCTCCGCAGCGCCTCAGGTCAGAAAAGCGGATGAGAAAAGAAAAACCGGCATATGGGAAAACTGGGAAGAGCCTATTTTCAAAGATCATAAAAAGCCTGTAAAATTCAAGCCCCTCCAGCCCAAAGCCGAAACGAAGCCCGCCTCACCGTCCGCCCCCAACCCCGTCAGTCCCGAAACCGCTCCGACGGAGCAGCAGCCCGCCAAAACCGATTTCTCACAGGAACCCAAAACGGCTCAAAAGCCCGAAGCCGCCCCTCCTGCCCAAGAGAAAAAAGCGGGAGGCAAAAAGCATATTCTTATAGTGGACGACGACCGCACGGTGCTTAAAATGCTTAAAACCGCCCTCGAGGAAGAATACGACATAACCACCATGGTTAACGGCGTAATGGTGGAAAAATTCCTTATGGCCAAGGACGTGGATATGGTTATACTGGACTACGAAATGCCCGGCCTCACCGGCGCGGATATTTTCCGAAAGCTTAAGGTGAACGAAAAAACGGAAAAAATCCCCGTTTGCTTCCTGACCGGTATTTCCGACCGTGAAAAAATAATGGAGGTTATGTCCCTCAGACCTCACAGCTACCTTTTAAAACCCATAGATATGGATATGCTCAAGGCGGCTATCACAAATCTTACCAACTAAACCTTTTAATTTTTAAAGAAGGGGATCACAAGTTATGGATAAGAGCAGAGAGGAAAAAAACGAATTATACTTAACCAACCTTATAGATATAGATATGCTCCAAAGGATTCAGGACGCTTTCGGAGACATGACGGGCATGGCGGTAGTGACCGTGGACGATAAGGGCGCGCCGGTAACCGTACCCACCAACTTTACCGATTTCTGCTGCAAGTACACCAGATGCTCCGAGGAAGGCCGCCGCCGCTGCGAGGAATGCGACATAAAAGGCGCCGAGCTTCGGCTGAAAACGGGAGAAACTTACTCCCACTACTACTGCCACGCCGGTCTTGTGGACTTCGCCGCCCCCATAATGGCTGGCGACAAAATGATAGGCGGATACATAGGGGGACAGATATTAACCTCTCCCCCGGATTTGGAGAAATTCAGGAAAATTGCCGCCGAAATCGGGGTCGACCCCGACGAATACGCGGAAGCGGTGAAAAAGGTGCAAATAGTCAGCGAAGAAAAAGCCGCCACCGCCTCCAACTTCCTTTGCGTTATCGCCTCCGCCCTGTCGGATATGGTGTATAAGGGATATGTTATACAGAAAAACGCGGTGGAAATAAAAAAAGCCGCCCGTATGAAATCCGACTTTCTCGCCAATATGAGCCACGAGATACGCACCCCCATGAACGCCATCATAGGTATGGCGGACCTCGCCCTGAGAGAGGAAATGTCCCCCGCCGCCAGAGACTTTATTCACCAGGTAAAGGCTTCAAGCAAAAATCTCCTGGTAATTATCAACGATATTCTGGATTTTTCGAAAATCGAATCGGGTAAAATGGATATTGTGGAAGTGGAATATGTCCCCCTCTCGCTGGTGAACGACCTTACCTGTATCATAAACAGCCGTATAGGGAACAAGGACATAGAATTCACAATGGATATCCCCCCCGATCTTCCCAAGGGTCTTTACGGGGACAATATAAGAATACATCAGGTGCTTCTCAATATTCTTACCAACGCCGTAAAATTCACCAATCAGGGTGAAATAAACCTTAAAATGGAAATCGAACGTCTGGAAGGCAATATGCTTAATATGCGCATAGCCATAAAGGACACCGGCGTGGGCATCAAGGAAAACGACCTTCAGAAGCTTTTCACCTCCTTCCAACAGGTGGACAGCAAGCGCAACCGCAATATAGAAGGCACCGGTCTCGGCCTCGCCATTTCAAAACAGCTTTTGCAGCTTATGGGCGGAAAAATATCGGTGACAAGCGAATACGGAAAAGGCTCCGTCTTCACCGTTGAACTGCCGCAAAAAATAATGGACGACGTTCCCTCCCTTACGCTGCCCGAAAATCCCATAACCTCCGCCGTACTTATCAGTAATTCATATGTGAAAAAACAGCTTGTGAGAGACCTTAACCGCATAGGCTCCCATTGTATCGACCTCTCGGAGGGAACGGAGCTTTCCGAATTGAATATAGACTTTCTGTTTGTGGAAAAGGTGTTTTTTTCTCACAGCGTTCAGAAGCTGCTGCTGGATAACCCCAATATACACGGAATAGTGCTGTCCGATTACGACAATTTAGAATTGGTGGATATCCCCGGCGTAAAGGTGATAAGTAAGCCCGCATATTCCTTAAGCATTTACAACGCCATGGGCTTTACGGATATATTTACGGGTACCGAGGAATCCGATTCGGCGGGCGGCTTTACCTTTATCGCCCCAGACGCGCATATTCTGGTGGTGGACGACAACCCCGTGAACCTGACGGTAGCCAAGGGGCTTCTCGAACCGCTTCGTATGCATACCGACACCGCACCCGGAGCCGCCGAGGCGATAGAAGCCATACATAAAGTAAAATATGACCTTATCTTTATGGATCATATGATGCCGGAGGTTGACGGTATAGAAGCCACCCATATCATACGCCGATTGGTTCCCAGCTATAACGATATACCGATAATCGCCCTTACCGCCAACGCAATAGGCGGGGCGAAACAGATGTTCATAAAAGAGGGAATGAATGACTTCTGCGCAAAGCCCATTGAAATGAAGGACATTCTCTCGAAGCTGAAAAAATGGCTGCCCAAAGACAAAATACTCCCCGTCACCGACGTTTCCGGCGGCTCGGTACAGGATATACCGGAAATACATATTTCCGAGGGCGGAGATACCAATATAGCCAATATAAAAGAGCTGGACGTAAGCCGCGCCATTTCCCTTTTGGGAAGCGAAAAGCTTTACCGCACGGTGCTTAAGGAATATTACTGCGCCATAGACAAAAAACGCAATTCGATTCTTGAACATAAGAACAACGAAAAATGGCGCGACTTTACCATAGAGGTTCACTCTTTGAAAAGCACTTCAAAACAGATAGGAGCGGATCACCTCTCTTCTTTGGCGGCGGAGCTGGAAAAAGCGGGAAACGAAAACAACGTGGACTTTATTATGCTCCATACCGAGGAAATGCTTACGGAATACTTAAAGCTTAAGGACATTCTGAAACCCTATTTCCCCGAACAAAGCGAAAACGAAGGAGAAAAGCCGCCCCAAACGGCGGACGTGTTCGAGCTGCTGTCAAAAATGCAGGAGGCCTTGGACAACTTCGACACCCTTCAGATAGACGGCGTGGTGGAACAGATGTCCTCCTATACCTTTACGGGAAAACAAAACGAGCTGTTCATTAAGCTTAAACAGGCGGCAGAGGAAAGCGATATCGACGTCTGCTCCGAAATAGTTTCCGAATGGGGAAAGCATATAGTCGGCTCCGACAGCACCGCCGTAAAGGGTCAGGCGCTTCTGGAAATGCTTGGTCGGATACAGAACGCTCTGGATAATTTCGATACCCTCGAAATAGACGAAGTCATTGATAAGATGAGCAAATTCAGCTTCACAGAAAAGGGAAAAGAATACTTTGAAAAACTGAAGGCTGCCTCGGATATCTACGATCTCGACCGCTGCAATTCCATTGTGGAAAAATGGAGAAGCGCCGCCGAAAAGGTGATGCGGTAACAAGCCCAAGGCGCAAGTCAGCCCACTGACTTCATATAAGAAAGGGATGATTGTAAAATGAAAAACTCACTTCTGATAGCGGACGACGTGGAGATAAACAGATGTATCCTGTCGGAGGCCTTTAAGGAAGAATACAATATAATAGAAGCCGAAAACGGAATCGAAGCCATAAAAGCGCTGAGAAACAACAGCGAAATAGCCGCCGTGCTGCTGGATCTTATAATGCCCGAAATGGGGGGAATGGAGGTGCTTAAGGAAATGAACAAAACGGGAGACATCTTCCGTATTCCCGTTTTTATAATCACCTCCTCCGATAACGAAGAAACCTTTATCGACGCCTATCACTTAGGCGCGGTGGACGTGATAATGAAGCCCTTTATAACCCACTTTCTGAAATGCCGCGTCGCCAATATAATCGAACTGTACCGACACAGAAACAACCTGGAATCCATCGTTACGGAACAGCTTACAAGGCTTAACGGAATGAACCGCTCAATGGTGGAAACCTTAGCTTCGGTAATAGAGTTCAGAAGCTGCGAATCCGGGGAGCATGTAAAGCGCATAAGCTATATAACAAGCGTCTTAATGACCGCGATAAGCGAAATGTACCCCGAATATTACCACTCAAAAAACGATATCGACAATATAGCCATGGCGGCGGTGCTTCACGACGTGGGAAAAATCTCCATACCCGATCTTATACTCAATAAGCCCGCGAAGCTGACGAAGCCCGAATTTGAGATTATGAAAAGACACACCATAAAGGGCTGTGAAATACTGTCCAGCATACCCTCGGAAATGATGGACAAAAAGGTGTATCAGCTAAGCTATGACATCTGCCGTCACCACCATGAAAGGTGGGACGGGGGAGGATACCCCGACGGGCTTAAGGGCGACGAAATCTCGATTCACGCTCAGGTGGTGGCCATAGCGGACGTTTACGACGCGCTTACCTCGCCGAGAGTGTATAAGGCGGCTTATCCCCACGAAAAAGCCTTGGAAATGATTTTTAACGGGGAATGCGGCTGTTTTAACCCGAAGGTTATCGATACGTTTAAGCTGATCGCGGAAAAGATCAGAAAGTAATACTGATTTTTAATCAAAGCACTGTTTGCAAATCATTCCAAATTTTATTTTGTCTATAGTATGATTTGGAAACAGTATAAAGCACATAATAAAGACTCGCCGCTTAGGCCGATGAAAACACAGTCCGTTTTCCGGGCCTAAGCGGCGGTTTATTTTTTTGGACGAATTGGCTTATACTGCGGCTGAAGCGAGCGGCATAAACACAAACGAGGTAGGCGGTAGAAAGTTTTTGCCCTTAGGGAAAAAAGTACTTTATAGAATGTCGATTCCTTCGAATAATACTATTGCTCCCCCAATTAACTCTTGACTTTTTCTGTTTGCCCGGCTGCCGAAATACTTCGTCAGAACCCCTTGAAATATGCGCATATTCCTGCGGTCTTCTTCCTCGTCTTTCGACAGCCGTTCGGCGCGTAAAATCTTCAAGAGTTACTTGGCAGAGCAATAGTATAAGCGGTTTTTCGGATAACTCGGCGCGCTTGGGGGCTTTGTCCCCGTCCTTCGGACTCTCCTACTTCCCTTTCGGCGTCCGAAAGGGAAACGGAAAGGACATTTGTCGCTTCGCTCCTTTTTATTTTTTGCTTCGGCGCTGTTTCTCTATTTCCCTCTGTGCATTCGCTTGGTAAAATGCCTTCTCAAAGACCCATGCTTCATTTGCTTCTGTAATTCCTCCTGCTCCTTCCTTATATTCTGCTTTTCGTTATACTCATACAAAGTAATAAGCTCTCCCGTATTTTCATCCACGTAGGCCACCTTTCGGTAAACGTTCGAATCGGAAGGAAGCCCCTTGGATTCCAGCTTGCTCCCAACCCTGGCGCGAAAAATGGAATAAATCACCGCGAACAAAGGAATACCGATAATCAGCCCGAAAAATCCGAAAATACTCTGACCCAAAAGCAAGGAGAAAATTATCCAGAAGCTCGAAAGCCCCGTGGAACCGCCCAAAACCATAGGCCCGATAACGTTTCCGTCCAGCTGCTGTACGATTATAACCACCGCAACAAAATACAGGAAGTACCAAGGGTCCTCCAGAAGCACCAGAAGCGCACAGGGAATCGCCCCGATAAACGGCCCGAATACTGGAATGATATTGAATATACCCATAACCACGCTGCACAAAACCGCGTAAGGAAATTGGAAAACCGTGAGAATTATCATAAATATCATCATGATAATCAAGCTGTCAATTATCTTTCCCGACAGGAATCCGCCAAATGTGCGGTGAATCTCCCTCATATTGCGGACAACTGCGTTGCCGTATTTGGGAGAAGCTATGCTGTATACCACCTTTTTAAGCTGCGCCGCGAAAAGCTCCTTGCTGAAAAGAAAATATATGGCTATGACTATGCCGAAAAAGATGTTGGTGAACACCTGTATAACCACAAATACCCCGCTGGAAAAGGCTGTGACAATATTTGACACCTGTGGCATCAGCGTATCGCTCAGCCACTGTGTAAAATAACTCATTGCCTGATTAAGATTGGTATTCAGCCAGCTCTGAATTTCCGGATAATTCACAAGCTGCTTGTTTATCCAATCGGTAGCGTCATTGACATAATCGGGAATATTGTTGACCAGACCCTGAATGGTGGAAATAAGCTGAGGAAGTATAATCAATATAACGCCCGTGATTATTATAAAAAATGTCGCGATGGCGCATACCACGCCGAAAACCCTCGCCCGCTTTTTTGTCTTTATCATAACCTCGTTGCCGTAATTATGATCGGGATCCAGCTTTTCCCGCTTTTTCGCCGACAGCTTCATAAACACGCTTTTCTCAAAGAAATTTTCAACGGGATTAAGAAGATAGGCGAAGGCGAAGCCGTAGAACACCGGCGACAGCGCCCCCAGAAGCTTTGATATAAAGCTTCCGAATACGGTGGTACCCGAGATAAAGATAGCGTCTAAAAGCCGCGCCGCGATAATCACCGCAAGGGCGGTTATACCCCAATACAGGTATTTTTTATCCCATTTGTATTTCATCTTTATGTCCGTTCCCTTTCATTGTCTGCTGCGTTTTGGGTTATTCCTCGCTCTTAACTCCGTTAAACCCCGGCTTGGTTCTCACCTTTATATGAACCTCCCTGAGCTGCTGCTCCGTAACCTCGGTGGGCGCGCCCAACAGCAGATCCTGAGCGTTGGAATTAAGCGGGAACGCGATAACCTCCCTTATACTCTCCTCGTCAAGAAGCATCATTATCATTCTGTCAATACCGAACGCCATTCCCGCGTGAGGGGGTGCGCCGTATTTGAACGCGTTGTACAGAGAACCGAATTTGTTAATGATGTCCGCTTCCGTATACCCCGCTATCTCAAAGGACTTTACCATAACGTCCGTTCTGTGGTTTCTCACCGCTCCCGAAACCAGCTCGAGACCGTTGCACACCAGGTCGTACTGATAAGCCAGAACCTCCTCAGGCGCCTTTGTGTTCAATGCCTCCAGTTCTCCCTGAGGCATTGAAAAAGGATTGTGGGTAAAGACGGGCTTTCCCGTTTCCTCGTCCTCCTCGAACATGGGGAAGTCCACTATCCAGCATACCTCGTAGCGGTTTTTGTCCACCATTTCCATTCTTTCCGCCACTTCGCTCCTGATAAGCCCCGCGAATTTCTCCGCGTTTTTCTTATCGTCGGCGATAAAATACAAAACGTCCCCCACATTGAGCTTCGCCCGCTCCTTAAGCTCATTCCTGTCCCCGTCTGAAAGAAACTTGTCGATGGGCCCCAGATAGTTGAAGTTTTCGTCCACTTTTACATAACCCAAGCCCTTCATTCCGATGGATAAAGCGTATTCCTCCATCTTCTGGAAAAAGGTCTTGCTCTTAGACGCCATTCCGGGAACGTTTATCGCCCTTACGATTTTTCCGCGGAAGGGCTTAAAGTCGGTGGTGACAAAAAGGTCGGAAATGTCGATTATTTCAAGGGGATTGCGGAGATCGGGCTTATCGGTGCCGTATTTCAGCATGGCTTCGGCGTAGGTGATGCGCTTAAAGGGCGCGGAAGAAAATTCCTTTCCCCCTCCGAATTTTTCAAGGATAGCGGGGAACACCCTTTCCGCCACCGCGAAAACGTCCTCCTGATCGGCGAAGGCCATTTCAAAGTCAAGCTGATAAAACTCTCCCGCCGTTCTGTCCGCTCTCGCGTCCTCGTCGCGGAAGCAGGAGGCAAGCTGAAAATACCTGTCAAAGCCGCTTACCATATAAAGCTGCTTGAATATCTGGGGCGCTTGGGGCAGGGCGTAGAATTTCCCGTGATGTTTTCTGCTGGGTATAAGAAAATCTCTCGCCCCTTCGGGGGAGGAAGTGGACAAAATGGGGGTCTGAAGCTCCATAAACCCTTCTTCCAGCATTTTTTCCCGCATAAACTGCATTATCTTCGAGCGGAAAACAATGTTGTCGTGCATTTTTTTGTTTCTCAGATCGAGAAAACGGTATTTAAGGCGAATATCCTCGCTGCTGTTCTTTGAGGAATCCACCTCGAAGGGAAGATTTTCGCTGACCTCTCCCAGAACCGTAAGGCTTTCCGCCACTATCTCCACCTTTCCCGTGATGATCTTGTCGTTATAGGTGGAAGGATCGCGGTTTATAACCTTACCCTCGACGGATACGGTAAATTCCCTGTGAATGCCCTCGAGAAGGCCCTCGTTCTGCTGCATGGTAATCTGTACAACGCCGTAGTGATCACGAAGGTCGATAAACTTTATTCCCCCGTGATCTCTGATATTTTCCACCCACCCGGCCACGCGGACCTTTTTGTCAAGACAGTCCTCCGTGATCATTTCGGTGGTGTGTGTGCGGTACTTGTTTTCTCTGATCATTTTTATGCTGTTTCCTTTCGTGAAAAAAATTGCAAAAATACTATATAACCGCCGCCGAACGTCCCTCTCCTCTTATACCAATCCCTTTTTAAACTATGGATAAAATCCATAGTTTAAAAAGGGTTGCACCCAAAACACTAATCCCACAGTTTTAAAAGGGATTAGTATTAGACGGAGGGTTCCGTCTTCGGTTTTTTTAGCTTAAAAAATATATTGATAATTTATCCTATAGCAAAATGTTCTAAAAATGTTCTAATTGTCACAGACCTTTCTTATCCAGCCGGTGACTCCCTCGGGAAACCTTTCGTCCGCCGCTCTTCCGTCGTCAAAAATAAGATTTGACTGCACCCAGTTTATCATACAGTGCTGCCCCATCTCTAAGCCGTAATACACCGAAGCGATCCCCCCGTCTCCGTTATAGACCCACTCCGGGAAAAACAGCTCACAGTTTTCCGTTTTTTCAAGCGCGTTTATAAACGGCTTTACGCATTCGTCAAAAGCCGCCATCTCGTCATGCTTTCCGTGAGCGACAAGTATCCTTGTCTTTGTCCTTCCTATTCTTTCAAGGGATTGCTCGTCGGGAATGTATCCCGAAGCAATGGGCATGGCCCCGTCAAAATAATCGGGATATTTTTCGAGCAGGCGCCATGTAAATCCGCCTCCCGAAGACGCACCCAAAATAAACTTCTTTCCGATATTTTCCCGATTTTCGTTCACTGTCTTATCGCATATCCCTTTAATCGGTATATGATAAGGTATCCGTTCTTCCGACCATGTTCCCTCTATCCGTCCGTTCTCCAACCGCTTTTCGTTGGCAACGGGGACTATTATATAAGCCCCGCCCATATTTTCCTGATATTTCGGCGAAGCGTACTGCTCCCCGCCGCAGCACATTATACAGTCTTTCCCCATAAGGGAATTGCTGGCACCGTGAAGAAACATAAGAACGGGATATTTTTTGTCGGGAGCCGCCCCGTGTTTTACGGGGTCATAAACGTAATACTTTATATCCCCGGTTTCCCCGCACGTATAAACATATTCGTCGAACAGCTCAAGATACTCTCTGCATTTATAAGTGACGGAATAGCTTATAAATTCATCTTCTTTTAAATATTCCGCCCATTTGGGAACGGCGGTTTTGTCCTGAGCCGTTTTTTTAAAATCGGGAAGAGCCATAAACACCTCAATATAAATAATTTTACTTTTTTCGGTAAAAAGGTATCAGTTTTTAAGCTTCTTTTCCAGAATTTCCTTTATGGCGTTGGGCGAAGCCGCTCCCTTAAGCTGCCTGTTCGCCTGCCCCATAAGAAAACCGAACACCTTTTGTTCCCCGTTTCGGTACTGTTCCACCGCCTTGGGATTATCGGCGAGAATTTTGTCGATAACCTCTTCCGCCTGGCCCAAGTCCTCCTTTATCCAAAGAGCTTCCTCGTCACACACGGTATCGGGCGTTTTTCCGCTTTCCAGCATGGCGCGGAGCACGTTTTTCCCGTGGCTTCTGTTTATCTTGTTACCGTCCATTATCTCCACAAGGCGGGCGAAATCCTTGGCCTCGAAGGGCAGCTTATTCATATCCGCTTCGCCTAAGTTTATTCTTCTCATCAGCTCCACAAGTATAAAGGAAGCTACGCTTTTCGGGCTGTCATACGCCTTTACCGCTTCCTCGAAGAAGAAGCAGACAAGCTTGTTGCCTATTATGGAATCCGCGTCTTTTTCCGCTATGCCGTATTCTTTAACATAGCGAGACTTTCGGGATTCGGGCATTTCGGGAACGGAGCCTTTTATATTCTCGATTTCCTCCTCGGTAAATACTATGGGGGGAATGTCGGGGTCGGGGAAATAGCGGTAGTCCTGTGCGTCCTCCTTGGAGCGCATGGCCGCCGTTTCGCCGCTTCCGTCAACGAAACGCCTTGTTTCCTGTATAACCCTTCCGCCGCTTTCGATTAACTCGCTCTGGCGGTAAATTTCGTATTCTATGGCTCTTCCTATCGCCCTTACGGAGTTTAAGTTTTTTATTTCCGCTCTGGTGCCCAATTCCTTAGCCCCTTTTTCGGCAAGGGAAATGTTCACGTCGCACCTAAGGCTTCCCTGTTCCATTCTCCCGTCGCATACTCCCGCGTATTGGAGCAAAAGGCGGATTTTTTCCACAAAGGCGGTCACGTCGGCGGCCGAGTGAAAATCCGGCTCGGTAACAATCTCGATAAGCGGGATACCGCAGCGGTTATAGTCCGCAAGAGTCTGTTTGGTACGCTCGTCGTGTATAAGCTTTCCCGCGTCCTCTTCCAGATGTATCCGGTTTATTCGAATTCTTTTTTCCTCCCCGTCGGACACGATGTCCACATAGCCGTCAAGGCATACGGGGCGGGGCATCTGGCTTATCTGATAGGCTTTCGGAAGATCGGGGTAGAAATAGTTTTTTCTGTCCCATTTTGTAAAGCGGCTGATGTCGCAGTTCATTACGTATCCCGCTTTTATTATGAATTCAACCGCCTTTTTGTTTAAAACGGGCAATGTTCCGGGCATTCCGCTGCATACGGGACAGCAGCGGGAGTTGGGGTCTCCGCCGAATTCGGCGGAGCAGGAGCAGAAGACCTTTGATTCGGTTAAAAGTTCGGCGTGTATTTCGAGGCCTATTGTTGGGTGTAGTTTCATTTTTATGATCATTCCTTCCTTAGAGGGGTTGTTTTTTTATTTGCTTGGCGAAGGGGGGGTAAAGGATTTTTGTCGAAAGTTGATGTTTACGTAAGAAATGCTTACCGCAAGGGGGAAAAGGTTTTTATCGAAGGTCGATTCCTTTTTACAATGCTTTATTTTTGCACGAGCCGTGCAGGGCCGCTCCCGCGGGGGGCTTAAGGTGACACCAAAGGGGTGGAGATGGGGAACAGGCTTCGCAGTGTTGGTTTGACTTATAATGTCGCTTATTTTTAGCGGAAATATACCGGTTCGGCGAAGCCTGTTCCCCACTCTCCCCCCCTTAGGTTTCACCTTAAGAATCCCTTCCTTACCCCCCCTCTGGGTGTTTTTTCGTCCATTGGGGTTTCACTCGGTTGTAGTGTCGGTTCGACGATTGCTTTTATCGTATGTTTTGTTCTGACTTTGAGTTGGCTCTTTTATATAACTGCTTTCAATAAAGCTTTTTTGTCCAGTTTAGTTGATGTTTCATTAAATATTGCCGAAGATTGCTTACCCGTGAATGTTTTGATTTGCCTTAACTGTTGCTTTCCGCAAACCCCTTCATCAAGCAAAACCGCTCCTACACCGATAACTGCCTAACCGAAGGGGGCGCAGCCCAAATTTTCCTGACGGAAAATTTGGCGGCGCTCCGCATTCGCTTCGCGTCGGCTCACTTCGCTTACGCTCCGTTCGCGGCTGCGCCGCGCGTTTTTTCAACCAAGTGCGATTTAATATAACCGTGAGTTACGTGAGATAACTAAACCCCCACATTCACCCCACAACCCTCTCATAAGCATCCGCCACCTGAATAATCGTTCCCTCATCAAACCTTCTCCCCACAATACTCATCCCAATAGGCATATTCTCTTTATCCCTCCCGCAGGGAACCGAAATCGCGGGAAGCCCCGCTATATTAACCGGAACGGTAAGCATATCTGCCGTATACATCTTAACGGGGTCCGTATCGTCCGATCCTATCTTAAACGCCACAGACGGTGCGGTAGGCGTCAGTATAACCTCCGCCCTCTCGAATATCGCCTCATATTCCGCCTTTATTTTCTGTCTGAGGGCGCAGGCCTTTCTGTAATAAGCGTCGTAATATCCGCTGGAAAGCGCGTAATTTCCCAAAAGTATGCGCCTTTTAACCTCTTCCCCGAAGCCCCTGTTTCTGCTGTCGAGGATCATTTCCCCATAGCTCTTTCCCTCGCCGCGAAGGCCGTACTTTATGCCGTCGAACCGGGACAGGTTTGAAGCCGCTTCGGCGCAGGCTATAAGATAATATGCGGGAATACCGTATTTTAAGGAGGGTATTTCGCAGCTCACTAAAACCGCGCCCAGCGATTCCAGCTCCTTGGAGGCCTTGGTTACCGCCTCTTTGACCTCGGAATCCACCGCCTCGCCGTAAAACTCCTTGGGGAGGGCGATTCTTAAGCCCTTCACCGACTGTCCTATCTTGTCGGTGAAATCCTCATGGGGGAGCCGCGCCGAGGTGGCGTCCCTTTCATCTACCCCCGCTATAACGTTCAAAAGCGCGCCGCAGTCCAAAGCGCTGTTGGCGATGGGGCCTATCTGGTCGAGAGAGCTTCCGAAGGCCACAAGACCGTAGCGGCTTACCCTCCCGTAGGTGGGCTTAAGCCCCGTTACGCCGCAAAAGCTCGCGGGCTGCCTTATGGACCCCCCCGTGTCCGAGCCTAACGCGGCGGGAACGAACCCCGCAGCCACCGCCGCCGCCGAACCTCCAGAGGAACCTCCGGGAACGCGGCTTTTGTCGTTGGGGTTGTGGGTGCGCTTAAAATAAGAGGTCTGTGTGGCGCCCCCCATGGCGAACTCGTCCATGTTGGTCTTTCCCACCATAACAAAGTCCTGTCCCTTTAGCTTTTCCATAACCGCAGCGTCGTAAGGGGGGACAAAATCCTCAAGCATTTTTGAGGCGCAGGTGGTTCTTATCCCGTCGGTGCAGATATTGTCCTTTATTGCCAAGGGAATACCTGTGAGAAAGTCCGCTTCCCCTCTGTCAATGCGCGCCTGTGCCTTCTCCGCCGCCTTCTCCGCCTCTTCTCTCGTGAGCGTGATAAAGGCGCCTATGCCTTCTTCTCCGCTTTCTATCGCACTGAAACATTCCGCGCAAAGCTCTTTGGCGCTTATCTGTTTGTCGTCCAGCGATTTCCGAAGCGCGGAAAGCGAGGTTTTAGTCATATCCATAAAAAGCCTTTTCCTTCCTGAAAAATTTACCTGAAAATTAAAACCCGTTATTATTCCATCATTTTCGGGAGCACATAACAGTCGCCGTCCCCGCCCGTTTTTGCGTTGCTTAAAAGCTTTTCGGCGTCCGCCGACTTCTTGGCCTTATCCTCCCTTAATTGGGAATAGGCGATCTGGTTGCCGTCTTTGGTGTCGTCGTACTGTATATCTATTTCTCTTATGGTGTCCATAAAGGTTATTATATCGCTCATCTGATCTATCATCTTTTCCGTTTCCTCTTCGGTAAAGGAGAGCTTGGAAAGCTCAGCGATATGGTCAAGAGCCGCTTTGTCTATCTTCGCCATTTAGGCCTCCTTTTAAAAATCTCCATAAAAATCTCCGGCGCAAATATACGCCGCGACGGATATATACGATTTATTGTACCATAAAAACAACTGTTTTGCAATAGTTTTTGATTTTTCTTTCGTCTTTTTGGCAATTTTTTGTTACTTTTATCCTCCGGACGTATTATATCCCTATCTCAGGATAAAATAAACAAAAGAAAAACCGAAAGGATCTTTGAAATGGAGCTGAAACAACAAAATCTTACTTTGTCTCTGGACGAAAATATAATAAATCTCCGAACCGTTATGTCCAACAGCAGCGACCTGACGATAAAATACGCCAAGATTGGCGGACACCGCGTCTGCATAGTGTTCTGTGAAGGCATGACCAGCACCGACACAATGGCGGAGCTGATATTTCAGCCGCTTAATACCCTTACCGCCGAAATGCCCTTTGAAAACCTCGTCCGTACCCTTGAGGACGGCCTTATAATAGCGGGGGAGCAAAAACAGGCGGATACCTATTCCGACATATGCGAAAACATTATGTCGGGATTCGTGGCGATCCTTGTGGAGGGATTGGATCACGCGCTGACAATCGGCGTACAGGGCTACGCCTCCCGCTCGGTGGAGCCCCCCTCCACCCACAGCAATGTGAGGAGCAGCCGCGACGGCTTTGTGGAGGTGGTGAGAACAAACGTCTCCCTGGTGCGAAGACGAATGAAAAACACCGATCTGGTGTTTAAAATGATGACCTTGGGCGATATGTCCAATACCGACGTATGCCTTTGCTATATAAAAAATGTGGCGGACAAAAGACTTGTTAAGGAAGTGGAAAAAAGGCTTAAAGAGATTCCCTTGAACACTATCCTGGAAGGCGGCTTTATCCAGCCCTTTCTGGAAAACCCCGGAAGTCAGCTTTTCTCCGAGGTGGGCGCCACCGAACGCCCCGACGTGTTCACCGCCAAGCTTCACGAGGGAAAGGTGGGAGTCCTTGTGGACGGCACCCCATTCGCCCTTTTCGTACCCAAGCTGTTTATGGAAAATTTCTCGGTGATAGACGACTATACGGGAAGGCCCGTATTCGCCGCCTTTATCCGCGTAATAAGATATCTGGCCATAATATTCGCCACGGTGGTGTCGGGATTTTACGTGGCGCTTGCGAATTTTAACCCCGAGCTTTTTCCCGAAGCCTTGCTGCTTAATCTGGCCACGAGTATTCAGGACACCCCCTACCCCCTGCTCCCCGAATGTCTTTTAATACACGTGTTCTATGAAATAATGCGGGAAGCGGGGCTTCGCATTCCCACGAATATAGGCCACGCCGTTTCCATAGTGGGCGGACTGGTAATAGGTGATATAGT
Organism: uncultured Ruminiclostridium sp.; assembly: GCA_949878745.1. Classification (GTDB taxonomy): domain Bacteria; phylum Bacillota; class Clostridia; order Oscillospirales; family Ruminococcaceae; genus Ruminiclostridium_E. The sequence continues at coordinate 37,044 of CATLBH010000012.1, read as the reverse complement.
GGTTTCTGCGGGACTGGTGGGAGCGCCCATGGTGCTGATGGTGGCTATGTCCGCCATAACCAGCTTTGTAGTGCCCGACCTGTACGACAGCATAGCGGTGCTCCGCTTCGCCTATATAATAGTGGGAGGCATATGGGGGCTTTTCGGAATAACCATACTGTCGGCGATTATCGCCATCAAGCTTTGCTCCCAGGAAAACTACGGAGTGCCCCACACCGCTCCCCTTTCCCCCTTCTCTCCAAAAGCGCTTCGCGATTTTATCATAAGAAGAGGCTGGCGAAAAATGTCGGAAAAAGACTATCGGATTCAGGATCTGGCGGGAGTCAACGTGGGCGAAATGAACGAAGAAAACCGTATAAGCCGATAAAAAATTCAACACAATATTGAAACAGGAGAACAACAGGTGCAGTTAACATCAATAAAAAAAATAAGCTATATACAGCTTGCGGTGCTGTTTGCGGCTTCGAGGCTTTTTTCCGAAGCGATGAACTTTCCCTTGACCACCGTCCAATACGGGATGCAAAGGTTTACAGTTATCCTGACCGCTTACGCCATACTGTTCGTTCAGTATATCCCCCTTATATGCCTTTCGGTGAAATACCCGGGTCAAAGCGCCGTGGGGATAATCATAGAGAAAAACAAGGGTCTTGGCTGGATCTATACCGTGATTCTTTCCGTTTCGGTGCTTATAGCCTCCATATCCTCCATGTGCCGAATGAAGTTTTACGCCTCCAGCACCATTTTCGGACAGGCTCCCGAATACCTTCTTATAATCCTTCCCCTCATCGCCTGCGCCTTCGCGGTGTGGAAGGGGATACAGGCCACGGCAAGAAGCGGGGTCATTTTCGCCGCGGTATTCGTGGGCTTTCTGATACTGGTTTCCATAAGCACATGGGATATGTTCAACACAAAGTGGCTCTACCCCAACCTTATAGACCGTAAAGACGCCTTCTGGGGAGAAGTGGCGGAACAGGTAGGGAGCAATTCGGAAATAATCTATTTTTCCGTCTTGGCGGAGCATATAGCGGAAAAAACCCAGCGCACCGTTTTCTGGTACGTGCCCGCGGTAATGCTTATCTTAGAGCTTATGTACCTGCTGGAAATACTTCTTTTGGGGCCTTTTGTGGAAAGCGCCAATTTTCCTTTTTTCACCGTTTCGGCTCTTTCAAACATTGTGCTGTTCCAAAGGCTTGACGGTATCGACGTGGCGGTATGGACGCTGATGTGTATTGTGAAGATAACGCTGGCCATGTTATGCATAAGAACCGCCTATGATCGACTGATAGGGAAAAAAGCGGGCTTAATCGCCGCCCTCTCCGGTCTCGTCATAACGGGAGCCGTGTCCATGGCCTTCGGCGGAAGCTCGAATTTCGTAATAGCCGTTACCGCCATTCTCACCTGCGGAATACCCATGCTGACCTGCAGCGTGGTTTTTCCCCTGATCGCTCTGATAATGGGGAAAAAAGGGAAAACCGGCCCGAAAACAGGCTTGAAAACAGGCATAAAAACAGGCTCGAATAAAAACAATAAAGGAGCTGAGGCGAATGTTTAATAAAAAAATAAAAATATCGGCGCTTGCGCTGTTTTTCGTTTTTTCTTTGAGCACTTTGTCGGGCTGCGTACCCCATACCGAGCTTAACGAAAAAGCGATAATACTTGCCATAGGCGTGGATTACGAGGATGAAAAATACAAGGTGATGTTCCAGTACTACAACCCTACCGGAATAGGAGGAAGAACCCTTGTGGACAACTCCCAGCCCAACGTCCTGACCTCCAAGGGCGAGGGTGACAACGTATACGCCGCCATGGAGGACGCAACCTTCCGCTGCGGACGCGAAATGATGCTGGGCGTTACCCAGTTTATCGTTATAGGGAAAAAGGCGGCGGAAAATTCCGTGGAAGAGGTGATGGATTTCACCAAGAGCTTTTTCCAAAGTCACCCGGATATGCTGGTAACCGTTGCGGAGGAGGAAGCGGAAAAGGCCTTGGAGGTGAAATTCAGCGAGGGCATAGTTTCCACCCAGAAACTGAAATTTCTTTTAACAAACGCGGAAAAAAGCGGAATAGTGGCTCTCCCCAACGCTCTCGAGCTGTTCACCGCGCTCCAGACGGTGAGAAAAAGCTCCGCTCTCCCGAGACTGAGGCTTCTGGACAGCGGGCAAAGCGACGCCTCCGAGGACGGGAAAACCCTTGAAATATCCGGCGGGGTACTGATAAACGAAGGTAAAGCGGTGGACGAGGTGGACATAGAGGTGATGTCGGGGCTTCAGATGCTGTGCTGCAAAACCGAAACGGGAACAGTGACGGTGGATTACAAAGACGAAAAAATTTCCGTGGGGCTTGTGGACATTAAAACAAAAATAAAACCCTCTTTTGAAAACAATCAGCTGGTGCTCACCGTGGAGCTCCGCTCGGGCGGCCGATTTCTCTCCACCCCCAAAGGCAGGTACGAAGACGAAAACAACGAGCTGGAAAAACTCTGCGGCGACGCAGTCATAAAAAGAATGGAGTCCGCAGTAAAACAGACGGTTTTCAAATACGGAGCCGATCCTTTTTTGTTGGAAAAAACGATTAGACATTATGATTACGGGCTTTGGCAGAAGGTTAAGAATAATTTCGGGGAGTATTTGAAAAACGCTAAGTTTAAGTTTATTTCGCATATTGAGATTGATAAGCTGATTTTGAGTGAATAATTTATTTACCATAGCGCGTTAAATAAGGAAAGTCCCGCAAAAGAGGGCTTTCTTTTTTTGCAGACTTGCCTACGCAAGTCAAAAAATTTTAATTTATACTAGGGGCTATCTGAAAAGTCGCAATTTGCACAATTTCTACTAACTGCGGACGCTTTCTGCGTCAAAAATGCTCGGAATACTTTAGTATTCCTGCGCTTTTTTCCTTGAAATCGTCACGCATTTAGCGAAATTGCACAAAATTGCTTGGTTTTCAGATACGCCCTAATCTCTATTGCAATTTATTCCAAAAAGTGATATAATATATCATGGAAATAACGGAATACCATCCTTATGCACCGCGGAAATCAGTGATATTAGGGTGTTATGAGAAATCTGCCCCATACCCGCCCGATCACGTTCAGCTGACGAAAAAATCTGAACAAACAGCTTTATGTTCAGATTTTTTCTTTTTTTCCTCAACAATATTGACTTTTTTACATTTTTGTGGTATATTTAACTTATATGTTGCCGCCCCGTGCGCGTATAATCTATCGAATAAATATATTGCCCAGTATTAACCGAAATCTGACAATATTATGACATAAAAAATCCCGACATTTCCAAAGAAAACCTTTAAGAACACAAAAAAATCGAAAAGGAGAGCTTTAAGTGAAATTTCTGAAAAAAGCCGCCTGCTGCGCGGCCGCCGCGGCAATTGCCTTAAGCACAATGTGTATCGGCGCTTACGCCGCCGACGCGTCCCAGACCAACGAATCCGCCGTCTTACCCACGGCCGCCGGCGATCTTTACGAAGTACGAATGACGACCGACCCCTCCGTTCCCGAGGCGGGGAAGGAGATGACTCTTAATGTAACCATAGACAGCGCAAGAAAAATCGGTAAGCTTAATTTCGAAATCTTTTTCGATACCGGAAACTACGTCTATGTCCCCGACGAAAACAACAAGCTGTTTGTCGACGCTTCAAGGGCGAACAGCGGCTACATAGTATTCAGCATGAGCAACGACTTAAACAACATAAGCGGAAAGGTGCTCTCCCTTAAATTTAACGTGACAAACCCCACCGGTGAGTTTAAGTTCGTGGAAGATCATATGCCCAAAAAGGTTATGTCCGGTACCGACGATATTACCTCCCAAGGCAGCTGGTACGGCATCAAGTGGGATCAATGCAAGCACGAAAGCGGGTATGATCAAAAGGTCACCTTGGAACCTACCTGTAAGGAACCTGGCGAAATGAGCTATATCTGTAAGCTCTGCCGCGTAACCTTCAACTCCGCCGAAATCCCCCCCACGGGTCACGACTGGGACAGAACCAAGGCGGTATACACCCAGTCTCCTTCCTGTACTTCCGCCGGCTCCCTCGCCGTTCCCTGTAAAAACAAGGGCTGTAAAGACACGCTGAAAGAAACCGTTCCCGCCATGGGACATGACTGGGGCGCTTGGACTCTGACAACCCCCGCCACTGAAAATCGGAAAGGACAGGAAACCCGCGAATGCAAACGCTGCAGCGCAAAGGAAACGAGGGACGCAGCTTCCTCGATTTTAACCCCCACCGCCACTTCAACCACCTCACCCCAGGTATCCATACTCCCCACGGTGCTCTTTGACGAGGAAACCGGCGTAAGACTTGACTTTAAAGCCGGAGCGGTATCCTCCGGCGCCGACCTTGTGGTTAAGAAAATCAGCCAAACCACCGGCTCCGTTACATACGATATAACTCTTGTACGAAACGGAAAGACGATTCAGCCTTCGGGCACGCTTTACATCACCATAGACCTCCCCTCGGAGGTAAAGGGAAACAGCTTTTATGTATACCGCCACAACAGCGACGGAAGCTACACCGATATGCTCGCCACTTATTCAAGCGGAAACGGCTTCAGCCGTGTAAGCTTTAAAACGGGACACCTCAGCGAATATCTGGTTACAACCGAAAGGCGCGACGACGTGAACAACGCCCCAGCCACCAATACCTCCGATTCCACCGCCGCCACGGTACCCCCTCCCACAACCACCGCTCCCACGGTAACGGGCGGAGAATTTATATTTGATTTCGAGGACGACAACACGACCTCAAGCGGCACCACCGCCGTTACCCCGCCTTCATCCGACACCACCGCCCCCCCTCCCGATACGGGAACAAACAGCGGCACAAATTCCGCCCCTCCCGACGTGGTAATCGACAATACCGGAAACACAGGGAACACCGGGAATACCGGCAATGCGGGCAATGTTACCGGCAGTACGGGCGGAAGCAGCTCGGATAAATCCGAAGACGACAACGTACCTACGGGTATCCTGGTGTTATCGGTTCCCTTGATTGCCGCGGCGATAGGCATATTTGTGGCCAAAAAGAGATAAAATATTTCAAAAAAAATAATATAAAAAATCGGTGAAGCAATTTTCACCGATTTTTTTTGTTTTTTTATACCAGACCCTTTTTAAACTGACGTAATATTCACAATTTAAAAGGGGATTGAACCCGAAACCCTAATCCCACAGTTTTAAAAGGGATTAGTTTTACAAATACTTGACTATCTCCTCAATAACGGGCTTCATTCTCTCGTCGGCGAGACCGAAATCCTTTTCCTTGTAATTCCACGCGCATCTGCTTATTCCGTAAAGTTCAAAAGCCTTGTTTATGTCCTTGTACCATTTAAGGGTATCCTCCGGTGTAGCCTTATCGATAACACCGTATTCACCGCAATAAAGAACGGTTCCGTTCTTATCCGCCGTCTCTTTGGCCTCCCTGAACGCCTCGATAAACTTATCCGCGCTGTATCCGCTTTCCTCATAAGTCCGTCTTCCGGAAACGTCTATATGATCCACCCAATGAGCGTCCTGATGAGTAAAGGGAAGGGGATCGTAGCAATGGAAATTGTAAACCACCTTATCGTCGTAAGGCGGATCCAGATCCTTTACCGCCGACACGCTGTTGTTCCAATAGCTTCCCACCAGAATTATGGTGTCCCCGGCTATCATTCTTATTCTTTTAATGCACTCTTTTGCGATCTCGTTCCACTTGGCGGAAAACTCCTTGTCCGTCACTTCGTTTAAAAGCTCGAACGCTATGTTTTCCTTGTTCCCGTATCTGCGGGCAAGCTCCGCCCAGAAGGAATAAAATCTTTCCTGATACTTTACGCTGTCAAAAAATCCGCTTTCCTTTTCGCCCTTGTCAAAAGAATAGCCTATTGTCTTATGAAGGTCGATTATTGTGTTAAGGCCGTTTTTTTCACACAATGATACCGCTTTGTCTATATAACGGAAGCCCGATTCCCTTACCGTTCCGTCGTCGTTCTGTATCACGTTATAATCTATGGGCACTCTCACATGGTCAACGCCCCATGAGGCTATCCTTTTAAAATCCTCCTCGGTAATAAAGCTCTCCAAATGCTCCTCCCGATAATCGCACTGGGACAGCCAGCCGCCTAAGTTTACGCCTTTTTTAAAGCCCTTGAATTCCTTCATTGATTTATAGCTCCTTTCCGTTAATTTACTCTTATATTAAACCTAAAGGCGGTTTTTTTGTATCAATTTTTTGTTATTACAGTCATTTTTTTAATGTAAACGCTTGATAGTGAAACAAAAATATGGTACAATTGATAAACAAAAAATTTTACAAAAAAGGGGGGCGGAGAGTACGGATACCGAAAAGGATTTAACAAAAGCCGCTTTTAATAACCGGGAATATATGATAACCCATCTTCCCTACGAAAGAGAAATGGAGTTTTATCAAAGCGTAAAAACGGGAAACATAAAGGAAGCCGAGCGCCTTTTTAAGCCCTTGGGCGGAAGCGGCTACGGAATGCTGAGCGACGATTCGCTGAGAAACCTGAAATATCACCTTGTGGTAACCATTGCCTTTATCACAAGATACTGTATAGAGGGCGGAATGGAAATGGAGACCGCATATAATTTAAGCGACATATATATTTTAAGAGTAGATCGATGTGGTACCGAGGAAGAAATACACGCCATTCACAAAGAGGTGGTAAAGGATTTCACCGGGCGTATGCACTCCATTGTGAAAAAGGGGCTGTTCTCCAAGCCTATACTCATTTGTCTCGATATGATATACGACAATCTTCACAACAAGATCACCCTGAACGAGCTGGCGGAAAACGTGGGTTTAAGCGCCCCTTATCTTTCAAAGCTGTTTCACCGCGAGGTGGGCTGCACCGTTTCACAGTATATTTCAAGAAAACGGGTCGAGGCGGCGGAGAATCTTCTTAAATATTCGGATTATTCCTGTATAGAGATAGCCAATTATCTTTGCTTTAATTCGGAAAGTTATTTTATTCAGGTGTTTAAGTCTATTACTAAGCTTACGCCTAAGGAGTATAGGGAGAAGTATTTTCGGACTCAGTGGGGGGAAAAGTAGAGATTTTCTGTTTAGAAACGATGCTTTTCTTCTCAAAAACTTCTCTGTTGACTTGCAAATATTTCTCCCAAACAACACTTATTTTTTGTACCGGTGGTGTTATACCAATCCCTTTTTAAACTGACGTAATACCCGCAGTTTAAAAAGGGATTGCCCCCGAAACGCTAATAATCCAACAGTTTAAAGAGGGATTAGTATTAAACTGCTTCCGCAGGGTGGAATAGGTAAGTTTTGCTTACCGTAGAGGGTGTAAAAGATTTTATTGAAGGTCGAATTCCTTTCAATGTCTTATTTTTTGCACGAGCTGTGCAGAAGCGCCCCGCGGGTTGCTTAAGGTGACACCAGGGGGAGAAGGTGAACAGGCACCGCAATCAGGATATATTTATAAAGTTTACGATTTTATCTTAAAATTACTTAATCGGCGGAGTCTGCCCCACTCTCTCCTCTTAGGCTTCAGAACCTGTCCACATAGGAATTGGCACGCGTCTTTTCGGCAGATTTTGCCGATGACTGCGTATCGTCATTTGCTTTGCTGTCGGCGCGTCCTTGCGCCGACTTTGGGCAAATGACCGAACACCTCGTGTGTTAAAATTTCTTGACTTGCGACAGCAAGCCGACGAAATTTTGCCTTGTCCTCGACAAAATCTGCTCGAAAATCCACGCACCATTCCTATGTGGACAGGTTCTCACCTTTAGAATCCATTTTCACCTATATAATTGCATATTTCAAAAAAAGTTTTAACCCTCAAAAAAGAAAAAATCCTAAAGCCGACGCGTACAAAACACGTCGGCTTTAGAACTTATAGAGGAAAAAATGAATTTAAAAAAGATTAGCTTCTTTTCTTGCAGATAACAACCGCTGCGCCCGCGATAACCGCGATAGCTGCTACAGCTGCCACGCCCTCAACTCCTGTGTCGGCATTGCTCTTATCCGCTGTGGGAGCGTTGGAGTCGCCTGCGGGAGCTGCTTCCGTAGCAGCTTCGGTGGCGGGAGCTTCCGTAACGGGAGCCTCGGAGGAAATGGTGAGAGTCTTTAAGGTTATGCTGTGACCGATAATTACCATACCTCCGGTCTTAATGGAGTCAACGAAATCGGCGGGAATCTTAAAGGTGATGGAAGTGTCTTCCTTTTGTACGGGGTAAGCGTCCTTGCCCTCTGCCAATTCGGGGCCGCCCACGCCGTTGGGATCGATAAATGTCCAAGAAGAATCCATGGGCTTGAAAGACCAGTATTCCTCTTCCGCCTGATCCGCGTCAAACTCAACGGTTACATAAGAATCCGCGGTAAGATCGGCGAATTCGGAAGCGGGAACCTGTACGTTAATGCTCCAGTTTTTGCCTAAATTCTTTTCGCCGAAATCATAGGCGGAAACCGCAGCGGTGAGTGCCGTTGCCGTCATAGCGGCGGCGATGATTGTGGAAATAATTTTTTTCATAATAATATTTTCCTTTCGGTTTTTTTGATTGAAGCCGTGTCCACGGCGGAAGAATTATTAATTTTCTTATTGCCCAAAACGTCGGCTTAAACGTTCTTTTAGCCCTCGATAGCGGCGTTTGCCTTATCCACTTCGTTCTGTACAGCGCCGAAAACGGTTTCCTTTGTCTGAGTCCAAGAGTTGGCGTTATGATAAGCGTCCTTGGAAGGATTATCCAATGCGTCAAAGGTCTCCAGAGAAACGCCGTTATAGAAGTCGAATACGGGATTCTCTTCCAACAGATCAAACATAGTCTGACGCATCTCCCACATTTCGTCGGTCCAGCCATACTCGTTAAAGTACTGCTCCTTGGTGATGTCCTCGGCCTCCTGGCTGTCGTTGGCGGCGGCTTCACAGTACATCATGCAGGCGTAGCCTTCGGGGTTGGGGGCGCCGGAGCAAAGCATATAGCCGTTAACTCTGGCGGGAACGTAAAGCGCGTCGGCGGAAGGACATTTGGGAATGGGCACGAAGCCTACGTCGCCGGCGTTGCCGTACTTGGCGAGACCGTATTCGGAGTTAAGCTCGGTAAGCGCCCAATAGCCGGTGGGGAAGAACAGGGTCTTGCCCACGCCCACGTTGGCGGGATTGGCTACCCAGCCGTAATCCCATACGGGATAAGCCATATCTTCCTTGCGGATATTGTAGAGGAATTCCTGCGCTTCGCCGATAAGAGAGTCTCTTATGTTGTTTACAACCTTGCCGTCCTGCATTCCGATAAAGGGAACGCCAGTGGAGTTGCAGAAGCCTCTGCTGATCCACCAACCGTCGGTGGCGTAATTTTCTTCGGATTTGTCACAGAACTTTCTCATCATATCCATACACGCGGTCCAGTCCCATTTTCCGTCCTTAAGAAGCTGATAAGGATCGGGAAGTCCGTTTTCTTCCACAACCGCCTTGTTGTAAATCAAAAGAACTTCGATTTCGGGGCTTATGGCGGCCACATAGTGCTTATCCTTAAGCACGAACTTGTCGCATATCTCCTTGCGGCTGCTCCACCATTCGTCGTTAAAGTCGATATAACTGTCAATGGGCTGGAACATATTGTTTATCGCGCCCATAGGGAATGCGTCCATATCCGCCGCCGAGAAAAAGTCGGGAGAATCGCCCGTGGATACGAGAGAGGCCAGTTTATCGAATCTTTCCGACTGTCCCACAACTATATCCTCGACCTCTCCGCCGAATCTGGTCTGGAACAGCTCGATAGCCACGTCCTTGTTCTTTCCGTTGGCGGGGTTTCTCGCCCAGGAGGCTAAGAATTTAATCTTCTTGTTTTCAAGCTCGAATTCCTTGGTGGAAATTTCCTCCGCTTGGCTCTGCTGTTCCTCCTGCATGGTTGAGGGAGGAGCCGTTGTACCGGGCGCCGCGGTGGTAGTGGTGTTTCCGCCGTTTCCAGTGTCCCCCGAACACGCGGTGAACATACTTAAAAGTATCGCCGCCGCTGCTGCTGCTGAAAGAACCTTTTTCTTCTTCATGATCTTTACTCCTTTTCTGTCGTTTTTTGCTCCGCTTTATTCGGAGCATTTTTACCGTATTCAAAAAAATGATAAAATCAAAGTTGAACCAAAAAATATTGTGCAAGGCGTAATTGTTATTCAAATTTTGATTTACTAAACAAATATCGCTTTAAACGTTATTCGTATACCTTCATTATTGCGTCAATAAGATCCGGAGTATACCAGGTTAATTCCTCCCGGTTAAATATACCGAAAAGTTCTCCGGTGCCGAAATGGGAGCCGTTGTCCCACCATACGCATGGAATCCCCGATTCCTTTGCTCTTTCAAGATATTTGGTGACCCATTTTACGTTTTCCGCGTATCTGGGGTTGGGTACCTGGGCAAAATCCTCGATTTTGTTGACCGAGCCGTATTCCGTAATAATAACCGGTATGTCCTTGGAAGTGAAATACTTGTCGATAACTCCGAAAAGCCAATCTATGGAGTTTCCCACCGAGTCGTCGTAATTGAAAATATTCTTCCCGTCGCTGAAAGTAAAATCAAAGGGAGTATAAGCGTGAAGCGAAACGATCATATTGGGATCGTCGGGGACTTCAAAGTCGCCCAGAGCCGCGTCCGTTACCGCCGCCGCGAAGGAAGGAACCAGAAGAGCTCTTGTCCCGTTGTTGCCGCCGGTGGCTCTGACCGTCTCCACGAAAAGCTTGTTAAGGGTATTCAAAGCCTTTCTTCCGTCTTCGGTGCCGCCGTTCCACTCGTTTTCGCCGCCTATGATTCTGGGCTCGTTAAGTCCCTCGAAAAGGAGGTGATCGCCGTATTCCGCGAAATTTTCCGCGATCTGCTTCCACATTGCGGTGAATTTCGGGGTAAAACTGTCCAATTCGCTCGTGGCGGGTTTTATCCAGTTTGTTTCGTGGTGACAGTTGAGTATCACGTACATTCCGTTGTCGATACCGTAATTCACCACCTCCGTAACTCTCGCCATCCATTCGGGATCTATCTTATAATCCTCTCCCTCAAGAAAATGCTGTTCCCATGTGGTGGGTATTCTTATAACATCAAAGCCCGCTTTTGCCACCTCGTCGATCATCTCGTGAGTGGTTTCGGGATTGCCCCACGAGGTCTCTCCTTCGTTGGCGTCAAGGGTGTTGCCTAAATTCCAGCCCGTTTTCATTTCTGCCACAAGCTCTTTCACGCTTAAGCCCCGCATATCTTGGGCATAATCGGCGGTTCCGGAGACCGCCCCGTTAGCCGCGTTATTTGTGTCAGCCGTATTCCCGGATTCTTCGTCGTTTCCGTTACAGGAAGTAAAAACAAACAGCATGGAAACCGAGATCAAAATTGCCGCAAGTTTTTTAACACTCTTCATTTCAGCCTCCTTTATCGATTTTTCTTGTTATACCAATCCCTTTTTAAACTGACGCAATATCCGCATTTTAAAAAGGGATTGCACCCGAAACACTAATTCCGCTTTTTCAAACAAAAGGGATTAATATTAATTATGATTGTAACACTTAGACCGGATTTTATGTATCAAAATTTTAACTTTTATATTGTTAATTTGTTATATTTGGTTTGTAATATTTACTTAACGCCGGCGCAAAATAAAAGAAATACCAAAAAACCGCGCAGGAAAGGAATAGTTATTTATGCTTATAATAACGATACGAACCGTAATTCTGTATTTTCTCATAGTCTTTTCCCTCAGACTTATGGGCAAAAAGCAGCTGGGCGAGCTTCAGCCCTCCGAGCTGGTAACCACAATAATGATCTCCAACATAGCCACCTTGGCGCTGGAGGACGCCTCAACCCCCATGCTGATGGGAGTGGTTCCCATACTTATGATAGTGTCTCTTGACGTAATAATGTCGGGGGTACTGCTAAAAAGCACGAAAATGAGAAAAGCCTTTAGCGGCACCGCGCGGGTAATCATTTCCGACGGAGTGATTGACCAGAAGGAAATGAAAAATCTTAGATACACCATAGACGACCTTACGGAAGCCATGCGGGAACAGGGGATTTTCGACATTTCACAGGTACAGTACGCAATAGTGGAAACCACCGGAAAAATAAACTTTTTCCAGAAGGAACAGCCCGCCCAGAATCCCCCCGAAGTCATAATTCACGACGGAGAGATAAACAAAGACGGCTTGTACCGCACAAACCTGGGCGAAGGCTGGGTAAAAGCCATTTTAAAGGAAAACAAAACCGAACTGAGCAACGTGTTTTTTATGTCGGCGGACAAAAACGGAGCCTATTTTTTGGTTAACAAGGAGGATAGAAAATGAAAAGAATAGTAATCTGCTGTATTCTGGCGGCAGTCATTTTCGCGGGAGGAATTTGGGGCCTTTTTCAAACCTCCCGCGTAGGCAGTGACATAACCGAAGGCCTCCGCCAAGTCACGGAAGCCTTTGAAAAGGGAGATTTGGAAAACGCCAAAACGGCAGCGGAAAGCGTATCGGAAAAATGGCTTAATTTCAGAAGGTTTCATATACTTATTACGGACAACGACCACGCCCTTGAGATAACAATGGCGGCGGAGCGCATAAAAAAGCTTCTCGAACTTGAGGACGAAGAGGTAAAGGTGGAATGCGGGGTAATGGAAGTGCTTGTTTCCGATTATTGCAGGGAACAGGAGATACGTCCGGAGAATATTTTCTAATATTTCTAATATTTTCAATGTAACGGTTGAAATTCCGCTGTCAAAATGCTATAATTATATAATAAAAAAATATAAAAACAAAAGAAACGGCTGATAAAATGAAAAAATGGACTATCCGAAGCCAGGATCCCCGACAGGTAAAGGAGCTTTCCTCTTCCGCGGGAATAAGCGCATTTGCCGCGAAGCTGCTGTTGAACAGAAGTATTCTGACCAGAGAACAGGCTGACGAATTTTTCAACAACGAGGAGATCTCCAATCCCTTTAATATGACGGACATGGACAAAGCGGCGGAGCTGATTTCCTCGGCAATAGAAGAGGGCGAAAAAATCACCGTCTACGGCGACTACGACTGCGACGGAGTAACCGCCACAGTGATACTTTACGGCTATCTCGAGGCCATAGGCGCTGAAGCCGACTGGTATATCCCTTCCCGCGAAGAGGGCTACGGCCTTAACGCCGACGCCATAGACAAACTGGCCGAAAACGGCACAAGGCTGATAGTTACCGTTGACAACGGCATTTCCGCCGTGGAAGAAGCCAAGCGGATTTACGACCGGGGCATGAGACTTATAATCACCGATCATCATCAGATACCCGAAACCCTTCCCATGGCCGACGCGATAATAAACCCGCACCGTGACGGCGGCAATTCCCCCTATAGGGAGCTGGCGGGCTGCGGCGTTGCCCTTAAGCTGGTTATGGCGCTGGAGGAGGATATAGACAGCGTTGCGGAAAACTGGCTCGACTTGGCCGCCATAGGTACCGTCGGGGATATCGTCCCCCTTGTGGGTGAAAACAGGGTCATTGTCAAAAAAGGGCTGGAAAACCTCTCCGTAACCGAAAACGGAGGCCTAAAGGCATTGCTTATGCAGTGCGGCATATCCGAGGATATGGAAATAACCTCCACCACGGCGGCCTTTACCCTCTGTCCCAGGATAAACGCCGCCGGGCGCTTTTCTCACGCAAAGGAGGCGGCCGACCTTTTCCTCTGCGACAACCCGAAAATGTACCGTAAAATGGCGGAAAATCTCTCGGAGCTTAATATGAAGCGCCAGGACGAGGAAAAAAGAATCCTCTCTGAAATTGACGACTCCATGCGAAACAATCCCGATATACTGAAACAGCGGGTTTTGGTAATAAGCGGAAAGGGATGGAGCCACGGCGTAATAGGCATTGTCGCCTCAAAATTGCTAAATCGCTTCGGAAAGCCAGTTCTCATCATAACCGAGGAAGGAGACCTGTCACGGGGAAGCGGAAGAAGCGTAAACGGCTTCTCCCTGTTTAAAATGCTTACCGAAATTTCTGAATATACGGTCAAATTTGGGGGACACACCAAGGCGGCGGGCTTCTCCCTGGAAACCTCCAAAATCCCCGATTTTACCCGGGCGGTTTACGGTTACGCCAAAAAGTACTATACCCAGATGCCTTTGGACAGTCTCGTCGCCGAAATGACCGTTACGGGGGCGGAGCTTACCGAGGAAAATATACAAAGCCTGGATTATTTCAGCCCCTTTGGCGAGGGAAACCCCTTACCCTTATTTCATATTCAAAACGCGGTGATAAAATCCACCCGCTCTCTTAAAGACGGAAAATACATAGCCATAACCGCCGCGATAGACGGAATCGAATACAAGGTGCTGAATTTTCACTCCACATACGCCGATTTCCCTTTTTCCGGGGGGGAAAAGGTGGATATGCTCGTTAACGCCGAAATAAACGAATACAACGGAAAACGGTCAGTTACTCTCAGGCTGGCGGACATACGAAGAAGCGGTTTTTCTCAAGAGCGCTATTTCGCGGCACAGTCCGCCTACGAAAGATTGTGTCTCGGCGAGGACGTGACCGAGGTTCCGCCCCAAAGGATAGTCCCCGATCGTGATACCCAAATGAAAATATACGACATCATCAAGAAAAACGGAAGACTCTCCGCCTGCTCCGATTTGGCGCAGGGCATGGGATTCAATTACTGCCTGTTTAGGGTAACCCTGGATATTTTCCAAAGCGCGGGACTGATTCGGATCGACGAGCCCGGGGACAGGATAGAAAGACTCTCTGTCAGCGGAAAGGTGGATCTTGAAAACTGCGGGGTTCTGGCGGACTTAAAAAGAAAATTCGGAATTAATTAAATTGCGCCCCATAAAACGGGAGATAAAAAAGGAACGGTTATTATATGATTTATACGATAGAACTCCTGACCGATCGTATAAAAAGCAGCGAAAAGCAGTACGATCTGAATAAAATCCTTTCCGCCTACGAGTTCGCGGAAAACGCACACAGGGGACAAACCCGCACAAGCGGAGAGCCTTATATAAGCCACCCCGTGGCGGTGGCTTATATTCTGCTGGAAATGTGTATGGATACCGACACCGTATGCGCGGCTCTTCTTCACGACGTTGTGGAGGATACCGGTACCTCTCTGGATACTTTGAAGAAAAAATTCGGCGAAGACGTGGCGCTTCTGGTGGACGGAGTGACCAAGATAGGCCAAGTGCCCTTAAACACAAAGGAAGAACAGCACGCCGAAAATATTCGTAAAATACTTATGGCCATGAGCAAGGATATCCGCGTAATTATCATAAAGCTCGCCGACAGACTGCACAATATGCGCACTTTAGCCTGCCGCCCTCCCGAAAAACAAAGAAAAACCTCGTTGGAAACCATGAGCTTTTACGCCCCCATAGCCCATCGACTGGGTATGAACGACGTAAAGGAGGAGATGGAGGACGTGGCGCTTTACTACCTTGACCCATACGGCTATAAAGAGGTGGAAAACGCTCTGGCGGCCAAAAAGGACAAGGGCGAAAGCTTTATCGCGGCCATAAAAAAACGTATCGGCGAAAGAATAACCGACATACAGCCGCCCCCCGTCATCGAGGGCAGAGTCAAAAGCATTTACAGCATCTATAAAAAAGTATACGTAAAGGGCAAAAACATCGAGGAAATCTACGACATTTACGCGGTAAGGGTAATTGTCCACACAATAGTGGAATGCTACAACGTCTTAGGCATAGTTCACGATATGTTCAGACCCATACCCTTCCGTTTCAAGGATTATATTGCCACCCCCAAGCCCAACAGATATCAGTCCCTTCACACCACCGTAATAGGAAGGGAAGGGATCCCCTTCGAAGTGCAGATACGCACCCTGGATATGCACAACACCGCCCAGTACGGCGTAGCGGCTCACTGGAAGTACAAGGCGGGTCTTGGGGGAAAAGTGGCGGGAGAAAAGCGCTTCGACTGGATTCGCCAGATATTGGATCAGCAGCAGGAAGCGGACGACGTGGAGCTTATCGCGGAAGCGGTAAAGGTTGATCTTGCCCCCGACGACGTTTATGTTTTTACTCCCAAGGGCGACGTAATAACTCTCCCTTTAGGCTCAACGGTAATAGATTTCGCCTACGCCATACACACACAGGTGGGCAACCGAATGACCGGCGCGAAGGTGGGTGGAAGAATGGCTACCTTTGATTATCAGCTTAAAACGGGAGACATAGTGGAGGTAATGACCACCAACAGCCCCAACTACGGCCCCAACCGCCACTGGCTCGACATAGCCAAAACCAACGAGGCCAAGGGTAAAATAAGAGCGTGGTTTAAACGGGAATGCCGTGCGGAAAATATTTCCAGAGGAAAAGTCGCCTTTGACGCGGAGATGAAAAAAAACAGTATTTTTCCCGACGAGGAATTCCTGATCCAGATAGCCAAACGCCAGCATTTTGACAATATGGACGACTTCTACGCCGCCATAGGCTACGGCGGCGTAATGCTGAGCAAGATAGTCCGAAAAGCTAAGGAGGACTATCTGAAAATGCAGAAGCCTCAGCCCGTCCCCGAGTCCGTCCGCGACGTGGAAGCGGCGGTGAGCGAAAACATAGCGAGAAAACAGAGCAACGGCGTTATAGTGGACGGAATAGAGGGCTGCGCGGTGCATTTCGCCAGATGCTGCAACCCCCTTCCCGGAGACGATATAATAGGCTTCGTCACAAGAGGCTTCGGCGTATCGGTGCACAAGCTGGACTGTAAAAACGTAACGGATCAGCAGAACGATCCCTCCAACAGCGAGCGCTGGATCAGCGTGAAGTGGGCGCCGGGCGCGAAAGCCAGCTACGAGGCCATTCTGGATATAGTGGCTCAGGACAGGACTGCGCTTATAGCGGATATTTCCACCGCCATCGCCGCTGGCCGCATACCGATTCACGAGATCAACGCCCATAACCTGAAAAACGGCAACGCCAACGTTTCCGTAACCCTGGAAATAAGCGGCTTGGAGCAGCTTAAAAATATGATAGTAAAATTAAAAAAGATCGAGGGGGTCATTACCGTTGAAAGAACGGGAAAAAATTAAATGAACAATCCTGTCAAACTCGTGCTTCCGCCCATTGACGAAAACTGTTACATTCTTCCCGACGGGGAAGGAAAGGCCGTGGTGATAGACCCAGGCTCCGCCCCGGAAATAATAGCGGAAGAACTGGAAATACGCGGCCTTGTGCCCGAAAAAATTCTGCTGACTCACGGACACTTTGACCATATAAGCGGAGCGAAATATCTTAAGGAAAAATACGGGGCAAAGGTCTATATCCATAAAAACGACGAATGCATGCTGTCGGATATGGTAAAATCCGGAGCCTTAATAGCTCCGTTTTTCGAGTATATATCGGTGGAATGCGACGAATACCTTAAAGAAGGGGACGTCATAACACAAGGCGTACTGAAAATAAAAGTCATAGAAACCCCCGGCCACAGCAGAGGAAGCGTATGCTTTATCATAGACAACAGTATCTTCACCGGGGACACCCTCTTTTCCGGCTCCGTGGGAAGAACCGATCTGTATATGGGAGATTACAGAGAGCTTAACAGATCCCTGGCGAGACTTGTGAAGCTGGAAGGGGATTACCTCTTATACTGCGGCCACGGAGGGAACACCACCTTAAACGGGGAAAGAATGTCAAATCCGTTTTTGATTTAAGAACAAACACACATACATTTTTAAACGGAAAGGTACAATTATGTCAGACATAATCGCGTCAATCAAGGAATTCACCGAAGCCGCCGCGAAAAAAGCGGATACCGCCTATCGAGCTTCAATGCTTAAGCTGTCCGCCGCCGCGCTTGCCAAAATGCTGGAAATTCAGTATCGGGAGCTGGGTTCGGCGGTTTACAGAATGTGTAAAAGCGAAGACAGCGCCGAAAAGGAAGAATGCGAGGAAATTGCCGCCCTGACCGTCCAGATCGACGGAACGAGGAAAAGAATCGCGTCGCTGGAAAAGCGGATTGAATACATTATGGGGCTTGTGCGGTGCCCCGGCTGCGGAAATACCGTCAAGATGAGAAACGCTTACTGCTCCGCCTGCGGAAGGCGTCTTGCGGCGGAAGAGGAAAAAACGGTTGAGGAAAACGAAAACCAGATCGAGGATCAAATGTTAAAAATTACCAATTAGTTTTGCGCTTATAATTTTGACTTCCTTTCAGATAATAGTAACGGGATTTTGTATCCCCTAAAAATGAAAGTAAATCGAAAGGAATGGTCATAAAAAATGAATAAACTTAAGATTATTCTTGCGGCTTCTATAGCTGCTTTGTCCTTATCCGTTTCCGCGTTTGCGGTAGGCAACGTGATCGACGACATCGGCGACGGCGCCGACGACATTATCGACGGCGTGGGCGACGCGGCCGACGATATCGTGAATGGCGGCGACGATAACAACAATGCCCCCGGAGACGACAATAACAACGCCCCCGGAGATGACAATAACAACAATCCCGGCAACAACGAAAACGGCGCTGAAGAGACAACCGATGAGGATAGAGACGATGAAACCACAACACCGGCCATAGTTACCACAACCACTGCAATAGTTACCACAACACCGGCTGTTACTTCCGTTGAAACCACACCCGCACCTACCACAACAACACCTGCGGAAAGTACCAAACCCGACGTATCGTCGGCTACCACAACCACTCCCGCCATAACCACCACCAAGACCGCGGTGGGCAGCGTTGGAGGCGGTAACCCCGGTACCGGCGTAGCCATCGGCGTTACCGCCGCGGGCGCAATTGCCGCCGGTATAACAGCTGCCGCCGCCAAGAAGCGCAAGTAACGGAATTAACGAAAAATTCAACACAGATCGATAAAACAAAAAGCCCTTAAAGCCGCAAAAAACTTTAAAAGGCTATAAACGCAAAAGGCTGCGATCCCCACCCCAATGGAGACCGCAGCTTTTTGTGTATAAAAATCATCGGTTAATTCCGTTCAATATACCGTTTATTTGTTCCTCGCTCATTCCGCTTGCCCTCATAGCCGCAATAATTTCTCTGTCACGCTCAGCTCTCCCTTCAATCCTTCCTTCAATCCTTCCCTCAATTCTCCCCTCAGCCTTCGCCGCCCCAAGCATACTCTGCTCCTTAATCCTACTGTTCTCCCTTCTCCGCGCAAGCTCCTTCATTTCGGGATCCGTACTGAAATTCCCCAAAACGTTTATCGCCTTCTTTATATCCGGATTATCCGTACATTCCTTTAACACATTAAACTCCTCCTCACTTCTGCTACTGAAATAAGCAGCCCACGCCACACGTTCGTCCTTCAACTCGTCCGTTAAATTTTCGTTTCCGATTTTCTTCATTTTATACCAATCTTTAATCAAGTCTACGACTTGATTAAAGATTGCACCCAAAGCACTAATCTTTGGTCCTCCATATTATTTGTCTATACCTCGACCAAAGATTAGTATTAATAGTATCTTACGTTAGAAAAATAAAGGCCCGCGTCCCTATACATTTTCCAATTTACCGGGCTTGTATAAGCCGCGTTCTCCGAAAATTTCTCAGGCGCTTCCGGACTGTCCGCATACGCCCTGAAAAAATACCTGTTATTATACCTGAAAAACATTCCGTCTTCCCTGACAAATCCGTCTTTTCCGAACAACTTCAAAAACTCGTCATACTGACTGTCCGTAAGCTCGTACAAAGCCGTCTCAAACACTAAGGCATTATCAAAATAGTATTTCTTGTCAATTTCCGAATAGGAGGTGTTGAAATCGGGAACCGCCCGGGCTTCCGATACAATATTCGGATAACCGAAATCCCAAAAGTGGTAATAACTGTCTTTGTATTTTTTTGACATTTCAGCCAATCTTCCGGAAAAATTTCTCAGATATTCCGAATCGATAATAATATAAGAAGCCACGTCGGTTTTTCTGTAAAAATACTCGGCTTTATCTTCTTCCTCGACAGTTCTCCATCTGCGTTCCTCCTCAATGGCCTCATTATAAAGCTCCTTCAGCCGTTTGCGTTCTTCGGCGTATTCCCCGCTGTACTTGTCACGGTAATTATCGTATTCCAGACCCGCTCTGTTATATTCCGTCATCATTTCGTTATATTCGGCCTCTGTTTTTTCCTCAAATCCGTATACCGAAACGATAGCCATATTGCTTTTAAAGGGAACATAGGTATAAGGAATGTTCGGGAATAAAAGCGCCCCCAAAATCAATAAGTAAAATATCCAGTAGCCCGCCGTAAAAATGAAAAGGTGCCGTACTTTTTTGAACACTCCCCTTGGGGAATTTTCAAAAATCATATTGGTGATAACAAATGTTCCGAATATAACCGCCAAAGTTATCCCCACGAACCAACCGTCGTCAAAGGTAAAGCCGACAAAATCCGCGAAGCTTTTTCCGCGGCTGTAGCCAACCCTATACATAAAAGCCGGCGTAAGCGCCGCCATAAACATTAAAATATACTGTACGGGATATCTTATCCATGAAAAGGCCAGCGTGTCCTGTCCCTCCCCGCTCCTCCTGCGGTGAAGCAGGAAGGCGGCCGCAAGCTGAATCCCTCCCATCACCACGGGCATAAGCCCCGTAATCAGCCAGTCACGGTCATCGGTAAAAAACAGCTGCGTGGAATAAAAGGGAGTTAAAAAACCGATTACTTTTTTAAATGAGAACATATAAACTTGATTGTCCACATTAAAAATACTCAAAAACGTTGCGAACAGCTCCAATGCCGAAATATTCAGAATCATAAATATCATTATAAAGCTGAAAACGGATTTTGAAAGCACCAGCGCCAGCACCGTAGCCGATGAAACGGTAAAATACAGCATAAATCCGGGCAAAAAGTATCTTATCACGTATGAAAATCCCAATAAGCTCACTACAAAACACAAAAACAGCCATATCGCCAAAAAGGCCATAAACGCCGCTAGCCCGAAGCCCCAAAAATAACAGCTTTTTTTCACCGGCATGGCGGTATAAAAATCATACTCTCCCCTTTTTAGCATATGCTGAAACATTATAAGGGGCATAAAAACTCCCGAAATGCCGCAAACCGCGATAAACCCCACCTGCTCGCCCATGGTGCGATTCCACGCGCTCATTGTCAGAATAAAAGTTATCAGAGACGCCATAAATATAAGCACTATAAAAACCTTGTTGGAGGACAGACCGTAAAGGGCTATCCTAAAGGTTTTTCTGATATATTCTCCGGCTCCTTCGCCGATTGCGCCTTTGTTGTTTGTATCCGTCAATGTGACCATTATTTCCCGCCTCCTTGATTTTTTTCTTGAGCACATTCAATGTTGCTTTCGTAAGCAATTTCGGAAACGCTTTCCAAGCCGTTATCACCGGTCAGCGCCGCGCTTATTTCAGAAATTCCGTTTAAATCACAATTTCCCGCCGTTTTAAGCTTATAGTTAAATATTTCGTCAAGACTTAAGGGCAGCGCTTCGATATAGGCAAGCTCGTTTCCTTTATCTCTGGCCGCCGCTTCAAGACTTTTTCTTACGAATTCCTCGTTTCCCGCCGCGATAAAGCTTATTATCTGTCCGCTTTGCTTAAGCATGGCGGGGTTGACGGGACTTACGATATCGAGGGAGAAATTCCCGCTTTTAAACATAACCTGATACTTGCTTACCGAATCTTTAAGATCGTCCAATTCGGCGCTTATCACAAGCTTACCCTTATCTATAAGAACTATTCTGTCGCAGATATCCTCCAGCTCCTTAAGGTTGTGAGAGGCCAACAGTATGGTGGCTCCCTCGTCCGCCACGTTTTCTATAAATATCCTCTTGGTTTTCTCCCTTGTTATGGGGTCAAGCCCGTCAAAGGTCTCGTCGCACAATATATATTTCGCTTGGCAGGACAGGGCGGTTATAACGTCGTTTTGTCTTCTCATTCCCTTGGAAAAGCTTGAAAGGCTTTTGTTTACGTTTAAGCCGAATTCCTCCGCGAGAGCGTAGAATTTCTTCATGGAAAAATCGTCTCTTAAATAATTGTACACCGACGCCATTTTCTTCATGCTCGAAGCGGGGCGGTAATACTGTTCGTCGCTAATATAGGCTATCTTGGCCTTAGCCTTAGGGTTTTCGAACACCGGCTCCCCGTCGATCAGAACCGCTCCGCCGTCCTGTCTGTAAACCCCCGCCGCGATCTTTAAAAGGGTGGACTTTCCCGCGCCGTTAACGCCGATAAGCCCCACTATGCTGCCCTCGGGAATATCCAGACTTATACCGTCCAAAGACAGCGTATCCGAATCCCGATACCGCTTTGTTACCTTATTTATTTTTATCATTTTCGCCGTTCCTTTCGTTTATATCTTTATAAACTTCATAAGCCTCGTCAATGGCGGAAAGCGCCATTTCCGTTACCAAAGCCTTTTCCACGCCGCACCTTTCGGCGTTTTCCGCACAGAGCAGAAGGGCTCGCCTTATTTCCTCCTTCTCTTCTTCTCTGGCTCCGCTAATATCGGGGCTGACGAAATACCCTCTTCCCATGGCGCTGTAGACCACGCCCAGCCGTTCCAGCTCGGCGTAAGCCTTGGCTATGGTGTTGGGATTTATGTTCATATCGGTGGCCAGCTGTCTCACAGAGGGTATCTGTTCGTCGGCTTTAAGCTCCCCCGACAGTATCCTGTTCTTTATTCCTCCGACTATCTGTTTGTAAATAGGGCGTTTATCCCTCATATTCACCGTAAGAAGCATTTTTGATGTTTCACCTCCTTTTTCAAAGAGCTTACTAACTGTATTATCAATGTTAGTACAGTTATTATTATAAATGTTTTGTAAGGATTTGTCAAGAGGAAATTTTGAAAAATTTACGGACTTAGTATAAAATGCACAAGAGAAAAAGTTAACTTAGGCTAACTTGTGTCAGATTCCACAAAAAAATTGCTCCCAAAAAAAATTTAGAAAAAAACGTTGACAAAGACAAATTTTTGAATTATAATAAAATCGGTTAACGAGAGCTAACCGCAAATACATACACAGAAAAAGACAAAATAAAGCGGAACATTGTAAAGCAAAAGAAAGGACTCAGCTTATGAATACTCTTAAACAAGCCAAGATCGGCGAAACCGTAAAGGTGGTCAAGGTTCACGGCGAAGGCGCCATCAGAAGACGAATTATGGATATGGGCATCACAAAGGGAGTAGCCATCACCGTCAGAAAGGTAGCTCCGCTGGGGGACCCCATTGAAATAACGGTTCGGGGATACGAGCTTTCCTTAAGAAAAGCCGACGCGGAAATGATTGAGACGGAATAGGCTTTTTATTTTTTTAAAAATAAGTTAGCCTATACCAACTAGGGGCGTTTTTTAGAATTTTTTACTTATATAAGCGACAGAGAATATCAAGCGGCGGTTATAAGCGATAAAAAAGTTTAAATCCTTATTTTAAGAGGGTTTTGAGGATAAGTTGGTGCATTTTTGGGGGCGTTGCCCCCGTCCTTCGGACTCCCCTACTTCCCTTTCGGTGTCCGAAAGGGAAGCGGAAAGGACATTTGTCGCTTCGCTCCTTTTTTTCTTTTTTATTTTTTGATTGATGTTATTTCCTCATTCTGAAAGGAGACATATATATGGCAGTAACAATTGCTTTGGCGGGAAACCCCAACTGCGGAAAAACCACGCTTTTCAACGCCCTTACGGGATCAAACCAATTTGTGGGTAACTGGCCCGGCGTTACCGTGGAGAAAAAAGAAGGCAAGATGAAAAAAAGGGAGGACGTTACCATAACCGACCTTCCCGGAATATATTCCCTTTCCCCCTATACCCTCGAAGAGGTGGTAGCCCGAAATTACCTTATAACGGAACGCCCCGACGCTATTTTAAATATAGTGGACGGAACCAATCTCGAAAGAAACCTTTATCTTACCACCCAGCTGGCGGAGCTTGGAATCCCGGTGGTGGTGGCTATAAATATGATGGACGTGGTGGAAAAAAACGGGGATAAGATAAACACCGACGAGCTGTCAAAAGCTTTGGGCTGTAAGGTGGTAACCATTTCCGCCTTAAAAAGCGACGGTATCACGGAAGCGGCGGAATGTGCCGCCGAAGCCGCGAAACAGGGAAAACCCATGCCCATGCACACCTTTTCGGGAGCGGTGGAACACGCTCTTGCCCATATTGAGGAGGCGACGGTTCACGACCTTCCGCCGGAACAGCAGCGCTGGTATTCCATAAAGCTGTTCGAGCGGGATGAAAAGGCTTTGGAACAGCTTAATATTTCAGAAAACGTCAAAAACCACATAGAAAACGACATACTATTGGCGGAAAAAGAAATGGACGACGACGCGGAAAGCATAATTATAAACGAGCGTTACATATATATAGATTCGATAATAAAAAACTGTTACATAAGGAAAAACGCGGGACAGCTCACCGTATCGGATAAGATAGACAGTATAGTTACAAACCGCTTCGCCGCTCTTCCCATTTTCGCGGTGATAATGTTTCTTGTGTACTATCTGTCCATAAGCACAGTCGGAACCTTATGCACCGACTGGATGAACGACGGAGTATTCGGAGAGGGCTGGCACTTGTTGGGGATAGGCAGCGCCGAATATAATCAAGCGTTGGAAGAATACGCCGAAGCCGACGTATGGACGGAAGCGGTAAAGGGAACGGCCATGCTCGCCGAGGAAAAGGGAGTTTTAGGCTCGGAGGAGGTAAACTCCGCCATAAAAGAAGGGGATTACGAAGCCTTTTCGGAAGCCCTTGACAGCTACGGAAGCGTACTGGCGGGGGAAGGCTTCGACATAGCGGGAATGACGGAATCGGCGCGGGAAAACGCTCCGATCACCTCCGACTACGGGATTTGGGTACCGGGTATTCCGATATTGGCCGAAAATGGGCTTGACGCTATCAACTGCGCGGGCTGGCTCAAAAGCCTGCTGCTGGACGGAATAGTGGCGGGCGTGGGAGCGGTGCTGGGCTTTCTCCCTCAGATGATGGTGCTGTTTATTCTGCTGGCGTTCCTTGAGGCCTGCGGCTATATGTCCCGTATCGCCTTTGTAATGGACAAGATTTTCCGTAAGTTCGGGCTTTCGGGGAAGTCCTTTATACCAATGCTTATAGGAACGGGCTGCGGGGTGCCCGGAATAATGGCCAGCCGTACCATTGAAAATCAGCGGGATCGAAGAATGACCATTATGACCACTACCTTTATCCCCTGCGGCGCAAAGCTTCCCGTTATCGCGCTTATAGCTTCGGCCTTGTTCGACGGGGCTTGGTGGGTGGCTCCCAGCGCTTATTTCGCTGGAGTGGCGGCGATCGTTATTTCGGGAATAATACTTAAGAAAACCAAGATGTTCGCTGGGGATCCCGCTCCTTTCGTAATGGAGCTTCCCGCATATCATATGCCTACCTTCGGTAATATAATGCACTCTATGTGGGAGAGATCCTGGTCCTTTATCAAAAAGGCGGGTACCGTTATCCTTCTTTCCTCCGTAATAATCTGGCTGGGAAACAGCTTCGGGATTTACGTGGCGGGAAACGGAACCGTATTCGGCTATTTAAACGAAAACACGGCTGACGCGGTAAGTGTTCTCAATATAATAGGCGGATTTATCAGCCCGATTTTCGCGCCGCTGGGATTCGGGAGCGAAACGGCGGCTGTTGCCACTATTATGGGGCTTATAGCCAAAGAAGAGATTGTGGGAGTGTTCGGGGTGTTGGATTTCGCGGCGATGACGCCTTTGGCGGGGTATTCGTTCCTTTTGTTCAATCTATTGTGCGCGCCTTGTATGGCGGCTATAGGGGCTATTAAAAGGGAAATGAACAGCGGAAGGTGGACATGGTTCGCGATTGGGTATCAGTGTGCGTTTGCTTATGGGGTATCGTTGATTGTGTATCAGTTGGGGAATATGTTTATGGGGAACGGAAATATTTTTGGGATTTTGGCGGCTGCCGCGGTGCTGGCGATTGCGGGGTGGCTGCTGTTCAGGAAGAGTAAAGTAAAAGAATAAAAAAAGAAAAAAGAAGAAAGAAGAAAAAAGAAGGAGCGAAGCGACAAATGTCCTTTCCGCTTCCCTTTCGGACACCGAAAGGGAAGTAGGGGAGTCCGAAGGACGGGGGCGACGCCCCCAAGCGCGCTAACCTATATTCAAATCCTCTTATAATAAGGATTTAATGGGTTTTATACGACAAAGAAAGGAGTTATCAATGCTTTGGATTTCCGAAAATCTTTCTACTATTGTGATTTGTGTTATATTGGGGGTGATTTTGGGTGGAATTGTTTTGTCAATGATTAAGGGGAAGAAAAACGGGAAGTGCTCTTGCGGGAATGACTGCGGGTGCTGTCCTATGGGAGGGAGTTGTCACGGTAAAATGAATGATGGGGGAAAATGAAAAGGTTTGAATTTTTGATTTTATTGTTTTTGGAGGGAATGATGGTTGTTGGGGGAAGGGGGAGAGAAAAGGGAAGGTATAAGAATCTGTCCACATAGGAATTGGCACGCGTCTTTTCGGCAGATTTTGCCGATGACTGCGTATCGTCATTTGCTTTGCTGTCGGCGCGTCCTTGCGCCGACTTTGGGCAAATGACCGAACACCTCGTGTGTTAAAATTTCTTGACTTGCGACAGCAAGCCGGCGAAATTTTGCCTTCTCCTCGACAAAATCTGCTCGAAAATCCACGCACCATTCCTATGTGGACAGATTCTAAATGAGTTTGGGGGAGAGATTGGCGGCGGCGCAGCCGCGAACGGAGCCGAAGCGGAGTGAGCCGACGCGGAGCGTTAGCGGAGCGGCGACAAATTTTCCGTTAGGAAAATTTGGGCTGCGGCCCCTGATGTGAGGTAGTTTTGGCGTAGGGACGGTTTTACCTGATGGAACGGTTTACGGAGTTTGATACGCAAGACACAAACAAAGTTTTTTACGGGTACGCACGCATTGTCAATAACCGATAGAACATAAACATTATTGAACAAAAAGGCTTTATTGGGAGCAGTTATATAAAGGAAAAAACTTAGGAGCTAATCTAAACATACGATAATAGCAATCATCGGAACACCATTTTATCCGAGTGAAACCTATATTGACAATAAAGCCCCCCGAGGGAGCGCCCTCGCACGGGCTCTTGCAATAATAAAGCATTGTAAAGGGAATCGACTTTCGATAAAAACCCTTATACCCTTACGGAAATTTCGGTTTTTTATGGGGTTTCTTGAGGAGTGGTTAGGGTTTCGAAGAGGGAGGTGTTTTGGTCGAATTCTTGTTTATCGGCAATTCGGAGATTCAGCAGCTTTCCGTTTCCGTTTTTGTCCTTTTCTTTATAATCCCTGTTGACGTAAACGTCTATAACGCCTTTTGAATCCCAATTGCTGACGGTTGAGACAAAGGGAGGATTGCCGGAGGTGGGGAGCGATTCGGAATTCAGACTGTCCCAGAAAAGTCTTACTCGGTTTCCTTCAAAGTATAACGCTTTTTCGTTTTTATTATACTCCAATCCGTATTCAGACGCGAGGTTTTCAAGCAGATCGGGCTGATTGGCTGAAAAATCGCTTTTTTCGCCGTTTTCGGATTCTTTCGCGGCCTTATCTTCGGATATTACTTCCAATCCCTTAAGCTTGTTGTTCTCTCTCACGGCTTTTATATCCGTTACTCCGTTTTTTTCGTAATATCCTACGGCTTTTGTGCCGAAAAATCCTTCGGATATTATATCGTCAAAGCGGCGTACTTGATTTCCGTTATAGTACAGCTTTCCGTCTTCGGAATTTACCGTGAGTCCGTAGGGGGTGTATTCGGAATAGGTTTCATTAAGCGATGCGGTGTTTTGGGTATGGGATTGTTCAGCTTTCGCTTCGACGCCGAAGCTTTTCGGGGTAGGGAATACAAATACGGAAGCTAAGGCTATAATCAGCGCCGTTCCTGAAACAGCGGCGGGAAATTTAATTTTCTTCGTTTTCATAACGGCAATTATCCTTTCTTGTGAAAAATTTTTTCCGAAGGGGCTGTAGAAGGGGGAGAGACCAGATTTTCTTTCTTCCATTTCTATAAGAGTAAGGGCGTATTCGGCTTTTTCGCTTAATCCCGACTTTTTTACCGTTGTTTCGTCACAGGACAGCTCTATGTCGCGGTTAAAAAAGATATACATAAGCCAGACGGCGGGATTGAACCAGTGGAGACAGAGGGCGGCGACGCAAATCAGTTTTAGGAGAGCGTCAAAGCGGCGGATATGAATATATTCGTGGAGAAAAACGAAATTCAGTCTTTTTTCGTTTTTTGGGAACGTTTGCTTGGGTAAAAGGATTACGGGGCGGAAAATACCGTAGGTTAGGGGGGAGGAGATTTTATCCGACTGTCTTACGGAAATTTTCCGTTTGATAAGATGATTTTTAAGCCAATTTTCGGTGAATTCGTTTTTCAGGGGGAGGGAGGTTTTGAATTCGTTTAGGCAGCGGAAATAGGAAATTATAAAGTATAAAGTCGTAATTGCGGTACCTAAAGGGAGAATTGCAGAGGAAAAGAGATTTTTCTTGTTTTCCGGATTTTTTTCGGAGAGGGAAATTTTGTAGTTGCTTTCGGATTGTTCGGAAAATGGAGCTTCGTCGGGTTCGGCAGCGGGAATGGTCGAATCGGAAGAGATTTCGATTTGGGAAATTCCTTCGGCATTAAACCCGTGAGGCTGCTCCCAAAAGGAATTTACGTGGGAGAAGAGAAGCTTTAGAAATATCGCTGTCCATAGGATTATCAGAGTGTTTTTCGGGAGAAATTTTTTTATCGCGGGGCGCAAAAGGAGGATCAGGAGGATAATAGGCGCGGCGGAGAGGGAGGTTTCAAGAAGGGGCATTTTATCACTTCTTTCTTTTTTCGACTTTATTCAAGCTCGCCCACTATTTCACGCAGTTTTTCGATTTGTTCGGAGGTAAGCCTTTTTCTGCCTAAAAGTGCGGCGAAAAGCTTGTCGGCGGAGCCGTCGTAGATTTTGTTTATTAACTCTTCGGTTTCAGCTTGTTGAACTTGTTCCTTGGGGATAAGTGGGCGGCAGAGAAAATTGGGTTCGATTCGTTGGATCGCGCCTTTTTTTATGCACCTTTTGATTAGGGTGTATGTGGTGTTAATGTTCCAGCCTACTTCCTCGGAGAGAATTTCGGCTATTTGCTTGGCTTTTGTGTCGCCGTTTTTCCAAAGGACTTCCATTATTTTCAGTTCGGAGTCGTAGAGTTTGTTTTTGGAGGGTTGCATTGTTTTGTTCCTTTCTTTTTGGAATGATACTACCGGGGTAGTTTGGGAGTTAAGTATATACTACCATAGTATTATGGGTTTGTCAAGGGGGTGTGGGAATTTTTTTGGGGTGTTATAAAAAGGTGAGGAAAGGGGCAAGAAAGATATTTTGGAAAAAAGGAGTGTATAAATTCTCTCTGACAGCTTCCGAAAATGTGCCTCACGCGTACAGACTTAAAGCGGCCGACAGGAGAAGGGGAAGGACAAAGGGCTTAATGTTTTTTAAAGCATAATATGTATAACCGTATATATAGAATTGTCTTAAATACCTCGGTTTTTGTCGTTTTTTTGAAATGTATATTATAACAGCCAATTAAGGGAAAGCCAATGAGACAATTGTAGAAATTGTTGGGGCGCGGAGGCAGCATTTTATCGCTTAGCAAGACAAACAAAAAATTGGCAAAAATCACGCCTTTTTTGTAAAGAATTACAAATTAATAAAATTTTAAAAAAATTGTAACAAAATTGTGGTTTTTTGAGTTTTACATAATAGAGACCGTAAAGGTTTTAAATCTATTGTTACGGAAGGTGACGAGTTTGAGCGACATTTTGAATTTAGCCTGTCTTAGGATCAGGAGGAAGTGGAAAAACAGCTTACTGTTCTTTCTGGTGCTGCTTTTTTCCTTTTCTTCGGTGATAGTTTCCGTTTCTCTTGTGGGTAGTATTTCACTTACCAATGCGGAATACAGACTTAACACCTACGGTGAATGGTATTTCGCAATTCCTTACGGTTATGACAATTACAAAGATTGGCTGTCCAAAAAGGATTGGGCGGAGAGCATCGGAACGGCAAAAAGCTACGGTACCATAATTTCATCCGACGGAATTATAGGTCTCGGAACCATAGACAGTGAGCTTGCGGATATCGGAAGAATCCGCACGGATCAGGGGAGATTTCCTTTAGAGGACGGCGAAATTGCCATGGAGGCCGATTCCTTAAGCGCGCTTGGATACGACTATACTCTGGGTCAGGAAATAACAGTCTCCGTTATGATTCCGGCCGGAGAAAGTCCATACGATTTTTTAATGATCGAAAAAACATACACCCTATGCGGAATAATTCACGAATACAGCAATTTATGGTATCTTGATCGCAATGAAAGCAATCAGACGTTAAACAGCGCCTTGGTTACCGAGGCGGAGGCTATGGAACTGATTGAACAGGCAAAAAAGATGATTATGGCAGACAGCGGTTTAAGTATCAGATCGCCTGTTCCGCAATACTTTATTTCCGTTTCGGAAGAAAACAGGGAGCTTGCAGAGGAACAAATAAACGGTTATTTAGCGGTGGCTCGTAAAGACAGAAATGGGGATGTTTTGGTAAGCGTCAACTCCGTCGCTTATCCCGGCGGCGTGAAGAGCGGAGATTATAACGATTTTTATATGTATATAATCGCTTTTCTGACGTTTGTTTCCATTCTTTGCCTGGGAATAATTCAGCTTCCCTCCGACACTCACAGCTTTTCGGTTCTGCGAAGTATCGGAATGTCAAAAGTACAGTTGTGTTTAATGCAGCTTTCGGAAACGGCTGTTTTGGGAATACCCGCGATATTGCTGGGAATACCGCTGGGCGCCTTGCTTACACGTTTTTCGCTTCGTATGACGCTTTATTCGGGAAGTGTTCCGATTCAGGTTTATATTCCTTTTCAAACGCTCTTTTCGATACTTGTCCTTTGGCTGGCGGCGATTTTTATTTCGCGGCTTATCATATTCATACTCACCCTTCGCGTTCCGATGATCGGACGGTTCCGGCCGAACGGGGCGAAGTCGGGGCGTATAAGGCTTTTGAGAAACGGTTTCATTGTTTTATTGCTCTGTGTGTATACGCTGGGGGTAATTTTTACGGGTGTGCAAGCTTTGAACCCGGAGCGTAAAATTCGCTATTGGTCAAATATGTCGCATTATGTGGTGACTAAGTTGGGCGGGGCAACCGTGTCCCCTTCGGACGCGGCCGCTTTAAAAAACATACCGGGAGTATCGGACGTATACGGCTTCAGCGAGGAATGGATCGGGCTGTCCTATGAGGGAATGAGCGAGGGAAGGGTATATTTATTCGCCGCCGAGGGGAGCGATTGGGCGGATATGTTCGATACGGAAAATGAGGAAACGGAGTTTCGCAACAGGGCGTATTTATTCGCGATAAACGAAAACGATTGGGCGGATATATTTGATTTCGGGGAGGATATAACGGATTTTCACAGCGGAGAAATTGTTTTAATCTGTATTCCGGAGGACGGAAACGAATACGAGCGTCCCGAAGGAGAAGTGAAGCTGTCTTTTTACGGCGATAAAGAAAAGCTTCTTTCGGAATACACGGTGGATTCGCGCATAAGGTATATTCCCGAGAACGTATTTGAAAGGACCGTAGCCTGTATACGCACGCCGTACACCGCGGTATGCTCGGAGCAATTTCTAAAGAGGATTATCGGGGAGCTTCCCGAGGGAGAAAGGTGGGGAAGGTTCAAAAGCGGACAGGATTTTGAGTACGGCAGAGTATTTGTTATGGCGGATTTGAATTCCGACGATCTTTCAACGGATATCGTTCTGGCGAACACCTGTAAAAATCGCGGAATATGGCTTTCAAACCGCAGGCAGGAGTATCTTTCATACAAGCAGGAAAATGTTCAGGCAGTTATTATGCTGTATTTTTCGGGGACATGTATTTGCGTTATCGCGTTAATGATACTGTGCGGCAATATTTCGCTGGAGACGGAAAACGAAAAGCGGAGCTTTCTCATAAAGAGGTGTATAGGAATGTCGAGACGGCAGGCCGGGTTTAGTATACTGGGAAAAACGCTGATTCGGTGCGGTGGAGCGTATGCGGCGGGGTGGCTTATGTATTTTTCTTTGGTTGCGTTAATAAAAACGAACACATATGACTATGGGGACAAGGGCTTTTTATACATACTTCAAACGGTGATAAACGGTTTAAAATACGACGGCTTCACCTTGGGCAGGTTCGCGGTAATTTCGTGTATTTATTTAATCGTACCGATTGTTTTGATTCTGCTTGTCAAAAAAGAGCTTAGAAAGGACGGCGATATAAAATGAGCGTATTAATATCGGCGAAGGAAATACACAAGGTATACAACGTATCGGCGGGGGAGGTTTCCGCCTTGAGGGGAATATCCTATGATTTTGAAGAAAAGGGGTTTTACGCGATAGTGGGAAGAAGCGGCTCGGGGAAATCCACGTTTTTGCACATTTTGGGCGGACTTGACAAGCCCACCTCCGGGTCGGTGTTTATCGAAGGGGAGGATGTGTGTAAGCTGAGCGACGAAAAACGGTCGGTTTTCCGCCGCAGGCATATGGGATTTGTGTTTCAGCAATACAATCTGTTGGACGAATACGATGTCCGAAACAATATTTGTATGCCCTTGAAGCTTGACAAAAGAAAACCCGACGAAAATTTTTACCGCGAGGTAATAGGTATGCTGGGGCTTGAGGGAAAGACGAAAAAATATCCCTCCGAGCTTTCGGGGGGGAGAACAGCAGAGGGTTGCTATTGCCAGGTCGGTCATATCAAAACCGAAGCTTATTATTGCGGACGAGCCCACGGGGAATCTGGATAAAAGGACGGGGGAGGAAACGGTTTCTTTGCTGTTGGAGTGTGCGCGGAAGTTTGGGCAGACTATTATAATTGCGACGCACGATACAGAGTTGGCGGGGAAGGCGGATGTTGTGGTTAGGATTGAGGACGGTAGGGTTGTTTAGGACGTCTCATTATTCCTATAGCACTGTTTGCGGATCATTCCAAATTTTTAAACTGTTTTGGTCGGTCTTAATGACAATCTCTTTCTCGCTATTCTTTTTTGGCGATTAACTTTAAAACCCCACTTTCTTTTCG
Source organism: uncultured Ruminiclostridium sp. (assembly GCA_949878745.1). GTDB lineage: Bacteria > Bacillota > Clostridia > Oscillospirales > Ruminococcaceae > Ruminiclostridium_E. The sequence continues at coordinate 4,039 of CATLBH010000012.1, read as the reverse complement.
GAAATGGGGTTTTTACATAGACCGAGCAGTAATTTACCGCTTTCAGCGCAGAACGTTTATTTTATTGCTCCCCCAATTAACTCTTGAATTTTTCTGCTTGCTCGGCTGCCGAAATACTTGTCAGAAATCCTTGAAATATGCAAATATTCCTGCGGCTTTCTTACTCGTCTTTCGACATCCGCTCGTCGCATAAAATCTTTAAGAGTTAATTGGGGGAGCAATATTTCAAAATTAAGCTTCGTAATTATCCTGTTTTTGAATTAATCCGTCCCGAGCCGTTTTCGCAAAGTGTTTTTTTGCTTTAATTTTTATTGTCAAAAGCCATATAGCACTTGCAAGCGTTAAAGCGGGTATTATGTAATAGATATAGTGGGAAACGCCCCAATTATAAGTAACGCTCGGTATTATTCCTCTGTCGGTAAAATCCCATTTTATCATCAGAAAAACAATAAAACTTAAAACGGTAAAGACTATTGTCGGAACGGGCTTCTTTAAAACGGCAAATACCAGAGTAAAAAGCGAAAATAATCCAATGCAGGATATTATTATTACATATATTATTCCTAATTCGCTAAACATACCCAATGAAGCGGAACCTCCGTATATTCTGATAAATCCAAGCAAGGAAATGTTTACCGAATCTGCGTTTGTCATATTTATTTCCGCAAGATTCATAGCGTCGGGGTAGCTTAGCAAATATTCTCGGTATTCATCGGTAGCGGAAGCAAACGGCAAAAGAAAAGACGCCGCGAGAATAAGAGAAAACGCTATTGTAACGATAAAGGGGATAAAAAGTTTACTTTTTTTCATTTGTTATACCATTCCTTTCATTTTGAGCATAATCCTCGGATTATTAAAATTTTTTATTGTAATATTCCATATATTTTTTTGTAAATTCTTGCCGTGACTTCCGCATAGTACAGAGCGTCGGCTTCGGAAAGCTCGTTTTCATTAATTGAATCCAAGGCTTTCGACACTTCCGAGTATTTATTTAAAAAGTTCATATAGTCGGACAGCATGGAAAAGGGATTGTCAGAGCTTGAATAATTTTTCATAAATTCAGCGTATTCGTCAAAAAATTCTTCGTAACTGTCCATTAGAGCTTTAAATTCATCGCTTACTTGATCTTTGTCGGAAATTTTGGGGAATGTACTGCTTGTATTGTCGCTTTCGGAAATTTCGGGGGTTGTTAAAATATCCGAAGCGTCGGATTCCGTATCGGAAAATGTTTGATTCTCTTCCCGAATATTTTTTAATATTTCATCTACCTTGTCACGGAAGCTTTGAACCTCTTTTTCCGCTTTTTCAATATCATCACTCCAAAGCTCTTTTCCTATGTCGGACCAGAAGCTGTAGATATCGGAAAGCGAATTGGACCAATTTTCATATACGTCGGAGCTTGTATCGTTCCATTGCTTGTACTCGTTGTTAATAACTTCATGCCATTCTTTATTATCGGCCGAATCGTAAGCATCTTCCAAAATGCCGGTGTAATAATCATCGTAAATATCCGACAGTAAACCGTTATATAATTTTATCGCCTGCTTTATCATAAATGTTGTCGTACAATTCATCAAGATCGTCGTATTTTTCATCACAGGTTTTATCGGAGCCGATGATTAAATCTGCATAATCTAAAGAATATTTATACAATCTGTAACACAAGCTACTGTTAGTTTCTCGGATTTCAAAATAGAACGATTCTATTTTATCCGTATTGACTAAATATTTTTCATATGTATTGATTTCTGATTTTAAGTTTTCGTATTTTTGCTTTAAATCGGAAATAGAATTTTTCACATCTTCGGCAACAAGATTGTTAAGTTTCACAATTTCATCCTCCGCTTTTTCGGACGAGAAACTTATTTCTTCGCCGATGGAAAAATCTTTATTTATTGACGTTTCGGAATAACCGTTAGCCACTTCGCCGAGGGAATTTACATCATCTTTTTTATTGTTTTCACAAGCTGAAAAAGAAATTAACAATGCAAATAAACATAATGTGGATAAATTTTTTTTAAATTTCATAATCTGATCTCCTGAAAATGAATTTTTAAATAGGAACTGTACTTCCTATTTGTCAAGCAAAATAGGAAGTATAATTCTTGTATATGTTAAAAAGGAGGAAGTAAAATGCTTATATATGATTTTCAGGAAATAGGAAATAAGCTTTTATCAATAAGAAAAAGGGCGGGGCTAACTCAAAGCGAGGTAGCCGAAGCGGCAAACTTATCCGACCGCACCTATGCGGATATTGAAAGAGGTACGGTTAATATGAGGATTGAAACAATATTGAAAATATGCACGGCCTTGCAAATCACTCCTGACGTTATACTCACCGAGGACAACCACAGTCTTTCGGTTAAGCAGCAAGAACTATTATGCAAACTCGAAGAGTGCACCCAGAAGCAAAAGGAAACGGCTTTGGAATTGCTTTCGGTTTATTTAAAATCCACACAATAGATTAAACTTTTAGTAATAATATACAATTGTTTCATCATTTGTATTTTCTTCTTCAGTATTTGTGTTTATACTGTGTTTCGAGTATTCATCACATTCATTATTTTCTTTTTGCTGTTTTAACAATGTATTTTTTTTCTTTTTTGTTTTTATAGTTGCGATTATCTTATCACCTACAAATACGACCATGCCAACTACTGTTACACTTATTAATGTGATTTTAACGCCAGATAAAAATCCATGCATATGTATAATATGAATACCAGTAGACATATCTCCACCTAAATTTTTAAGAGTATGTGTTATTTCGCTTGCATTAATAGATTTCCTGCTCAAAAGTTTTAATATTTGATTTTCATTCATAATTTATCCCTCTTTTTTAAAATAAGTATATAAAGTGTATTGACATTATATCATTTTTATGGTACAATGCAAAAACTATTACAATAATAATTATTATTTTGCGCTTTAAGCAAGTGCATTGTGTTAAGGTCACAATGTGCTGATTTTAAAAAATGATTATTTTTTGGGCTGTTCGTTAAGTACTTTTTATGGTGAATGTAAATTTAATTCTCTTAAATTATAAAACATTTTATGCAAAAAGTTAAGATATACAAAACATATATTTTTTTTATTAAAAAAAGGAAATAATATCATGAATGATATAAAAATTGTAATAAATACATGGAACGAGCGCGTTAAAGAATGTTATAAAAGGAAATATAATAGTCAGGAAAAATTTGCAGAAATAATAGGCGTAGAACAGTCTAATTTAAATAGGTGGTTAAATGTGGGTCAAATTCGGGACGGTACAGAAATAGGATTTCCAAAATTTGAAAATATGATAAAAATTTCTGAGGCCTTAGAAGAAGATTTAAGTTATTTAATAGGAGAAATGGATAAAAGCCCATACATCTACATTAAAAAAGGATGTGAGATGTTGGATTTGGATCCAGGTATAGTAGAATCTTTTTTTAAATCTAAAAAGATAAAATCTTTTATACAATCTATTTCTAATTTATACTGTACATATAAAAAAATTAAATATTTGGATATAGAGTTAGCAAAAAAATATCACTTGGATGAACTTCCTAATGAACTGCTAATACTAACAATCATTTAAAATATAGACAAAATACAGAAGATGTGCTATAATAGAAAAGGGTGAGAAAAATGCCTAAAACATATAAAATTAGCACAGAAAATGTAGAAGAAATCAAAACAACAAGAAAAACAATTAAAGATAAAAATACGGATAAACGTTTGTATGCTGTACAGCTTAGAGGAGAAGGATTTACAAATCAAGAAATAGCCAACAAGTTAGATACATCTGACCAAATGGTAAGCCATTGGGTAAGCGTATATGTCAAAGGTGGAATTGATGCACTACTTTCCAAAAAACGCACAGGAAATCACAGAAATTTAAGTGAGGAAGAAGAAAAGAAACTTCTAGCCGACTTCACTAAGCAATCCGAATCCGGTCAACTGATAGATCTTAACGAATTAAAGTCAGCATATATCAAAAAAGTAGGTCATTCTATTGGCGGAAGTCAGATATATCGAGTTTTAAAACGTCACG
>CATLBH010000011.1 GCA_949878745.1 uncultured Ruminiclostridium sp. | reverse complement strand
CTATGGGTGAATTATGCCATTTTGCGGTTTGTGAATGTATTTGTTGCGAAATTTGATTTGTTTTTTTGGGGGGATTGTATCAGACTACAATACAATTGATTTTATGTTTGAGTTTTGCGGATTTGGGGATTAGTATAAAAGTTATTTCTCTTTGTTGATTTTTTAATGGGGAGCAAAAGGTCAAGCTGTCCCGGAATGTCGTCTTTCCACCCCGTATGTGACGCATAAACCCAGTTGAGATGCTCTTCAAGGCAGCCGCCCATTATCTCGTCTCCCAGCTCGCTGTAATTTTCTTCGTAAAGTTCGCTTCCCTGAACCCACCTGACCAGCTCGTTCCAGCGGTGAAAATCGGGGAATTTTATGGCAAGGGCCGCGTATAAGCCCCCGACAAAATGCTTCTTTACCAAAGGCTTTGGAACCTCCATATCGTCGGGTACGGTCACCCACACCTCATAGCCGTGTCTTCCGTCCTTAAGAACTCCGGGGTTGGGGTGGTTAAAGCCGAAAAATCTGGAATCGGGTTTGATGTTATACAAACCGCTCTCCCTGATAAATTTGTCCACAGGCTTGTCTACCTTTTCCTCCGGTTCAAAGTCGACAATGTGATTCGAAGCTACCGTAAATGGGGGTAAGAGCAGTATTCTTACATTGTCGTCGGCCTTTTTAAGCTTTTCGTTGGCTTTATCCAGCATTTCTTCTTTGTTTTCGTTATTCATTGCGCCGTTCTCCTTTAGCTGATTTTTTACGGGAGGGAGCAAATCCGAAACGGACAGAAGCTTGTTTTCGAAAAGCGGGAGGGAACCCGCCGCGCCCAGCTCGGCAATCTCCGAAAGAACGTCGCGTATGAGCGAAAGGGAAGATATTTCTCCGTCGATTTCCCGTATTTTTTCGAGAAACACTTTAAGCGCTTCCGAAATTTCCGAGGCGTTAAGTATCGCGGCCACGTCCTTTAGGGGGATACGGAGCTTACGAAGGACTGCTATCTGTCTGAGCTGGCTTACCGCAGTTTCGTCATATATGCGATAGGCGTAATCCTCGCGGCGTTTTGTCTTTATCAGACCTTCCTTTTCATAGTACCTTAACATTCGGGTGGAAATTCCAAGGCTTTTTGAAACCTCGCTTACCGTCATATCCGTCATTGTGTTTCCTCCTTTATTTAGAGTATAAAGCCGGACACGGTGTTCAAGTCAATAGTTTTATTAAAATTTATGGTGAATTTAGATTATCTCTTTAGAAGTTCTTTTCATCTCAACTAAAATTATATCACAAAAAAGAACTGCAATTCAATCCTTTTGGGAGGAATTGCGGTTCTTTTTTTAGGGAGGTACAGCCCCTATATTATCACCCGCAAAACTGCCCATAATCCATATCCACCACAATCCTAACCTCATAATCCCGACTAACCTCAATCCTATCGCACAGCCCGCAGATAATCATCTTTTTCTGCTCGTTGGAAGCAGTATCAAACTCATTAGCCCAACCGAGGAATCGTTGGTACAGGATCGGCACATTATCCGCTCCGTTTTTCGCCTCTTCTAGCTTACTTATCACTTCATCAAGCTTGACTTTGGTATCTTCCACAGACTTCTTGGCAATCTTGATGGTCGCCGCAAGGTCATCGGAGGAGTAAACGCTGTTCCCTGTCAAACTGTTTCCGATTTCCGCCTGTAAGGTTTCAAGCTGTTTGGTCTGCCTTTCCAATTGCTGCTCCAACTGTTTCCTTTTGGCTTTGCAGTCCTCGGCTTGATTTTTGAATTTATGCTCCGATATCTCCTGTTCAGGCGTAGTCTTTATCTTATCGAACAGACTCTTTACCGCACTAAGCACCTTTTCTTCCACAATATTCGCTCGGTATGCCGCCTGTCCGTCGCAGTCGTTCAGCTTTCTCGAACGGTGGTAGCAGATATATTTCTTAGTATGGTATATACTTTTTGTACCGTACGCTTTTATATAAGCTTACTGACATTGAGTTTGACTACGATATCCCACAGGTGAAATATCCTTTTGCTTCGTTCCCAACGATTTTAAGCCAACGGAATTTTTTTAGAACTTTGAAAGCGATACCAATCTGACGAAATCGTAATATTGATAGAACGGGAAAGTAGCATTCACGGTGGGGATCGGAGGAAAAGGCGAAGATTATTTCAAGGCCTTACCTATCGTTATAAGGAGAAAAGGAGAAAACGGACAGGCAAAGCTAGTGATGTACCAATTATATCTTGAATTTATGGAGAAAATATGATATAATAACCTTAGATTAAAGAAAAACGGAAGATATTATTTTATACTTTATCATTTAAGGGGAATCGCTCCCTGCTGTCACTCTTTTTATAATACAATACATCAGCCAACCGAATAAGAAACATAACAGGAAGGAACCACCGATAATATGCGAGTATTGGTAACATCGGACAGTCACGGGGATTATCGGCGCTTAAAAAAAGCGGCGGATAAAGCTGCTCCCTTTGACGCGTTCGTTTTTTTGGGAGACGGAGAAAAGGATTTTGATATTGTGACCCGTAATATGACGGGAATAAGTACTTACAGGGTAAGAGGAAACAACGATTACGACTGTTCTGTGCCTATGTCAAATGTGATACGAATAGGCTCTCACAGCATTCTGCTTACCCACGGCTCGAATCTTAATCTTTGGCGCGGTTATGAGAGGCTTATCGCCATAGCGAACGAGAACGGATGTCAAGCGGCTCTCTTCGGACATACTCACAGCCGCCACTACAGCTTTGAAGGGAGCGTACATCTGTTTAATCCGGGAAGCGTATCGATGCCCAGAGACGGAAAGGGTTGTTCCTACGGAATAGTTACGGAAGAAAACGGAAAGCTTGATTTTTATCACTTTGACCTGTAAAAACCTTTTTGAAGGAAAATAATCATGAAGGGATTTTTCGGACATTTAAAAACCGTATTGAAGCATAAAAGACTGGTGTGCAGGTTCTGCTTTAAGTGCGGCCTGTACAGACAGGGATTAACTCACGATTTGTCCAAATTTTCTCCCACCGAGTTTATACCCGGAGCGAGGTATTTCAGCGGCAAGCGCTCGCCCAACGAACAGGAAAGAGCGGAAAACGGCTACAGCGCGGCGTGGCTGCACCACAAGGGACGAAACCGGCACCACTGGGAATATTGGACGGATTATAAAAAAGGCGTGGGAATAATACCTATCAAAATGCCGCTTAAATATACCGCTGAAATGTGCTGCGACAGAATAGCCGCCTGCCGCGTTTATCACGGGGATAAGTATAGGCAGGGAGACGCGTTGGAGTATTTTGTTGCCGGCAGCGCGCCCAAGCTTATGCACATAGAAACGTCGGAAAAGCTGAGGGAGTGGCTTACTTTGGTGAGGGACAGAGGAGAGGAAGAGGCGTTTGAAATTATAAAAAAAGAAATACGCTTATCCCGCTGAACTTATGTATTATGCTGATCCCTTTTAAAACTGTTGGTATTGATTAAGAAACTGTTCCAATAGGAATGGTGTGCGGATTTTCGAGGATATTTTGTTGATGACAAGGCAAAAATCCGCAGGCGGGCAGCTTACGCGATAAGCCCGTCAAGGGTTTTTAACGCAGTCAGCGGCAAAATATGCCGAAAAGACGTGCGCCAATTCCTATTGGAACAGTTTCTAAAACGGGGTCGACATTGTCCGAAAAAAGCTTCAGCGTAAAGCCGTATCTTCTGCTGTCCGTCAGGCAGCCCACCACTGCCGAAATATAGATCTTCCCGTTTTTTTCAAAGGCGGCGATAAGACAGTTTCCAGCCTTCAATGTGGTTCCCGTTTTCATTCCCACGGCGTTTTCGCAGTAATAGCCGCTGTTAGGGTCAAGAAGCTTGTTTGAATTTGTCCAGGTGATGTGTTCGCCGGATTGGAACACAACGTATTTTTCGTGCTCCGCCATTATCTCCCTTAGGATCGGAAATGTCATGGCGTATTCGGAAAGCTTTATAAGATCGGAAACTGTGGTGTACTGACCGGGGCTGTCGCTGCCGTCGGGAGTGGTAAAATTGCTGTTGTACATTCCGATTTCCCGAGCGAGTTTATTCATCAGCTCGGTAAAATATTTCACACCCTCGGAGTCGCTCATGGGAGCTTCGGTCAATTCCCGCGCAGTGCTCACTGCCACCGTATAAGCCGCGTCGTTGCCCGACGCCAACAGCATGCCCGTAAGAAGATCCCGCAGCTTTAACACGTGCCCCTCAAGAATCAGGCAAAGGCTTGAATGAGCGGGCACCAGCTTTTGCTCCGAGCCCACTGTGAAAATGTCATCGGGGTCAGAGTAATTAAGGGCGGTACAGGCGGTGAGCAGCTTGGCGAGACTTGCGGGAGCGATGGGTTCGTCGGCGTTTTCCGCGGTGAGAACGGCTTTATCCTCCACGCAGTACAGCGCATAGGCCTTAACAGGCAGATTCAGTGCCGCCAAAGCTATACCCAAAGCGATAAAAATAATCGGGCACAGAAAAAACAGCGTTTTTTTCATCAGTTCTTCTCTCCTTTTACAATTAGCCTCTTAAAAGTTTTTAGAAACTGTTCCAATAGGATTGGTGTGCGGATTTTCGAGCAAATTTTGTTAATGACAAGGCAAAAATCCGCAGGCGGACAGCTTACGCAATAAGCCCGTCAAGATTTTTAACACACGATGTGTTATACCAAACCCTTTTTAAACTATGGATAAAATCCATAGTTTAAAAAGGGTTGCACCCAAAACACTAATCCCACAGTTTTAAAAGGGATTAGTATTAGTCATTTGCCCAAAGTCGGCACAAGGATGCACCGACAACAAAGCAAATGACAAAACGCAAGTCAGCGGCAAAATATGCCGAATAGACGTGCGCCTATTCCTATTGGAACAGTTTCTTAATATTGGGAGCACATATTCGGTATTTATATGTTATACCTATATCCGCATTCTGTCAATTCAAAAAGTATAAACGTAAGTATTTCTTAAGGAAATCGTAAGAATTTGGAGGGAAAGCTATGGGAATGATCGCCGTTATCGATACGGAAACCACGTGGAAGGACGAGGTGATGTCAATCGGAATAGTTACGGCCGACTCCGACACATTTTTGCCCCTGGAAAAAAGATATTACGTCCTTACGCCCTTTAAGGATCACGGGGGAATGTATTCGGCCGTGCTTTACGCGGGCGATATTACGCCCGATCTTGAGGGAAGCAGAAAAAGCGTTATGAGTGATCTCACGGATTTTCTCCGTTCCCGTGAAATATCGGATGTTTTCGCCTATAATGCTGTTTTTGACTTTCAGCATTTGCCCGAATTGAGGGAATTTATCTGGTACGACATTATGAAATTGGCGGCTTACCGTCAGTATAATAAAAAAATCCCCGCTTCGGCCGATACCTTTTCCACGGGAAGATTAAAGCGGGGATACGGTGTGGAGTCGATTTACAGGCTGTTGAGCGGGAATTACAGTTACAATGAAGTACATAACGCGGTGTTTGACGCATTGGACGAGCTGGAAATAATGAGAATGCTAGGGCTTGAAGCAGTTTGTTATTCTGCGGCAAGAATCGGCTGATTTCTTTAGAACATATCAGAGTCTTAATTTCAAACTGTGTAAATGACCAAATACGACAGGAATCCCCAACAACCGCTTTTGTAATTATATCCATAAAAATGTCAAAATCAAGACCGCATTTGCGCTAATTTTAGTCTTGATTTTGACATTTTTATGGATTTTTTGCAATTAAGAACCTGTCCACATAGGAATGGTGCGTGGATTTACGAGCAGATTTTGTCGAGGACAAGGCAAAATTTCGCCGGCTTGCTGTCGCAAGTCAAGAAATTTTAACACACGAGGTGTTCTTTAAAGATTTATTATTTTTAAATTCCACACGCTCACTCATTTCGTTGTCTGAAAGCCCGAGCGGTTACACTTTAGCAAGCGAGCGCGGAAACATAATCCTTGAAGCGAGTTTTGCAAGCATTTAAACGATAAGGGCGGCACGCCGCCGCCCCGCATATCGCCCCGAACCGCGCACGAGCGGCGGGGGGGCGCACCAAAACAACGAATTTAACGGAGGGGTACACAATGATTTCAACGAAAGAGCAAGAGCGCAAGGCGCTTGAAAAAATCAAGGGCATTGTTGAGCAGTTAGGAGAACAAAGCTACCTTGCAACTGCCTTTAAAGGGTGTTTTGAAATAGCGTGGCAAAACATTGAATACGACTTCGCAGACAGCTTACAAGATGAATTAGAAAGCGAAAAGGCAAAACTGTACAACGTTGATTGTATGCAGGGTATGAAAGAATTTCCCGACAAATATTTTGACCTTGCGATTGTTGATGTGCCGTATGGCATAGGCGAAAGCAACAAAGCCTTTTTGCGCGGCGGGAAACAGTTTGGAAACGCTCTTGCGGCTTCAACAGAGTTTACACGCAAGCAATGGGACAAACAGCCGCCGCCCGCTGAATACTTTTCAGAGCTTATGCGGGTAAGCAAAAATCAAATCATTTGGGGCGCGAACCATTTTATAAGCCGAATACCTTTTGATTCCTCTTGTTGGATTGTATGGGATAAGGACAACGGCGCAAATGATTTTGCGGATTGCGAACTTGCTTGGACTTCGTTCAATACGGCGGTGCGGCGTTATAAGTACCGTTGGCACGGAATGTTGCAAGAGAATATGAAAGAAAAGGAAGTGCGCATACACCCCACACAAAAGCCCGTTGCGCTGTATGCTTGGTTGCTCGAAAGATACGCAAAGTACGGCGATTTGATTCTTGACACCCACGTTGGCAGCGCGTCAAGCCTTATCGGGAGCGGCTATGCAATTGACCTGAATCAAGGAATGGACGCGCGGCTTGTAAATGACCGAATTGCAAGCATTTTGGCGCGGTTGAAATGGATAAAGTACATACGCTTCAGTTGCGACCAAAAGGCGCAAATTGACGCTATATTAAAAACCGCTGAATTGCTTGAAAAGCACGGCGTTAAACCGTACAGACTTTTTATTTATGTCCTTGTAACAAAGGACATTGACGACGCGGCATACAGAGTTGAGCGGCTACGAGAAATACACAACATCAGTTTGTATGCACAGGCAGAACGCAACGAAGCAAAGGGCATTATACCGAATCGCGCACAGCTTGAATTTGCGCAGCGCTATGTATACGGGCGCTGTTATAAAAAAGAAACGTGGCACGAATATTGCGAGCGGTACGGTACAGATTTTAAGGAGGTTGACAAGTGACAAACGCAGAACTTAAAGCGGCGTTGCAGAGCCGCAAACCCGTTATTTTGGATTCTCCACGGTACGGGAAAATGCGTTACAAATGCGTATATGCGATAAGATACACACTTGACAAAGGTATAACATTACAATAAAAATTGGAGGATTGACAAATGATAGAATTAAGTCGGCAAGATAACGCATGGGAATTTAACGTCAAGGAGCTATACCGTCTCGGTGTTGATTTCAACGAAAAAATCATTCTCGCAATAAGGGTAAATCTTTATGATAACGATGGGATTTTAGAAAATCTTTGTGATGTTTCAATCAAAATTTTTTCCAAAAATGCGGAACCGCTTATTACCGTTGATAAACTTGTTGCAAAAAGACCCTATCCGAACAAAAACATTATTGCAATGTGCAAAAAAATCGGAAGAAGAACTTCCCGAAAATATGTTCCAATTATCTTTGACAGCTTTGAGCAATTTGGTCAAATAGAAAAATTTGAAATTATATGGAATATACCTGCATTCGCAAATCAATCATTTACTGTTGACCGATATATAATCACGGATTATTTTATAACAGCGGAACAACCCGTGCAAAAAGGAATTTACGGTTTATGGACATATGAAGACTCCGATTCCTTAAAGAATGGAACAGACTCTGTGTATGATGATTTTGCAGTTTTAATGCTTACTAACAGCGAACTTGAATTAGTAGCAAAAAAAGAAGGAACATTTGATTTTGAGGATATTAAGTATTCGGGGTTAATGGAAACAGTCTTAAAGCATATAGTTTCTGCCGAATCGGCAGCAGGTGGACACTTGCAGCAAAGCGAGTATATGAAAAATTTTGAAAAAAGAAATCCAAACCTAATTGTATTCAATGCTGTAATGCACTTGGACGAAGCCACTCCTCATTTGCACATCAGCTTTGTACCTGTGGCGCACAATCAAAAACGAGGACTTGAAACAAGAATATCGCTTAAAAAAGCTATGGAGGAAATGAACGTTACCGCCAAAACAAAAAAATTGACCGAAAGGCAGCAATGGGCGGAAAGCGAGAAAAAAGTAATGAAAGAGATTGCAAAAAAATACGGGATTGGAATTGAAAGAAAAAATATCAGCCGTCCGCATATGCTTGTTGACGAATACAAAGCGGCGCAGGATAATTTGAAAGCCACGCAAAAAAAAATAAATGAGCTTTACAGAAAATCCAATATTGAGCCTGACGAAATTAAAAAATCCGACTTGGATTTATTGGTAAATCACTCCAAGCAATTGCAAAAAGAAGTAGAAGCAAAAAACCGTCGACTTACCGATTTGGAAAACAGAATACAATCAGACTTCCGCTACATAAAAATTGGCGAGGAACAAAAAATAAATTTTCTTGCCGACAATTTACGCAAAGAAGGTATCAGCGTAGTTGATGATATTGACGGACTTCACGTTCCCGAATGGGCAGTACCTCGTGCAAGAGAAATAGCAAAAAAATATAAGCCTGTCAAGCTAACTTGGAGAAAAGAGTTGGCGCTCACGATTGACCGGCTCGTATATGAGGCAGTAGATCTGGACGATCTGTTATACCTTCTGGAAATAAAAGGCTACACGGTGAGAAAAGGAAAATACATCTCAATAAAGCCTGCCGATGATACCGAAGCCCGTGCTGTCAGAACCAAAACCTTGGGCGATGAGTACACGGAAGAAAATTTGATAAAAAGAATTTCCGAGAAGCACTCTTATGTAAAAAAGACCGAGGAAAAAATAAAATCCACATCGGGCATAGAGCGTGAATTTTATATCGGAGTGCAAAGAACCGTTACGGTTATTTTTTCGGGAAACAAAATACCGAAAAAATACAATCCTGCAAAAAGCTACTCGATAAATAATGACTGGCATATCAATGAGCTTGCCGCGCAGATAAATATTATCAACCGTGAACATATCAATTCGGCGGCAGAGCTTGAAAGTATGATTGAAAAATCGGGAAAAAATATTCTGGAACAGCAGAACGCTCTTAACGATATTACGGAAATGCAGTCAAGTATGCGCGACGTTATTGCCAAAGCAGAGTTTTATTTTGCAAACAAGGACAACCGAGGAGACGTAATGTTTACTGCCAAGCTTGCCGCCGCAAAGGAAACGCTTGAAAAATTTAACGTTACACGTCTTGAAGATTTGGAGCCGCTGAAAATACAGTACGGCGAAAATATAAAAACGCTTTCAAAAATCAACAGCGCAATGAGCGACCTGCAAAAAAGACAATCGGCGCTTTTGAAATTGCAGGAAACGCACCAAGCGCTTACAAACGGAAGTTATATTGATAATCTCATTGAAAATAAAAAAGAAAAATTGAAAAAGGAACAGGACTTAAAATGAAAATCACTTTACACATAACGATTACAATACTACAAGCAAAAAGGAGCTGATGTCATATGAATAAAAAAACGGATTTAATAAAGAAATCTTTTTTAACCGTGCCGATATAAAAGAAGCTGAGCGGATACATTGTGATAATTGCTTTGAGCAGATTGTGTTTCATTTACGGGACAGCCAAGACCGTGAATTTTCATTGGGATTGAGCACTGTGCTTGAATGCTTGGTATTTGCTATCCAAACAGGCAACCTGCCAAAACTTCCGTTGAGCTGGCTTTCCGATGCAGATGTTGTGTGCGATACCTTCTATGCTGAAGATGAGAGAAATGTTTATTCCGATTATAATTTCCCAAGAAAAAAATAGAAAGGAATGCAAATTAAAATGAAACTATCATACATAAAACTGCCAAATGAAATATTGGATATTGATCTGACCGCCAACGAACTGGCAGTCTTGTTTTATCTTTCGAGTATTTATGCTTCGGGACGTGACAGCGTATGCGTAAAGCAAAGCACCATTGCCAACAAGTGCGGAATAAAGACTGTGCAGACAGTAAGCAGGATCACCGCTTCCCTTTCCGACAAGGGGCTGATAGAGTGCCGCCGCTGTATTTACGACAATAACAGCACGGGTATGATTTACTATACCCTTAAGCTGCCCAAAGCTTCAAAGGGTTACTTCCCGGTACAGCGGCAGATACTTAATGAACAGCTTACCCCCGTTCAGCTTCGTGCCTATCTGTTCATCTGCCGTTCGCTCTCCCCTACCCTCGGTCGGTGTTGGAACAGCTACAACGATTTGGCGAAGCTTTTGGGAACATCGAGGGGCAAAACTATTGAACTTGTGGCGCAGCTTGTAAAAAAGAATGTTATTACAAAGCAAAAAATAAAAACACGTCAAAATAAGCGTGTATACGGCGATAATCACTATACGGTTGTGCGCTACGTCTCTCATCGGAGAATACGGCGAAGAAATCAAGGCAAAAAAACAGGGCTGCCCTCTTTCAAAAGCAGTCCTTTCGGACAAAGTGCGAATTTGTCCGCTTACATAAATTCCTATGTGTTTAATAATACCACCGAAAAGGCATTTTGTCAAGGCGGCGGTATTTTTTTAACACATTTTTTGGGGAAAATAAGGCGAAAAAAGAAGTATATACATAATAATACTATCATATCAAAGCTAAAAAGTCAACTACCTTGGCACGAAATGTATAAGATTTCGGCACGAACGGTAAAAAAATTTTAATATGGGGGTAGTCCCCTAAATCGAAGGTCTATATATTAACCAAGATTTTACTTTACTGAAAAGAAAAAAGTTAATGATAAATTCTTAACTTGTACTTGTTTATTACCAAGTAGGCTTAAGCAAATTTTTTAAATTCAATTCTTAATTCCCTCCCCTGCGGATTTTGGGAAAATTTTGATTTTAAAGCCCATTTTTCTTTTCAGAAATGTAAAAACAACTGAGAGGAGAAAGAATGGATAACAGAATAAAAATAACGCCTTGCGAATATTGCGGATATTGCCGCTTTCCACGTTCTTCGGACGATAACGGCGGGTTATGTAAGTGTAAACTTGCAAAATATAAAACGATTGATGTTTATGTTTCGGGTGGAGAAACACCGTCTTGGTGTCCGATGATAAAGAAAAGAGGGACAAAAAATGAATAACGCTTATAAGGCTCTCCCGACCAGTGGACAAAATTAAAAAAATTGAGGATATGAGCGACGAGGGAATGTTAGGAAATTCCCTTGCTATCCCTTGCGCCTTGCGGGTTATTGGGTACATAGCGGATTATATGAGGAGAGAATAAATGTTATATTTTCAGTCTTGGAGCGGTGGCAAGGACAGCACCGCCAGCATAATACTTGAACACATTTACGGCTTGCCGCCCTCAAGGATCATAATGTCCGAGGTGATGTTTGACAAAAAGCGGAATATCAGCGGTGAGCTGCCTGAACATATGGAGTGGGTACATGGTACGGCTGTTCCGCTGTTTCGGAGTTGGGGATATGAGGTTGAGATTTTGAGAGCGGATAAGGATTACCTTGATTTGTTTTTTCATACAATCGAAAAATCAAAAGTTGTGGCACGCAACGGGAAATTAGGCGGTTTTTTGCTTGGCGGTATGTGCGTAGCTAATAGGGATTTGAAAATAAAGCCTATAGACGACTTTTACAAAAAAATCAAAGATAATTTTATTCAGTATGTGGGAATTGCCGCCGATGAGACGAAGCGGCTTGAACGGCTTCAAGGCACAAACAAAGTATCACTGTTGGCAAAATACGGCTATACCGAACAAATGGCATATAACCTCTGCAAAAATTTCGGTTTGCTGTCACCGATGTATAAATTCAACAAGCGTGGCGGCTGTTGGTTCTGTCCGAGTGCTTCTGTCAAGGAATATGCTCATACAAAAGCCGAATATCCCGAATTGTGGGAGGAGCTGCGGGGGCTTTCACTCAGCGATAATCTGGTGTCTCCTTATTTTCGGTATGATAAGACCTTTGATGAGGTCGACAGGGCGGTTGATGATTATTTGAACAAGCAGCAATTGTGATACATATATCCGCTTTTTGAGAAAAATAAAAATCGTTGGATAGTAAAACCAATCCACCTAAGCCAAAACTGTAATACATAAAAATGTGCTGCATATACACATTTCTGAAAAGAAAAGTGGATATATGTAGCACATTATTGTATTATTTCCCAAGTTTTTCAATATACGGCTTTGCCAATTCAAACAAGCTGTTTTGAGTATCATTCCAATTTACCTTATTATAGCCATCGGAAACGCGAGATAAAGTATCCGACATGATTTTCATTAGCTCGTCACGTTTTTCATATAGCAAATCATTGTAAATTGTCAAAAAGCCTATATTTACCGCTTTTGATCTAAATATCGCCTGTTTTAACTCATCATTGCTTACTCTATACGAATCATAGCTCTTATAATTTTGATAATGTTCTTTACCATTTAGTTCAACCACTAATATTGGAAGAATATTGGAATCTGTACGTTTACATATAAGAAAGTCAATATGAAGCCTAAACAATGGATATAAAAAAGCGGTTTTGTAATCGGTATTGTTAAAATTAGGATTAAGTTCAATCATGCGATTGTTTATTAATTTTTTTGAATTATTTATTTCCAGAGCATTTAAAAAAACTCCTCCGTTCTCACGAGGATTTTGCTTTTTTTCTGCCTCTTTCGCTTCATTATTATAAAATTTTTCCCACAGATCTATAATATCCGCTAACCTTACTTTAGATAATAAAACAAGTTCGTTGCTTTGAATTAATGGCGTCATTAATTCAAAAAAATTAAATTCATTTTCCGAAAAAAAGTATTCCGTTCTCACTCCCTTTTTATGATATATTTTTTTACTTTTAATTTTATATAATGCAGACATAAATGAAGCGGATACTTGTTTATAACTTTTGCTAATCTCTTCCCATTCGCTGGGATTATTATTAGGTAAATTTTTTGTATTTTTTCTTCCCCAGACTATCTCGTCACGAATCTGATAAGCGGATTTGCCGCGGTTATTTATGTCCTCTATGCTGTCATGATCCTGCATTTGTTCCAGAGATAAACTAAGATTTACGTTTAGCGCTTCCGCTTCTTCAAGCTTCTTTTTCAATTCTTCAATTTTGCCATTTGCATTGTTAAATTCTTTATTGCGTTGAGAATTCCAATTTTCATGGTCAACATGTTTACTCTTGCTTATTTTAATGCAATAATTAAGATCTGAAATTGATAAGTTAAGTTTGTCGTTTTCCTGTTTTAACTTGTTAATAATGGCATTATTTTCATCAATCTGCTGTCTATATTTTTTTGCGTTATTTTCGGCAATTTGAATTCTGTCGGATATAGCTTCAAGCTCGCTATATTGTTTATGGTTCTCTTCTTTCAGCCGAATAATCTCCGCCTTAGCCGCAGCAAGCTTTTTCCTATTAAAAATGTCCATATTTTCCTCTCAATGTCTTTTTGTGCTACAAATATCCGCTTTTCTTTTCAAAAATGTAAAAAAATTCACAAATTCTTCTAATCACTATTGACAACAGCGCAAAATAAGTGTATAATCAAAAATGAGGTTAAAATAAAAAACACCTCACAGGTGCTGAAAGGTTTGGCGACCTCCCAACACCCATAACCAAACAGAGAACAGCCATTCTCTGAAAGACTTAGTGAAAGTGTCTGTTATTATGCTCATATTGTAGCATAATTAAACTAAATTTTCAAGAGTTTTCGGAGAATTTCTCTGAAAACTCTTTTTGATATTAAATCCCAAGCGGATTTGATATATAGCTGTTACTTTACAGCCACTTCCGACAAGGCGACGACAATTCGCTTTTGCCGTACAAATTGAATAACCACTCCTGCAAGAAACAAGTTCCTCTGTTTCCGTAACAACTGCGCCGTGACTGAATATCATAGCGAGTATATACACCTTTTCGGTTGAGCTACCTCGGAAACAAGTACAGAGGCGTGTGCCACGTGCGTTGCTGGGTTGACACGTCAAAAGAAAAGGTAACAGGAGTTTGGATTCATTTGATTTTTTGCACTCGGCGGAGTGTTCACGCGCTTCGCCGACTGCTTTAATTTACATCAGATACTCTTTCATGTGCTTTATTATAAAACCTATGAAAGTATACCTGACTTTGGCACGCCAAGAGGGATTCGAACCCCCGACCTACTGGTTCGTAGCCAGTCACTCTATCCAGCTGAGCTATTGGCGCATAAAACAAAAATTTTGTACTAATATATTATACACTTTTTAAATATACTTGTCAAGCGTTTTTATAAAATTTTTCTATAAATTTTAACAAAATTTATATATCGCTCCCCAAAATCAACTTCTGAAATTTTTAAGCGGCGAACGTCTGACGAGAGATGAAAGTTTGATTGTCGTTTTAACTTATGTCTTATGCCGCAAATTATGAAAATAAGGACACAAAGCTTATGAACAACAAAAAAATTCCTGCGGCGATTCCACAAATTGTACCCCTAAAATCGCCTGTGTGAAAATGCCGGAGGCGTTTCCTCCTCAGCATCAGAACAGACATTCCGGCCTGGAATACTCAATGAAGCCTTCCACCGTTTCCGAATGCGGCAGACATTGCCGTAAGCCGGAAGGGAAAACCGCAAAGATCACCGGAGGTGACGGCGGTATAGGCCGCGCCGTCGTCCTCCGACAGTCCGTTTCCTAAAGTGAACGTTGCTCCGCCGCCGTTTGATGATAACCGCCCTATAGTTCAGTAAAATTTTGAGAATATGTTCCAAGCCTGTCTATATCTAAATCGCGGTTCAAACGTGGGCAGGTGTTTTGCTGTCTGATACCGATTGCTTTTATAACTTTTTTTGTAAAAAAGCTTTACAAATTCCGTTTTATGAAGTATAATAAATATAACAATATCATTTCCATCGATAGACGCTGTCACAAGTATTTAGAGCATGTATTTATCTGATATAGCACGCGTCTTTTCGGCAGATTCTGCGGATGACTGCGTTAAAGTTTCTTGACTTGCGCCGGCAAACCTGCAAAATTTTACCTTGTCATCGACAAAATCTGATCGAAAATCCACGCACAAATCCAATAAATACAAGCTCTTAAAAAAGGAGATAATACATATGATAAACGTACAATCGGTTTCCTCGAATAAAAGCGTAATATCCGTCTCCAAGGCTTCGATAAGCAAAGCAGCGGGCGGCTCCTTCGCCGAGTATTTTGAGGTTTTTTCGAAAAACAATCCCATAATTCCGGATAAGTGGTGTTTGGACACTGACAAATTCGGGGCGGGCGTTGACAAGGCGGTTCAATATATGAAGGAAAATCTGGGGATTGATCCCTATAACAGAGAGCCTACCCACGAAATAACCGACGAACAGCTTAAATGGATCAGATCCCGCCACAGCTCGGACAGTATATACAAAACTGAAAGCGGCGAATGTAATGACGGCCGCTGCGGCTGGACAATGAGCTGGTGGGACGAAAATTTTCTTTCCGATCTTGTTTATCTTAACGTCATTTCGCCGGAAGACGCCAAAAGCTTTGGCTGGATAGCTTTTCCGGAATCTTCTTCCGGTAGGGTTTGCGCCGCTTCGGAACGCGGCGGCGGTTCCGACAAGCTGTCGGTTATCGACGTGGCGTCAAGAGTGCTGAAAAAGCAGCAATCCTATATTGATTCCATTTACGAAAAATACAATAACGACCTTTCGCTGATGCTTAAACAGGATAAAGAATATCTTGAAACGGCGCAGAAGATTCTGGAAAAAAATCGTATTTTATACGAGATTTTGCTTCGTTTGTATGATTGATATTCTTGTATAATAACCCGTTACAGTTACGGAATAACCCCGAAGCGCAATATGCCTATATAGCGAAATCAACCCGCATTTGATTTTAACAATACCGCCTCCATTGAAATCAACCGTTGTTTGTGATACAATATAATTAAAGTAAGCGGCTTACAAATATTTTAAAGGAGAAAACATATGAGTATTGAAACAATAGGCGGCAATATTGCCGCGCTGCGCAAAGAAAAAGGCGCAAAACAAGAGGAACTTGCCAACTATGTGGGCGTAAGCGCACAGGCGGTATCAAAATGGGAAAACGGCGGCGTTCCCGACACCTTTCTTCTGCCCAAAATCGCCGACTTCTTTTCCGTTTCCATTGATTCTTTATTTGGGCGCAATATGACCGACTACGGCGCCCTTCGTAAATCCCTTTGCCAAAAAATAGCCGAAGCCCCGCACGAGGAAAAGTTTAGGCTTATGCTTAATTACTGCTGGGATATGGAGCGGGCGTATTTCAACGAAGGCGTACCCAAGGACGGAAGCATAGAAGACTATGAAAAAGAAATCGGCCCGAAGGAACAGATGTATTCCAGCCTTATGTCCGACTTCGGCTTTACAAGAATGGGGATCGGCAACAGACTCCAGTATTTTTTGCTGGTTCCCGAAACCGACGATACCGAAGCAGCCTTTTTTGAAAATATCGATTATCTGTCGTTTTTTAAGGAATTTGCCGACAAAGACGTTTTTAACGCCTACGTATTTTTATACAAGCGCGAAAGCAATAAGGCCTTTACCGAAAAACTGATTTTAAACGACCTTAAGCTTGAAGCGGACAAGGCGGCTTATGTTATTTCCGTTCTAAAAAAATACAATCTGATTAAAGAAACGAATATTGAAATGGACGACGAAGTCAAAATCGTTTATAATTTCAAGCCTTCCCCTTCCTTTATAGCCTTTTTGATCTTCGCGAGAGAAATGATAGAAACGCCCAACGTTTTCAGCTATTACGGCGGGTACAGAAACAAGCCTTATCTTAAATAATAACCTTGACCCGAAAGAGAGAGGGACGATATTATGAAACGTATTTTTATGCGGCACGCTAAAACAAAGCTTATTGCGCTTGTCGTCGGATTTGTCGTTTATCTTATCCTTCAGATCCTTTCGATGACACTTTTACGTGATGTATATGTGTTCGGATGGATGGCCGATCACCTTTACTGTTATACTTGGGCAGCGGTGATTGTTCTGATCGCTTTTGATCAGACATTGTTATCCTACTTTGTCACCTTCGGAAGTGTGTGCGCGACGATTGTCGGGGAACTTTTGGGCGGGTTTATCCAAGAATTGAGAATGAGTCAAGTCACAGCCGATATGACCGTTGAGGAAATTGAGTTTCGCCGTATAAATTACGGTGTGCTGCCCATTTGGTTCATAGTATTTTTCCTCTTTTTAATTGTTGGTATTGCGGTTAACATTATTCAAAAGAAAAAGGCAAGACAGGTTTCCGCGTAAATTTCTTACTTTGGACGCTTGCGGCAATACCGTTTCCCGCTTATGGAGAACCGTATGAAACGTAACATTTTATTTTTAATACTTATACTTTATTCCTTATGCATTTCCGCGTGCAGCGATAACAAGGCCGATTATCTGCCCTTTGAAGGACTGCCGAAGGACGACAGCCCCATAAATACCGTAAATTATAAGGAATTTAAACCGCAGCTTTTTTGTTATGAAGGAAACGATATATTTTTTTCTTGGGACGGAACGGTTTACCAATACAGCGGCGGAACGGCAAAAGCCCTTTTTAACAAGAACGCCTATTGCCTGAATTGTAATAACGGGAAGCTTTATTTTACGGAAAACAACGATTATAATATAAACAGCCGCGACGAGGTTGACGCGCCGGGGTTTATATATTCTTATGATATCAATTCCGATGATTTAAGGCAAATTACCGATTTTTCGGTATCACAGTTTGTTGTTGACGATAATGGGATATTTTTTTCCGATTTTCGGGAATACGGCGACTCGCTGCCCACGGGAATATGTTTTCTCGACGAAAAGAGCGGAAAATCGGAAAGGCTTTATGACGGCATAAGCTATATTGAATATGGAGGATATAGGTTAAAATATGATTGGTCGGGGGAAACAAGGGTTATATTTTTTAAGGATAACGAGGAGTATGTGCTTGAAGATGTTTTGCCCTATTGGGCAGCGGTAAACGGAGATTATTTTTATTATCGCTCGGAGAAGAACCATTCGCTGAATAAAATGTCTCTTTTGACCGGAAACACGGTCTCTTTAAAGCCGTATGAAATCTCTTCCCCAACGGCTGAAAATGAAAATAATCGTTACTTCGTCTGTATGGATTATACGGTTTTAAAGGACGAAATATATTTTATCGACAATTGCTCTTCTATCCGAAGATATAACGAAAAAACCGACGATTACACCGAGATCAAATGTAATTATAATTTCAGATATTTATATTCGGACAACAGGGATATTTACGCCGTTGGCTGGGACGCCGCGGTTCAGTCATACCCGGATCCGCCCTTGCTTCAGTTTATTAAGCTTACGATTAACGGTGACAGCGCCGAAGCGGAAATACTCATGTAATACTAATACCAATCCCTTTTTAAACGGACGAAATACACACAGTTTAAAAAGGGATTGCACCCAAAGCACTAATCCAACAGTTTTAAAATGGATTAGTATAAGAGCGAAAATTTACAACGTCAATCGGCGGCTGTAACGGAAATCGAAATATCAAATGACCCGAAGCATACTTTCGCTTCGGGTCAAATTTATCGTTTTATTTTTTTAACGCTAAAGAGGTAAAATATTCGCTAAGCGTTTTGGCGTTATTTTTAAACACCTGAGCGAAGCTGCTTTCCGAAACGCCCGAAGCCTTAAGCGCGGGCGGCATCAGCTTATTATACTGAGCCAAAGCCCCAGCCAAATTTGTGCTTTTGCCGACGGAAGCGAAAATATCCCTTACGGAATTTCTCAGCTCCTCGTTGGTTGCGGAAACAAAATACCCGTACTTATAATACTTTTTCCTTTGCTCGCTGCTTACGGCGTTTATCCATTTATCCCTGCTTTTCTCCGCCGCTTCGTCAATGCGCCTGTCATAATAATCGGCTCTCGACTTTAAAATGGCCCTCACCATATCCGACTGTTCCTTATTCAGATTCTTATCCGCATAATTTTGAACGTTTCCTATTGACAATCCCATTTTCGCGTATTCGATATAATCCATTGTAATTGTACGGTCAATGTCATCAAAGGAATTTCTGGTAAGTGCTGAAGTGTTCAGAATGTCCTTAAAGTTCCATTCTACTCCACCTATTCTGACCGAGGTCTTTAAATCTTCATAAGGGTTTTCTTTACCGTTGGCGATATTTTCTCTCATTTCATCTATTGCGGAAAATATGGCTCTCTGCACTGTTCCGGCATCTTTTTTATAGGTTGCCGCAGTGCCAAAAACGGATACTATATCGGATGTCATATTGGAAAAATATTCCACATAATTCGGATTATTTATTCCCGCAGCCTTTTCGGCTAAAATGTCGAGATATCCGCTTCTGTACTTTTCTCCTGTTTTGCTGTTGCTGTAATAGCCCATTTGAAATGTGCTTCCGTCCCGTCCCACAACAGTTCGTTCACTGAACCGCAAATAATTCGGAGCATCTGTAATAGGTTTTCCCTTAATTTCTAAAATGTTTGGCGCTTTAATATTTGCAATTCTGTCCTTTATCTGACTTTTTATTTTATCCGAGATATCTCTCACCTCAAAGGTATCGCAATTGGCGGTTTTCGCTTTTTCCTCCTCGGTAGGCTGAGATTTATATCCTACGGTATTTCTTTTACCGTTGGATGGATTAACCTGAGTCAGATTACTGCTGATCGCTGTTGTTCCCACAATAAATCCTCCTTAATCCGTCTTTTGCCGATATTCGGGGAATTTTCATATTCAGTATTACCGATCTGTTTCGGAAAACAGATCGGCAATCAGCTCCGAATCGGGCGTATCCACCTCTTCGATCTGTTGACTAAGCTGCTCGAGAAGCTCCGCAAGATCTGATTTTTCCCCGGTTTCCTCCCTCTTTAACAGCTTATCCGGATTCATCATCAGCTCTTTTGCGTATGAATTTCTTTCGGTATAATCCCGCATAACGTTACTGAGCTGTTGGGAGCGATTTTTGATTGAATCGATTGCTTCGTTTGCTTTTTCAAGGTAATTTTCCTCGGTAAGTCCTTCCCTAAACTTACGGAAACTGTCGTCGTCAAGATTCAGCGCGTCGTCGGATATCCCTGTCGCCATGGCGAACGCTCGGGACGCCGAACGGAAAATCTTATCGGATAAATCGTATCTTTTGGTTTCCTCGGTGGGAGCCATGGTCAGACGGTCTATTTTTTCCTGAACCTCGGACAGTGCCGCGTCGATTTCCTTTTCTCCGATCACCGAGCCAGCGTTCGACTCCGAAAACGCATATTTTCCCCCTTCTTCGGATATTACTCCACCCTGACTTTTCAGCTCGTTATAATAAGTCTTTTTTTCCTGAAGCGACCTGAATGAATACATATCCGTTTCATAACGATCCAGAACTGATTTACAGCACTTCTGCATATCAATGTAAGAAGTAACGGCAACCTCAGCCTTTTCTTCCTCGGAAAGATTGTCAAGGTTCCTTATAAGCGCCGCTTTTTCGGCGGACAAGCTCTTTGCGGTTTTTGGACCGTCGCCGATCATTGTAAAGGTGTCGAATCTTCCCTTGCTCTCCGCCCGCTTATTGCCATCGGAGGAATTCAACACGGTTTTTCTGTTTGTGATCGCGGTCAAATTCGTGTTGGCCGCATTGATGCTTGCAGATATCTTCATCTGTTTACTTTCTCCTCCCCGCCTTCGCCAAAGCTGAACTTTGCAAACTCGTTCTGCTGCTTCTCAAAAAAGCCCTCGGTTTTTTCGCCGCCGGGTACGTCCTCTTCTTCCTTGCCGTTCACGACGCGGTTAGCATCGCCCAATGCCTTTGCGTCCTCGCCGGCAAGCTCGTTGGCCTCGTTCTTCAGCTTAACGGCTTCGTCAAGCTTGGCTTCCACGGGAGCTCCCGCGTTGATTTCCCAGATTTCGGTGAAAATCACCGAGCTGTACTCCGCTTCCAGGTGAGGGATACCCTGTCTGTCCCATTCCTCGATCTGTTCGTAGGTCACGGGGCCGCCGGGGGAATCCTCGCCGTTTTCCCCGGTGCCGTAGGTCTTGCCCCAAAGCTTTGTAACACAGCCGTCAGGCTGTATTCTTTGTACGAGCTTGGTGTCCGAAGCGGCTTCTCTTTCGAGAATACCCGCCCTGCCCCTTTTGCTGTTGGCGGCGCTCTGGTGGATTTTGGCGAGATCAACGGAGTTGTCGGCGCTTACCGCGGCGTTAAGCGCGTCGTCCCTGACAAAGGTGTCGAATTTCGAGCGGTCGGAGGGCTTGGGGGAAGACTGCTTTGTTTCCTCCGCTCCCGAGGGATCGTTTCCGCGTATCTCCCGTTCGGCTTTAAGCTTTTCCTGCCGCGCTTCCGCCAGACGCTGACTAAGCTGCTGTCTAAGAGCGGTCATCTGCTCCTGAAAGCTCTGTTTCAGTTCGGCCTTGCTCTTTGCGTCCATTTCCTCGTTTTCGTCGATCTCCTGGATTTTTTCTCTCAGGGCGTTTATCTGACTCTGGAGATTTTTTGCCTTGGAATCCTCTTCCTCGTTCTGCTGCTGTCTCGAAAGCATTATTCCGTTGGTCTTTTCCTTGTTTTTATCGATCCCCGACAGGCGGGAGGAAGAAAAGCCGAAGGAGGAAGTTCCGTTTATCTGCATGATCATTATCTGCACCCTCTTTCTTATATAATTTTTCATATATTATATCGGCAGACAAACATAAAACTTTAGTAAAATTTATGTTTTTGAAGTAAAAAATTTTTTTTGCCTGAACGTTTGTGGGTTTCCGCGTTTTATACCAATCTCTTATAAACTGTGGGTATTACGTCAATTTAAAAAGGGATTGATACGAGGGCTTGTTTGAAAAATCGGAAACGTCGTCTTTTCGCCTCAAACGGTCATTTTCTGCGTCAAAAAGCCTCGTCATACTAATCTTCAATCATATTGTAGACAAAGTCGGAAATATGATTAAAGAATACACCCAAAACACTAATCTTTGGTCAACATTTTTTGTCTATAATCTGACCAAAGATTAGTATCAAACGACGGTTTGACTGCGTTTTTTCCTTGAAGCTAAGGAACCGCTGATTAAATCGGTGTGTGCATATTGCGCGGCAGATTTTTCGTCAGATTGTACAAATTCGACGCAGGCGGGCTAGCGCCCGTCAAGGAGAAGTTGTGCAATCTGACGGAAAATATGCAAGCAAGATGCGCGCATCCGATTTAATCAGTGGTTCCCTAACTATTTGGGAGCAAAAATTCGTCATTTCCTTTGTTTTCAAACAAGCCCGAGAATAAAAGAAATTTCGGCCAAAAAAACAAAATACCCTGTATTAAAAATACAGAGTATTATTATAGCTTCGTAAATAAAAAAATTACGCGGAAGCGGCGGCCTTTTTCGCCATTCTCGATTTAAGACGAGCGGCCTTGTTTTTATGAATAAGTCCCTTGCCGGCGGCCTTATCAAGCCTTTTAACGGCGGTGAGTCTTGCTTCGGCGGTTGCGCCTTCGGCTCTCGCCTGCTTCATAACGGTCTTGAGCTGGGTCTTGGCAGCCTTGTTGCGGGCTTGTCTCACCTTGGAGACCTGAACTCTCTTCTTGGCAGATTTAATGTTAGGCATCGTTACACCTCCTTACATATATAAAAATATGAAATTCAATGCTTTAGAAAGCAATTCTTTCTTTTCTGCTCGATATATTTTACCACAAAAAAAAGAAAAATTCAAGGCTTTTTAAATTATTTTTAAAATATTGGTATATTTTCACAAAGAAGAGAAAAAATCAGTTGTACAAAGTGTTTTTATTGTTAAAATTCAACAACGGCGAAAGGAAAATAAAAAAGTGAAAACGGGAAGAAGCGACCTGGCGGTGGAATTCGCCGCCGATCTTGACGAAAAGGACATCAGATTAAGCGAAACGCTATACGAGGGCATAAAGGCGACGGACGTGACCGTAGGCGCGCGGGGCGGGAAGCTTATAGGAAAGCCGAAGGGGAGATATATAACCCTTCACTGTGAAAACGAGGACAAGCTCCGCTTGGGCTGCGCGGTGGCGCACTGTATAAATGAGCTTTTACAACCCTCAATGAATTGGGAAAAGGTTATGGTCGCGGGTCTCGGAAACGAAAGGGTCACCCCCGACAGCCTTGGTGCGAGAACGGTAAGACGCATCCCCGCCACGGCTCATCTTTCCTCCACCGACGAATTTCGGGAGCTCGGGCTTCGGCCCGTGGTGGTTATCGAAACGGGAGTAATGGGTCAAACGGGGCTTGAAAGCGCCGACTGCCTTAACTTTGTGGCAAAAAACGTGCTTCCCGCGGCGGTTATTGCCATTGACAGCTTAGCCTGCGGCGATTTTTCCCGCTTAGGCTCCACCATACAGATCACCGATTCGGGAATCGCGCCGGGGAGCGGCGTTGGCGGCAGCCGCCGCCCACTTAATAAGGACGTAATAGGAAGCAAGGTTATAGCGGTGGGAGTTCCCACGGTCATAGACCTTGACAGCGTCACCGACAAAGTCAGCTATCCCATGATGGTGACCCCAAGGGATATCGACGGAGTTATCAGCCGTTTTTCGGAAATAATAGCCATGGGCATAAATTCCGCTCTTAATCCCACTTTGACAAAGGAGGAAATCGAAATGCTGAATTTTTAAAAAATGTAATAAGTCTCCTCCTTCCCCCATATATATTACTGCTCCCCCCAATCAAGCCTTGGGGGCAATAATAACATATTATACAAAACAGGACAAAAATAACAACGGAAGTTTAAAATTTTTTATTCTCTTTTTATCATCGATTATTTTAAACTTCCTTAAGGAAGGACAGGTAACGGAAATGAAAAAGAAAGCAGCCCTGAAGTTTGCCGCCTCCGCTCTTGCGGTGGGGGCTTTGCCCTTTGTCGTGACAAGAGCGGTCAACAATCCTCCGGATATGAATAAGCTGGTAGCGGCGGCGGTTAATTTTACCGCTTCCCCCGCCTTTGCGGAAACGGAGGATATCGGAAACGGAAATCTTATTTTATATAAACCGACGCCGGAGGAAAGAGAAGATGTTTTGACTCACGGCGGAAGAATTGTCCCCAAAAAAGAAGCGGAGGAAAGGGAAAATAACCCTCCGTCTCAATCGGAAGAAACCGCCCCCGAAACGGAACCCGCATTGGAATCGGCTTCGGAGGAAAAGCTTTTGGAGGGTGAAACCGTTTCAGAGCCGATTTTTGAATCCTCTTCCGAAGCCACTTACGAACCTCCTTCCGAATCTCTTTCGGAAACGACTTTCGAAACGGTTTCCGAAGCGGAGCCCGAAACGGTCGGCGAACAAAACCCTGAAGAAGTGCCCCAAACGGAACCATCGGGAAAAAGCTACATAATAACCCGCAACATAAGCGATCAAAAGGAAGATCTCTCCGTTTTTAACAGCCGCGATCTTCAGGTGGAGCATATGACCTTTGAGTCCAACAACGGAACCGATTTTTTGTGGTTAAACGAGGGCGGACAGGTGAGAAACTGCACCGAGCTTGACAACGATTTTTTAAGGGAACAGATGAACGTTCCCACCGATATAAAAATAGAAGCTTTTTCGGATCAGCCCCAAGTACTTATAATGCACACTCACGCCTGTGAGAGCTATCTCACCGGAGACGGAAGCTTTCAGGACGAAGCTTACACCTGCCGCACCGCCGACGCGTCCCAGAGCGTTGTGGCGGTGGGACAGAAAATAGCGGAAAAGCTGGCGGAAAACGGTATCTGCGTTCTTCACGACGGAACCCTTCACGATTACCCCTCCTATAACGGCTCCTACGACAGGGCGGAGGAAACCATAACCGATATCCTGGCTTTATATCCTTCAGTAAAGGTGGTACTTGACATTCATCGGGACGGGATAGTCGCGGAGGACGGAACGCCGATAGCGGCGGTTAACGAAATAAACGGAAGAAAAGCGGCTCAGGTTATGATAATTTCCGCCGCCTCGGACGGTTATTACTACGTACCCAACTATCTTGAAAACTTTCATTTCGCCTGTCTTCTTCAACAGTATATGGAAAAGGAAAACAACGGTATTACCCGCCCCATTCTTTTTGAGTACTGTCAGTACAATCAGCATCTTACCACCGGCTCTCTCCTTATAGAGGTAGGCTCACAGGGAAATACTCTCGAACAGGCTCTTTACAGCGGGGAGCTTATCGGGGAGAGCATTGCCAAGGCTCTTTTGTCAATAAGCGAATAAATAATACTATTTTAAAATTAAAAAGATTGGATAATTTAGTGGATAATTTGAAAATAGTGCTTCGGGTGTAATTTCATCTTAAAAAGGTTAGAACCTTTTAAGATGAAATTAGGGAACCGCTGATTAAATCGGTGTGTGCATATTGCGCGGCAGATTTTTCGTCAGATTGTACAAATTCGACGCAGGCGGGCTAGCGCCCGTCAAGGAGAAGTTGTGCAATCTGACGGAAAATATGCAAGCAAGATGTGCGCATCCGATTTAATCAGTGGTTCCTTAGTATAAATTGAAAATCTCCCCTTGACTGTAAAAGACAAGGGGAGATTTTCACATATTAAGGTAAGAGAAAAACATAATTTGAAACGAACATATTTCGTTAAGTTTTTGTTTAAGAAAAAGTAAAAGTATTACTCGTTCCTGATGGCTTCGAGAGCGCTTATCTTTACAGCTCTGTTGGCGGGATAAAAGCCCGAAATAAGGCCTATTACCGTGGAGAACGCCAGCGCCAGAAGAACCAGCCATATGGGTATTATGGAAATGGGCGAGCTGCCGTCGGTGTAAATTCCGAACATATTGGCGAAGGTATCGTTCCCCAAGGTGTTCATTACCGCCGAGATTATAAAGCTTATAACGGTTCCTATGGCTCCGCCCAGAAGCCCTATCATTCCCGCCTCCATAAGGAACACCACTCTTATATTGCTGATAAAGCAGCCTAACACCTTCATAATACCTATCTCTCTGGTGCGCTCGTAAATCGACATTATCATGGTGTTGGTAATGCCTATCGCCGCAACCAGAAGGCTTATGGCCGCCAGACAGCCCAGTACCATCTGAACCACGCCCAGCTGTCCCTGCATACTTTTTCTCTGAGAAGCCATGCTGGAGGTGTTGTAGCCTAAATCGGAAAGTATGGTTTCCACCGCGTCCACGTTGTTTATGTCGTCCACCCAGAGCTTTATCTGTGAAAATTCCGGCTCTGTGGCGTCCTTTACGTTGTTAAGGCGGTTATAGCTGTTTATTATTTCCCTGGCGAAGTCCATATCTATCATCAAGCTGTATACGGTCTGCCAGTCGTTGTCTTGCTCCAATACCGCCGCGGTGGTCATTTTGAATTCATAAGCCCTGCCGCCGCTCTGATAGGTTCCGTCGTCATTTGGCTTTTTGGTATTGTTTATATAAATCTGAACGCTTTCGGTCATCGGGTCAAAGAAAGGCTCGGACCAAGTGCCGTCGGGGAGCATCTGCTTATAGGTATATGAATTCTGCCCCCTTTTTTTGGAATCGCGGAACTGATATGCCGCCTCGTTGCCGAATACCAGAGTGTGAAGAGTATCGTCTCCCGAAGGATAATCGCCCTGTTCGGGAACATATCCCATTTTTTTAAGGGCGCTGAAATCTACGCCGTATATTTCAATCCAGTTGGCTTTGTACCTGCCGTTTTTTCCCGCCGTAACGGTAACGTAATTGCTGTCCACCTCGATCTTGGGGAATACCGTCTCCACATGGTCAAGATTTTTCATCATCTCCAGCGCTTCCTCGTCAAGCTTCGGCTTGTCTTCGGAATTGCTGTTGCCGTCCCCTACCCATATATATCGGCTGTTGCCGTAAATGGTGATGGCGTTTAAATCGCCCCAGGAGGCCAGCATATTATCCATGGCGGCGTTCATTCCCTGACCTAGAGAGATCATGACGATAATTGCGCAGCAGCCTATTATTACACCGATAACCGTAAGCAAAGTTCTGCCCTTGCGTCTCCACAGATTACGGAGACACATGATTATCATGTCAAATAATTTCATCGTCGTCCTCCAGCTCTCTCTTCTTTTTCCTGTGTTTTACAACGATAACTATAACTATTATTGCTATTACGACGACGCCTCCTCCGATGGCGAACCACGCCCACATTGGGAAGCCGCCGTTGCCCTCCACCATTCCGGGCTCCATCATTCCGGGGTCCTCCCAGCCCGGCTCGACGATTCCGGGATCGTCCCAGCTGTAGGATATTACGTTAAAGGAGAAGGGGAGCTTCTGTTCCTTCTGAGTGCCGTTGGAGTCCTCGTAGGTAACAACTATGTTGCCCTTTACGTTTCCTTCAACGTTGGGGGTGATCTGTACGTCGTAGTATTCCTCGGAGCCGCTGTTTACGTTGCCCACGTAATAGGTGCCCTGAGACTTGTCAAAGCCTTCGCCCTCCACGTCGGCGGTCACGTTGTAAACCGCGCTCTTTCCTTTATTTACAAAGCTTGTGCTGATATACACCATTTCGCCCATGCCCGCCGATTCCGGATACTGGGCGGGGTTAAGGGTAAAGCGATCCTCCTGCTGAAGAGGAATTGTTATGGTTTCGGTAACGGTTTCGCCCTTAGCTCTTTTTCCGTTGGCAATATACTCGTACTCGAAGGTAACGTTTACGGGATAACTGTCGGGCTTGGAGTCCGCGCGGGGGAGAAGGTCTATTTCAATATCGGTGGTTGCCTTTCCGGGAAGATTCTCGATAAAGAAGGAGTTTGAGGAATTGGCTGGGGAGAAGGCCACTCCGCTGTCGCCGTTGCCCGCTCCGCCGTTTATGGTGACCTTAAGATTTTCGATAACCGTTGTGGAGTCGGCGTTCTGAACCGTAAGCTTTAAGGGGAAGGCGGTGCCGCCGATAACGTATTCTCCGCCGAAGTCATAATTCTGAATAATTATGGGGGGAGCGAAAACGGTGTTGTCGGGATTTTTGTCCTCGGAGGGAACACAGGCGGCGGTGGTATAAACGGTGGAGGTCACGGTGCCGAAGCTGAGTTCCACGGGAATAACTTCTCTCATAGAGGTTATACCGTCGCAGCCTATGAGCGGGAAGGTAAAGCTTTTGCTTTCTCCCGCCTTTATATCGAAGTTTCTGTATGTAAGACCGGTGTCTATGGCGAACTTGCTGCCCGTAAGCTCCTGTAGGGAAACGCGGGCGTTGGTTATATCCCTTGAGGACATATTTTTAAGGTTAAGGGTAAGAGTGAACTTTGTGCCCTTCTGAATGGCGCCGCTGCTAAAGGAATAATCGGTCATGCTGATATCGTACTTTCCGTATTCCTCTTCGTCGGGGGTCTTTTCCTTTGGCTTGCACTGAAGTATTACGGAGGTGGAGAAAACCTGAGCCGAATCGGAGTCGCCGTTTATTTTGTATTCCACCTGTACTGGAATGCTCTCGCGAACGTTTGCTATACCGTCACAAGCCACAAGGGGAAAAGTCACCTTGGCCTGTCCGTCCTTGTTTATATTTACCGTTTTGGTGGAAAATCCACCGTCGAGAACGAACTTGGAGCTGTCCAGACCTTCAAGCTTCACCTTAACGTCTCTTAAATCTATTTTACATTCGTTTTTCAGGGTAAGAGCAAGCTCGAAGCTGTCTCCCGACTTTACCTCCTCCTTGCTCACATCGTAGGAGGAAACCACAAGGCCGGTAGACACCACGTCGCTTTCCACTCTTACGGGAATGGTGAAGCTGCCCGTGGACAATTCGCTTCCGTTTGAACCGAATACGGATATATTCAAGGTGAGGTTATAGACGCCCGTGGGAGCGGAGGCGGGAGCGGAGGCTTTAAAGGTGAACTGGGGACGGGAGGCGGAGCTTGTCTGAGTTTCCGTGGTATCCACAAGCACGTTTCCGTCGGAAGAGGAAAGAGTGGCCGCAACGCTTGAAAAAGCGCCGTTGTTTAGGTTTTTCAACTGTATTGTAAAGCTTCCGCTTCCTCCCGCCTTAAGGGCGTAGGTGTTTGAGGAGGCTAAAGCGAATTTGGCGGCGGAGGGATCTGAGGGATCGGAACCGGCTTCCGGTTCGCATTCCGAAAGAGAGATGGAAAGGGGAACGCTAACGCTTGTCTTTCCACTGTCATAGCAGACGTTGTATGTAAAGGTATTTCCCCTTCCCGTATAGGCTACCTCCGGGAAATAAGCGGTAACGTAAAGAAAGCTTCCCACAATTTCGGGATCTACTATAATGGCGCTTGTGTCCTTAAGAGTAAAGCTTTCGTTGGTAACGCCGAAGGCGAAAAGATTATTGTCGTTCACCATAGACCAGGCGTCGGTTACGCCCGAAAAGTCGGTAATTGGAATGTACGCCTTGGCTTCCAGAGAAAACTTTGCGTCCTTATGTATGCTGTTGGAAGGGGTGGTATATCCTCCCGAAAACGCCGTGCCGCTAAGGGCGGGTCCCGACGGTTCGGTAACGGCGGGAGCGGTACTGCCGTCGCCCTCCGCGAACGACGCGAAGGGAAGCGCCGCCGCAGCTATGGAAGCGGCAAGGAAAGCGGCCGCTGTTTTAGCGAAAATTTTTGATTTCATTTTTGTTTGATCCTTTCAGTAAGAGTATGAGAACTTATTTTAAGATAAAACGACAGAAGGATAATACGGCGCGTCAGGAAGCGGGCTGTCTCGACTTATCCCCGTCCTTCTCCGTAAAGGGGTCGTAAACCGCCTTGTTAAGCTCGTCGCTGTGGATATCACCGTCTATAAGGTGGACTATTCTGTCCGCGTATTTGGCGATATCCAGATCGTGGGTTACCAGAATGAGCGTTAGATTATGTTCGCGGCACATTTTTACCATCAGTTCCATAACGTCGGCGGTGGTTTTTGTGTCCAGGTTTCCGGTGGGCTCGTCGGCGAACACGACGTTCGGCTTCGCCACAAAGGCTCTCGCTATGCCCACACGCTGCTGCTGGCCGCCCGACATCTGGTTGGGACGGTGCTTCATACGGCTTTTAAGGCCCACCGCCGCCAACATTTTTTTGGCTTCCCTGTCGCGCTTCCTTCTGCTCCAACCCTTGAACATAAGCGGCATTCCCACGTTTTCCAGGGACGACAGCTGTGGGATAAGGTTATAGGATTGGAACACAAAGCCCGTGTTTTCCTGACGGAATCTGGCCAGCTTTCTTTCCGACAGCTTCGCTATGTTAACGCCGTTGATTATGATGTCGCCCCGCGTGGGCTTTTCAAGACCCGCCAACATATTGAGAAGCGTCGATTTACCCGAACCCGAAGTACCTAAGATACAGCATATCTCGCCCCTTTCTATTTTAAGGTTGATATTTTTAAGGGCGTAGACTTTTTCCTGACCCAACCGATAGATCTTACGGAGTCCGGTAACTTCAATAAATGACAATTTCTCACCTCATTTCGTTTCATTTCGTTTTTTGTCATTCTATAAATAAAGTATAAGGATTTTGTAACGGGAAAGCTTATTGTTTTTCTTAAGCTTTTCTTATTTTTTTCTTATTTTCCATTATACGTTGTCCGAGGAAAAATATTGCACTTGTCCCTCCTATATATTAAACGATAAAAAGAGGAAAAATGTTACCGTTTTTTTATAAATTTTCCAAAAATCGGCGTATTATATAAAACTTTATTTAACTTTTTGTGCAATTTTCGTGCAAAACGGACTTTTTTCATAAGCTGACAAAATAAGTATAGCACTTAACGGCTTGTTTTTCAATGGCAAGATAGCTAAAATAAAGTTTCAACAAAAATTTTTTATTTTACTGTACTATGTGAAGTAGTACAGATATATTATAGCATAGTTTTGACAATCTGTCAACATCGCTTTTCGGCAAGGATACTAATACTAATCCCTTTTTAAACTGTGGGTATTACGTCAGTTTAAAAAGGGATTGGTATTAAGAACCTGTTCTCATTTTTTTACCGATACGAACACGGTAAAGCCCTTCTCCGAATCAATCCGAAATATCCCGTTGAGATCCTCCGCTCTTTGTCTCATATCGTCAAGCCCCATTCCCATTTCTGTTTCCATTATTGCTCCCTTTTCCCCTCCGAAAGCCTTCCCCCCGCTGCCGTTATCGTAAACGATAAGCTGATACAAGGCGGGGTGCTCCCTCACCGTTATCTGTACTCTGTTCCCGTTGCTGTGCCTTAAAATATTCGAAACCGCTTCCTTAAGAATCGCGGTAAAGGCAATTTTTATTTTAGGGGGGATTTCCTCGCTGATATCGTACATTATCTCCGTTTTAAACCTTTTTTGAAGATCAAAGGTCATCTTGTCAATAACCACCTTTAAATCGAGAGAATCGTCTCTTATATCGTGAACGCTTTTACGCACGCTTTCCATGGCGGAGTTCAGATTCTCCTTAAGCAAAACCAGCCCCGCCTTAAGCTCCTTTTCCTCCTTCGGGCAGACCGCTATCAACGCTCCCGTGCTCAAAAGGGAACGGGAAAGAATATGCCCCACGTTATCGTGTATTTCCCTCGCTATGCGGTTGCGCTCATTCAGAATGTTTATTTTCAGCTCATACTCCATATTTTCCTTAAGCTCTCTGTTCCTGCGTTTCAGAAGCCGCTCCAGCTCCACGCTGTCGTCCCTGCTTTCGATGAGCTTTATCCGCTGACGTTCGGAAAAAGCGGCGCAAAAGGCCAGATACATTGACAAAACACAGGCGGCAAAGGGAATATGACGAGGAGAGCCGAAGAGAAAAAGCCCTCTTACCGCCCCGAGAATTATAACTCCGATACCCGCCGCGTCCTTTACCCTTGCCGCTTCGTAAAGCGGGATCGCCGCGAAAAACGACATTTCGGGAAAAACAAACGCCGCCGCTCCGTAACAAAGCTCACATACCGCTCTCGGGGTTTTTCTCTTTTCCGCCGCCTGACAAAAAAAGGCTGCGGAAAGAGAAAGAAGTCCGCCCGCCAATACCTGATACGTTAATTCCGTACCGTACAGCGACAAGGCGCATATTATCAAAACAAGCAGCTTTTCAGCCAAATATTTCATACATTTATCCGTCCGATCAAAAAACTTCTCTTTAATTTTATCATAAATCGGCGGCAAAATCCACATTTATTCCCAAAATCGCAAAAAAAGTGACAAATGTCATATAAGGATATTACTTTTGTCACTTGTATCACGAAAACGAAAATGATAAAATAAATATTGAGGAAAAAACTTTTATGAAAGGATCGGATTTTATTATGGAAACCGTTGTAAAGGTGGAGCGGCTTGTAAAACGCTATAAGGAGCTTATCGCTCTCGATCATCTGGAGCTGGACATTAAGAAAGGAGAAATATTCGGGCTTCTTGGCCCTAACGGGTCGGGAAAAACCACGGCCATAAACTGTATACTGTCTCTTCTTACTTATGATAAGGGGGAAATATCCGTTTTCGGAAAAAAGCTCTGTGCGGAGGTCAAGAAGGACATAGGCGTTGTTATGCAGAATGTGGCGGTTCTCGACGAGCTTAACGTAAGGGAAAACATAGATTATTTCTGCGGGCTGTATATTTCGGACAAGGCGCTGCGCAAAAAGCGGGTGGACGAAGCCATAGCCTTCGCGGGGCTTGAGGGCTTTGAAAAATTTCGCCCGAAAAAGCTTTCCGGCGGACTTCTGAGACGTTTAAACATTGCCTGCGGCGTTGCGCATAAGCCCAAGCTTATTATAATGGACGAACCCACGGTGGCGGTTGACCCACAGAGCCGAAACAGGATACTGGAGGGAATAGAGGAGCTTAACAGACAGGGGGCCACCATTATTTACACCTCCCACTATATGGAAGAAGTGGAACAAATCTGTTCGAGAATCGCCATCATCGACAAGGGAAGAAACATAGCGGAGGGCACCAAGCAGGAACTTAAAAAGCTTATCAAAAACACCGAAACCATTTCCGTGGAAGCGGCGGGGCTTTCCGACGAACAGCTTGAAACGTCGAAAAATATGCCCCACGCCTATGACTGCAAATACGACGGAAAGACTTTAACTCTGCTGTACAGCGGAGGGAAACACAATCTCACAAGGCTTTTGGATTATATGCACAATGAGGAAATACCTATCGGAAGAGTGTATTCGCTTTTGCCCACCTTAAATGACGTATTCCTTGAGATAACGGGAAAGGAGCTGAGGGACTGATGCTTAACCGTATAAAATATGAGTTTATCTCCCTTTTGCGCAATAAAATAGTGGTGTTCTGGCTGATGGGTTTTCCCGTGATTTTAGGCACTCTGTTTTTTGTGGCCTTCGGGAATCTGGCGGACAGCGAACAGGATTACGCGGATATCCCCATAGCCGTCATAAAGAAAACGGAACCCCCGGAGGGCTTCGAGGAAATGTTAACCGCCCTTTCCGAGTCGGCTTCGGAAGAAAAAGCGCTTTTTAACATAGTCACCGAAGAAGAGAATAAGGCTAAGGAGCTTATGGAAAAAGGAGAGCTTCAGGGGATAATCTACGTGGACGGCGACATTTCCCTGACGGTGCCAAAAGGGGCGGGAATAAAGTCGGGAATAGTAAAATCGGTACTTGACAGCTTCAAGAGCCGCTATGAGATAATCAGCGCGGCCGCCGCATCGAATCCCGATAAAGTGCCCCAAATAATAAAAGAGATGGAGAAAGAGACAAGCTATATAAGATCTGAATCCAATTCCGCAAATTATGACCCTTACGTTCAATATTTTTATAACCTTCTGGCCATGAGCGGGCTTTTCGGCTCGATGATGGGAATGTACTGCGCCATAAATCATCAGGCCAATCTTTCGGCTTTGGGGGCAAGGGTGGAGGTTAGCCCGGTAAGCAAATTCGGAGATATTTTATCATCCCTTATCGCCACCCTTTTGATCCACAACGTCTTTCTCAACATCGCCTCGGTATACCTTGCGTACGTTCTGGGAATAAAGTTCGGCGTACCCTTCTGGGTAATAGTGACGGTGAATTTTTTAAGCTCGGTGCTCGGTAACAGCTTCGGATGTTTTATAGGTTCCGTCGGAGGAATGAAGGACGGAATAAAAAACGCGATATTGCTCACCTGCTCACTGGGTCTGTGTTTTCTCAGCGGGCTTATGTTCGGGGGGATGAGACTCTTTATCGAGGAAAGCTTTCCGTTGTTCAACCGCATAAACCCGGCGGCTCTGATAGTGGACTGTTTTTACAGCCTGTGCGTTTACGGAAGCTATGAAAAGCTTTTTTCAAACATCGTGGTTTTGCTTATCTGGTGCGCGCTGATGCTGACCGGTTCCATGATAATGACCCGCAAGCGGAAATACAAATCTATATGAGATTATAAGGAGAAGAATATGGTATTTAAAGCATATATAAGGCTTATTCCCTCTTATATCGGGATCGCGGTAATGTATATGGTTATGTTCGCCGTGCTTCTCGGTATGACCATGATGGGAGGAAGCGGTCTCAACGGAAGCGGGGAGAGTATGGACGGATTCGTCTCCCTGCTCGCCGTAAACGACAAGGACAATACGGAGGAAAGCAGGGCTTTTTTAAGCTATCTTGAAAATTCCACCAATATAAAAATGGCGGATATTGATTTCGAGAGAGAAAACGCTGTTCAGGACAGCCTTTATTACCGCAAGGCGGAGTATGTTCTCACCATAAACAAAGGATTCGCCGAAATGCTCAGTTCGGGAGAGACGGAAAAGCTTCTCTCCTCCCAGGTGATAGCGGGAAGCGCGTCGGAGGTTTTCACGGAAAGCGTAATTGATTCTTATATAGCGGCGGCAAGGCTTTATATAATAGGCGGCTACAATACGGCGGAAGCCTGTAAGGAAGCGGCAAAAACGCTGGAAAACGGGGTTGAGGTAACGGGCTTTTCCTCCGACAACGGCTGGGACGCGGAAAATACGGGGGCTTATCTGTTTTACAACTTTGTTCCCTATATTATGCTGATGATGATATTGGGAATATTGGTGCCTACCTTTTCCTCCTTTCTGAACGAGGACGTGAGGTCAAGAAGCTTTTGCGCTCCTATCTCCCCCGTCAAGTATATGGCGCAGATAATCTGCGGCGCGTTTATGGTGTGTCTGGTATCCGCGGGGGTACTTCTGCTGGCGGGTACGATAATTACGGGGGGGACGCTGTTTAACGGACATTGCTTCTACTCTTTGCTTCAGATGCTTGTGTTTATGCTGTTTTCTCTTGCCCTGTCGGCTCTAGTGGGGATACTCGGGTCGGAATCCGTAAAAAAGGCAAATTATATCACCTCTATGGTCTCTAACGTGCTGGGGCTGGGAATGGCGTTCCTTTGCGGGGTGTTCGTGTCTCAGTCGCTTCTGGGGGAGAATATTCTGAATGTGGCGAGGTTTTTGCCGGTTTATTGGTATGTTAGGGGGAATAACTCGATATATGGAGCGGATGGGATGGTGTATGACGAAGGGGTTATTTGGACGGCTATTCTGATACAGGGGCTGTTTGCTTTGGCGATGCTTGCGGCAGCGCTGTTGGCGGCGCAAATCAAGAAGGGGAAGGGAAGTAAATAATTATTATAAGGTGGATATTACGTCAGTTTAAAAAGGGATTGCTCCCGAAACGCTAATCCAACAGTTTAATACTAATTTGGTCAGATTATAGACAAAAAATGTTGACCAAAGATTAGTATAAAAGATCAAAAACACCGCGGTCAAAAAACCGCGGTGTTTCATTTACAAAATTACCTTCCTCTCCCCGTTCACCTCAACCCAAATCAATAATTCTCCGCCATAATCTCAAAATAGCTCTGCGGATGATTACAAACGGGGCAAACCTCGGGAGCCTTGGTTCCCACTACGATATGACCGCAGTTTCTGCACTCCCATACCTTGACCTCGCTCTTTTCAAACACCGCCGCCGTCTCCACGTTTTTCAGCAGCGCACGGTATCTTTCCTCGTGGCGCTTTTCGATCTCTCCCACCGCACGGAATTTCGCCGCCAGCTCGGGAAATCCCTCTTCCTCGGCGGTTTTGGCAAAGCCCTCGTACATATCCGTCCATTCGTAGTTTTCGCCGTCTGCCGCCGCCGAAAGATTCGCCTTGGTATCGCCTATGCCTTGCAATTCCTTAAACCACATTTTGGCGTGTTCCTTTTCGTTGTCCGCCGTTTTGAGGAAAATGGAGGAAATCTGTTCAAAACCCTCCTTCTTCGCTACTGAGGCAAAGTATGTATACTTATTTCTCGCCTGAGATTCTCCGGCAAACGCCGCCTCAAGGTTCTTTTCCGTTTGGGTGCCCGAATATTTACTCATAGCTTATTCTCCTTTATGAAATTGATTTTTGACAACGGCTTCCGCCTTTTCCATATCTTCGCCGAAGGTGATTTTAAAGCACTGCTTTTCGCCTTCCACGATCCTTACCCTTTCTCCCGCTCGGTAAAACATTCCGCAAACGTCGGTGGCCTCCTCTTTTTCCTTTTGAGAAAGACCGCTCCACACCTTGTGGAAAAGACCCAGCTTAAAGCTCTGGGGGGTCTGGGCGAGAAACATCTCGGAGCGGGGGGGAGCGTCGGCAACAAGACCTCTTTCACACCTTAAAACCGTATCCGAAGCGGGAAGCGCGGCGCCTGCGGCTCCGTATTCCTCCGCCGCTTCCACGCAGCGCCTTATAACCTCTTTGCTCACAAAGGGGCGCGCCGCGTCGTGAGTCACCAGAATATCCCCGTCGGTCCCGCCGTATTCCCTACACGCCGCCGCCAGAGCCGCCACGGTTTCGGCGCGGTTTTTACCGCCCCTTATCGTCTTTATTCTCGGCTCACGGAACAAGCCCTCACAGTGCTCAAAAAAATCCTCTGAAACCGCGATAAATACGGTCTTGATTTCCCGACAGAGGAGAAAGCTTTCAACGGAATAGGCTATAACGGGTTTTTCCCCCAAGAGCATAAACTGCTTGGGAAGGCTTGAATATCCGTCGGCGCTCAGCCTCGTTCCTTTTCCGCCCGCGCAGATACCCGCGAATATCACGCCTCTTCCTTTTCGTCAAAAACGGATGTTCTGAATGGAGCCAGAGGAAGCCCGTTAACGCCGAACACCGTCACCTCGGCGTAATTGGTCCAGTTGTATCTTACATAAAGCGGTTCTTTTACCTCGGATGAAGAAACGATTATTTTGTCTCCCTCTATCTTTACATCGGCGGGCTTGAATTCCTTATCCTCTCCCGCTATCTCGAAGCCCTTAGCCTCTCCGTCAATCTTAAAGCCCTGACAGTGATCGAAGCGCAACTCGATTTCGTTTCCTCTGTAGAGGCAGTCCTTATACATCGGGCCAAAGGCCTCGCCTTCGAGATTCTCAAAGCCGTATACGCCGTAAAGAGCCTGTAAAGCCAGTCTGTGGCCTATGGGGAGCTTATAGACGGGGTGTATTTCGTCGAACTGACCCTTGTCGAGAGCCACCGCGATACCGGTGTTTTTAACCGTATTAAACACCTTCATCTGAGCCTCTCTTATATGGCACCAGTTCTTGAAATCGGGATCGGCCTTATAGCGGTGCATAGGCAGCTGAACGAACAGGAAGGGAAGGGTATCGTCGCCCCAGTCCCTTCTCCATAAGCCTATAAGACCTCTGAAAAGCTTATAATAGGTCTTGGGACGGGTGTCGTCGCTTTCGCCCTGATAGTAGATAAAGCCCTTTAAGGTATAGGGG
This sequence comes from uncultured Ruminiclostridium sp., assembly GCA_949878745.1. Taxonomy (GTDB): domain Bacteria; phylum Bacillota; class Clostridia; order Oscillospirales; family Ruminococcaceae; genus Ruminiclostridium_E. The sequence goes on along the minus strand of CATLBH010000011.1, from coordinate 23,601 downwards.
CATATTCTCTGTATCATTGAGCGGTAAAGCACGGTTGCCGACATAGGGTTAAACTCGCTGGGGGGGCCGGGATAAAGCATGGGACCCGCATAGCCCAAGCATTCCTCCCAGGTTCCGAAGGGATTCTTCGTATAAAATTCCGTAACCTTTCTGTTCCATTCCGCCACGTCAGACCAGTATTTTTCCCATTCGGCTTCCACCTCCGCGGGTGTTTTTCCCTCGGCCTGCTTCTTGATGTCCATTAAGTATTCGTTGGTATCGGAATCCTTTTCCAGAGCTTCTCTGCTCATCCAGCAGGAAGCGGAGGAACCGCCCCAGTTACAGCCGACGATTCCCACGGTAACGCCCAATTTTTCCGCCAGCTCACGGGCGAAGAAATAGCCCACCGCCGACCAGCATTTGGCGTTTTCTGCGCTGAATTCCGCCCAAGCCGAATTTTCCTCGCATTCAAGGAAATCCTTTTCCTTGAAGGACTTTTTCGGAGTGTAATAAAATCTCACGCCGGGATTTTTATCGGTGGTCAAGGCTTCCTTTTCAAAGCAGTTCTGAAGCTCCAGCTCCATATTGGACTGTCCTCCCGCAAGCCATACCTCGCCGTATACCACATTTGTGAATACCTTTTCACAGCCGCCGCAGGTTACCTTAAGAGTGTAATCGCCGCCCGCTTTATGGGGAGGAAGCTGAATCTGCCATCTTTCCCCTCTTACCCTGGCCGAAGCGGTCATACCGTCAATCTCGGCCTTCACAACTTCTCCGTTTTCGCCCTCTCCGAAAATCAGCACGGGCTTTTCGCGCTGAAGCACCATATTGCTGCTGAATATGACCGCCGTTTTAAATTTACTCATTTAAATCTGCCCTTTCTTTTTTTTCTTTTTGAACCTGTCTTCACAGGATTTGTGCGTGGATTTTCGAGCAAATTTTGTCGAGGACAAGGAAAAATTTCGCAGGAATACTCGCGTATTTCAAGGAATATTGACGCAGTCATCGGCAAAATTTGTCGAAAAGACACGTGCAATATCTTGTGAAGACAGGTTCTTATAATAACGGTATCAATACCGTCTTATGCTTTGGACAACGGTGGTAACCAAAAGACAAAGTGTGTTCCAGCCCAACACCATACTGGGAGAAATAAGCCAGCCGTTGCCAGTAAACGCCGCCGCAAGAGCCGCCGCCACGCCTATAAGCGCCCCGCCCAGCATTACGTACATACCGAGATTAACGTCGCCGATAAGCTTTTTCGCCGCCAATATCGCCCCCGCGAAGCCGCTGAAGGTGCCGTTGCAGCTGACCGCCCCGCTGCCCCTTGAGGTATAGCGGGTATACTCGTGATAAAGCTCATGCATACTGTAAGGAAGTATTTTTATCCTTTCGGGGGGGATTTCGAAAACCTCCGCCAGCTTTTCCACTGTTATAATGGAATCGGTGGTTTTTACCACCAGCGAAACCCCCTCCGCCGCCAGCTGTTTTAAACAGGCCGCTATGTTCGGATTCGGCTTAAGCTCCACGAAGAACATTATCACCACCTCGCCCGCCACGGATAGGTAAATGATTTCCGTGCTGTCGTTGGCGTATTTTCTGACTTTTTTCATATCGGGCAGCTTGATGTCGTGATGCTTCATCTGTTCGCGGCTTCCCATAATCATACGCTTGTTGCCGAACCAGCCCAGTATACCCAAGTTATCCTCGTAAACGCAGTTTTCCACCTTCACCAGAATGTCCTCTTTGTCGTTTATCATATCCTTGAACATATTTGACATGGCGGAATTGCTTTTTATGGCGAGACTTGCCGCCAGAATTATCGCCTGATCCAGCGCTATGTTGTTTATCGAGTTGGGCTGCTTACAGTGCTTGATATTGGAATAGATTATCGTGCCCGCGGGGAATAAAAGGGAAGCGTCCACCATAAGCGAGTTGGTTTCGGCGAAATATTCCGCCGACTCATATCCCAAAACCACGCTTTCGGACTTGGCGAGACTCCGTCCCGCCCTTGTCAAGGGTACGTTAACCATAAACATCATACCGAAAGGGGTTGCCAAGGACATAACCGCCGTAAGAACCGTCAGCGTCCAGTAAAGGTTTCCGTGAAGCCCCTCGCTGCCGTAGGGAATCAAATACGCCACAAGGGCGGCAAGAATGGAAATACCCACAGCAATGGGCGCCGCCTTTACGCTTAAGCGGTCCGCCTTGTCCTCACAATAGCTGCTTCTAAGAAAATCGGTGAGCAGCTCCGTTTTCCTCATCGCCGCCAGATAGGGAAATTCTCCCGCAACGCCCTTTGTGAGCATGGAAGCGGCGTCGCTGTCCACCATTACCGCCGAATATTTGGCGGTGTCCCCCGAAATAAACCTGAAATTCCGCTTAGCGCGGGTAACCATCATAAGCTTCCCCAAAGTGTTGAACATCAGCCCCGCTATCGCCACGGGTATATATATGTAAGAACGGCTTAATATTATATCGTCCGAGCGTACGATATTTACGGCGGTGGTCACAATGGCGGTCATGGCGGTCACGGCGCATACGCTGTCACAGTCCGCCTTCAATTTAAACAGCTTCACAATGCCGTTATACAGCACCGAGGAGCACAAAGCCGCGGAAATTACCCCGGCAATCAGATTGTAGAACAAAAAGCCCTGGGCGTTGGCGCGTCTGTCGAGAAACGTAACGTCAAAGCCGAAAAAGTCGAATATCATTCCCTTGTTCAGATCTCCCATAAGAGAGACGAAAAACATAAACAGGGTGAGGGCGAAAAGAATGAAAAACCGTATCTTAATGACCCTGTGGGACTCGCAGAGATCCGACCATATCTGACCCGTGGAATCGTAGCTTTCAAAATCTTCGCTCTCTTCTTCGTCCTCCTCCTTGTCGCTTTCCATAACGAAGTCCCTAAGTTTTCTTTTTGATTTTTCCTTTATGATATCGGCTTCGGGAATAACTCCGGTAGCCATTATAATCCTTTCGCCGTCAAGATTAAGACCACTGGTGGGGAGTTTGAGGGAATTTTCCGAGGTGCCCTCGGAAAGTCCCATAGTGCGTTTTTTCACTTCCTCCTCCGCCTTTTTGCGGGAAAGGGCAAGATTAAGCTTTTCCAAAAGAGCGTCGTTGCTTCTCCGCTCTTTTTCGGTTTTTTTGGGAACTGGCTGTTTTTTCTCCGCCTCGGCTTTATCCTTTTCCTTCTGGGGAACATATTTTTTAACCGGCGCGGTGGTTTCGATGGTTTCCGCCTCATAAAGAGGCTTTTTTTCCGCCGCGAACAACTGTTCGTTGGTGGCGGCGGAGGGATCAAATACGGGCTTTTCGGGGGAAAGGACGTTGGCTTGTTCGCTTCCGTATACCCTTACTCCGTCGTCCGCCAGCTTTACTCTTTCCCTGTGGGAAGCCTCCGCCAACTGTTTAAGATCGTCCCCCGCTATACCTAAGGTATCGCCGCCCAGAACCGCGCTTAAATCCGCCGCCTTGCTTTTCACCTCATAGGGATTTATGGCGTCGATAAGCTCGTCTGGGTTTTCAAAATCCTCCTCCGCTTTAAGGGTGGTTTCGATAAGCCTACGCTGTTCGGTGTTAAATTCTCTTTTCGCGAGTCTGGGCTTGGGGGATTCGGCCTTTTGTTCGGCGGGATTCGTCCCGCTTTTTTCGGGTACCGGGACTCCGGGGAATTTTATGGGCGGGATCGGCCTTTCCGCGCTTTTTTCTTTTACGGCGGCTTTTTGTTTCAGCTCCTCGCTGTTGATTATGGCGGTTACGCTGTAATCGTCGTTTTTTGATTTCAAAGGGGGCTTTTTTTCCGTTTTGGGGGCACTTTGCGCGATACCGGGCGCCGCCGTTCCCTCCGTTTTCGCCGTTTTTATCGGCTCCGCCTTTTTGGCCTGTGCGGAGGCCTTCAGCTCCTCCGAATTTATGATCGAGGTGACGGTGTAATCGTTTTTACCGATTTTGTCATTCGGCCTGTCGACCTTTGCCGAAGGGCCGCCTCCCGACTTTTTGGCGTCTATTTCGGCTAAAATATCATCAAGTGAAAAGTTATTCGGCATATTTTCTCCTTCCTTTCCGCTCGGCCGTACGGTATTAACGCGGCTAAACCGCAGCTTACTTTCTCTTACTTTCTTTTATTTTCTTCTGTACTTTACCGCTTCATATATCAATATCCCCGCGCTTACCGAAGCGTTAAGGGAGTTAACGTGGCCAAACATATCTATGGACAGAACCTGATCGCATTTTTCTCTCACCAGTCGGCTGAGTCCGTACCCCTCCGAGCCTATCACAAGACAACAGCCGCCCTCCAGCTTGGCCTTATAAAACGGCGTTCCGTCCGCCTCTGCCCCGTACACCCAGATATTGTGTGACTTAAGCTCCTCCAGAACGGCGGCCAGGCTGTTGACTCTCGCCACCTTTATCCAGCTGGCGGCTCCCGCAGAGGTTTTATAAACCGTGGGGGTGAGAGAGGCGCTTCTTCTTTTGGTGATGATCACGCCGTCCGCTCCCGCCGCTTCGGCGGTTCTTATAATCGCCCCCAGATTATGAGGATCCTGAATTCCGTCGGCGGCGATTATAAAAGGGGGAAGCCCCTTTTCCTCCGATACGGAAAGAATTTCCTCCACGGTGGAATAGCTTGCCGCCGCCATCGCTGCGGCCACGCCGCCGTGCTTCGCTCCGGGAGGGGAAAGAGAGGACAGCTTTTCTTCCCCGACTTCTTTAATCACCGCGCCCTTTTCCTTGGCTAAGGCGATAATTTTTCCCATTCCTCCCGCCGAGCGGGAAATATAAACGGAGTCTATTTCGGCATCGGAGCGAAGGGCTTCGATCACCGCGTTTTTTCCGTATATTATCTGTGTTTCTTCTTTTTGAATTTCTTCCATTTCGATTTCCGTTCCGATTTTTTGTGATTTTTCGATATTTTATACTATTTTAAGTAATACTATAGACAAGGGGAAAAAGTTTTTATCGAAAGTCGATTCCTTTATGTAATGCTTTATTTGATGCACGGGCCGTGCAGGACCGCTCCCGCGGGGGGCTTAAGGTGACACCAAAGGGGTGGAGATGGTGAACAGGCTACGCAGTGCCGCTTGTTTTATAAGGTGGTTTATTTTATCGTAAAACTACTTGATTGGCGTAGCCTGTCCCCCACTCTCCCCCCCCCTTAGGTTTCACCTTAAGAATCCCTTCCTTACCCCCCCTCTGGGTGTTTTGTTGTCAATCGGCCTTTCTCTCGAATAAAATGTTGTATCAATGAGTGCTATTATCATATGTTTGGGTAACTCTTAAGATTTTTAGTTATTTTACAGCTCCTTAAAATCATTATTACGCGTTTTTTACGTTTTTATCTTTCCTTTCGCGCCTTTAACCCCGGGTGGTCGAAAGGCCGCTTCGGCGCCGCGCGTCCGAAGGCCGCGGATTTTTTTTCGAAGCCGTATCTGGCGCCGCTTTTTACCATATCTCTAAGCTTATCGTCGTTTACCGATATGCCCAAGATACAGGTGTTGTAAAATTTCACGTACCCGCTGAGCGCCTTTTGCCAGCTTACGTCGGACAACACCAAAAGCGGAACCTCTTCGGTTGCGGGATCGCTTCTCAGGGTGTGATAAAGCGTGTAAAAGCCCTCCGAATCCTCTCCGCAGTAGTAAACGACCACCTTCGCGGGCTTTGAGGACTTAAGGTTTTCCATGGCCGCGTTTATGTTGGTGGTGGCGCTGGCGTTGTAATCATTGTAACAGAAATGGCGCCAGGCTATGTTTATGTCTTCAAGACTGCTGCTTATCAGCAATATGTCGGTCATAAATTTTCCCTTTCTATTCGTTTATTCTATTTGTAATACCTTACACAGTTTTTGCCCGCGTCCAACGACAGACTCATAGCCTTATTGGCAAATACGTAGGTGTCCTCCGCCGAAAAATCGTACATATCGCTTTCCGCCGCTCCCGCGCAAATGAATATGGGCGGCTGGTCCGCGGCGGCGCACATGGTTCCTATAAGTTCGTTTATATATTTTTCGTTTTCCTTGCGGGGTTTGTCCGAAGGGAAAAAGCCCAATATCATTGTGCCGCTTATGGCCAAAATCCCGTCTTTAAATCCGGACTTAAGGGCATATGAGGCCATCTGAAGCTGAAGCATCGTGGGAGGGTTGGAGGCGAAGCTGTAAGCGTCCAGCGACATACAGAAAAGCGTCCCTTTTACCTTTTTTTTCATCAGCTTTTCCATCTTGTAATCAAACCAGCCCTTTTTGAAAAGTCCCGTCAGCTCGTCAACCTTTCCCGCTCCCAGAAAAATATCGTCGTCTATCTTAAGACAGAATTCGTCGGGGTCGAAGGGCAGAGCGATTTCGTCAACCGCCTTTACCGCCGACAGCTCCTTGGGCTTTGCTCCCAAATTATTCCCCATAAAAACCAAGGGGGGACAGATATTTTTTTTAATAAGCGATTTAAGCGCCGAAATCGCCTTCCCGCTGCCCAGCGATACCAGCGCCAGCTCCGGTTTGTCGCCGTTTACCGCTATTTCCGCGTCTATTTTATCCGAAGCCCTTTTGACCTCAAATTCTCCGCCGTCCGCCTCGAGTATTTCCTTGATTAATATCTCGACCTTAGGCGTTTCGTCAAGAACCAGCAGTCTGTGAAGCATATTTGTTTTACCTCCTTCGCCCGATAAGCTGACCAAAGAGCGGCTTCGGGTTTATGACATTCTTATTTAATATTATAACACATTTTATAAATTTGTGCAATGTTTTTTTATCGGCCTTTCAGAAATTTTGACTTTAAAAAATAATTTTGCTTTAAAAAAGCTAAAGTTTTTTGAAAAATTGCCGATAAAATATATGAAAACCCGAAAAAGCCATTTATACGAACCGATATATTATACGGGATAAAGATCGTCCTTCCCGTCTTCTATGGGGTTCTCGGGGCAATGCCCCGCGCCGCTTCGGGACGAAGGCGGAGGGAGCCGCCGAACAAAAAAGGGAAAGGATTGACCTATATGTACGGTGTACGCAATAACAGTGTAAACAACTTTCCCGCAGGCTACAACAACTACGGGAAAAACAACCCGGCTCGGAATCCGTCCGAATCCGAAAATACCGCCGAAAAAAATTACGCCGGCAGAAAGGATCAGATTTTATTTTCCGCGGTTCAGCGCAAGGAAAATGAAACCTACTCAAAGCTGAGCGATAAGGCGAAATCGTATCTTTCCGAGCTTCAGAAGAAATACCCCGGCTATGCTTTTATGGTTTCCGACTATGAAACCGACGAAGAAGCGAGCCGGATTCTGTCCGAGGGAAGAGGGGAGATAAACGTTTTAATCACCCCCGACTTGGTGGAAAAAATGGCTTCCGACGAAGCTACCAGAGCTAAGTACGAGAGTATTATCGACGGCGTGGCCGACCAATTTGCCGAAATCAAAGACAAGCTCACCGAGGGCGGAAAATCCATAGTGGAACGTCTCGGCATAACCGTAAACGGAGACGGCACAACGAGCATATATGCCTTTTTAAAGCAGGGGATAACCGGAGAGGACGGCAGCAGAACCGTTAAAGGTTCTCTTGTGAGCGAATTTACCGATATGCTCAACACTCTTGCCGAAGCAAGGGAAAAAATGCTGGAAGAAAGTAAGGAAACCAGTAAGGACGATCCCGAAAAACCGATTGATAAAGAGGAGGAAAAGGAAAAATCCGTTTTGCCTCCCAAGAGCTTTGAGAAGTACAAAAAGGAGCCGGATCCGTACTCCACCGAGGAAGATTACGGCGACCTGCCTCCCGAAAGCTTTGAAAAGTACCGCAGGAAGGAGACCCCTTACTCAACCGAAGAGGACTACGGCACATTGCCGCCGGAGAGTTTCAAAAAGTATGAGGAAGCGGCTGCCGAAGCTAAGCCCGAGGCTGCCGAGGTACAGATGAATTTCAGCGTTTGATTTTATCGGCTTAAGGCCGTGATTTGCCCTTGGGCAGGTCACGGCCTTTTCGGTTGGTTATAGGTTATTTATACTAATCTTTGGTCAGATTATAGACAAAAAAATGTTGACCAAAGATTAGTGTTTCGGGTGTAATCTTTTTTGCTTAGAACTTGTTCTCAAAGGAGGTAGACACGGATTTTCGAGCATAATTTTTCCGAAAACAAGGAAAATTTATTCAGGCGGTCAGCTTACGCGATAAGCCCGTCAAGAAATTTTGACACAGTTAGCGGGAAAATTTGCCGAAAAGACGTGTAAAGACGTGTGCTCATCCTATGAGAATATGTTCTTAGATTTGATTAAATTGACCCTAAACTCTAAAACGCTTATTATAAGCGGATTTACGGATAAGCAGGTGCGTTTGGGGGCGTTGCTACCGTCCTTCGGACTCCCCTACTTCTCTTTCGGTGTCCGAAAGGGAAGCGGAAAGGACAGTTGTCGCTTCGCTCCTTTTTATTTTTTTCGATTGCCGTATATCACCCGTTATCCGAAGTCAAACTCCTCCGTCCCCGAATCTTTTATAACCGCCCTGCCGCAGCAAACATCAATAACCTTGGCCTTCAAACTCTCGGCTTTCTCCGCTTCCACATACAAAACAATCTTAACCCCCGCCGCGAATTCCTCACCGTCTATCCTTGCGTCAAATTCCGAAAAAATCGCTCCCAGCTTGCCGTAAAGAGAATAATCCACTTCAATAATCAGCCTTTCGGCAAGCTTCATCTCCTTTATCTTCGAAGCCCCCACCGCCAGCGCGGCGCCGTTGGCGTAGGCGCGGACAAGTCCCCCCGCCCCCAGCAAAATGCCCCCGAAATATCGGGTAACAACACAGCAAACGTCGGTAAGCCCTTCTTTTTTTAGCACCTCAAACATAGGCGCACCCGCCGTTCCGGAAGGCTCGCCGTCGTCGCTGTGCCTTCCGATATTGTTTTCCCTTAAAATGTAGGCGTAGCAGTTGTGGGTGGCCTTGCGGTGCAGCTTTCGTATTTCCTCGATAAAGGATATAGCCTCCGATTCCGTCGTACAGGGGGCAATGCTGCCGATAAACTCCGATTTTTTTTCGGTAAAGGAAGCCTGTGCCCTTTCGGCCACGGTTTTATAGGACTCGATTTTACCACGCATTGGGGCCGTCCTCCGGGTTGTAGGCAATGGAGTTTAGAGTCATCGAAGCGGCGGTTCTCGATACCGTGTATATCATTGTTTTCTGGGGCTCAAGCTCCTCTTCTTCGCCGGGCATTCCCATAATGGGCGCCATATACTCCACCTTAAGGGTGAACAGCTCGCCCACGTTGCTGATCTCGCTTATCCTAGGCCAATAGGTGATTCGCTCCGTTTCCACCGATACGCGGTAGGTTTTTCCCGAAGCGTTGTATTCAAACATATTGCTTCCGCTGCCCACCGTCTGGTGCTGTATTACAACGCCGTAGCCGAAGAGAGATACCGCTGAGCTTTCCACGTCTATCTCGGAAATGGTCATATAGCTTCCGTCGTTTTCGTATTTTTCGGTGTTCCCGCTTAGGATTATCCTCCATATCGCGGCGTTTATAACCACCGAAGGGGGGGCGTTCTCGGCCTTGTCGAAGGCGGGGCTATCCGTTATTACGGCAGGATAAATAAACCCGGCGAACTCATTTTTCAGCGCCGTCTGATTGGCCATATCCCGAACGGTCGACACCGTGAACCTGACGGTGCTGACCAAGCCCACCACCGACAGTATCAATATAATCAAGCCCAGTACGAAGAAAAACTTTTTGTTTTTCATCATCGGGGCGGAGGGGTCAAAAAAGTCGCTTTCGCCGGATTTCTCCCCTTCGGCTCCGTCCACCTGTTCCAGGTCGTCCACGCTTCCCTGAAGGGACTCCAGTATCTTACCGTTCCTTATGTCCTTTGTATCCTTGTGTCTTTCTGTTTTTTTCATTTGTTTCTCCGTTTTACCTATCTTATCTGACCGCTGCCGTCAATAAGGTATTTATAGGTGGTCATTTCCTCGAGCCCCATGGGGCCTCTGGCGTGAAGCTTCTGGGTGCTTATTCCTATTTCCGCCCCGAGCCCGAACTTTCCTCCGTCGGTGAAGCGGGTGGAGGCGTTGACGTATACCGCCGCCGCGTCTACCGCCTGTTTGAAAAGCTCCGCGTTTTTTATGTCGTTGGTTACTATGCATTCGCTGTGCCTTGTGCCGTATCTGTTAATAAAGTCTATCGCCTCGGAAACGGCCTTTACCGTTTTTACCGCTATGGCGAAGTCCAGAAACTCGGTTCTGTAGTCCTCCTCGTTGGCTTCTCTCTCCGCTTTTATATATTTGGAAGCACTTTTGTCGGCGTATATCCTGACCTTTCCCTTCCATCTTTCGTCAAGCGCCTTTAAAAACTCTTCAGCTATATCCTCATGCACCAGCAAATTTTCAATGGCGTTGCAAACGGAAGGCCGCTGTGTCTTTCCGTTGTCGGCAATATTCACCGCGATTTCGATATCCGCCGACTTGTCCACGTATACGGAGCAGTTGCCCTCCCCCGTCTGTATAACGGGAATGGTGGAATTGTTTATCACGTTTTGTATAAGCCCGTGCCCTCCCCTGGGTATAAGAACGTCGATATAGCGGTTCATCCTCATAAGTTCGCTCACGCATTCACGGGAGGTGTCCTCCACAAGAGCCACCGCGTTTTCTTCCGCTCCCGCTGAGCGTAAAGCGGAGCGCATAACGGAAACCAGCCGCTTATTGCTGTTTATTGCGTCGCTTCCCCCTTTTAAGATAGAAACGTTGCCCGATTTAAGACACAGCGCCGCCGCATCCACCGTAACGTTGGGCCTTGACTCAAAAATTATCCCCACTACGCCCAGCGGCACCGCTTTTTTAACTATTTTTAGCCCGTTGGGAAGCTCTTTCCCTCCCAAAACTCTTCCCACCGGGTCGGGGAGAGCGGCTATCCTCCTTACTCCCTCCGCCATATCTCCGATACGCTTCATATCCAGCTTGAGCCTGTCGCGCATGGCTTCGGACATATTGTTTTTCCTCGCGTTTTCCAAATCCTTTTCGTTGTCCTCTATTATCAGCCCCGCGTTTTCCGTGAGTCCGTCGGCTATGGCGAAAAGAGCGCGGTTTTTTACGTTCTGTGAAATCCCTCTGATTGCCGCTTCGGCTTTTTTCGCCTCAAGCCCCAAATTTTCCAGATATGTCATTTTTTATCCTCTTTTTTTACTAAATCAATTCAAATCGAACAAGGTGCAAACCACCTTGTTTTCAAACAGGTCGTAAAGATATTCCGGCTCGTCGCCTTTAATGATAACGGTGGGGATCCCCGCTTCTCCCGCGATCACCGCCGCTTCTATCTTGGTGAGCATTCCGCCGCTGGCAAGCTCGCTCCCTTTTTCTCCCGCCGCCGCAATCATTTCGTCGGTGACCTTATGTACCACCGGAATAAGCTTTGCCTCCGGCTCCGACGGATTCCTGTCGTACAGCCCCTCCACATCGGTAAGTATCACCAAAAGATCGGCGCCGCAAACCTCGGCGCTCAACGCGGAAAGAGTGTCGTTTTCGTCAAAATCCAGCTGTTCTATGGAAACACTGTCGTTGGCGTTGATTATGGGAATAATCCCCATGGACAGCAGTGTGTGCATGGTGTTATAAATGTTTTCCCGCCGTATCTTGTTGCTGAAAACGTCCCGCGTGGCAAGTATCTGAGCCACGGTATGGTTAAAGCGGGAAAACTCCGACTGATAAAAGCTCATCAGCCTGCTCTGCCCCACGGCGGCGCAAGCCTGTTTTGTGGGCATATCTGAGGGTCTTTTTTGAAGTCCTATGCTTCCAACTCCCACGCCCACCGCGCCGGAGGACACCAAGATTATGTCGTGTCCCGCGTTTTTAAGGTCGCTTAATACCTCCACCATCTTTTTGACGCGGCGTACGTTGATATTGCCCGTTTTGTGGGTAAGGGTGGAGGTTCCTATTTTTATAACTATACGCTTTCTCGCGGAAAAATCAAAGTTGTTCATTTTAACGGTTCCTTTTCGGTAAGGGTTAACGACGTGTTGTTCTTAACCCGGCAGCACGTTTGTAGGTCAATACTTTATTAGTATAGCATATTGAACGCGAAAAATCAAGTTTTTTGTTTTTCATTTTACTTGATAAAAAAATATTCAAAAACAGTGACTTTTTTGCAAATATGTGATATAATAACCTTAGACAGCGGAAAGTGGAAAAATTATTTTAATGTCTAAGAACATTTTATCGTTCCAGAGGAATCGCTCCCTGCGGTCGCTCCTTTTATGATATAATAACCTTAGACAGCGGAAAGTGGAAAAATTTTTTTAATGTCTAAGAACATTTTATCGTTTCAGAGGAATCGCTCCCTGCGGTCGCTCTTTTTGCGATATAATAACCTTAAACCGCGAAAATAGGAAAGGGGGATTTTAAGTGAATTATGAAAAATCCTGCGGAGCGATCGTTTACCGAAAGCACCACGGAAATACCGAGATACTTCTTGTCCGTCACCTTCGGTCGGGTCACTGGTCGTTTCCCAAAGGACATATGGAAGCCGGGGAATCCGAAGAGGACACCGCCCGCCGTGAAATAAAGGAAGAAACGGGGCTTGACGTGCTGTTAGATACAGGATTCCGCGAAATCGTCAATTACTCCCCGAAAAAAAACACGAAAAAAACCGTGGTTTACTTTGTGGGAATGGGGGCAAGCCACGAGCTTATCCCCCAACAGGACGAAATCTCCGAGCTGAGGTGGCTGGAAATAGAACAGGCGGGAAACGTCCTCACCTACGAAAACGACAAGCTGCTGGCAAACAAGGCGAAAGCCTTTATCGCGCTGATGAAATAACAAAGAAGGTACCCAAATGGAATATAACGAGGCTATGGCATATTTAAACGGCTTTTCAAAGTCGGGAGCGCCCATAAAGGATCTTTCCCGCTTCAAAGCCCTTATGAACGAGCTTGGCAATATACAGGACAAGTTAAAGCACATACACGTAGCGGGAACCAACGGCAAAGGCAGCGTATGCGAATACACCGCCCTTGCCTTGGAATACGCCGGATACAAAACGGGAAAATTCACCTCCCCCTATATAAACAAGGTGGAGGAGAGGATACAGATAAACGGGGCGCCGATTTCCGAAGGCGACCTCGCTTTTTATATCGGTAAGGTAAAAGAAGCCGCCGATAAAACCCGCCGCCTTGATTACTCCCAGTTTGAAATACTTACCGCGACCGCCTTTCTGTATTTTTCCGATAAAAACTGCGGTATGACGGTTATGGAAACGGGAATAGGCGGACTTTTGGACTGTTCGAATATAATCGACCCGATTCTGTCAATAATTACCACGGTGGATTTGGATCACTGCGGGATTTTAGGCGATACACCCGAAAAAATTGCCCGTCACAAGGCGGGAATAATAAAGCCCGAACGCCCCGTGATCCTTTCCCCCTTTCAATATGACGAAGTGATACGGGTGGTAAAAGAAAAGGCGGAGGAAACGGCCTCAAAGCTTATTATCCCCGATTCGGAAAAGCTTAAGCTTATAAAAACCGACCTGAACGGCACCGAATTCCTGTACAATGGTAAGCCTTTTGTTACCGGAATGTGCGGAAAGCATCAGATGATAAACGCCTCCTCCGCCATCGAAGCTCTCCGGGAATTGGGCATAACCGAAGAGCATATCGAGACCGCCCTTAAAAACGCCGCCGTACCCGCCCGAATGGAAAAAATGAAGGGATTTATCATAGACGGAGCGCACAATGTTTCGGGGGCAAAGGCGGCGGCCGAGCTTATTAAGGGACAAAAGGGCAAAAAAACGCTGATAGTGGGAATGCTTAAAAGCAAGGATTATAAAGGCGCTTTGGCGGCGCTTTTACCGGTGTTTGACTTAGTTATAGCGGCGGATTTCTTTTCCCCCGACGCGGTAAAAAGGGAAGAGCTTATCGCCTTGACAAAGGCGGCGGGGCGCGAAGCGACGGCGGCGAATAACGCGGAGGAGGCTTTGAAAAAGGCTTACGAAACGGGAGCCGACATTAAAGTGATTTGCGGGTCTCTTTATCTTTGCGGATTGATGAGGGGCAAGCTGACGGGGAACGAATAACCGGTCAACCTGTGGTTGAGCCGAAAGGCCTTTTTATAAACATACTTACAATTGCTTTTTATCGGAATGCAGGTTATAATTTAACTACGGAAGATTTGCGGGCATGCGGCAAATTTACGAAATAATTATAATTTATAAGGAGAAAAAATATGTTTAATCAGGTTGACTTTGGGAAAAGAGTAAAATCCTTCCGAGTAAAAAACAATTATTCTCAAAAAGAGGTGGCTCTCAGAATAGGCGTTTCCGAACAGGCGGTATCGAAGTGGGAGAACGGCGAGTGCCTTCCCGACGTTTACAACTTAGCGCTGCTGGCGCGAATCCTTCACATCTCCGTGGACAGCCTTCTGGACACCGAAATTCTGAATCCGGAAAAAGTCATAGAAACAATTACGGTAGGCGGAGCACACTTTGAAATAGTGGAAAAGCCGCAAGCCATTCTTGCGGGAAAAATTTTATACGCAAAGGATTACCCCGACGAAAAAAGCTTCAATTCGGCTGTTGATTCGGTTACCGAAGAGGAAAAACAGGCGGCGTTCGACAAATTGAAGGATGTAATCCTTCCGATTTTCGACATAACCTTAAGCGTAAACTTTTGGCAGACCGTTAACCGCCGCGCCTACGGTTTTGTAAGAGAAGTGGCCGAAGAGAAACAGGAAGAGGGCGTTGAGGTTTACAAAATGCCCGCCTCATTGTTCATAAAGGCCTATACGGACAAAGCAACCTCACAGCTTATCAGCAGGGAACAGTGCGAAATATGGGAGCTGTTCTCGTATATCAGGGATTATTTTATGCCCGCTCACGGTTTTAAAATGGCCGAAAACGGAGCTCAGGAAATGGAAGTGTTCGACACGTCGGAGCATAAAACGGGTTACGCGTATATGCCTGTTGAAAGGATATAGCGTAGAAAACAATATAATAAAGCCGCGATCTCGTCAGCCGAAGAGATCACGGCTTTTTATATTATAATGAAATTAATCCCCCGAAGAAACAATCCCCCTACCCGCGTCAATGGTAACGGTAGTCCCACTTTTCAAAATAGCCGTAGCGTTTTCCGCTCCCACAATAACGGGAATATCCAGCGAAAGGCCCACCACCGCCGCGTGGCTGTCCGCTCCGCCTTTTTCCGTAATAATTCCGCTTGCGGCGCGGAGTATTCTCATAATGCTGTTGTCGGTTTCGGGAATTACCAATATCTCACCGTTAGCGAAATTCCTTACGGCTTCCTCTCCCGTTCTCGCTACGCAAAGAGGAGCGGTTGCCGTCTTGTCGGTAACGCCCTGACCCATTACCAGAACATCACCAACCACGTGCACCTTCATAAGGTTGGTGGTACCGCTTATACCCAAAGGCACTCCCGCCGTGATTACAACAAGATCTCCGTTCTCAAGATACCCCGACTTGACCGCGCACTCCACCGCGTGATTGAACAGATCGTCCGTGGTTTCCATTATCCTGCTCATCAAAGGCACCACTCCCCAGCTGAGACTAAGCTGCCGCCATGTGCGCTCGCTCGGGGTACAGCTTAAAATGGGACGGTTGGGACGGTACTTTGACAAAAGCTTTGCCGTCCCGCCGGTTGTGGTAACGGTAAGAATGGCCTTGGCGTTAAGGTCGAGGGCGGTGGTTACCGCGGCGTGGCTTATGGCGTTGGTGACGTTTTCCGCGCTGTCCACCTCTCTTGACCTGAATCTCTTTGAATAATTTATGTTGTTTTCGGTGTTTTCCGCGATAAGGGCCATAGTCTTTACCGCTTCTACGGGGTACATTCCCGCGGCGGTTTCGCCGGAAAGCATTATCGCGCTGGTGCCGTCGTAAATGGCGTTAGCCACGTCGGTTGTCTCCGCCCTGGTGGGTCTCGGGTTCTTTATCATACTTTCAAGCATCTGGGTGGCCGTAATGACTTGTTTTCCCGCGTTATAGCCTTTTTCTATCAGCATTTTCTGAAGCTGCGGAATCTGCTCGAAGGGAATCTCCACTCCCATATCCCCTCTGGCCACCATTATACCGTCGGACACCCTTAAAATATCGTCGATATTGTCCACGCCCTCCTGATTTTCAATCTTAGCGATAATCTTGATATCCTTTCCGCCGTTTTCCTCCAGTATTTTCCTGACTTCCAATATGTCCGCGTCACAGCTCACAAAGCTTGCGGCAATAAAATCGAAGCCAGTTTTCGCCCCGAAAATAATATCGCTTTTGTCCCTTTCGCTCACATAGGGCATTGACAGCTTGGCGCCGGGAAAGTTGCAGGATTTGTTGTTGCTGATGATTCCACCGTGAACAACAAGGCATTTTATGTCGTCCCCATCCGGCTTGGTATCGATCTCCGTCACCTTCATTTCAATAAGACCGTCGTCCGCCAGAATTCGAGTCCCTATATCGATATCCTTCGCCAGATTCTTATAGGTAATAGAAACCTGTTGGGAATCTCCTTCCACCTCTCTCGTGGTAAGAGTGAATATCGCTCCGTCCTTCAGCTCGGCTTTTCCGTCTTTGAAAAGCTTTACCCTAACCTCCGGTCCCTTTGTGTCAAGAAGGGAAGCAACCGGAAGCCCCAGTTCCTCCCGTATGCGCTTCACCTGTTGAAAAGTTTTAAGATGGCTTTCGTGATTGCCGTGAGAAAAGTTCTGGCGCGCCACGTTCATACCCGCCTTCATAAGCTCACGCAAAACGTCGTCGTTGGCGGTGGAGGGTCCCATTGTGCATACTATTTTTGTTTTTCTCATTTTATTATATTTCCTTTCTACTAAATATATTTAGTCGGTAAATCCACGACAAGCCAGCCGTGGGTTTACACGCACTTATTACTTAAGCTATAATGAAAACAGTGATAGGACTGACGATTCCTTTCTAGTGCTTCGTAAATTCTAATTCTTTATAAAATTATAATGATGTTTGTATTGAAGTTATCGCAAATCATTAATCAAATTTATATAAGTTTTAGATTTTGCGGTACACTACTTGACTTTTATTTGCAGGTCTCTTTGTTTTGGGAGCAGGATTTTTTGCCGAAACGGGATTTCTTAAGTGGTATTCAATGAAGTAACGGACGGGATGACCGCACGGATTGACAATCGTCCTTTATATAGGAAAAGCGAATAAAACATTTTTTATCCCGCGCCTCATAAGTAAAAACCGTCCCTACGCCCGTAACTGCCCAACCGCAGGGGCGTGGCCGCGATTTTCCTGACGGAAAATCGCCCTAAGAGAAGCTTCGCTTCGCTTAGGCTCGTTTCGCTCACGCTCCACTCGCGGCCGCGCCGCAGCTTCCGTCCCAATCGCACCGTGTCAGTCAAAAAGTAAGTGAAAAAGGCATTGCGGCTTCACCGCTTTTACTTTTCTTCTCCCTCCGATTCTTCTTCCTCCGTTTCGTTATTCACTTTATCATTCTCGTCGCCGTTTTCATCAAAATCCTCCTCATTCACATCATCATTCTCCCCGTCCTCTTCCTCCTCTTCTTCAATTCCCTTCTTCTCCGCTTCTTCCCTAATCCTGTTCCTCTCATCAATATCTCCCGCGTTTCTTTCCTTAAGCTCCGCCTCCGCTTCCCCCGAATAAATAAACCTTAAATGCTCTTTTCGTTCCTCCCTGTCCTCTCCGTTTCTCTTAAGCCAATAAATAATCAATCCCGCAAAAATTATAATCCCCGCCGCCGTAATAATTACGGCCGCCGGATATCCCGCCGTGGTAAACTTCATCTCCACAACGTGTTTTCCCGCGGTGAGAGGTACGGCGATCAGCGACTCCATAGCCTCAAGATATTCCGTTTCCTTTCCGTCCACGTATATTTTCCACCCCTTTTCCACGGGGATGGTGGTGAGCAGAACCTGGTCTCCGCCGCAGTTCACCTCCGTTTTCACGGTGGTTGAAGCGGGCTTGGTGCATAAAGTTTCCTTATTCATTTCCTTAAGCTCGTTAAGGGCGTATTTCACCGCGTCCTCGTTGACCACCGCGAATTCCGCCTCGCGGAAATAAAGATCGCTTTTGGTGAGGGTCAGAACGACAATTACCTCGGCTTCCTCGGGAAATTCTCCCAAAAGCTTCATATTGTTGTCGTCGCCTTCAAAATATCTTCCCTTTGAAGAACCGTTTACCGTCAGGTCAACCCTTCTCTCGTAGGTTGAAGGAAGGTACATATACAGTTTTCCGGACTCGGGCATTCGGAATGTGTAGGTAAGGCTGGCGGTATTGCCCTGTGTCACGACTTTGAAGCTGTGGTGCTGGTCGGTGGTGCTGCCCTGTTTTACGTTTTCCGTTTCAAGGTCAACGTCGTGTATTCTGGTGTAGTATTGGTAATCCTTTCCTATGGCGGCGTTCAGCATTTCCGTCTGGGCGGTGAAGGGATCGTACTGTGTAAGGGAAAGCTCCGTTACAGCGGATTCGCTCAGATAACAAATAGGCAGTGCGTATTCGTTTTCGCTTACGTGTATCTCTTCCCCTCGCCTTACCTCCGCCACGTCGTTATTGTCGGTGGTAAGCTCGTATTTTACGCCGAAAAGGCTTGAGGTGATAAGTGTTGCGCCGCTGTATCTGGTGTAATGGCTTCTGGCGCTGAATCCCAAGCGCTTAAGAAGCTCTATGGGCTTCGCGTTGAGAGTTGAAGAGCTGTGGGAAAGTCCGTACATATTCACAGCCGAGGGGTCGTTAACCGTACGGAAAAACAGCTTTTCGATACGGTAAAAGCCGTCGTCCTCCGCCCTTATTTCGTTCACCTTTTCCCTTAATTTGGGGATATAATCCACATAGGTGTCGTGATTGGAATAGGTTATATCGGTGTCCTGAGTGGCGATTTGACCCACGGTGTTGTAAAGGGCTTCCCCCGCCACTACCGCTATCAGCACTATTGAGAATATACGCGTGCGGTTTCTTCTCAGTTCAAAGTTAAAGCTGTCCTTAAGCTGCACCAAAAGGACGGTGACGGTAAAGAGTATTATCATGGCGGGGAGAATGGTGGAAAAGTTATCCAAGGTGTCGCGGCCGTTGTTCAGGTCGGAGACGAAGTTGTCCATGTTTTCCTGATACACCATTATCGCCAGCCAGCCGAAGCAGGTTAAGCCCAATACCTTGTTATCGGTTTCCTTAAGCTTTTCAAACACGCTGGCCGCGCAGACTACCATCAAAAAAGAAAGAATAAAGGAGTAGCGGTAGGGGAGCCAGTTGGGAAGCTGCCCACCGTGCCACATCATATCTATGGGGCGGATATACATACAGAAAATAAGCAGCATCAGCACCGCCGCGTAGGCTATCCTTTCGCTCCTTCGTATCTGCTTGCAGAAAAAATAGGCGGGAAGCAGAAGCACCGTTATCATACCGCAGTAAAGGAAGGGCAGCCCCGTCATTCTAACCGTGTCATAGCTGTTTGGCAGTATCTTGTCCAACAGCTCGATAAGCGGAAAATTCTCCTTTATGCTGTAATCGGGTACGGAAAACTCAAACTTTCCGTAGGACAAAGACTCGTAGACGGGTATTATCATAAAGGCGGATATCATAACCGCCGTAACGCCCAGTCCGAGAATCTGAACCGATTTCATAAAGAAATGATCTCTCGCGGAGCCGCTTTTGGTTATCGCCATATAAAGAAGGTAGTAGATGACCGAAAATATGGCTAACATGAAACCGATATAAAAGCAGGTAACAAAGGCGTAAACCCACGCCGCCACCAACAGCCTGAAACGTCCGGTATCCACAAATTTCTCAATTCCCAGACAAATTACGGGCAAAGCCAAAACCCCGTCCAGCCACATGGGGTTCATGGTCTGTACTATTGTGTAGGAGCAAAGGGCGTATACGATACTGAAAATGATTACGGTGAGCTTTTGGAATTTCTTGGCTCTGGAAAGGTACACCGACATGGCGAGACCGATGGCCCCCACCTTTACGCACATCATGGTGAGCAAGCCCTCCAGTATCGCGTTTCTCGGAAACAGCCACACTATAAAGTTGAAGGGGCTTCCCAGATAATAGCCGATAATGCCCATCCATTCTCCCGAAAGGTTGCGGCTCCAGGAGTAAAAAATACTTTCTCCGCCGTAGAGCACGTCGTACATATGGTCGTAGTAATAAACATACTGCCCGTTAAGGTCAAGGGACAATACGCTTTCCTTACCGAAAGGCCATACCCCAAAAATAAAATAGCTCGCCAAAAGAATCAGAGCGGGCAGCAAAAACGAAAGCCACATTTGGTTTTCGTTCATAAAAAAATATCTTATACCGTTTACCGCATAGCCAAAATGTTCTTTTATCGCTTCAAGGGGCGACTTCCTTGCGGTCTGTGCTGTTTCCGAGGTCATTAACGTTCTCCTTTCCTTCCGTCCGATTCGTCGGTTTTCTCCGATTTATCCCTTAATGTGTCAAAGGCAACTATAAAGCGGGGCCGCCCTTTTATTTCCTCGTAAATCTTGCTTAAATAATAGCCTATAACGCCGAGGGCCAGCATAAGCACCGAACCCGTCAGCAGAAGCACGGGAAGAATTCCGTTCTGGGGTATCCCTTCGGCGGCTTTCACTATTTGTATAACTCCGAGAACGATCGCCGCGATAAAGGAAAGTATCCCCGTTACCGTAACTATATGAAGAGGGGCGGAGGTGAAGCTTGTCAGATTCGCCAAGGCGAATTTAAACAGCTTTTTAAAGCTCCATTTTGTCGTTCCCGCGCTTCGGGGGGCTACGTCAAACTCAAGCTGCGCCGATTTAAAGCCCACCCAGCTTGACAGCGCCCGGTAAAAGGTTATCCTTTCGGGAAGGTCGTTAAGGGCGTCTATTACCTGTCTGTCCATAAGCTTATAGTCACTTCCGCCCTTTATTTTTATGTTGGAGGAGCCTTCCATAAGACCGTAGAAGCATTTGGCGAAAAGCTTGTACAAAAAGCTTTCCTTCCCTCTGGAAGCCTTTACCGCCTCAACAACCTTATAGCCTTCTTTCCACAACTCGTACATTTTCACCATAAGCTCAGGCGGGTGCTGAAGGTCGCAGTCTATTACCACGGCGCAGTCCCCCCGACAACGCTTTAATCCGGCGAATATTGCCCCCTCTTTTCCGAAATTCCGTGAAAATTTTAAGCCTCTGACCGAGGGGTTTGACTCGGAAAGACTTTCTATAAGCTCCCATGTTTTATCCTTCGAGCCGTCGTCGACAAAAAGCAGCTCATGAGGTATGTTGTTTTTTTCCATTATCCCGCCGATAACGGAAGCGGTGTTTTCTATGTTTTCCGCTTCGTTATAGGCCGGGATTATTATTGACATCATTCGGTTTTTCGCTTCCTTCCGTGTTGTTTGGTTCCTTTATATAGTATATCATTTTTTGAGGAAAAATCTCTCTGTTTTATTAAACGATTTGGGGGAGGAAAATGTTGGCTTTTGCGAAAAATTTTTTTATATTAAAAAGTCATATTCGAACTTCTAACCCTCGCCGACGGATTTTACCGCCTCAACGCTGACCCCTCCGCTTTCGGTGGTAATATAAAGGTGTTTTGACAGCGGCGCGGGTTTTTCCGCGTCAAGACTGGAGTAAAATCTTTCTTTAAGCCCCAGCAGCTTGCTGTCCAGATAGCCGTCTTCCGTTCGGAATTCCAATATTATACCCGAAAAATCGGGAAGCCTTATGTCGATATCGCCGCTTTTGGTCTCAAAGCTTCCCGCATTTACAAAGGCGTTGTAGGTACAGGAAATATTCCCTTCGGCCGCGTAGGCGGAAAGCTTTCCCACGGCGCCGTTTACGGTAATGTTCCCGCTTCTGGTGCGTATTTCGGTGTAATCCGAAAGGGTTTCGGAAAGATAAATATCCCCGCTTCCGCTGTCCAGATAGAATTCGCGGTAATCATTTTCGGGCAGCCATACCGTCATTTTATAACCGAACTGATCCCTCGCGAACAACGAGATGGTAAATGAATCGTCTTGTACCAGCTTAAGGTAATTAACGTCGCTTTGTTCCACTATCATCGGCGTATCGTTTACGTATTCCACCAATATCCCGTCTCCCTTGTGAAAACGCAGCTCGTAATCCAGTCCCGACGTGCTTATATTAATGTATTTGGCGTTTTCAAAAACAAGCCTTTCCCCTACCACCGTGCCTTCAAAACCCGTTTCCCTTGAAAGATACTGGGTTTCCGCCGCAGCCGCCAAAGAGAACAGGGACAACAGGAAAAAAAGGAGCAGAAAGCCGTTTTTTTTGCCCCTGCCGTATATTCTGCGCCATTTTTCACCCTTTAGCGCCGTAAAATAGCGCTGTGCAAGTCTGAGACAGAAGGGGGAAAAACGGGCGGTAAAAAAGCACAGAAAGCACCCGAAGCACAGACAGAACAGTCCCGCCGCCGTCAGCGCGGAGGGCGACAGATCCGAAACCACCCTTATTGCCCCCAAAAGATACAGAGCGCCTATGGGAGCGCAAAGTATCCCCACGGACACCGACATTAGCGCCGAGATAATCACCAGAAAATTCAGCAGGAACAAGCACAGAAGCCCCGCAAAAGCGGGAAGAAAAAATATTCTCACCAAAAGAGTCCGTTTATCCGTTTTCAGGCCGTCCTCCCGCAGGTTTTCATTTAGCTCCTCCCCCATTATATCAGTCCTTCCCATATGCGGGGAAATTTTATCCGAAGATCCCGATAAAGCTTACGCCTCGGGTTTTTTCTGCAAGCTCGGGGAGCTGCCCCTCGCCGAACAGTTGTCTTTTTATTGTACCATATTAAACGGTTGATGTCAAGCGCGACATAAGCCTTTTTTATGCATAGGATACGCAAGCAATCAAAAGGCAGCAGCATTTGCTTTTTAGAAAAAAGCGGTAAAATAAGGAACATGGAAATAAAGAATATTCAAGAACCAAGAAGAACAGGATACGGAAATATCCGATACAAGTTTGAAGATGTAGTAATCATATGAATGTGTATCTAAGGAACCGCTGATTAAATCGGTGTGTGCATATTGCGCGGCAGATTTTTCGTCAGATTGTACAAATTCGACGCAGGCGGGCTAGCGTCCGTCAAGGAGAAGTTGTACAATCTGACGAAAAATATGCAAGCAAGATGCGCACATCCGATTTAATCAGTGGTTCCCTAACTATGCGGAGAAGAAGATTTTGTCGATATGGGGGAGTTTGGCAAAAGCCTCAAAGAATGTTCAGCGAAATTTCTTGAACTTCCCGACGGAATACCGGACATAGATACATTCGGGCGAGCGTTTAAAAAAACATTGGAGCTTTCGTCATGCTTAATAGGTTGGGTATCGGTTGCCTCGGAATTTTTGTGTTCATGTATTGACAAATTGAAAATGTTGTAATTTTAAGGAAATGAAAACGGGTTTAAATAACATGCGGATATGGCGGAATAGGCAGACGCGCTGGCTTCAGGTTGCGTCACGACAGTGAATTTAAAATTTATATTGGTTGAAACGGAATTTCCGTTTTGATATATGTGGAGTTACTTGTAAAAAAGTCAACCTCGGTTTTGGATTTGAGCCGTGTAAAAATTTCAGATCAGGCACTCCATAAAATTTTGTGTAAAAGCAAATCCAACCAGTCAAGAGCAGGTCTTGCGAAGCAAGCACGATTTGGGATTTCCTCTTAATTGCCATACTCCCGTGGGCGGAGACGGTATGCGCGCC
>CATLBH010000010.1 GCA_949878745.1 uncultured Ruminiclostridium sp. | reverse complement strand
GTAGCCTGTTCACCATCTCCCCCCCTTTGGTGTCACCTTAAGCCCCCCGCGGGAGCGGCCCTGCACGGCCCGTGCATTAAATAAAACATCACATAAAGGAATAGGCCTTCGATAAAAACCTTCGCCCCCCTTGCGGAAAGCAATTCTTACGTTAACGCACTCCCGCGGGAGCCCCCCCGCACAGCCCGTGCATTAAATAAAACATCACATAAAGGAATAGGCCTTCGATAAAAACCTTCGCCCACCCTTGCGGAAAGCAATTCTTACGTTAACGCACTCCCGCGGGAGCACCCCTGCACAGCCCGTGCATTAAATAAAACATCACATAAAGGAATCAGCCTTCGATAAGAACCTTCGCCCACCCTCGCGGAAAGCAGTTCTTACGTTAACACCACCCTGCGGCAAGCATAACCCCCATCTTAATACCCAAAGTATAAAAACACTTCAATACAACTAAAAGTTTTCACTATATTTTTAAAAATATAAAACAAAAACCGACCCTCAACAAGCCGGTTTTTGCAAAAAGATTTTCTTAAAAAACCTTACTTAAGCTCCGCAAAATACTTAATGGTTCTAACCATCTGAGAAGTATAAGAGTTCTCATTGTCATACCAAGAAACAACCTGTACCTCATAAAGATCGTCAGCGATTTTAGCAACCATGGTCTGGGTAGCGTCGAAGAGAGAACCGTATCTCATTCCGATAACGTCGGAGGAAACGATCTGATCCTCGTTGTAGCCGAAGGACTCGGAAGCGGCGGCCTTCATAGCGGCGTTAATACCTTCCTTGGTGAGGTCGGCCTTCTTAACAACGGCGGTAAGAATGGTGGTGGAGCCTGTGGGAACGGGCACACGCTGAGCGGAGCCGATGAGTTTTCCGTTAAGCTCGGGGATTACAAGGCCGATAGCCTTAGCCGCGCCGGTGCTGTTGGGCACAATGTTGGCGGCGCCCGCTCTTGCACGTCTCAGGTCGCCCTTTCTGTGAGGACCGTCGAGAATCATCTGGTCGCCGGTATAAGCGTGAATGGTGCTCATGATACCGCTCTGAATAGGCGCGTAATCGTTAAGAGCCTTAGCCATGGGAGCAAGGCAGTTTGTGGTGCAGGAAGCGGCGGAAATGATAGTGTCGTCGGGGGTGAGGGTGTTTTCGTTAACGCTGAATACAATGGTCTTAAGATCATTGCCGGCGGGAGCGGAAATAACAACCTTCTTGGCGCCCGCGTCGATATGAGCCTGAGATTTTTCCTTGGAGCAGTAGAAGCCTGTGCACTCCAATACTACGTCTACGCCGATTTCTCCCCAAGGAAGCTCGGCCGCCTTGGCCTCCGCGTAAATCTTAAGGGTCTTGCCGTCTACGGTGATGGTGCCCGCTTCGTCGTCGGCGGAAACGGTGTGAAGTCCCTCGCCGATTCTTCCACAGTATCCGCCCTGAGCGGTGTCATACTTTAAAAGCTGTGCTAACATAGAGGGCTTGGTAAGGTCGTTGATAGCAACTACCTCATAGCCTTCCGCGCCGAACATCTGTCTGAATGCGAGTCTTCCGATACGTCCGAAACCGTTGATTGCAACTTTAACTGCCATTGGATTAGTCCTCCTGAATTTTGTTTTGGTGCACTGGCCGCGTCCGGGCGGCCAATGCTTTTTTTATAATCGGTTTGTTTACCTTTTTATATTATACTAAATTTTGGAGCAAATATCAAGGGGTTTGACAAACGATTAACAAATTTTTATATGTTTTTTACAGTTTTTTTCGAAAAACAAGTATAAAAATCACCCTTTTATCCATTGAATCAGCGGGGCGGCAAATTTTTTGTCCGAATTGTCAAAGGAGCTTCCCAACACCTCCGCCATTCCCTCAGATATCCCCTCCGCGCCTTTTTTCTTTTTCAGCATCGACTTAAACGCGTTCATCATCTGCTTTTCTATGAACGGCATATTTTCGTAGCTCAAGCCCGACTGCATATAAAAATGAGGAATGCTGTCAAGCTCGGCGGGAGTAAAATTCTGTTCCCACATTTTTTTAAGCGTGGGGGCAGTGTCTTGTGCGTCAATCGGCGTGGCTCCCGTTACGAAAACGGCAAAGGGGATTTTTCCCGTGTAAAAAAGCTTTTTGGCCTTAGAAAGGCCGTTTATCGTTCCGCCTATAAGCCTGCTCCCGAAAACCACTGAGTCATACTCGGTTAAGATTTTATCCCGCCGCTTTTTCGCCTCGCTAAATGGGATAATGTCGGCTCCCGATTCTTCGGCCGTCCATTGGGCGTATTTTTTCGTAAAGCCGGTTTTGCTCAAATAAATTATCGCGGTTTTTTTCATTTTGATTTTTCCTTTCCAAAGCAATCGGATTCGGCAACTTTTTCTTTTTCCACTTCCCCGTTCTGCGCCTGTGCCAGAAAGGCTTTGAAAGCGTGCTCCTGCTGCGCGAAAATCTCTTCGGCGGGTATTCCGGGAAAGGTTCTTGAAAAAATCATACCTATTCCTATGCTGTAAATAAGCATATTCAAATGAAGCGTTTTCGCTTTTTCAAGGGATATCTCAAGCTGTTTTGAAACAATCTCGGCGATTTGGGGATCCGCTTCCAGTTTGTACAGATCCTCCAAAGAGGAAACGTTCTCTCTTTTGTGAGATGTGAACATTTTGTATATGTTAGGCTCTTCTTTTGCCAGCTTAAGAAAAGCCTGCCCCGTTTCTTTAAATATGTCGCCGCCGTGAACGCGCCGGGAAACGTACTTTTTTATATAGGCTCTCACTTTTTCGTTTACTTCCCGTTTAAGCCCTTCCATATTGGCGCAATATGTGTAAATGGGCTGTACGGAACAGGCAAGTTTTTCGGAAATTTTTTTTACCGTGATATACTCTGGGCCGTATTCCTTCGCCAGTTCAAAGGCGGCGTTTACAACGTCTTCTTTGGTTATTTTTTGTTTCGGCATATTTGTTCCTCGTATAAGCAACTTATATAACTTGTTTATATAATGCTATTATAATAAATTATCGGTAAAATGTCAAGGGGGTGTGATACTAATCTTTGGTCAGATTATAGACAAAAAAATGTTGACCAAAGATTAGTGTTTCGGGTGTAATCTTTAATCATATTTCCGACTTTGTCTACAATATGATTAAAGATTAGTATGACAAAAAAATCCTTTAATTAAGAAAAAAATCTTCTTAATTAAAGGATTTTAAAATACGTTGAGTAAATTATAATAAAAAAATAACTATCCGTTTATTTTTTTTAATAAACTCTCTTCGCCCTTCTCCGCGTCCACATGGCATATTAAGTATACAACATTTCCTTCGCTTCCGACCTTGGTGGCGTTGGCAGACTCTACCTGTTCGGGGTAAAAGGCGAAATCGTTGATAAGGGATTCCTTTCTCGATTCCAGTTTTTTCAAGGCGCTTTCCGTTTCGCCCTCCTTCACCTTTAAAATTATTACCTCCACCACGTCCACACTTAACATTTGCTTTACAGCAGCGTAATCCTCCGCGACTGACAAATCTATCCCCATTTCCTCAAAAGCGCTTTCCTCCGTTACCTCAACGGTGGGCGGAAACTCAATGCTGTTTAAAACCGTATTTAAAAGCTCGGAGGCGGTTTCGTCAGTATTGTTCATATTTTTGCCATCGGAAGAACAAGACGAAACAACAAAAGCCAAAACGATCGATACAAAAATAACCGCTATTTTTTTCATAATCCAAATCTCTCCTTCATAATATCCCCGACGAATTTCGCGTTTTTTTCGCCGTACCAAGGCAGCTTGTCCAGAGTAAGACAATAATCGTTATCAAAATACTCTTTTAGCTCTCTTTCGGAAAATTTATCGGGATTATGCAGCGGAAGCCCCTTTTCGTCGAAAATCGGGCGCCACTGCTCGTCCGTTTTATATACGAAGCCGCCCCACCAGGGGAGCCACCAGAGCCATTTGACTTCGTCCTTTTTAAGATTTTCGGGATCGGGTATATAGCCGCACTCGGACAATGCAGCCATTTTACCGAAGGTATAGGAGGTAACGTCAAGATATCGAGCCTCTTGGGAGGAGTGATCGTGGGCGATTTCGGAATAAACGTCCTCCCCGCATAGGTCAAAGGTATTGGGGTGAACCGCCATAGCGCGGCTCTGGCCGTTCCAGACCCAAATCAGATTACTGAGTCTATGATAGTTTTCCAGTCTGTCAAAGATAATATACCAAAGCTTTTTGTAGGCTTCCGCAGATTCGCCGCCGTCGTTTTTTCGATTGCCCCACCAAAACCAGCTTCCGTCCGCCTCGTGCAGTGGCCGCCACAGCACGGGAATATCCTCCGCTTCAAGCTTCTTCAATTCTTCGGCGGCCTTGTCTATCTGATCCAATGCAAAGCGGTGCTCCAAGGTACCCTCTTTCACCGCTTTTACTATATCGAAGCTTGTTTTTCGCTGATAGTACGTGGTTTTATAGTAAAAGGACCATACCGAATCGGAAGGGTTTCTTATGTCGTCGGGGGCGTACCAGTGCCAGCACATCGTTATTATACAGCCGCTGTTTTTCGCCCAGTATATTGCGCGGTCGGTTTGACTGTCGGACGTATTTTTGCACATATCCAACAGATCGTAGCCTCTTACCGCCGGGAGCCGTCCGGTTATTCGGTAATATACCGCGTCCTCAAGCTCGGCGGGCTGTAAATACTGCTGTCCGCTCAGTATGTTTTTTCCGTATATGGTTTTTAGATATTCAAAAAGCCTTTTGGAATTCTCTCCCGCGTTTTTGGAAACCAATACTTTGGGGTCGGGGGGCGTTTTTTCAAGTTTGTTCAGAAGGCTGTTCACATTTGTTTCATATATGCACATACTGTATTTTGCCTTTCAGTGTGAAAATTTGTAAAAAGTTGTTTTCAAAACCGATAAAAACCAAAGACGGTTTTTATACTAATCTTTGGTCAACATTTTTTGTCTATAATCTGACCAAAGATTAGTATTAGACTCTTATATCAATCCCTTTTAAACTTACGTAATATACAAAGTTTAAAAGGGGAGTGGTATTATACTTAAAATACTTCCTTTCAGACTCGTTCTTTTTTGAATACCGTCTGATCGGAAGTATTTTAAACTTTTACCGCGGGTTATGTTTTTTCATTGCGTCGGGTCAAAAATCGCATATGGCGTAAAATCCTTCTTTGGGCTCATGATTTTCATCAAAAAGCAGCCCGCCGTTTTTCCTCCCCTTCACCGGGAAGTAATTGAGCCATGACGTGTCGTCCGCCACGCCCCAGAAGGTGACGGATTCGATTTCGTTTTTATAAGTACGGAGCACCGAGAAAAACTCCTTGAATCTCTTAGTCTGTCTTTTATACTCCTCGAAGGTGGGCGCAAGGTGAAGTTCCCTGTCCTCGAAGGGGTAGTTGGAAATATCGTGCTCGGTTACCTGAAGCTTATAGCCAAGTTTTGCGTATTCCTCTATTCCGCGCTTTATCTCGTCGATATCAAAATTAAGGTTAAAGCCCAGATGGCATTGAAGCCCGATACCGTCTATACGGATACCCTTTTCCGTTACTTCTTTTACCTTTCGGATTATCTTTTTTCTTTTTTCAGGGTCAAATTCGTTGTAATCGTTGTAAAACAGGGATTTATCCGTATATTTTGCGGCAATGTCAAATGCCTTATCAAAATAATCCTCACCGATTATATCAAGCCAGGGGGTCTTTCTTAAATAACCCTGTCCGTCGTCAATTCCTTCGTTTATACAGTCCCAGCAGTACAGGTCGGGATATCTTTCGGTAAGCGCTTTTATGTGATTTTCAAGGCGTTTCAGAAGTCCCTCCCTATCCGTGTTTTTAAAAATCCAGTCGGGCATTGCCTGGTGCCACACGAAGTTGTGACCTCTTACGGGGATATTGTGTTCCTTTGCGAAGCCGTATATTTTGTCCGCGTCCCCGAAAGTGAATTTTCCTTCCTCCGGCTCGGTTTCCGCGAATTTCATAGCGTTTTCGCAGGTGATACTGTTGAAGTGCTTTAAAATAATGTCCTTGCAGGTATCTACGCTTTCGGTGTTTATTGCCGCGCCTATTTTGAAATAATCCTTATAAATTTCCTTAAGACTGAATTCCATTTTGCTTAACCTTCCTTTCTTTAAACGGTTTTCACACTTTGTTACGGATAACGTCGAGATTTACAGATCTATATCCATCAGCAAAGAATTTATACTCTCGGTAAAATTCTCCCCGATATTTACAACGGACTTTTCGCCGCTTTTCATATTTTTTAGCTCCGCTTTTCCGGATTTCATTTCGTTTTCGCCTATTACCATACTGAAATTTGCCCCCAGCTTATCGGCGTATTTCATCTGAGCCTTCAGGCTTCTTCCCACTATGTCACATTCCGCCCAGAAGCCGTAATCCCTGAGCTGTTTTACAAGCCCCATGGCGTACAGGGAGGAAGCCTCGTCCGTGCCCGCGATAAACAAGTCGCACTTTTTCGCGGGCTCATAATCGGCGTTTTGCGCGTCCATTACCATAATAACCCGTTCAAGCCCCATGGCAAAACCAAGACCCGGAACGGATTTACCGCCGATTTCCTCAACAAGGCCGTTATATCTTCCGCCGGCACAGATAGTACCCTGAGTGCCGCAGTTATCGCTTATAAATTCAAATACGGTGTTGGTGTAGTAGTCCAACCCTCTCACAATGCGGGGATTTACAACATATTTTATATTCATATCGTCAAGGGATTTTCTGACGCTGTCAAAATGCTCCTTACACTCATCGCAAAGGTAATCCAGAATAACGGGCGCTTTTTCCGCGAAGCCGTGACAAATTTCGCTTTTGCAGTCCAGAAGCCGCATGGGGTTCTTTTCCAGCCTTTCCTTACAGGTATCGCAAAGCTGTTCTTTATACTGACCGTAATACTCCCTTAAAGCCTTCTGATACTCCGCTCTGCATTTCGGGCAGCCTATGCTGTTTATTTCCAGCTGAACGTTTTCAAGCTTTAAAAACTTGAAAATACCGTCCGCCATACAGATAAGCTCCGCGTCGCTTATGGGGGAATCCGTGCCAAAATATTCCACGCCGAACTGTTTGAATTCCCTTAATCTTCCGCTCTGGGGGGCTTCGTAGCGGAAGCAGCTTGTAAGATAATAAAGCTTAAGGGGAAGGGCTTCGTTCAGGAGACCGTTTTCCAGAGCGGCTCTCACGGCTCCCGCGGTGCCCTCGGGCTTAAGGGTTATGCTTCTTCCTTTTTTATCGTTAAAGGTATACATTTCCTTTTGTACAACGTCGGTGGTATCGCCCACACCCCTCTGAAACAGTTCGGTGTGTTCAAAGGTGGGGGTTCTCAGCTCCTTGCAGCCGTAGGTCTCCGCGATCCGCGCCGAAGCCTTTTCCACGGTGTGCCATTTATTTATTTGAGACGGCAGCTTATCTGCGGTGCCTCTCGGCGCTCTTGTAACAATATCCATTTTGTCTTTTCCTTTCCGTTCTCTTTTTTACCGGTATATAAATTAACCCCGCACCTGTAAAAGGCGCGGGGGTTTCTTACAGGCTTGCCGCTAATACTATTTGCAAATCATATTATAGACAAATTGAAATTTGAAATGATTTGCAAATAGTGCTTCGGGTGTAATTGCAATTAAATCTATTTGTTTATAGATTTAATTGCAATTAGTATAAAGCCCTGTAAAACACAAAGCCGTATCAGTATCTTACTATCTCCCGCCAATCAAGGTCGCCGCGCTCAAGGGCGTGTATAAGCGCCTCGGCAGTCGCCATATTTGTGGCCACAGGTATATTGTGAACATCGCAAAGCCTGAGAAGATGAGATTCGTTCGGCTCGCGATGGTTTATGTTAATGGGGTCTCTGAAAAAAATCAGAATATCAATCTCATTGCAGGAAATACGCGCAGATATCTGCTGATCTCCGCCCTGGGATCCGCTCAGGAATCTTTGGATACGAAGACCCGTCGCTTCCGCAACAAGTTTTCCGGTGGTTCCGGTGGCGCAAAGGTCATGTCTGCTTAAAATTCCGCAGTATGCTATGCAGAACTGCACCATAAGCTCTTTTTTGGAGTCGTGCGCTATTAAAGCAATGTTCATTGGAAAACCCTCCCTTTTTATTTTTTCGGAATACGCCTTCATATACGCCCTAATGCTTTTTAACCTTTATGAAAACGAATTCATTGGTTTATTGTCAGCTGCTTTTTCAAAAAATCAAATTAGGACAGCGCCTCGGGTTTTTGAATTGTTTTAAAGCAAATAACGCTTCCATAACATTATAGCATATATTTTTAAAAATGAAAAGGGGTTTGGTATGGTTGAAAAAAAGTTTGGTATATTTATTGTTAAAAAGAAGAAAAAATTGTATAAGTTGTACAAAAAAGAGCGCCGTTAATAATGAAATGACAAATATTTCACAAATAATAAAGTTTTTTTCATCGTACCGTAGGCTTATCCGTCACCGTCCAGCGCTTCCAGGGGGAAACCACATTGCCTTCTTCGTCAAGATCGGGCTGGTAGCAGTCGTAAAAATACGAGTCAATAATATTCCTTATCATATATCTGGAATATTCACCTTTGCTGAGTACTATTCCGAAGGCTATCTGTGGATCCTCGGCGGGATAGTAGCCCATTACGGTGGAGGTATAGTATTTTCCTATCGAGTCCATCTCAGCGGTACCTGTTTTTATAGCGACCTTAGAGGGAAGGTAATCGAAGGTCCATTTGCTGGGATCGCCGGTGGGCCAATAGCACCAGGTGCTGACCTCGATCATACCCTCTTTTACCGTTTCAAAGGCGTCGGTGCCCTTGTCGTCTATCCGATGTGCAACGACGGGGACGGTTTTCGACAGAAGCTCGGTATAATCGTAGTTCCAGACGGAATCCACAAGATAAGGCTTGTATCTTATGCCTTTGTTGGCGAGAGTAAGCGCCTGTACCGCCAGATTAAGGGGGGTGACCTGCGTAGCGCTCTGTCCGATTCCCGCCTGTAATACCTGTCCCACGTCCCAGGGCTGATTGGTGGAGATTTCGTAGCTTGAGGGGGTGGTCATCTGTCCGGACTCGGCGGGTATCTCCAGCCCCAGATCGGTGCCGTAGCCGAACCTTTCGGCATAGGAGGACAGCGTGTCAATGCCCATTCGCCTTGCCAGATCGTAAAAGAAAATATTGCAGGAGACCTTAAGGGACTGCACCACGTTATAGCCGTAATGGGAACCGGTACAGGTGGGTTGATAATCGCTGTAATAGGTGTATTTTCCTGTGCAGATTCCGGGGGTGTCCTTGTTTATATAGCCTTCGATAAGCCCCGCCGTGGCGTTTATCGTTTTAAAAGCGGAGCCGGGGCGGAAAAGTCCGTCCACCGCCGCGTTGAACATGGAAGCCCCGTTTTCCCCGTTTAAAACCGCGAGGGGGTTGTTGGCGTAGTCGATAAGGTTATAGGTGGGATAGCTGGCCATTCCCAGAACGGCTCCCGTTTTGGCGTTGAGAACCACCACCGCCCCTCCGTCGCACTCGTTTCCTCTTTTGGGGTCGTTGAGCCAGTGGAGCCAGTTTATCTGATTTTCAAGTATGGCCTGAAGATCCTCCTGAAAGTCACTGTCTATGGTGAGTTTAAGACTGCTGCCCGGCTGTACGGGTTCGGTGACCGTATCGGATACTACCTCGCCGCTGCTGCTGCGGACAATGGTGCGGTTGCCGTCGGTGCCTTTTAAAACGCTTTCCATTCCGTATTCTATGCCGGTTTTTCCTATAAGGTCGTTAATGGTGTACTTTGTATTGCCGTCCTCGTCCTTGCTTCTCTCATATTCCTTTTCGGTTATGGGATCTATGGTTCCTATTACATGGGGAGCAATGTCGCCTCTGATATAAATGCGCTTCGGTTCCTCGGAGATATCGATTCCCGCGAGAATAAAGCCCTGTTCCTTCAAGCGGAGCACCGTTTCCAGGGAAATGTCCTCCGCGAGTATATACTTGTTGCGGAAGGAAAAATCCTTTCGCTCCATTTCGTATCTTACCCCGCCGATGAGTCTTACCGTTCTGGCGTCGTATTTTTCGGTGTCGATTGAATAATTCTCCGCCAATGCGCGAAGACAGTTTTCCACGGTTGCGTCAAGATTCAGCCCCAGATTGGTTCTGAATTTATCCAAAGCTTCTTCGGAAACGTCGGTAAAAACAAACGGCTCCTCCATGGTTATGGGAACGTTGTCTATCCATTTCTCTCCGCATTTTTTCAGAATTGCCACCGTGGAGGCAATCGTATCGTTTTCTTTTCCGGAGGTCAGAAAGGCTTCCTGAAGGATCACCTTAAAGACGCTTTCATTGCTGACTATAACCTTTCCGTTAATGTCGGATATCTGACCTCTCGCCGCGGAAATGGACTGATCCGCCTCTCGGAAGCTTTCCGTCTGTGAAGCGTAATAGTCGCCGTTTACTATCTGTATGCTCATAAGACGGATCGCCGCCAGAAAAACCAAAACAAAGGCGATTATTACCCAGAACAGGCTTCTTACAATATATCCGATCTTCATTTAAGGTTCCTTTCTTAAAAATGGTATACAATTTACGTTTTTTAGATTAATTGTCGTTCTTGTTTCTCTTTGTTTCCTTATCCAGTTCTTTGATGTACTTATTGTTTTTAATATTTAAAATCTTTTTGCTTCTGCGTTTTTCCTCCGCCTTGTCCACCGCTTCCTCCACCGCTTCGTCAAGCTGTTCGTTTTCCTCGAGTCCGAATTTTGAAGCGATAAATCTCGTTAAGAAAAACATCAGCGGCGCGGTAAGGAGGGTGGCGATAAAAGAGGGGAGCAAAATGCTCGTAATAATTATCCCTCTTCTCTCGGTGTTCCAGATAACATAATTGAACAAATAATATAAGGAAAAAGAAAATAACGTTGTAACTCCGGTAAAGATAAGATGATTCAAAAAATTAACCTTAATAAGATTGTGGGATAAAAGAGAGGCTATGAAGCAGCATGGCATAATGCATACCGCAAAAAAACCGAACAGCGTATCCATGGAAATATCCAGCATAAAGCCGCAGAAAATTCCGAATATCGAAGAGGAAAACTCCGTCTCTCTCATTGAAACACCGATGGCTAAGGCAAAAATAAGATAAGGCTGCCACAGCCCGAAGGCGCCGCAGCTCATTATGGAGTATAATAATACCAAGGAAAGTGAATAAAAAAACCAACGAAAAAAAACCTTGATTTTCATTTTCCTTGTGTAAGCGACGTTAGGATTTATTTTGTAACGCATCGGCTTTTCCTTTTAATGTAAGAACCTGTCTTCACAAGATATTACACGCGTCCTTTGGGCAAATTTTGCCGATGACTGTGTCAAAATTCCTTGAAATACACGAGTATCCTGCGGAATTTTTCCTTGTCCTCGACAAAATTTGCTCGAAAATCCACGCACAAATCTTGTGAAGACAGGTTCTAAATAGTCAATATGTTTATTCGGCTCTTCCTGCCGTGTCCTCGCCCTTTCCATCAAAGTCCACCAACACAAAAACCTCCGAAACGCTGAACACGTCCACAAAGGGCTTTATTTGCACATGAACCGAGAGGCCGTTGCTGTCGTTCATTATATCTGTGACGGTACCCAAAAGCATATCTTTTGGGAAAAAAGAACTTCCCGACGTTACTATGACCTCGTTTACGGCTATGCCGCTGTCTCTTCCCGTATAGTTCATCACACAGTGTCCCGTGTAGGCGCTGTCCAGATCGTTTTCGATGATTCCGAGAGCGTGGCTGTCAACGCCGCTCACTCCTATGTTTATATCGTTGGAAAGGACGGTGGAAACAATGGAGTAGTTAGGCGCCACCTCGCTCACCGACCCCACAAGTCCGGTTTTGGTAAACACCGGGTCGTAAAGCGAAATACCGTCGTTTGAGCCTCTGTTTATGGTAAAGCCTCCCGATATGTCGGCGGAGTTTCTCGCCGTTACGGAACAGGGGGAGCTCCATTTGAAATCCTTGTGATTTTCCGTAATTTCAAGCATATCCTTAAGCTGCTGGTTTTCCTTTTCAAGAGCCTCTTTGTCAAGAACGTTGCTGTAGATTTCCGAAAGCTGTTCCCTTAAAAGCTCGTTTTCCTGTTTGTACTTATCGGCGTTGACAAATTTGTCGATAGTGCTTTCCATCCAGCTTGTAACGTTGGTGGAAAGAGTAACGAAGGGAGAGGAAACGGTTTCAAGAAAAGCCTTCGGCAGCGAAGAGGCTCCCGCGGCTATCGCCACATATATTAAAAAGCCGAGCAAAAGGGCAAAAATGCATACAAGGATTTTAAACTTTATCGTATGAAAAAATTCTCTCATATGTTCTCCTCAAAAGCGGCGGAAGAGTGTAGTACTAATCTTTGGTCAGATTATAGACAAAAAATGTTGACCAAAGATTAGTGTTTCGGGTGTAATCTTTAATCATATTTCCGACTTCGTCTACAATATGATTAAAGATTAGCATAAAAGTAAATAATTGTGAATTAGTATAATCGTATACAAATAAGTCGGCGCTGAACATACACCGACTTTAAAAGTATCAATAATAGGTCTTTTCGTCATCGTCAAGCACGTCTACCAGCTTGTCGATGTTTTCAAGTACCGCGCCGGTTCCGTCCGCGACACAGTCCAAGGGACGTTCGGCGATTTTAACGGGCATACCCGTTTCGTGGTTTATAAGGAGATCCAAACCTTTAAGAAGCGCACCGCCCCCGGCCAGCATAATGCCTTGATCGATAATATCGGCCGCCAGTTCGGGAGGAGTTTTTTCAAGAGTGATTTTTATGGCTTCGGTGACGTTGCTCAGCGGCTCGGAAAGAGCGTCCCTTATTTCCTCGCTGGTCACGGTGATATTTTCGGGGAGACCATTCATAAGGTTTCTTCCCTTGATATCCATAACCGGCTCGTTGTCGGTGTAAGGGTACGCGGAGCCGATGCCTATTTTAATGTTTTCGGCGGTTCTTTCGCCGATAAGAAGGTTGTACTTTTTCTTTATATAGTTGATAATGGACGCGTCAAACTCGTCTCCCGCGACTCTTACGGAACGGGAGGTGACAATGCCCCCAAGAGAAATAACAGCCACTTCGCTGGTACCGCCGCCGATATCTACAATCATACTTCCGGTAGGCTCCGCAACGGGAAGTCCCGCGCCTATCGCCGCAGCCATCGGCTCTTCTATTATCGAGACGCGTTTGGCACCCGCGTTCTGGGTGGCTTCCTTTACCGCGCGGCGTTCTACCGCCGTAACTCCGGAGGGGATACAGATTATTACCCGCGCTTTTGTAAATGCTCTTCCTTTAAGCGCTTTTTTTATGAACTCCTGAAGCATACTGGTGGTTATGTCAAAATCCGCGATAACGCCGTCCTTAAGAGGTCTTACCGCCTTTATGGAGCCGGGGGTTCTTCCTATTACGTCCTTGGCCTCCTGACCCACATAGCGAACTCTGTCATACTTTACGTCAACCGCCACAACGCTGGGCTCTCTTATAATGATCCCTTTTCCTCTCATATAAACAAGGGTATTCGCGGTACCCAGATCTATACCGATATCCTTTGTAAACATCTGCTGCTTTGTTCCTCCTGAATTGCAAAATTAAAAATTTCTGTTGTAACAAAAGCGACGTATCGAAATATATGGATAAATAAACAATTTTTGCGAAATTTTACGTCACAAATTTGCTAAATTGTAAAAATTTTCACTTAGGAATATTATAACACGAATTGCACCCTTATACAACTGTATTTTCAGAAAAAATTTGCATTTTTTAAAATTTTTTTTGGAAAATATTACCAAATAGTCGGTTTATAATTGATAAAAATGCCGATTTTTACTGTAAAACGTAAATTAAAGGAATAAAAGCCGATTATCCCTTTAAGCCCCTTTCCTGTCTGTCCATATCTTCGATGACAATATCGTATATTTCGCCTAAGGAAGCGCAGTATTCCAAGACTTTCCACGGTTCGTTGGTATGGAAATGTATTTTTAGCACTTCCTCGTCGCCCACAGCAAGAAGGCAGTCACCCTTAAAGTGTTCGGTAAAATATCGGCTTACAGCGTCTTCGTCAAGGTTTTCGCCTTCAATGAGCATCTGGGTATCATATCTGAATTCAAGCATTTTTGTTACTCCTTGTATAATTTAAAGCGTATTATCATTTTTGTTAATTTTTCCCGGTGGAGCCGAAGCCCCCTTTTCCTCTTTCGGTTTCGGAAAGCTCGTCCGCGAATACGTATTCCGCGTTTTCAACTGGCATTATCACCATCTGAGCCACACGGTCGCCTGGATTCACGGTGTAATCGCTTTTCCCCTGATTGATAATTACCGCTGAAATTTCCCCCCTGTAATCACTGTCTATCACGCCGACACAGTTGGGAAACGAAATACCGTATTTACAGGCGAGAGAACTTCTGGGAAACATAAATCCGCCGTAGCCCTCGGGTATCTCCATGGCTATTCCCGTGGGAACAAACCGTATTTCGCCTGGCTTCACCGTCAGCGAGCCGTCAATACAGGCGAAGAGATCGGCGCCCGCGCTTCCTTCGGTAGCCTTAAAAGGCAGCTTTGCCCCTTCTTTAAGCTTAACTGTGTTTATTTTCACTTTTACGCTCCTTTTTTATCGGCTTTTCGGATTTCGTCTCGATACGCCGAGAAATGTTCGGTTTTATAACTTGTCTTTATATTTATAATAGAAATGACTCGCGCTGTCTCATCGCGGACTTGTACTTACTCCACACCTCTGTAATAAAGCCCGGAAGTAACCTTGCCCTTGGGCTTTTCGCCGTGTTTAAAGCGATCCAGCTCTTCTTTGACGTTTTTTTCGCAAGTGAACCTCATCACGAAAAAATCAACGGTATCAAAATCGGAAATTCTATTTGACAGCGTCAGTATATCGGGATTCAGCAGCTCCACGGTATTGGAGCATAGGGTAAGTATTTTTTCACCCCTTCTGTCCTTAAGATATCCGCCGCAATGAGAACCGTCGTTGCACGGCCTGCCGTCCTTTATGGGGCAGCGCCTTGTTATCATCAGCGGAAGTCTTCCGTAAGACACTATGCCAAAGGGCACCTTGCAGCTCAGCGCCCGTATTCTTTTGGCCGTAAGCTCACAGGAAAGAATAATGTCCTCAAATCCGATATCGGCGAAAAAGTCGGCCGAAAGGCTGTTGGTAATATTGAGCCTCATTCCTCCGTGAAGCTTCATTCCCGCTTTTTGTAAAAGAGGAATATGCCCAGAAGTATGAGCAAGAGCGCGCTCAAAGCCCATCGCTTTAAGCGCCTCCAGCTTTCGCAGGGTCTCTTCCTCACAGTCGGCGAGAAACACGTTGGGAACCGCTATTATTTTATCTTTGTTCGGCGTGTTGGCGGCCAACAATTCCAAAGGAGCATATACAAACGAAAACTCGGCTTGTCTTAAAGCCTGTGCAAGCTGATGTTCGCCGCTTACCTCCGCGCGAAGGTTCAAGTTAAAATTTTCCATAAAGTTATTATAACAGAAAGGCGTGGAATAATCAATATTAATTTTTAAAATTACATATTCGTATATTTAAAAGCCCTTTCGATAAATTCCTCCGTCCTGACAACCTCGGTTTTGCCGCTATCCCTTTCTCTCACCGAGATCAATCCGCTGTTTTTTTCCTTATCGCCGATGATTATCGCATAAGGCACTCTTTCCTTATATTGGGCTTCTCTTATCATATAGCCGATTTTTTCCCGCCGTTTGTCTATTGCGCTTCTTATTCCCGCCTCTTTTATTTTCTCATACACGTTTGTCGCGTAATCCTCCGCGCTTTCCGTTACCGTTAATACTTTTACCTGCAGCGGCGCCAGCCAGAAGGGAAAACGTCCTCCGCAATGTTCGGTAAGTATCCCTATAAACCTTTCCACCGAGCCGAAGCACACACGGTGAATCATAATGGGGCGCTGTCTTTCTCCCTTTTCGTCAATATAATACAAATCGAAGTTTTTGGGAAGCTGAAAATCCAACTGTACCGTACCGCACTGCCATGTGCGGTCAAGGCTGTCTTTCAGGTGAAAGTCTATTTTGGGGCCGTAAAAGGCTCCATCACCCTCGTTTATTGTGTAATCTCTTCCGCATTGTTCAAGCGCTTCCTTCAAGCTGTTTTCCGCCAGCTCCCAGTCCTCGTCTTCTCCCATGCTGTCTTCCGGGCGTGTGGACAGCTCCAGTGTGCAGGTAAATCCGAATTTTTCGTAGACGCTGTCAATAAGGTTTATAACGTTTGCTATTTCTTCTTTTACCTGACTCTTAGTCATATATATGTGTGCGTCGTCCTGGGTGAAGGCGCGGACGCGGAAAAGACCGTGAAGGGTGCCCTTAAGTTCGTTGCGGTGGACAAGACCCAGCTCTCCCAGCTTTATGGGGAGCTCCCTGTAGCTGCGGGGCCTGCTGCCGTATATCAATACTCCGCCGGGGCAGTTCATGGGTTTTATGCAGAACGTTTCGCCGTCTATCTCCGAGGTATACATTTTATCCTGATAGTGCTCCCAATGTCCGCTGGTTTCCCATAGGCGGCGGTTGAGCATAATGGGCGTTGAGATTTCCAGGTAGCCGTTTTCCTCGTGTATTTTGCGCCAATATCTTATAAGCTCGTTTTTTATAATCATTCCGTTGGGCAGGAAGAAGGGGAAGCCCTGACCCTCCTCGCTGAGCATAAACAGCTCCATTTCCTTCCCCAATTTTCGGTGATCCCTTTTTTCGGCCTCTTTAAGCATTTCAAGGTGTTTGTTCAGCTCTTCGCCGCTTAAAAAGGCTGTGCCGTAAACTCGGGTAAGCATTTTATTCGCGCTGTCGTTTTTCCAGTAGGCACCCGAAATTCCCGTCAGCTTAAACGCCTTCACCGCTTTGGTATGAGTTACGTGAGGTCCACGACACATATCGATATATTCCCCTTGTCGGTAAAAGCTTATTTTTTCCTTTGTGGGCAGGTCGGCGATGTGCTCCGCTTTATAGTCCTCTCCCTTTTCCTTCATAAGCTTTTCCGCTTCCTCGGGGGGAAGAACAAAAGGCTTGACGGGCAGGTTTTCCGAGATAATTTCCCTCATTGTTCCTTCCAGCTTTTCCAGCTTTTCCTCCGACAGTTTTTCATCGCCTAAATCCACGTCATAATAAAAGCCCTTTTCAATGGCGGGGCCGTAGCCCAGCTTTGCGTCGGGGTACAGGCGTTTAACCGCCTGAGCCAGGATATGGGCGGCGCTGTGTCTTATGACCTCCAGCGCTTCCTTTCCTTCGGCGTTTCTCACTTCTCCGTCAGGGTAAATTACTTTCATGATACGTTTTTCCTTTCTTATTCTTTTTAAATATTTTGGGAGCAATTCCCGTTTTTTGAATAAGAAAAGCACCCTTGACGATCACAGCTTTGCAATCGTCAAGGGTGCATACTAATCATGAAATGCACGGTTCCACCTTGATTTTTCACTTGTCGGATTCCAATAAATCCTATTCTTTAACGCAGAAGTACGGCAGCGCTTACTGTACCTTCGGCACTGCGGCTCAGGAGCGGTCTTCACCCTCGCTTTCCATGGGAAGCTTCCACCAAACGCTTCCTTCTCTGGCTGTTCCGCAAAGGCTACTCTTTCCTTCATAGCTTTTCTTATTCAATACTATTATAGCATCTTTAACTAATATTGTCAACAACATAATTTCGTTTTTTTCTCGGCTTTTTTTCATAAATCTATTGATTTTTTTTCCAGGATATGTTAAAATTCTTATACATACGAAATGTTCACAGCATAGGATTTATAGGATCAACCTATTGTGTTCGGAACGGAAAAGTAACGACATATTTTGATACCGTTTTAAAACCTTACTGTAAGTAAAGAAGGAGAAGCGTTATGAAAAAAACCGTTATTGCTTTAATTTCCGTCATTTCGGCTTTATCGCTCCTGCTGTTCCCGTTTCAGGATCCGGCGATTTTTGCCGAAAGGACGGAGGAAAAAACGGAAGGCACGGGACAGGTAAACGTCTCCGTGTCTCCCGCTCTGTCGCTCGACAGTCCCGTTGAATTTACGGCGGAGCTGTCCGGCGGGTTCACAAGGACATTGATCCTTGACGCCAACGGCGGTTCCGAAAAGGAAGTGAGCTTTAAAGGGCTTACGCCTGGAGATTATACCCTTAAGCTGTCCGCCGACGGCTTCGCGGATTACACCCAGACTCTCAGTGTATCCGAACAGGCCAGTTCCGTTCGCTTGGCCACCGATTTTTTGGAGGGCATAACCTATGAGCAGGGTTTCGCTTATCCCGGAACTCTTCTTATCGGCGACGTCAACAACGACGGTGTCATCGACGACAGCGATAAAACCGCCCTTCTGGACAGTATTGATTCGGGTTCGGACTTAGGCGATCTTAACGGCGACGGAAAGATCGACCTTGTGGATCTTGAGTATCTGGCTAAGGGCTATAAAACCGAGGGAACCGTCGCGGTACCGGAAATCGTCATTTCCTCTTCCGTAATAAAACCTTCGGCGGGCGAGGGTACGGAGGTTAACGGAAGCTTTGAGGAGCTTCTGACAAAGGAAGGAAGCGTGACTCTTTCTCCCGAAAACGGTGAAAACATTTCCGATGAAAACCCGGTATCACTGGTGTTTGATATCGACGCGGAGGAAAGCGCCACGGGCGCCGACGGAATAGTTATAGGCTGTTCCGAGGAAAACCCCGTTTCAAAGGCCACAGTGGATATTGTCTATACCGAGGGCGGGAAGGAATACACCCAGATCGCGGTTATTGAAAACGGCGTTCACCATCTCCTCGACACCGACAGTGTAACGGTGGAACAGGACAGCCGCGGAAATATACATATAAACTTGGGCGATCAGGTGGCGGTAAAGAAAATCACCATAAAGATCGTCGGAATGGTGAAGAACACCAATTTGGCGGAAATTTCATACGTGGAATTTGTAAACGGCATGGAAAACAGAATTCCCGAGCCAGATATGGACATTCCCGAAAATTTAAAGGGCGAGCCGGGGAATAAGTCTTTCATATTGACATGGGACGGCTGTAAGAACGTGACCGGTTATGAGGTAAAGATCGAGCTTGACGGCGTTTCCGATACGAAAAAAGTGACGGGCAATTCCATAAGCGTCAGCTCCTTTGCCGAAGAAAAGCTTGAAAACGGCACGCCCTATACCGTAAGCGTACAGTCGGTCAACGGTGCTTGGCGCAGCGGATACTGCGACCCCATCACCGTTACGCCGAAGGCCACCTCAAAGCCGGGAAAGGTTGATAATCTGTCGGCAATGGGCGCCTTCAACTCCGTAAAACTTTCTTGGAAAAAGGCGGAGGATGCGGAAACCTATAATATTTATTATAAGGAAAGCGGAACCGCGGAATACCTGAAAACGGAGGGCATAACCGGAACAAGCTATACGATAAGCGGGTTAAAGACCCTTACTGAATATTTCGTCTACGTTGCCGGAGTCAATGATTTGGGCGAGGGAAGCCCTTCCCTTACTGTATCCGCCACAACCACGGACAAAGACCCGGCGAAGATGCCCGAATACTTCCTTATAAATACCGGAGAAGCGGGCGAAAAGGGAGCGCACATTATATCTGCGTCTCAGAACTACGGCACGATGACGGACAGTCCCCTCGATACGGAAGCAAAAACCGCGTGGGGCACAGTTGACCATGATTTCGATTCCTATTACTACCGCGCCACATGGGACGACGGCGGCTTCAACAATCTGGGCAGCCACGGTCTTTTCTATGAATTTGACAAGGAGTATACTATCCAGACCA
This sequence comes from uncultured Ruminiclostridium sp., assembly GCA_949878745.1. Classification (GTDB taxonomy): domain Bacteria; phylum Bacillota; class Clostridia; order Oscillospirales; family Ruminococcaceae; genus Ruminiclostridium_E. The sequence goes on along the minus strand of CATLBH010000010.1, from coordinate 41,589 downwards.
TCGCCTTCCAGGAGTTTGAGCCTAACGATCTCCATTATTCCTATTTAAAGATAAATTATTGGGACGCAAACGGAAATCTGACCTCCTTGGGAAGAAATCAGGCTTCACTGTCAAGGAAAACGGACAAAAACGGACGATTCTACTATCTGATAAAGCTTCCTCAGAAAGCACAGATAAAGAGGATACAGATAGGCCTTGCCAGGTATCTCGCCAGCGGAAACATAAACATATCCGAAGTTTATTTTTACAATTATGATACCATAGTTGACGATATCAACGCTTTGTTTACCGACGATCTTCATACAACACTCGCCGACGGAGTTACACAGGAAACCATTGACGCCTTGAGGGTGCGCCTGAATACGCCCGATGAGGTAAGCGGGGAGCTTAACCCAGATCTGGAGGCTCTCGAGCGCGAGCTTGACGACGCCGAGAACATTCTTAACTGCGTCGGGCTTAGAGAAGCCGTGAGAGTACATACTTCCATCAGCACCTACGATGTGGGAAGAGGCTTCGGCGGACTCAACGCTTGGCAGCCTTTGGGCGTTACTGCGGCGGCGGGTGACAGCGTTACCGTATATGTTGGGGATAATTTAAAGAATACGGGCGATCTCACTAACCTCCAAATTGTGGCTACCCAGTATCACGCCGAATCCGGCTCTGTGGCCAAAACAGTGGCTTCTCTTAAGGTGGGCGTGAATATTGTGGAGATACCCAAGCTCTGGACGGTGAACGAGGAATCCGGCGGAGCCCTTTATATTCAGTATACGGGAAACAACGCCAATGAGCGCTGCGCCGTAAGAGTAAGCGGAGGCGTATCCGTGCCAAAGCTTGATCTTTACGGTATAACCGACGAGTCGGAAAAGCTTGAGCGCGCTTCGGCATATGTGGAAGAACTGGAAGCATATGTTAGTCAGCTGGAAGCCTTGCACAACGAGCATCATAAAGGTTCCGACAACTCCAATATCAACAAATTCGACTATGTCGAAAGAAACTGTATTCTCGGCGCCACCGATATTATGCTTGACACAATGCTCCTGTCCTTGCCCGCGAAACAGGTTTTGAACGGCGCGGGAGCCGGAAGCATTGAAGAAAAGGCGGCGACAGCGGTTGCCTCCATGAACGCCATGGAAGGAATGATGGAGCTTTTCTATCAGCATAAGGGCTTGAATGTCAACGCGGAAAAGGAACTTGACAGATTCCCGAAGCAGCATCTCAATATACGTTATCAGAGAATGTTCAGCGGCGCGTTTATGTACGCGGCGGGAAATCATATAGGCATAGAATGGAACGAATGTGCCGGAATGGTTAATTGTACCCCTGTTTCCGCCGACGAAAACGGACGTTATGAAAGCGGCCGCTATTTCGGCTGGGGTATCGCTCACGAAATAGGACACTGCATCAATCAAGGCGCCTACGCCGTGGCGGAGGTTACCAACAACTATTTTGCCCAGCTTGCTCAGGCAAAGGACAGCAACGCCAGCGTAAGGTTTAAATACAACAATATATACGATAAAGTAACGTCGGGCACCACCGGCTCTGCCTCCAATGTATTCACACAGCTGGGTATGTACTGGCAGCTCCGCTCGGCTTACGACAGCGACTATAACTACAAGACCTACGAGGATCGCGGGGAACAGCTTCAAAGCCTGTTCTTTGCCAGAGTCGACAGCTATGCCCGCGACGCCTCCCTTGCGCCCGCTCCCGGCGGTGTTGCGCTCACTCTCGGAGGAGGCTCCGATCAGAACATAATGCGTTTGGCATGCGCGGCGGCGGAAAAGGATCTTCTCGAGTTCTTTGAACGCTGGGGCAAGGTACCCGACAGCGAGACCGTAAGCTACGCAAGCCAGTTTGAAAAGGAAACGAGAGCGCTTTATTACTCTGACGACGATTCACGTGTATACAGAATTGAAAACCCAGAGGGCGGAAGTCTCGGAACAGGCGGAAACGTCAGTGCGGTAGGCGCGGATACAGCCGCCGTAATCGATTCGGCCGATCCCTCCCGCGTCAATATTACCTTGACCTCCGAAAACATTCCCGAAGAGGAGGTTTTGGGTTACGAAATAGTTCGCTGTATGATTTCCGGCGGCGAGGAAATAAGGGAAACGGCGGGATTTACCGTTGAAAACAGCTTTACGGATATAATCACCACCGTGAACAACAGAGTTATTTATTACGAGATAACCCTTGTGGACAAATACCTTAACCGTTCGGCGGTAAAGACGCTTGAACCGATAAAGATCGAAAACGACGGAAGCCTTGACAAGACCTTCTGGTCGGTATCGGCCAACGATATTACCACTTCGGAGCTTCCTCCCGTTTCCGAGGGAACGGAGGATATGCCCTGCGCTCCCGAGCCCGAAGATCCGCTGACTTATGTCATAGACGGAAAAGACACCGTATATAACGGTATCCTTGGGGCAAACGCCGAGATAGTGCTCCAATTCAATCAGACGCTCACCATATCCGGCTTTAAGTACACGGCGGGCGTCGGAACACCCATCGAGAAATTCATTATCGAAGTAAGAGATGAGAACGGTCAGTGGCTCGAAGCGGCTTCAGGCAGCTTCGGCGGCAGCGGAACGGTTTACTTTGAAAATCCCGAGGGCAAGTATGTAAGCACGTACAAAGCCGACGCGGTTAAAATTCTTATGCCCGACCGTTCGGGAAGCGAGATTTCCGTTGAGGAGTTCGACGTACTGGGAGTTACGGGCGACAACATAGATTTCTTAAGCACCGACGACGGTAAACCCGCAATAGGCAAGCTGGCTAAGGCGTATAAGTACGGCGACGGTGAAAACGATGTTATTCCCGAAGGCTCCGTAATATTCACCGGCAAGTATAAGGGCAACCCCGCTTATAACGTTGTGCTTCTGTTCGATCAGGACGGAAATATCGTCGGCGGAGCTGACGAAGAGGGCAATCTTGCGGCTCAGCAGATAATTTTGGCGGAGGTTCCCGAAAACGGGCCTATTCAGGATGTTGCCGAGGGCATTTGGATCTATTGGATCGAGCCTGAGGATAAACTTTCCTTGGATAATATCCTAAGTGTAAGAGCGGAGCTTTACCGTGTAAACAACGCTCTTACCAACGAGGGACAACGACTCGTAAGCGATTCGCTGTTCAGGGAAATGCCCGAGACGCTTCCGAATATCGAATTCTGACGCATCTCGGTTTGATATTTCCCGTTAGCTTATTCGTTGGAAAATATACTTTCGTAAAAGGATAATCAGAATATGAATATATTAAGAAAAAAGCCTTTCGGAAAGCTTTTATCCCTGCTTGTTACCGCGTTATTCACGGTTATATCGTCAATAAACGTTTTCGCCGCGGAAGCTCAGACGATCGAACTAAAGCAAAACGGGGAACAAGCGGAGATAATACTCACCTTTCCGCAGGCGGCAAAGGAAGAGATTTCTTCTCTTCAGATCAGCCTTTCGGTGGATTTAGGCACAGGCGGGACGGCGGCGGAGTTCGTCCCCGCCGCGGGTCTTTCGGCCAAAATAGCGGAAGGCAGGTTCAATAGGGAAACAGGCATACTCAATATTTACATAGCGGGTACCGCGCCGCTTTTCAGCAAGGAAAATCCCGTTCTTTCGTTGGGATATGTGAGAGTAACGGGAGAGGATTGCTACGCCGACGTTAAGGTTGTCAAAAATTCTCTTAAATTTGTCAGGGGCACCGAGCTGGTGGTTCAGGATACGGGCGTTGAATACCCCGAAAATACCGTAAGAATAACCTCCGAAAGCGAAGCGGAAACCTCTCAAAGACCTTCCTACGGTGGAGGCTCGGGTGATTTTGTGGTTCCCGAAACCACGACCTCCGCTTCCGAACCCGTTCAGACTCCCGCCTCTTCTTCCGAGACGAAGCCCGTCACAACCGCCGAGACCACATTGCCTGTCACTACTACTGCGGAATCGGCTCCCCCGGCAGGAAACACGGGAGTAACCGCCCCCTCCGAGGATAATGCGCCCGCCATACCCGTGGAGGGAGAAAGCTTCTCCCGCGCGGAAAAAAAGGCGCTTACCGAGGCGGTTTCGCGAGCGGAGCTGTATAAAAGATCGGATTACAGCGAAAGCAGCTACCGCAGCTTAAGGGAAGCGGTGGAAAAGGCTAAGGCGTTGCTTTTAAAGGATGACGCGAAGCAGGAGGAGGTCGACGAAGCCCTTCTTATACTTGAAAATGCTATCGGAATGCTGGTTCCTTCCAACGCTCCCTCCCAAGTTGAGGAAAATGTGACCGATGTAACGGAGGTCGGGTCGGATAACGGTACAAATGAAGAAACGTCGGCTTCGCTTCCGCCGGAAAGCGATACCAAAGCCGAGACTCAAAGCACTTCCGATACTACTGCCCCTCCTTCCAAAAGCGACGAAGCGAATTCCGAACAGCCTTCGGATACTCAGGCTCCCACGGAGGACACGGGAAACGGTTCAGAAGGTAATCCCGGCGAAAACCCCGATGAAAACTCCGACAGTCTCACCCCGTGGATAATAGTGCTTGCGGTACTTGCCGCGGCGATCGTTGTAATTGCCATAGCCGCCGTGATAAGCTCCAATAAGAAAAAAGCGAAAAGCGGAACTCATAGCAAGACTTCGAAAAAATAATAATTTAAAACGGAATCGGTATTAAACATCGATTCCGTTTTTAATTTTAATTGTTTATACTCCGGTTAATGCCTTGAACTCTTCGGGATTAAATGAGGTTAGGGCAATTTGTATAGTCGTCGCCATATTCAGAATCCAGTGACCTGTCATAATATATGAAACGGGGCTTCCCTTATAATATTTGAGGCAAATCCATAAAGTCAAGGGTAAAAAGGACAAAAAACGGTAGACTATAAATTTCATATCAAATATCGTGGGAATAAAGCTATGCTGTAAGGCGTAGAAAAAAGCGGGGATCAACACGGCCGCCTGTTTTGACCCGAATCCGTTTACCCCATATCCCAGGTACAATCCGTCCTCCGCTATTGTTGTCGTCAGCGGGAGTATAAAAATATTCAAAACGGCAATAAAAGGGTTAATTGGCGCTATCATCATAGGCGCGAGATACGGAAACTCACCGTAGCAAATCAGGCCCGCCAAGTATATACCTCCCATACCTATAAACAGCATTGCCGAAACAAACAAAAATCCTTCGAATAGGCTTTTCTTCCTTTTATCTAGGCGTATCATACGGCAATATGCCGTATTGCCGCGTCTGCAAAGAATATGCAAAATAAAGGCGGTGGCTATGTTGATCGCCGAAGCGATTACTGTCCACCAATTTGTGATTTCCGTTAAGGGCTTTTGAGCGATTAAACCGCAAGCGGAAAACACGGCCGTAAACATTACACAGCGCAGCGGTAAAATAAACCATATTTTTTGATCATTTTTCATCGGCGGCGTTCTCCTTGCTGTCGGCGCCCTTTAAAAGCATTGTAACCGTGTTTAAAATAAAACGGTCTCGCTCGGGCTTGGAATAAAGATCGTATCCTATGATTTCTTTAGCGTCGTTTTTGGCTAGAAACGCCGCCTGCATAGCGGAAACAAGTATAAATACAAGCAATTTTTTGGTTTCACCGCTTTTATTGCCTTTAAGCGCGAAAACGAAGCCTTTTTGTGTGTAAACGGAATTGGTGCCTGCCGAATAATTTTGCATATCGTTTAAAATTGAAATGCCTGCGATGGCCTGATTTTCAAAAAGAAAGTCAAAGGTTTGGCTTGCCCAGGATATCAGACGATCCTTATCCGACAGTCCGTCGGTTTTGGGCAAATCGGTTAAGTCCGAAGCAAAGCCTTTCAGCATCTTGTTTATGATTCGTTGAATACATTCCGTTATAAGCTTTTCCTTGCTCCCGAAAAAGTAATTGATCGAGCCTAATCCGATATCGGCTTTTTCCGCGATCAGACGGGACGTCAGCTTTTTTGTGTCTCCGTTGTATCGGTTAAGTAATTCGGTGGTAATCTCGATTATGTGTTTTTTGATTTTTTCGTTGTCGCTCATTTTAATTTATATCTCCATTCCTCTGAACAATGTTCACAATTATTATAGTGAACATTGTTCACAAAGTCAATGGGTTTTTGAAAATTTCACCCGATTTTCATTTTATTTATATTGCAATCCAAAAAAACAAGCGCAAAATAAATAAAATTTTTCCAAAACACTTGAAATTTCGGCAAAAATAAGGCATAATAAAAGGGAATGTTTTTACCCGAAAGGATGAATATAATGGATTTTAAAAAAATAAACGTATTTACCGAGTCCGAGGCGGTTTATCCTCTGACAATGCTGCTGAGCGAGCTTGGGATAAACGGCTTCGAGATTCACGACAGCGCGGATTTCGAGGATTTTCTGACAAACAAGGAAATGAACTGGGACTACATTGACGACGACCTTATGGGGCTTAAAGACGTAAAGACCCATATCACCCTGTATCTTCAGGAAAATTCACAGGGGGCGGAAATGTTTTCGGCTCTCAAGGGCGCTCTTGAGGATATAAAAAACAGGGATAAGGACGGTTTTTACGGCTCTCTGGATATTGAAACGGGAAGTATACGGGAGGAGGATTGGGCAAACAATTGGAAGCAGTATTACAAGCCCTTTAATGTGGGAAAAAAGCTTTTGATAAAGCCTACCTGGGAAAAAGTACCCGACAGCGGCGGCAGAAAAATACTCGAGATAGATCCCGCTTCCTCCTTCGGCACGGGGCAGCATCATACCACAAAGCTTGTTATGGAAGCGCTGGAATCGGTGATAAAGGGCGGCGAAAAGGTGTTGGATTTAGGCTGCGGCAGCGGGATCCTTTCGATTGCGGCACTTCTTCTCGGCGCCGAAAAAGCGGTTATGACCGACGTGTTCCTTAACGCCGTAAATACCGCCTCCGAAAATACAGAGCAAAACGGATTTGATAAGACAAGATATGAAGCCTATTGCGGAAACATTATCGACGACCACGAGCTGAGGGAAAAAATAGGCTTCGGCTACGACGTTATTACCGCAAATATCGTAGCGGACGTTATTATAAAAATGTGCCCTTATTTCAGAGGATTTTTAAAGGAAAATGGCACCGTTATCATTTCCGGTATAATAACCGAGCGTCTCGAGGAAGTAAAAGAGGCGCTGGAAAGGGAAAAACTCGCCGTTGAAAGGATAGACGAGGAAGAGGACTGGAACGCCGTAATTTGCCGTTTGTCAAATTAAACAGGTAACCCGAACGCCCGACTTGGCATAAAATATACCGAGGTGATTTTTATGCAGGCTATATGGTTTTTCCTTAGCGTTTTTTTCGGGATAATGGGCGGATATTTTATTTTAAGGATAATCCTGTATTCGCTTACGAAGAGACTTTCCGAGGGGTATATGTCGGGGCGCCGTCTCGGAAATAGGATAAGCGGCAAAAAGGGCGGAAGTTTTAAAAGAATGGAATGAGGCTGATGGAAGAAATCGGACAGGTAATGTTAAAGGGCTTTGTTGAGGAAATCGTGTATAAAAACTCCGAAACGGGCTATATAGTTTTTTTGCTGAATCATGACGGGGAACCGGTGGACGTTGTGGGAGAGCTGGGGGATATTGCCGAAGGTGAGCGGCTGGAGCTGTACGGAGACTATGTCAATAATCCCAAATACGGGAGACAGTTTAAGGCGGTAAGCTGCACGCGCACTCTTCCCACCACGCCGGAGGAAATACGGAGATATCTGGGTTCGGGCATAATAAAGGGCTTGGGCCCCGCATTGGCGAAAAAGATCGTTCAGAGCTTCGGCGAGGAGTCCCTTGACGTTATCGAAAACGACCCGCTGAGACTTGCGGAGCTTAAAGGGGTAACGAGCGACAAGGCGCTTTTTATCAGCAGCGAGTACCGCAAGCTCAGCGGAATAAAAAACGTTATAGAATTTTTGCAGCGTTTTGGAATCGGCCCCGCGGCCGCGGCGCAGGTCTGGAAAAAATACGATGTGTCTTCCATTCTTTTTATAAAGGAAAATCCTTATATATTGTGCGACGATGAGCTGGGGGTCGATTTTGAACAGGCGGACGAGATAGCGAGAGCGGAGGGAATAAGCGTTGACAGCGTCAACCGAGTGATAGCCGCCATGCTGTACATATTAAGGGAAAACGCGGGAGCGGGGCACACCTGTCTTCCTTTGAAAAGGGCGGTGGACGCGGCGGTAAGGTTTTTGGCGCTGAGCGTGGAAGACATTCACCGAGGACTTGACGAGGCGCTGAAAAACGGACAGCTTAAAATCCTCAATATAGGAGAGAAAAGCTATATTTATCTGAACGAATACTACCGAGCCGAAACATATATTTCTCAAAAACTGACCGAAATGCTGAAAACCTCTGCGGGAGAAGTCAAGGATCTTTCCGAAGAGATAGCGGGTGTGGAATTCGCTTTGGACATAGAGTTTGAGACTCTTCAAAAGGCGGCGATAAACGGATGTCTCGGAAACAGGCTGTTTATTCTCACCGGAGGGCCGGGAACGGGAAAAACCACCACCTTAAACGGTGTTATACAGCTTTTTAAAAAGCACAAAAAGAGCATCTCTCTTGCCGCGCCCACCGGAAGGGCGGCCAAGAGAATGAGCGAGGTCACGGGGGAAAACGCCAGAACCATACACCGCCTTCTGGAGGTGGATTTTACTGTAAAAGACAAGCTGATGTTCAAAAGAAACGAAAAGAACCCCCTTAGGGCGGACGTGATCGTGGTTGACGAAATGTCTATGGTGGACGTTCTTTTGTTTGAGGCTCTTTTAAGGGCACTTAAGCCGTCGGCCTCCCTTATAATGGTGGGGGACAGCAATCAGCTTCCTTCGGTGGGGGCGGGAAACGTTCTCAGAGACCTTATAGCGGGCGGGGAGATACCCAAAGTGGAGCTCACCGAAATATTCCGTCAGGCGTCGGAAAGTCTTATTGTTACCAACGCTCACAGGATAGTGAACGGCGAGTATCCCCTTCTGGGCGACAGGAAAAAGGACTTTTTCTTTATGCCCTGTGAAAACGAAAGAGACATACCGAGGCTTGTGATAGAACTGACAAAAAAAAGGCTTCCGAACACATACGGCTATTCCCCGCTAGAGGACATACAGATACTGACTCCCACCAGAATGGGCTGCGCGGGCACAAAGGAGCTTAACCGAGATCTTCAGCTTGCCCTTAATCCGCCCTCCAAGGGAAAAAGCGAGGTAAAGGTGTTTGAGACCGTTTTCCGCGAGGGCGACAAGGTGATGCAGATAAAAAACGATTACGATATCGAGTGGAAGAAAGACGCGGAATACGGCAGGGGTGTGTTTAACGGGGATATTGGCTATATAGAAGAGCTGGACAGGCACAGCGGCAATCTTACGGTAAATTATGACGGGAAAAAAGCGCTTTACACTCCCGATCTACTGAAAAAGCTGGATCTTGCCTACGCCGTGACGGTGCATAAAAGCCAGGGCAGCGAGTACAACGCTGTAATAATGCCCCTTACCTCCATAAGCAGAAACCTTCAATACCGCAATTTGCTGTACACGGGCGTTACGAGGGCGAAAAACATTCTTATTTTGATAGGCACAAAAAAACAGGTTTGCGAGATGGTGGACAATGACAGGAGAACCCTTCGCTATTCCTGTATAAGAGCGCTTTTAAGACTGGCCAATAACGGGGAGAAGCCGCTGTGAACCGTATTTATATTCTGAAAAGACTGATTCTCGATCTTTTTTATCCCAACCGCTGCGGTATGTGCGGCTGTGAGATACCCTTTGACGAATATTTATGCAACACCTGCGTAAATTTGTTCTCCTCGGCGGATAAAAACGTTTTTATACCTTATGTGGATCATTTTACCGCCTTTGCCGTTTATGACAGCTTCGGAAAAGAATTCGCGGGCAGGTTCAAAAACGACGGCGATGGTTACGCCATAAGCGGAGCGGCCTATCTTATATACAAGGCGCTGGTTAAAGGGGACAGTTCCGTTTTAAACGAAACCGACATTATCACCTATGTCCCCATGAGGAAAAGGGATATTTATAAGCGGGGCTACGATCAGTGTAGGCTGATCGCCAACGAAACGGCACAGCTGGCGGATAAGCCTTGTATAGGTCTTCTGAAAAAAATCAGGAACACCAAGCCGCAAAAAACCTTAACGGCGGAGGAAAGATCGGTTAATGTAAAGGACGCCTTTTCCTGCTTAAAGGAGAAAACCGTAAAGGGCAGAAGCGTTCTGATACTGGACGATATAAGCACCACGGGAAGCACCTTGTCCGAAGCGGCAAGGACTCTCAAAAACGCGGGAGCGAAAACCGTTAACGCCGCCGTTTTCGCGAAAACAAGGTTATATTTCGATTCCGTATCGGCGGATAAAAAACCTGATTAACAATATGGCGCTTACGTCGGAGCAAAAGCTCATCCCATGATTTCCGTCTGGGTTCGGTACATTTCTGCGTAAGTACCGTTTAATTTCATCAGTTCGTTATGGGTTCCCCGCTCCGCTATATTTCCGTTTTCCAAGAGAATTATAAGATCGGAATCCCTTACGGTGGACAGACGGTGAGCTATTATCACCGAGGTGCGGTTGGCGCAGAGCTTTAACATGGCTCTGCGTATTTTTTGCTCGGTGACGGTGTCCACGGAGCTGGTGGCTTCGTCCAGTATCAGGATAGGAGCGTCGGCAAGCACTGCTCTCGCTATGGTAAGAAGCTGGCGCTCCCCCTGAGAAAGCTCCGCCCCGCCAAGCTCCAGAACGGTGTCGTAGCCGTAGGGCAGCCTTTCTATAAAGCCGTCGGCTCCCGCCGTTTCGGCGGCCGCCTTTATTTCCTCAATGTCTGCGTTCGGTCTTCCGTAAGCTATATTGGCTCGGACGGAGTCCGCGAAGAGCGCCGTATCCTGAAGCACAGTGCCGAAGGCCTTCCGCAGATCCTCCATACGGTAATCCCGCAGGTCGTGACCGTCCAAAAGTATGCTTCCGGAGGACACGTCGTAAAATCTTGTGAGCAAATTTATAACGGTGGTTTTTCCCGATCCCGTCGCGCCCACTATCGCGGTTTTTGTTCCCGCGGGGATTTTCACGCTTATGTCCTTAAGCACGGGGCGGTCGGGTTCGTAGGAAAATCCCACATTTTGAAATTCAATATCTCCTTTCGGGCGTTCCATCGTTATCGCGTCAGCCTTATCGGGAGGCTCCGAGGCCGCGTCCAATATTTCAAAAACGCGTTCGGCTCCCGCTACGGCGGTCTGAAAATTATTGTAAATGTTCGCGATTTCCACAAAGGGACGGGTAAACTGGCGCACATACAGCAAAAAGCCGGTAATCAGGCCGATGTCTTTTATATTGCCGTTTACGAAAAGAATACCGCTCAGCACCGAAACGGCCACATACAGAACGTTGTTGATTACGTTCATAAGCGGCATAAGGTAACCGGAACAGATAAGGGCGTCTATGGACACCTTACACAGAGACTCATTTTTTTCCTCGAATTCCTTTTCCGTTTTTTCTTCGCGGCAAAAGGCTTTTACCACGGAAAGACCGGATACGCTTTCCTCCACCTGTCCGTTAAGGGCGCCGAGGCTTTTCTGCTGTTTTGAAAAAAGCTTTTTCGTTCTTTTGGTTATCGTTTTGGTGAGCAAAAAAATCAGAGCAGAACCGGACAGTGCCACTAAGGTGAGAAACGGGTTTAAGCACAGCATCATCACGAATACGCCGACTACGGTAAAGCCGTAGGTCAGAAGCAGGGTAAGGGAATTGGAGACGGTGGTGCTGATATTGTCCACGTCGTTTGTGAGACGGCTCATCAGCTCTCCGTGGCTTCGGCGGTCGAAAAAGGATAGAGGAAGCGTTTTTATGTGTCCGAAAAGGACGGTTCGTATATGATGTATTATGCGCTGTCCGATAGAAGCCATAAAAAAGGCCTGTAAAAATTTCACCAGCCAGTCGGTGAGGTAAAGGGCGGATAAACAGATCAAAGTCACGGTGAGAGGGTCGTTATCGCTTATGGCGGTGACCGCTTTTCCCGTTACGTAAGGTGAAAGGATAGAAGCGGCGGAGGCTAAGGCGGACAGGAGCAGTATCCGACCAAGTCCTCTTCTTTTTCCCTCGGTGATTTGCCACAAACGCGCGAGAGTTCCTTTCATATTTTTCGGCTTTACTACCGCTCCTCCCCTTCCGGGACGGGATATACCGTTAAGATTGGCGGGAGGGATACCCATATTTTTTTCAGACATTTTGCTCCTCCTCTTTATATTTATTTATATTTATATCTTTTTCTTCGCTATCGCCTATCTGGGAACGGTAAATCTCACGGTAGACGTCACAAGTTTTTAAAAGCTCCTCATGGGTATCTAAGCCTTTTACGCGGCCGTTATCCAGACAAAGAACACGTTGGGCACGCATTACCGCGGATACGCGCTGGCTTACCAGAAGCACGGTGGTATCGGTGAAAAGGTTACGGAGGTTTTTCAGCACCTTGGCTTCCGTGGTGGCGTCAAGGGCGCTGGTACAGTCGTCAAGAACAAGTATTTTTGGCTTTCTTACAAGCGCCCGCGCGATGGAAAGACGCTGCTTTTGTCCTCCCGAAAGATTTACCCCGCCTTGTCCCAGTACCGAGTCATAGCCGTTTGGGGTTTTTTCTATAAATTCTTCGGCACAGGCGGCTTGGGCAGCGGCTTTAAGCTCTTCCTCCGTGGCTTCGGCGCTGCCCCAAAGTAGATTTTCCCGTATTGTCCCCGAAAAGAGAAGCGCCTTTTGGGGCACTGTCGCCGTATGCCTCCGAAGGTGGGCTGGGTCGATTTCGGTCATGTCGCAGCCGTCTATGTAAACTCGGCCGTTTTTGGGATCGTAAAAACGGGGAATCAGGTTTACAAGAGTTGATTTTCCCGAACCGGTAGCCCCTATTATTCCGACGGTCTCTCCCGCGGGAATATGAAAAGAGATACGATCCAGTACCGCGTTGACTGCCCCCGAATAAGCGAAGGAAACGTTTTCGAAGCGTATATCCCCTTGGATTTTCGGCGTAAGGGGGGATTCGGGAAGACTTTGAGCGGGCTTTTCGTTAAGCACCTCGCTTATCCTTTCCGAAGAGGCCCCTGCCCTTACCGCCGTATTCAGGGCGTTGGAGATCATGGAGGCGGCAAACAGCACCTGAGTCATATAGTTCACGGAGGCCATCAGCTTTCCTATTTCTTCGCTTCGGCCGCTGCCCGAAATCCACAGAAGGAGTACTATGCCGAAATTCACCGTTAAGCTTATCAGCGGGGAAAAAAACGCCATCGTACGAAGGGCGGAGGTGTTGGCATACGCCAAGTCACGGGACACCCCCTCGAATTTTTCCGTTTCGGCTTCCTCGGCGCGAAACGCCTTTACGATGCGGACGGAGGAAAGGAATTCCCGCGCCGCGCCGTTAAGGCTGTCGGTTCTTTTCTGTACGGTTCCGAAGCGGGGGTAGCCGATTCGCATATTAAGGAACACAAGAAAAGTCACGATTAGGAGTATGGCGGCTATAACAGGTGCTTGCTTCGGGGTTTGTATCAAAATAAGCGCCACCGCGCCGATACAGGTTATGGGCGCTTTCACCATAATGCGCATTATTCCGTTGATAAAATCCTGAACCTGGGACACGTCGTTGGTGATTCGGGTAATTATCGAGGCGGGGCGGAGACGGTCGATATTTTCCATGGAAAGGTTAGTCACATTGTGATACATATCATGGCGAAGCTCTTTTCCCACCGTCTGGGACACGCGGCCGGCAAACCTGTTTCGCATAACGGCGCAGAAGGCTCCCGCCGCGGCGATGGAAAGCATTATTGCGCCGTAAAACAAGATTTGTCCCACTTGGGCGTTTTTTATCCCCTTGTCCACAATGGCGGACATAAAAGCGGGCTGAAGCAGATCCGCCGCCGCCTCCAGCGTCAGAAAAAGGGTGGATAAAAGGAAAGTGCCCAAATGCCTGTTTATGTATCTGAAGATGAGTTTCACCTTTTTTTCCTCCGATTTTTTAGTAATAGGATAAAATTCAAGTCCAAACTTAACCTTTTACGGTAGGGTTCGGACTTGAAAAATTTTTAAATATTTTTTGGGCAATTAAATTTCGTCTCTTACTGTATTACCATGACAATTACCGCAAAGGCCGCCAACATTACGGGATAAAAAACATAGTAGAAGTATTTGGCGCTCTTTTTTTCAAGGTACTTTCTTTCTCCGCTGTACAAAGCCACGGGAGCGAAGCCGAAAAGGGCGGTGGCGTAAATAAGGCTAACGATCAGCGCCGCAAGAATGCTCCACCCCTTTTTCTCCCTGAGCAAAAAGAGTATGGCGGTTATAAGCACAAATCCGCCGCCGAATTTACACCCGAGAACCATTGCCCAGAAACAGCCGCCGGCCACTGTCAAAAAGCACAGCAGCTTGGGACCCGCGCCCTTGCCCTCGAAAATTTTCAGAAGCCACAGCATAACAAGCGCGACAAGGGCAGTGAAGAGAACGTTCTGATCCTCCCAGTTAAACGCTTTTCCCGAAACGGCCAGATCGTAGGGCACTTCGGAAATCACTGCGAATATCAACAGCGACAGAACATATTTTTTAATGTTGGAGGTGTGTAAAACTCCCTGAACCAACAGAAAAGCGTATATCGGAATCGCCGCCACGCCTATAAGGTAGCATATTGTGGCGACTCCAGACAGCATAAAAGCGCTGTTGTCCCTATTTATCAGCTCGCTGAATTCCTGCGAGGTGTAGTCGGAAGCGTGTAAAACGCCATTCTGGATAACCGTAAGACCGAAAAAATAGATAAGGGTCAGAACCGCCCCCGCGTTTTTCAGCCAATTTGCCGATACAACGGGTAGGGTAAACGGACGTCTGCGCGCGCTTAACATTCTGCTCCGAGGGCCGAATACTGCCATAAGATACCTCCGATGCCTCTGTGAAAATCAGACGCTCAGCCTTTGACGGCGCCGCCCGTAATGCCTTCCACATAAAACTTCTGCATAATAACGAATAAAACGGAAATGGGAATGGACACGATAACGCCGCCCGCGCAGAACTGTGAGAAATAAGTGTTTATAAGGCTTCGGTCAAGCATATTGTAAAGACCGATGGATACAGTCCACATATCCGCGATACCGGAATTCAGTATCATTTTCGAGAACACGAAGTCGGTCCAGGGTGTTAGGAAGGAGCTTATTACCGTGTAGACTATTATGGGCTTGCTTATGGGAAGAATTATGCTGAAAAACGTTCTTGCCTGACTTGCGCCGTCAAGCTTCGCCGCTTCCACCAGCGCTCTGGGAACCGTATCGAAATAACCCTTGGCTATGAGATAGCCCAGACCCGACGAAGCGCAGTACACTAAGGTAAGACCTATGTGAGTATTGGTAAGATTCATGGCTTTCAGAAGGAAATACACCGAAATCATACTTAAAACGCCGGGGAACAGGTTCAGTATTACCGCCACATTCATCAGCGGCTTTCTCGTTTTGAAACGGAAAAACGAAGTGGCATACGCTACCATAACGGCAAACAGAGTGCACACAATACATACCGCCATGGCTATTTTAAAGGTGTTCCACATCCAGATGGGAAAGTTTACCGTATGAGACGTGGGATTGAGAATATTGATATAGTTCTGAAGCGACCATTGTTCGGGGAAAAAATTGGAAGTGTTTCTGCCGGGATAGGCGCTGAACGAGGTGGCAATCAGCCAGATTATGGGGATAAGCCAGACGGACACCATTAAGACTATAACAACGTGTCTTAAAATATCCTTTATAAGCTGAATTGTTTTGCCCTTTTGAGTCATCAGTTGTACACCTCCTCTTTATCCTTGCCGGTCATAAGGTTAAAGGCAACCAATGTAAATACGGCGCATATTACGAATACGCAGATGCCGATGACCGAGGCCATCTTGTAGTTGTAGTATTCCTGCGTAAGCCGGAACAGCCACGTTACCAGAAGGTCGACCTCCTTCGCCTGGCTGTTGGCAAGATACTGGTCGGTGGTGGTAAATACGTCCTGAGTAAGCAGGTAGATTACATTAAAGTTATTTATGTTTTTAACAAAATCCGTTACAAGAGCAGGCCCCGTTACAAACAAAACATAGGGCATCGTAATATGACGGAATATCTGTCCCGTATTCGCGCCGTCTATGCGCGCGCTTTCGATCTGGTCTACGGGAAGATTCGACAGCACGCCTGTCGCGATCAGCATCTGGTACGGTATACCTATCCATATGTTTACCATTATAATTGTAACATGCGCCCACCCCGGCGCGGATAGAAACGGTATATAATCGTAACTCAGCAGACCTATGTTTTGCAGAAAGTCCGTAACCCCCATATTTGACAGCATGGTGTTGGCTATACCGTTATTGGCGAAAAAGTTTCTTACAAGAAGCAGGGATACGAACTGCGGTACCGCAATGGTTACGACAAACAGCGCTCTCCAAAGCTTCGCAAGCTTGGTGCGTTTATTGTTCAGGAACAGCGCCAAAAGAATACCGCCGAAATAAGTGGTGAACGTCGCGAAAAACGCCCACACCAAAGTCCAGCCCAATACCCTTACAAAGGAATAGCCGAAGGTAACGGTCATTCCGCCGCCGCCAAACAGATTTATAAAGTTTGTAAGCCCGGTCCATGTAAACAATGCGGTGGGAGCCATATGTTCCTGGTCATAGTTGGTAAAGGCTACGAGAATCAGTATGAAAATAGGTACTATGCTGAAAAGAACTATGCCCAAAACGGGGACGGAAAGAAGGGTGATATGGAATTTTTCGTTCAGGTAAGATGTGACATCTTCCTTGAAGTTATTTATGTGCTCGCCTTTTTCCGCTTTTTTCTGAAGCTTGTACGCGCTAATGACATTTTTGATCCAAAAGAAAAAGAACACTATCCAGATAATTATACTTACTACCGAGAACAAGAGTATCTGGAAGGAATCGTCGTAATCGTTGGGCACGTTCTTCATGGTGTTTATGTCAAACACCATTTCCATCTGAACCTCGCCCAGATTATGGAATTTTGAAATATACTGCGGCGCTACCAAAACACTGTAGACGATAACGGCCGCTTGAAGTATCGTTACAAGCAGAGAACGGATAAACTGTTTTCTTCCCGCGTAACCCGCTCCTACCCAAATCAGCGACAGCTTAACGAAAATATCGCCCTTAGCCACCGCTTCGGCGAAGCTTTTAAAAAAACCGCCGATTGATTTAAAAAAGTCGGAAACTTTATTTATTTTTTTTGCTTTTGCCATATTGGTTTCCTGCCTTTACTATAAATTTACTGTTTGTTAATATGCTTATCGAATGGTCGGTGCTGAAAAAATATCCAAAAACAAAGGCTCATATGCTTGCATATGAGCCTTTGAAGCGGATTATTTCAGCTCATTAACCTGCTGGATCGTGTTAATACCGATTCTCTTTACAATGAGTTATAATGAGCGCACGGTATTTCGGTGGAACCCCTTTTTCGGTTTGAGGTTTTACTCAAAGGCGAAACGGGATTGGCGTCAGAGCGGAATCAAGCTTTTTTGTCAAACTTACTGCAGCGCGGCGGTGATACCTTCTACCGCGGTATCGAGAGCCTGCTGAATGCCAGCGGTATCGCCGACGGTCAGGGACTTCTGAGCGCAGAGCTCGCCGAGAGTCTTGGTAGGATCCCAGAACTTCTCGCCCACGTCCTGAATGGAACCGAAGTTATCTTGTTCCATGGAAGCAGCGCCCGCAATGTTAGCCTTAACGTCGTCACGTTCGGATACAACAAGGTTGGAAGGAGAAAGCTGTCTCTGCTCGAAACGCTTTGCCTGAGACTGTTCGTTGGTGAGGAATTCGGCAAGAACGGTAGCCCAGCCTACGTTTTCGCTGAGGGCGTTAACGCCGATAAGCTTGGAACCGGTGTAGGTGTACTGCTGAAGCTGAGTGCCGTTGCAGGTAAAGGTGGGGAGCTTGGTGGCTCTGTAGCCTTCGCCGAAAGCGGCCTGAGCGGCGTCGGCATCCCAAGTACCGTCAACTACGGCGCAAAGGTTTCCGGAAGCGATCTGGTTGGAAAGGTCGCCGTCTGCAACGGGAAGGAAAGCGGAGCTGTTGGTAATTCCGAGAATGCCTTCAACTACCTGTACGCCGGTGTAACCGTCGGCAGAGGTGCCGTTCCAGTCACAGTTGGTGGTTCCGTCGTCATTGGTGGAGGAAGTGAAGCCCGCACCCATGAAGAAGCTGGAGAGATACCAGCCGGAAGCCAAGGTCATACCTACCTGCTTTCCGGATTCCGATGCCTTGGCAAGCATTGTGTCCCAAGACTTTACGTCGTCCTCGGAGAGAACGTTTGCGTCATAATAAAGGAAATAGTTGTTGCCGCCGCTCATGGGGAAAGCGTAAAGATTGTCCTTGAAGGTTGCGGAGCCGATGGTACCTGCGCTGTTGGCGGACTTAACGTCGTCAATGGACTTTCCGGAATAATTTGTCAGAACCTCGCTCATACTGTCAAGGTTGGCGAGAGCGCCCGCTCTCACGAGTGAAGCGATCTGGTCGCTGGCAAAAGCGAATACGTCCGCAGCGGCGGATATATCGGTAAGAACGGTATCCTTGGCAGTGGATTCTGATTCTACGCCGATCTGGATATCAAAATTCTGATCGGAATGAGCCGCCTTGAAATCGTTTACCAATTCGGCAAGCAAAGCCTGATCTTCCTCACCGCCCCATACTCTGAGAGTGATGGTTTCACCGGAAGCGCCGTTGCCTTCTGCGGCGCTAGTGGTGGTATCGGCCGCATCGTCTCCGCTGCCGGCGGTGGTGGTAGTTGAGTTGTCACCGCCTGAGGATTCCTGTGTGCAGGCTGTCAGTGACAGTGTCATGGCAGCCGCCAAAAAAATTGAAATAAGTTTCTTCTTCATTGTGTCCTCCTAAAAATTTTCTCTTTTACTCTTTACTTACTGTTTTTTCGCAGCCGAAGGCTTCTCGCTGTGGTACCGGCGGAGTAAGTTTCGGCTGAAGCTTTGACAAAAAATATATGTCCTTTTTCTGTCACTTCAATTATACATAAATTGGTAAAAGTAAGCAATATACATTTTTATCAAAATAAATGTTGTGAATTTGTAACAATTAACTATTGATTTTTTTATACTTTTTACCGACAACGCTTTTTTTGCCTAATAACCTAAAGGCCGCAAAGCCCGCAGTATAGGCTTTTTTATCAAATATAGCGAAAATTTAAGGATTTGTGTAAAATAACCGTATTTTTAAATGAAAATTGTCTTAAAATTCGATAAATTGTTATTTTATACAAAAATCAAAAAAACGTTGGGAACAACATTTGCTTTTTTTAAGTAAAAAAGGCTAAAAAGTTTTAAAAAGCAATTCCCGCTCTTTGACCGAATTTCATAAGAATTTTATCGTAATGCTCACTGGTTATTTTTCTGTACCTTCCGCCAAAACTTTTTCTGTCGTTTTCATAAAGCTCGAATCTCATTACTATGTTATTATACTCATCATCAAAGTAAAATACACACTGCCAAAACCTGCTTTTTTCGGCATAATAATTGACCGGTTGTAGCGTCAGCACCGAGCTTATGTCATTGTCAAGCATATTTTCCAATTCTTTGGGTTTTACATAACAAAACTGTACCTTTTTTATATGTGGAAGAGTCTTTGCGAGTTTCGCCGCAAAATCCTCCGAAAAGTCGATTTTTTTATTTTTTTTAAAAAACATAATGTGCTTTGCTCCTTTAAATTATAAAGCTTATGTGTTTCTTAAATTAAAAAACCCGTTATCAGCGCTCCCGCCGAAGCCGCAAGAGCCACAACGATAAGCGGCAGCCCGAAATAAGCCAGAACAACGGCTATGACCGTTCCCACCGCAGCCGTTATTACGTCTCCCGTAGAGTAAAAAATTGCCGGTATGGTCATGGCGCTTAATACGGCATATGGAATATAGAAAAGAAAACTCCTTAAAAAACGCGAATTTATCCTTCTTCTGAAAAAGGTAAAAGGAACCATTCTGATAAGATAGGTCACCAAAGCCATAACCGCTATATATAAAGCTATACTCATACTTCACCGTCCTTTACCGGAAAAAGCAGAGCCCCTGCGGCGGCCGCCGCGACGCCGCTTATTATAACGGAAAAGCCTCCGCTCAGAAAAGTGAACGCGTATTTGCACAGCACTGAAATTCCCGCCGCGATCAGAACCACAGACAAAACGCTTAATTTTCTTCTTGCTGGCGGAATAATTATCGCCAAAAACATTCCGTACAGCACCAAACCCATCGCGTCGGTGAACGGCTGCGGTAATATCTGCCCCGCCAGTGCTCCCAAAAGAGTACCGAGACTCCAGCCGAAAAAGCCCGCCGCTATAAGGCCGTACATATAGGAGGGAGTAATTTCGTGAGGCTGGGAGGAAGCCACCGCGAAAATTTCGTCGGTTATTCCGAAGGAAGCCGCCATTCTGCGCGCGGTGCCGAAATTTCGGCTCAGCTTCTGTGAGAGGGAAAAGCCCATCAGGGAATAGCGTATATTTATGATAAGCTGCGTCAGAGCCATTTCCGCCAATGTTCCTCCCGCCGCTATCACCGACACTCCCGCAGCTTGTCCCGCCGACGTGAGGTTCGTCACCGATATCATAACCGCCGTTAAAGGCGACAGCCCCGTTCCAACCGCCATTATACCGAATCCGAAGGATACCGAAATATAGCCGAGCGCTATCGGTATTCCGTGACGGACTCCCCTAAAAAAATCCGTTTTCATTAAAGCAACCTTTCTTTGTTCTATATTTTGCAGCAATAATCATATCATATCCTGTAAAAAAATGCAAATTTTACGTGAATTTTTTTCGTCGGGGAAATATTACGTTCATTTGTTTTTTGTGTATGAACATCGCTTGCTTCAACGCAGTTTTTCACCCCAATAAATTATTATTAAAAAATGCGATGAAGGTATTTTTGGTGATTTATTATAAATCAATCGGCACTGTTTTGTACAGGTCGTACTAAATAATTGTGTGAAAAATCCTTTTATCGAATTTAACGAAAAAAATGCTGTGAAATAATAAAAAAACATTTTAAGCCGCGCTTTCCCTTTTGTGTATTTTCAATATGTATTTTTTTGGTGGAAATTTTGCCGCGAATTTTAACAAGTCCTTTTGCCAAAAGAAAAAATAAAGTTCGGGAAATATTTTCGGTCATTTGTTTTTTTTCATGGTAAAAAAACAGGTCATTTAACTTTTTTTAAAAAATTCAAGCGGCCTTATTTTTCCGCCAATCGCAAAACCACTGCTCAGAATCACAAGACCGCGGTGGAATGGTATAATCAGCGATTTTCCCTATAATATATTCACGAGTTGAATTATGCTTATTTCCACGACTTAGCATAAATTTTACAGGGTTTCACAACCCATCTACTACAGCATGAATTTTTGCAGTTTTGCCACCTCTTGCCAAACTTACAGCTTTTTTCGGAGTTGTCCCCCGTTAGCACTTTGATGAACCCTGATTGATGTTGAATCTATGCTCAAAGTCTTTTTAATACAAATCCCACAGTTTAAAAGAAATCGGTATAAAAACGCGGTGCGCCCGCGCAAAGAGAAATAAACGCTCTCCGCACGGGCGCGCCGTGTTGACTTTACGGTAAAATTATTTTAATTTTATCGGCCTTAACACCTCATAACCTATCACTTCCGGATTATGCCGCTGGTAGCAGGGGGCGCTTTCGTTCCAGACGTATTTTCCCCCGCCGAAATCATTTATGTCATAATTCCACGCCAGCTTTTCCACGCTTTCCATAACCTCGCCGTTGTCCTTAAGATAATCGAAGGGCGGGTGATAAAAAATCAGATAATAAGAAGCGGGAATATCGCGGATCTCAAAGCCGTCGGGAACGGGGCTTCCGTAATCCTTGGGAACGCCCAAGCCGTAGAAGTAGCGGCGCTTTCCCCCGTTTAACGTCCAGCCCGCCGTATGACATGTTATTATAAGGTCGCTGACGTTGCTCATACTGTCGATAGTGCCGCACACCTCGTCGCAGTTATGGCGCTCCCAGAAACCGCCGTAGTCCTCAGCGGCATCGTCCCATATTCCGATATACCTGTGAGCGGGAATGAACTCCGCTCTTACTCTGGCTTCGGTAATATCGCTCATTTTAATTCCTCCTTTATAGAGCTCATAATAGTGTTCGGGAAAGAAAACCACCTTACGTATGGGAAGCGGAAAGGGTGCGGGACTTCTCCTGTACGCCGCCGGTGCGCAGCCGAACGCCGCCGTAAAGGCTCTCGTCAAAGCCTCCTGAGAAGAAAACCCGTATTTTAGGGCAATATCGATTATTCGCTCCTTCGTGTCTCGCAAATCCAGCGCAGCCAGCGCCAGCCGCCGTCCCGAAATATATAGCTTTATCGTCATACCGCAGATTTTGTGAAACTGAACCGAGCAGTAATAGGGTGAGTATCCGACCTGTTTCGATATTTTTAGAAGAGTGGGGTTTTCGCCGATATTTTTCTCTATCCAGTCCAGCATTTTCTGTACTGCTTCGTTCCATTCGTACAAGGCTGTTTCCCTCCTGTGATTATATTCTACCACAACTCGGCAGTCAAAATCTTGATATGAGTTGCAAAACGCGTAATCCTACTGATCGCTAAAGTGCAAAATTTATTTTAGCACACGCTGTACAAAAAATCAAGCAGCGGATGTTAATGCGGGCGGCAAAAATATGTATTGAATCATGCTCGTTTCCACGACTTAGCAAAAATTCTACAGGGTTTCCCAACCCATCTACTACAGCATTAATTTTTGCAGTTCTGCCACCTCTTGACAAACTTACAGCTTTTCTCGGAGTTTTCCCCCGTTATCACTTTGATGAAGCCTGATTGATGTTGAATCTATGCTCAAATTTTCCATATCAGCGTCTTCCCAAGGTGCTTTAAATACCTTTTTTAATACCCCATCATCATTTCATTTGCGAAATTTGGAATACACAGTTTGCCAAGGATCGTACTTGCGGGCTTGACAAAAGTACAACGATATGTTATACTTTTAATGTCAACACCGCGTCGTACATTAAGGAGGAAAGAAACATGGTACAACAACTATCAGATACCGAACTTGAGATTATGAAAATTGCATGGGGAAATCCAAAGGAGGTGACATTGTTCCCCTATATCATGGATGGACTGGCGGCCAAAGGAAAACCGTGTCAAAAGAATACATTGATTGTCCTTTTGTCGCGGCTGATTAACAAGGGTTTTCTAAGTGCTAAAAAAATTGGTCGGCGCAACGAATACACAACACTGGTTTCAGAAACGGAATATCAGACGGCACAAACAAAAAATTTCTTGGATAAAATCTATGAGGGAAACGCAAGTGAACTGGTTTCTAATTTGATTTTAGGTGATTTGATGGCAGACGAGGAATATGAAGAGCTGAAAAAACTGCTGGAGAAAGGGCGAGAAAAATGAACATGGTTTTGAAAGTCTTCTTGTCTATGTCTTTTTCCGGAGCCCTGCTCATTCTGGCTTTGTTTTGTGGTGAACGATTTTTGAAACATAAAATCAGCCGACAGTGGCAGTATTATATTTGGCTCATTGTTATCCTGCGGCTGTTGCTTCCCTTTGGGCCAGAAACAAATTTGATGGGGAAAACCTATCAAGCGGTCGATGAAGCAATTACAAAAAACGCTTCTTTATCGGAATCACAAAGGCCGGTTAATGCTTCGGAAAATATTCTTCCTCCTGCTGTCAGTTTAGAGCCGGATAACGAAAACACAAATGTCCCGGTAGAAGAATTGGTAACTGCACATCCTCTTAAAGACATCACATCACTGATGATAAATCATATCTGGCTAATTTGGCTGATGGTTGCGCTGGGTATGCTGATACGGAAAGTAACAATCTATCAAGGCTTTATACGGTATATCAATGCCGGATTGGCTCCCGTTTCTGACATAGGAATTTTAGATCGCCTTTCCATTGTGACAGAGCGGGCGGGTATAAAAAAACCGATTGAATTATGTGTCAATCCGTTGATTTCTTCTCCGCTGTTAATTGGATTTTTCCATCCATGTATCGTATTGCCGAGCATGAATATTTCCGAAAAAGATTTTCAGTATATCGTACTGCACGAACTGACACATTATAAGCGGCGGGATATGTTTTATAAGTGGCTGGTGCAGGTTACAGTCTGCCTGCATTGGTTTAATCCGTTGGTTTATCTTATGAGCCGGGAAATTACCAAGGCTTGTGAATTTTCCTGTGATGAAGCCGTCCTCGCTAAAATTGGGAGCGGCAACGCGCAGGATTATGGGAAAACCTTACTTGACGCTATGGCGGCAGTTGGAAAATACAAGGAAAATCTTGGGGCTGTCACTTTGAGCGAAAATAAACAGCTATTAAAAGAAAGGTTAGGTGCAATTATGAAATTTGGGGAACAATCAAGGACAGTTAAAATGTTGACGTTTGTTCTGACATTGTGCATACTTTTAGGTGCGGCTTTTGTTGGTGTTTACCCTGTTGACGCAGCAGTTGATCGCATAGAGGCACCCCCCCGGGTGGATGTGGATAAAACTCCCGCAACAAGCACAGACAGCAAGGACTATGCGTCTCAGGTAGAGCGGTACTATGAGGCTGACAGCTTGCTGCTGTTTGAAATCGCTTTTCCTCGTCTGGATAAAAATGCTCAAAAGAGATGGCTTGAAAAGCTCTATGCTGACAGAGATTTTGCGTTTTTCTCTGTCGCTGTGCGTTGGTTTGACACAAACTCCGCTTTGTTTACCGACTTTGCCGAAAAAGCGTATGCCGATGAAGAAATGGCGTTTTTCTCCACCCTGTCGGACTACATGGACAAAGCGGAACTGGAAATTTGGCTGGATAGGGCTTTGGAAGATGGGAATTGGGCATTTCAATCCATACTTTTTGATAAACTGAATCGGGGCGAGGAATTTGACGAACTGGAAGAGAAGCACGAAAAAGAATGGGCGGAAGCCCAGGCGACAGAATATCAGGCGGTAGGCGTTACTATGGACGGTAAAGATTACTACTACCAGAGCCAGCTTGTCAACATCTTTTTAGACATCCGGCCTAACAAATCCTTTTATACGCTGAATATGAACCCAAAAGGAACTATCAATATCAAAATTGTCCGTGATGTAGAAAACAAAATCACAGGCGTTTTCTATATGACCGAGGCGGAAGTGGTTGAACTGTTGGAGGACATGGATGACCCGGATGATAAAACTGACGTGGAAATAATCCCCATCGATTTCAAGACCGTAGTGGCAGCAGAAACCATTTTCCTGGGGGAATACACATTATCCGACGGGGACGAAATTTTGTATGATATTTCAGCGAAAACGGGAAGCAGAATAAAGGTCTTTTTCGCAAAGGACGAACAGAAAGATGTTGCCTATTGGTCTGTGAATAACCTGCGGCAGCCGGGTGAATCGCTGGAATGTATCGCAGATTTTATCGTTGGGTCTCCAGCAACAAAGCCCGGAACCTATCAGTTGTACCTCCAGGCTCCGGACGACGCTTTGGGAAATGTAAGGGGCAGTGTTTCGATTAAGTCAGCAGACGCATCCTGATAATATTCAGCATTTTTGCCAGAACAACGGCAAAATAAAAAACGTTGTTTCAGCGGCTGAATATCTGCTCGCAAAAACTAAGAAACTGTTCCAATAGGAATTGGTGCACGTCTTTTCGGCATATTTTGCCGCTGACTTGCGTTTTGTCATTTGCCCATAGTCGGCGCATCCTTGCGCCGACTATGGGCAAATGACTAATACTAATCCCTCTTTAAACTGTTGGATTAGTATTAAACTGTGGGTATTACGTCAGTTTAAAAAGGGATTGGTATAACACATCGTGTGTTAAAAATCTTTGACGGGCTTATTGCGTAAGCTGCCCGCCTGCGGATTTTTGCCTTGTCATCAACAAAATTTGCTAGAAATTCCGCACACCATTCCTATTGGAACAGTTTCTAAATAACCAGTAGCCTAACGGCGGTTTTGAAATATCAAATTTCAAATCGCCGTTTTCTTTTGAAAAATAGAAAATCGGAGTGTGTATTAAAGTCGCCCATTTTTAAGGACACGGCGGTATCCGTGAGGTAGCTCTTGTAGTTTTTCCTTTAGCTTCGATAATCCAAAAGCCAAACCGGCGGAATACTCACCGTCCTTTAATAAGTATATTTTTTGCTAATTGTTGTCAATCTTACCCCCAAAATTTTCATGGCAACAACATTTTATTTTTAAGGAAGAAAAAATGTCCATATCTGAACATATTAAAACTTAAAAAATTATCTATTGACTTTTATTACATAATATGTTACAATATTTTTCCACAAAAAAGTATAATAAAAAGATGAGGAAAGTATGAATAAAGCAATAACAAAAATAAAAGAATTTTTCACTGCCGAAAAATATCTTAATAAAACCATTATGACCGCGGCACCGATGCGCTATATAATATACCTTATTGTCAAGTCTGTCGGCTATTTTGCTCCCATATTTCTTATTTACATTTGGAAAGTGATTATAGATTCGCTGACAATAGCGGAAACAGCCTTTGCTGGCATATCTTCTCTTATGCTTGTTATCGTCGTTTATTTGTCCTTGACGCTTATAGAAG
The DNA here is from genome assembly GCA_949878745.1 of uncultured Ruminiclostridium sp. GTDB lineage: Bacteria > Bacillota > Clostridia > Oscillospirales > Ruminococcaceae > Ruminiclostridium_E. The sequence continues at coordinate 15,052 of CATLBH010000010.1, read as the reverse complement.
CAATAGCCGGGTTTCTTTCCGAAAATATACTTTATCCATACATAAATGATAAAGTAACTTATTATCTTGATATACTGATCATGGAAAAAATGTCGGGAATCGATACGGCTTTTTACGATAATCCCGAAAATCGCAATTTATTTGAGGTCGTTCAAACATGCCGTAATAAAATAATACATAACATAGATTATTTGTGTAATACATTTTTTATGGCAATTGCGTTTATATCGGCGCTTATAATGTTCTGCTCCTATAATTTTTTATTTGCCGTAATATTTTGCGTAACTTGTTTTCCCGGCGCGTATTTTGAGTATAAAAGCCAGAAAGCGATGGACATGTTTTCCATCGATTATATACCCAAGCATCGTGAAAAAAACTATCTCCGCTTACTAATGTTAGGCGACGAGTCCGCGCAGGAACTGAGAATCTATAATCTCGCGGACTATTTCAGGTCAAAATGCAACGGGCTGTGGAACGAAATAAGGGTCGAAAGAGCGGAGCTTTTTAAAAAAGGCACATATAAAGTCTTTTTCGCTTCTGTTCTAGAAAATGTGAGCCTGATAATGATCATCATTTTATCCGTTTTTTCCGTTAAGGACGGCAATATGTCTGTCGGTACGCTTTCGCTGTTTATCGGGTTTACCGCCACGATAAAATCTCATATTTCGTATCTGTTCTCGGCGATTCCGTTTCATCTTAACCGAACGGTACCTTTTATATTGCAATTTATTGAATTTATAGAAAAAACGTATGATTTCGAAAACACGTACATTGCCCCCAAAAATAAAACAGAAAAAATCGAACCCTTCCCCGAAATCGAGTTCAGAAACGTGTCATTTAAATATCCCAATTCCGACAGCTATGCCGTTAAAAATCTCAGCTTCAAAATCGAAAGAAAAGAGAAAATAGCCCTTGTGGGAGTGAACGGCGCGGGAAAAAGCACGATTATAAAATTGATGCTGCGCTTTTACGAGCCGGAGTCGGGGGAAATATTTATCGGCGGAAGGAATATAAAATCAATTAAGCAGTCCGAGCTGTACCCGGTGTTCGGCGTTTGTTTTCAAAGTATCACAAAGTACGCTTTAACCGCAAAGGAAAACATTGTCTTATCCTCTTTGAAGGACGGCGACAATAACGAAAAATTTAAAGAGGCGTCCCGTTCCTCCGGAGCCGACGGAATATTCGAGAAGTTCCCCCAAGGATACGAAACGGAGCTGACAAGACAGTTTTCGTCGGAAGGCTATGAACCGTCTTTGGGGCAGTGGCAGAAAATCGCGATTGCCAGAGCGCTGTTCCGTGGCGCGGACATAACGATACTGGACGAGCCCTCCTCCGCTCTCGACCCGGAAGCGGAGGACTTCCTGTTCAAATCCTTTGCTAAGCATTGCGGGAATAAAGGCGCCGTCCTTGTGTCACATCGGCTGTCAAGCGTTTTTATGGCGGACAGGGTTTTCCTGATGGAAAAGGGAACGCTTCTTGAAAGCGGAACTCATGATGAACTGATGCGGCTGAACGGCAGATATGCCGAGCTGTACCGTATGCAGGCGGAAAAATATCTGAAAGACGGCGCGGGGAGGGACAAATGAAAAAAATAATATCGTCCGCGGCGGGGTATTTCGGAAGCTGTGCCAAAGCCGTTAAAATGACATATACAGCCTCCAAAAAATACTTCATTCTGTACATGGCCTGTACGATGATAAGGGTCGTTATTGTCTATCTGCCGATGTTTTTTTTGCGTGAACTGATAAACGCCCTTATGTCATACTTGGGCGGGGCCGCGAATGCCGATACGCTTTATACCATGCTGATCTTCGCCGTTTTGTACTGCGCGGTTGAGGTGTTCGGTAACGCCTTTTCCACCGCGTCCGGAGTTGTATCGTATAAATATAGCGACGCTTTGGATTATTACCTTGACAATGTAGTGCTGGACAAAATAGCGAAAATTGATCTGGCTTTTTATGATTCAAGCAAGATGAGAAATAAGCTGAATTATGTAACAAGGGTTATGAGATTGACAACCAATGCCATGACTATGGACATGATGAACTTTATCAGGTCGGCGGTTTCGCTTATAGTTTCGCTGGTTTTACTGTGCGAGCTTGAGTGGTGGATACCCCTTTTGATTATAATAGCGGGAATTCCCTATATAATCGGCAATATAACAACTCAGAAAAAAGAATATGAATTTGAACACTATTCTTCTATTTATGACAGAAAGCTGTCATATTATAAAGATATTTATTTTGGAGACGCGCTTCAGGAAATCAAGCTGTATGACCTGAACGGTTTTTTCAACGAACGGTACAATGAAGCGTGGAACGAGCTTCATAACTCGAAAATGAAACTGAACAAAAACAAATTTACGTGGCAGAGCGCGGGATTTGTCTCTTCGTTTTTGGGAAACGCGGCAATATTTTTATATTCGGTATTCGGGTTATTTTCGGGAGCGCTGGGGGTAGGCGACATAACTTATTATCGCTCCGTAAGCGCCAAATTCGAATTCCACCTGAAATCCGTATGCAGGACTGTGCCGCGGTTGGTGGAACTTATGAAAAGCTTTGAGGACGTTCGTGAGATTATCGAGATGAAATCCAAGCTTGAAAGCGGAGGAACGCTCACGCCCGTCGGCAATCCCTCCATAGAGTTTAAAAACGTGTCGTTTAAGTATCCGGATACCGAACGGTATATTCTGAAAAACTGCTCCTTCTCCCTTTCCTCCGGCGAAACCGTGGGACTGGTAGGGCTGAACGGCGCGGGAAAAAGCACCGTCGTAAAGCTCCTTTGCCGTTTTTACGATCCCACGGAGGGGCGGATTCTCATAGACGGGAAGGACGCCCGCGAATACGACATTACTAAGCTGAGAGAATTGTTCGGAGTACTGTTCCAAAGCTATGTAAGGTACAGCTTCACTTTGCGGGAAAACATAGCGCTTTCCGACATATCGAAGGCGGAAAACGATAAAGCGCTGATGGAGGCTTGTGAAAAAAGCCGCGTAACCGATTTTATAGGCGAATGGGAAAAAGGGCTGAATGAAAACCTGACCCGTCTGTTTGATCCAAAGGGAAGGGAACTGTCGGGAGGGCAATGGCAGAGAGTTTCGCTGGCAAGAGCCTTTTTCCGTGACGCTCCGATTATTTTGCTGGACGAGCCCTCCGCCGCTCTCGATCCAGTTGCGGAGCGCCGGATTTTTGACGACTTTGTCAGCTTATCAAAGGACAAAAGCGCCCTTCTGATTTCCCACAGGCTGTCAAGCATTACTCTTTGCGACAAGATACTTTTCCTTGAAAACGGACAAATAATCGAACAGGGTTCACATTCGGAATTGCTGAAAAAACAGGGTAAATATTCGCGTTTATTCGAATTGCAGGCAAGCAAATATGAAGAATGTTGACATAGTTAAAAAAATACCGCGATCCGTCCTCAATAAGGTTGGATCGCGGTATTTATATTATACGCAAGTTGTATTTTTACTTGAAATATCTGTTCAAAAGGCCGTTGAACGCCTTGCCGTGTCTCGCTTCGTCCTTTGCCATTTCGTGAACGGTATCATGAATGGCATCCAAGCCCAAAGCCTTCGCTTTCTTTGCGATTTCCATTTTTCCTGCGGTAGCGCCATGCTCCGCGGCAAGTCTGAGCTCGAGGTTCTTCTTTGTGGAATCGGTAACAACCTCGCCAAGCAGCTCGGCAAACTTTGCGGCGTGTTCCGCCTCTTCGTAAGCGATTCTCTTATAGGCCTCCGCAACTTCGGGGAAGCCCTCTCTGTCGGCAACTCTTGACATTGCCAAATACATACCAACCTCGGTGCACTCGCCGGTGAAGTTCATTCTGAGACCCTCGACAATTTCGGGATCTACGTCTTTTGCTACGCCTACTCTGTGCTCATCGGCAAATACAAGGCCTTCCGCGCTCTGCTCCTGGAATTTTGAACCGGGAGCGCCGCACTGGGGGCACTTTTCGGGAGGCTCGTTTCCTTCATGAACATAGCCGCAGATCGGGCAAACATACTTCTTCATAGCTTTTGTTCTCCTTTATTTTTCAATTTTTGTTCTTCTTAAACAGCAATCATTACTGTTTTCATTACATTATAGCAAAAATTGAGAAAATTGTCAAGCAAAATTTGTAAATATCAACGAAAATTCACGAAAGATATTACTGTCAAACCAAATTTCTTTGAGTCGCCGCAGTGGTGTTTTCCGTTATTTATTTATTTCTTCTTTCCCTTGGGCGAAGATGAAGAGCAATGCGAGGATGAGGATATGATTGAGGAACAGGAAGAATCCGAGGGCATGGTAATGAGTATGGGGATGTAGGGCGGCATTAAAAACAATGTGTTAAATCGGGCAGTTTTCCTGCCCGATTTTAATATTGTTATTTTATCAAATTGGTGTATTTGAAATCCAATTTGAGATAAGTCAATTGCCAAAAAATTATGTGAATTTGCACAATCGAAACAGCAAAATTTTGGTCAGTACAACAATAAAATTACCAGTTGTGCAATATTTCGACACGTTGTGCAAAAAGTATTGAAATTTTTCCAAATTATGTTATACTTAAATTAAATTTATAAGGACAAGCCTGTTTTTGTTTCTGATACAATCCAATTTTAACATTATAGCGGTTAATTTATACATATGAGAAAAAATTACATGAAAATATGTTATAGTTGGTCGAAATATAAATTGTTAAAATTATAAACAAAGTTGCAGTTTATTGTCGAATTTTGACCGTTTGGTTGGTTTTCTATTGTCTTATGAATGACTGTGTGGTATCTTTAATTGGGACAGACTGAAAAGGTCAACATAGTATAATTGTATATTATTCAAATCATGTTGGTTAAATAAATTTCTCGTAGTACTAAAATGTAATAAACAGTTATTGCAACAACTAATAAGTTTGTTGAAGCACATTGTTCGATACTTGCAGAAATCTGGGGAAGGAGAGCTGAGCGGATGTTGACGATTGAAGGATTGATTTCATTGCTTGACTTTATCCCACAAACGCTCTTTTAAACGCTTTTCTGGATGTCATCTTTATCATTTCCGATAGTGGCATATGGCTGCTTATTACTTCTGTATAGCTGTTTCCTTTCCATTTCCCTTTGGGGTGGTGTTAGTATATAAGTGTGGACAGAAAAAGTTGAACAATCTAAGCTAAAAGGCGATGGTCAACATGGTGAAAAAACAAAAATCTTACACTCTGGGATTTAAGCAGCAGATTGTGATTCTGTACAATGCCGGAGGAACAGATTTATAGTTACAGTAAAACTCTTAATTTTAAAAAAGGAAAACAATATATGAAAGAAAATGATGAACTTGATAACTTTGAACTATTGGGAAAGGAACTGTTAAGAAAGATGAATCCTTGCATCGATCTGGTGGAAAAAATCGCATTGGAAATAAGCCATAAGTATCTTTTGCCGATGAAGGGTTATGTGAAAGAAAATCACATATCAGAAAAAGACACCAATACTTTGATGATGAACCTTACCAAGCTGATATTTTATATTGGTCGGGATTATATTGCAGTTGAGTACATGGATGAGATCCTGCCGAAAGATACAAGAGAGATATTGGGAGAGAATCAGCTTCTTGTTCAGACATTTGATTATTCTGACGAGGAATTGTCGGTTCAGCAATTCATATGCAAGGTGCTTGGATTAAAACTTTCCGACTATAATCCCACAATTCCATTAGTATCCGAATCCCAGGACATTGCTGACCTATTTTTACCGACCAATGATGCCGTTCTTAAACTGGTCAATTTGGGATATAATTTTACATCAGAGGAATCCCTTGTAGGATTTAACTCAGGTTTCATTGACTTTAGGAAAGGAAGTTTTCATAGACTCATAAATTGCCGATTTCATTATGTTGAAAACGATAATCTGAAGACAAGGATAGCGAAGTGGATTGATTTTTACCCGTGCAAATACAAGGGAGAGGATATTGATGGTGACAACTACAGTCAGACCTTTCAGTGCTATCTGCCAAAGTATAATGAATTGTGGAAAAAAGATCTGTTTTACACGCTGCCCATACCAGCTGAAGGAAAGTACAGCAAATTGCCTATAATCAATCGATTTGTTGAGATTTTTGGCGATAAAGATAATAAAGAAACAGATATCACATCGTTTCTTGCAGAGGAAGAAAATTCGTTTATACTTCTAATGACGTTTGCAGGAGTTATTCTTAAAAACCAGTTATTGTGCATATGGCAGAATGGTGAAGAACGGAAAGACCTTAAGCCTGATTTTTTTGTTGTGAAAGCTAACGGTACCGTAGATATAGTAGAGTTTAAGCTACCTTCATTAAAAGTCAAGGCAATAGTAGGCAATGAAAACAGAGAAGCATTTAGTGCGGAGCTGAATTCGTACATATCCCAGTTGTCAGTTTACGCCGAATATTTTTATGACAGTGCTAATAGAAAATGGTTTGAGAAGAAATACGGATTTACAGTTTACAAGCCGAGAAAATATTTAGTTGTAGGTCGAAGAGCAGATTTTAGTACAGATGAATGGCAAAGGATAAAAGCAGGATACAGTGACTTTGAAATTTACACATATGATGACATAGTGGATACGGTAGTTTCGCTTTTGTATTGTGTTTGAAGTAACAGCTGACTGTCAGTGTAAGGTATTGGGTTAAAAAAGCAATTTTTTATATGTAAAATGTTTTGATAATATGATACTATGTGTTAATTACATAAGGCGTACAAATCAAAGGAAGAGTAAAAATTATGTGTTGTGAAAAATTGTCTATTCAAGGATTTATAAACGAAGTTAAAGACGTTAATGTCGGTCCACACCCAAGAAAATTTTGTTTTATTTTAGGCGCAGGTGCTTCACGTAGTTCTGGGATAAAATCGGGACAAGAATTAGTTAATATGTGGGATAAGGAGCTTGCGGAACGTAATTACGAAGAATACATGAAATGGAAAGAAGAACTAAATATTACCAATGATAATAAGTACAGTCACTATAGTCATTACTATGAAAAACGATTTTCCAAACACCCATCAGACGGATATAATTACCTTGAAAAGATAATGGAAAAGGCAAAACCAAGTATTGGATATGTCTTGGGTGGAAAAATCTCCCAAAGAGGTATTTGGAGGAACGGAATCCGTATCTGGGATTACCGTGGCGGAAATAGCGGAATTCGGAAGAAATATTGTTACAGATGATTACAATAAACCGGGAAACAGAGAAATACGTTTAGGCGAAGTCGTTTATATGGGAAAGAAGGACGGTACGGAGGTAAAACTGTATGTTAATACTATTGCATCGCATATGTTTGTTTGTGGTACTCCAGGAACAGGCAAGAGCAATGCGATATATAAAATGATATACAGCTTAAGCAATATTAAAAACAGCGATGGCGGTTACAGCAATGTTAAGTTTCTTGTTGTAGAACCCGCAAAAGGAGAATATAAAAACGAATTCGGCAAAATGCCCGGAATAAATATTTTTACCGCAGACCCCGACTTGTGTAGATTGTTAAGAATAAATCCGTTTGAATTTCCCTATGAAAAAGTTAAAGTTGCCGATCATATAGAACAAGTAAAAACGATCATCGGAGCTTGCTGGCCATTAACCGCCGCTATGCCTGCGATACTTTCCGACGCCATAGAGCACGCTTACAGAAAAGTTGGCTGGGATTTAAAAAATTCCATTTATATTATGCCGGGGGAAGTGAAATTCCCAAGCTTTAAAAATGTTTTAGAGGTATTGCCAACAATAATAAATAAGTCTGGCTACTCGGTACAAGCTAAGGGTGACTACATAGGAGCACTGGTAACACGTGTTTCTTCACTGACAAAAGGCATAGTGGGATCTATATTTGAATCCGACGGAACTATTTCTGATGAGGTATTATTTGATGAGAACACTGTAATCGATTTGAGCACCGTGGGATCCGCTGATGTAAAATCACTCATTATGGGTGTAATTATTATGAAATTAAAAAATTATCGCAAGGCTACTGCTAAGCAGGCAAACTATCCTTTGCGGCATATTACGATTTTGGAAGAAGCCCATAATATTTTGCCAAATTGTTCAACAAATCTTAGCGAAGATTCTTCCAATGTCCAAGGACAATCCGTCAAATCGATCAGTGAAGCTATATCCGAAATGAGAACATACGGAGAAGGCTTTATCATTGTTGATCAAACTCCGTCTGCTGTTGCCGATGTGGCAATATCAAATACCAGTACAAAAATAATACTTCGTTTGCCCGGTGAAAAAGATATTCAAGCGGCGGGTTCGTCGATCGGTCTTTCCGATGAACAAAAGAAAATGTTAGCTAAGCTTCCGCGCGGACACGCCATAGTTAAGCAAGGAGACTGGATCGATCCGATAATGGTTCTTATAGACAGAGCGCAGAAAACATTTTTCACAAAGCATCTCGATGAATTTTACTATGAAGATCTGATGCAGTTTAGAGGTGAGCTGATAGAGAAATGCCTGTTAATAAATAAACGAAACGCAAAGCGGGATTATATTCTCGCAGCGGACAAAAAGACCATAGTGGACTATATAAACAGGCAGAATGACGTTGCTCGGCATCATATCGACTATATAATGTGCAAATGGCTGGACTTTTGCACATTGGACGCAAAATCCAGGCACAGCAGGATTTCCTTTTTTGTTATGGACGTTCTCTCATTCCATGACGGTCTTATTATTTGCACTCCCAAAATACGAGAAATTCCAAAGGATTTGGTAAAATATGATGAAGATGGTGAATATAAGGAAAAGCTTAGTGAGTGGATAAATACGATGGAGAAAATTTTAAAAAAATCCTATGTAACTTGTAGCAATGAGCAAAATTTAAAAAATATAATATACCATATATGCCGTTATTGTATAGAAAGGCCCATTTCGACCGCACATAAAATATGCAGTATTTCGGTAATAAAAAATCTGCAATAATTGAATGTAATAATTATCGAAAAAGTGTTTTTGTGCGCCAAAAGATAGCAATGACAGTTTCGGAAAGGAAAAAATGACAAAGGCAATTGAATTAAAAAATGTATCGTTAAAGTACAATGAAACCTTAATTTTAGACAATGTATCTTTTTATGTGCCGCAGGGCGAAATTTTCGGTTTAATAGGTCATAACGGAGCGGGAAAAACAAGTTTGCTTAAAATCTTGCTTGGTATGATCGTTTCGTATACGGGAAGTCTTATGTTTTTTAACGATACCGATGTCGAAAAACAAAGAGCAAAAATTGGTTCGGTTATGGACGTGTTTAATACCGAACAACAAATAAGTGCTTTAAAATATATTACAAGGCTTGCATGTATGATGGGTGAAACGGACAAAGATTTAGCTGTAAATTTGCTGAAAAAGGTTGGACTTGGCGACATTGTCAATAAATCCATCGGACAGTTTTCGTTAGGAATGAAAAGGAGACTTGATATTGCTTGCGGAATGATAAATTCTCCCAAAATACTTATATTGGATGAGCCTTTTAACGGTATAGATCCAAAAGGTATGAACGAGATCAGAGTTTTATTGCAGCAATTATCATCGGAAGGGATAACCGTATTTTTAACAAGTCACAACATTCACGAGCTTATAAAATTTGCTTCCGTATTCGGCGTGATCCGTAACGGAAAAGTTTCGGATATTATTCTTGATGCGGATCTAAATGTCTATGAGCAATACAAATACGTAGCCGAAATTGAAGACCCGTCTGTTTTTTTGGGAAAAACAGATTTTTTAGCGAACGATATATGCTACAACTTTAACTCTCCAAAGGAAATAAATATATTTGGCGAAACTGAAAATGAAATATTGGATAAAATAGTTGAAATAAAGGAATTTGTTAAAGGCAAAGCCGAAAAAGTGCGCATGAGCAAAGAAGAGATTTTGCTGTGGAAAATGGGTATACATAAATGAAAATAATAAAACCTTCTTTAAAAAGATCGCTTTTTTCATCAAGATATTTAATACATATAACAGTCACGGTAATATTATCAATTATGAGCATTGAAATATTAAAAGCTTTTGAAAAGGCGGCGCTGCTTTTTCCGCAGAATGTTATTGACGCTTTTAAAAGCGGAGATAATTATAACATTGGGATCTTGTCATTACCGTCATTAAACGCCGCCGACAACACATCGTGCGACAATATTATTACGGGAATATTATCGGGAAGCTTTTTTATTTTCTTAATTGTATTTCTAATAACATCATTTATTGGCTCCGAGAAAAAGGGCGGATATATGTTATTTGCGATTACCAAAGGTGCAAAGCGTTCTAAGCTTTATACAAAATATATTATTACATCGGTAATATCGCTTTTTCCTTTAATCATTACTTGTCAGATCGGCGTAATATTTTCCTTGTTAATAAACGGAATAGCGAAAATACAAAACATAAAGCGCGTTTTTGTGATCGTAGGAATACAAATTTTAATAATCATAGCCATAGGAATATGTGTGACCGTGGTATCCTTTTTAGCAAAAAAAGCGTCGCTGGTTTGCTTATGTGCGGTAGTGATCGTGCCATTGCTGCCAAACTATTTGAGCGTTTTTACAAACAGGAAAATAGATATAACCAATTACTTGCTTTTGTCTTGTTTGATAGAATCAGCTTCAATGAACGAAACAGAATTAACTTTAGGTATTATTGTTGCCGTATTAACATCGGCGTTATTTTACATTGTCGGCTTATTATGGTTTAGACAAAAGAATTTTTAAGTTTAAGAATGAAAGGGAAAAACAATGTCAATAGAAAGAGCAATTTACGGTTCGTTTAAAAACGGAATAAAAGGGCAAAATCAGGGCTTTCAATACTATACATATACTTCGGGATATAAAGATGTTATTGATTCATTTCCTTTTGTTGACAGTATAGTCGTGGCATCTTACAGGGCTCCCTTAACATACGGTTATTATGAATGGTTTACTAATGCCGAACATAACATGATCAACTGTAATAAGGCATCCGCAATGGCTATGGAAGAGCATCCCCAATGCTTTAGTTATTGCAGAAAAATGATCGGGAATCAAGAAAAATGTATATTCATTTACGCAAAAGACTTGGGTTTTGACTGGACAGGAAACAGACCTTTAACTCCGTATCAATGCGCTACAATATGTGATTTATCCGATATAACTCAATATCCTGTCTCTTACTGTTCGTCTCCCGTGGTATGCTGTGATATATTGAGAGAGGAGTTTTTTCCGAACGATAATTCGGTAGTTACACCCAATTTACTGAAAAATGAATGTTTGTTGGATTCGGAGAACGATATTCAGCTTGGTCATAAACCGGGCTTTACGCCTATAACCGTAAATGAAATTTTGGAATTTATAAATGAGTACGAAGAACGCCTTCAAATATTAAAAAGTCTTATTACTGCCTTAATAAGACTGAAAGACGGAGATCTTGGCTGTCGGATCGTTTTAGCGGACAGCAAGGAAAATAACATAATGTGGATTGCGGCGTTGTCATATGTTTTTCCAACGCAAAATTGCTTGAATTTAAGCTATACCACTTATGGATATTCAATTGCCGATTTTGATATTAACGGTGTGTACGTGGCTGCATTAATAATATATCAGAGGAGCAGGGAATGCCACCTACGGACTATGAATTTTCCAAGGTAGTGTCATCATTTGCTGTTTATGATTTTAAAGAGCGGTATTATGCTCCGAATATTGAAGCGGAAGATAGCTTGTTTATGGGAATGATAGAGAATTCATTTACCGTTAATATGGAAAAACTGTTAGATTCATATAAACTTTATATCAAGGACTTCACTTCGTATACAGAGTTAAACAGCGAGTACATAGCCGGATATTATATGTATGTTCTTCTTCGCACTAAAATTACCCTCGCGAACGTTGAACTGCAAAAAGGACTTGAATTTGCGTTGAAATATGCTGCGGATACGGAAAAACCCCTTATAATAAATTGTTTTTTTGAAAACATAGACAATTATATGCAAGACGAAGGCGCAATATCGATTTTTTTAAAATTCTTTCAGCAGCTGTTTGATGATAAAAGTACGTCCAAAGACGTTGTTACAAATAAATTTGCAACAACTATCGCCGATATGCTTACAGATGAGAACTTCAACAATCTGAAAAAGTTTTCCGACATGGTGGAATTGACAGAAAAAGTATGTGGACTGTCAGAAAGTGAACTTGACATCATTATTGTTGACAGACTCGGCTTTAACAGAATTGACAATATTGCCTCCTCGGCACAGGCTAAGTGGAAAAAAGCATACTTGAACGGCGCACTTTGTCATTTTGTTGACTTTAGGAAAAATGCTGTCCAAAAAGGCAATGCTCTTTATAATATTGTTGTAAAATTAGTTGGCGGTATGGTTGATATCGAAACAGAAAAAGAAAGAAAGTTAATTGACAGAATTATTGCCCAATCAGAAAAAGCAATAACCGAAACAGAAGCGTTGGTCGCATATATTGACGCCGTCAACAACGCTTTGGCATCAAAAAACTTGAGGCTGCTTTCCAACACAGTGTGCGAATCTTTTGCCATAAAATATATAAGTGCTGAATCAAGCATCAAAACCAATATTATCAAAGCTTTAACAAAATATAATTTATTCGATGAGTATTTGCCTTGCATTATCCGTATGATCTCAAAATCGGAAAAGTATCACGATGTTTTGCGACAGTATTCTGTTTTAATAAACGATCTTGAAACAGATATTCGGAAATATACCGCCTTAATTAAAGATCACGTTAGCGAAATATTCGAGAAACTGTGCAAAAGCACAGAACTAAGCACTCCAATTATATTTACTACATATCGGTTCTTCAAAATGTGCGAGGAGAAAGGAGGAATAAAATTTGAATATGAAGAATCAAAGGCCTTGATTGAAGCCTATTTCAGCTTTTTAGCGAAAGAACATGAAAACTTCGTTGTATCCAGCGAGGCGATAAAAGAGCTTCGCTACCTTAACGACGAATACGAAAATATTGGCTGCAAGGATAGAACCGCCATTGTTTCTGCTTTTCTCGTGATAAATGAAATGGCTGCAAATACAGATAATAAAGGCAAATGTATTTTCAACGGCGGAGGCGTAAATTTAATTGATTACAGCATTCTTACGCAAAAAAGAAAAAGTATGTTTTTGCGATCGACAGCATTTTATTGCTGTAAATATTGGGAAAACACGGGCATGATTCCTAATTGTAATGAGTTATTTGTTGTGTCGGATCGGTCGAGGGCAACCGAAGCGATAAACACTTTGTTTTCAAATATTCTTCAACAACTTATCGAAAACAACACTAAAAATAAATATCGACACATTGCCGATCTTATAGAGTACAGCATAGTGCTGGATCTTAACGGCTTTTTATATTCAGCGTTAGAAGAAATTCCCTCTAAAGTTAAACAAAATACCGTAATAAAGCTTTTAAAAAAGGACCTTGACGATAAAGTAAATCATAAAAAAGTATGTAAGTTGGTCGATATGGCGGATGAGAAAAGGCTGAGTGATTTTATAGAACAAATTTCGGCAAAATATGATATAAGGGGGACTAAGACAGCATTTAAAAGGATATGGAAATTATGGAACAATTAAATAGGCTGTTTTGATTTTATTTTGTGGCGAAAAGGTTATTACAAGGTTTAGTACAGTTAAATTGCATAAAAAAGAATTATAATTTTTGTTCAACTATACAAAATCTAAAAATTTATTTTTGGCATGGAATAATTATCCTTTCTTGTGTCGGTAAGTATATAGAGAGCAATCCCGTCGTTTATTGGCGGGATTTTTGTTTTCGATAAATTTATTTGAGTGGAGGAACAAAATGGCAGGAAGAAAAAAATTAGAATTCATCAGCAGCATTGAAATTATGAACACACCTATGAAGAAACAGCTATGGACAATTCATTTTTACACAGCAAAAAACTCCTGCTGGTCGATGACGAGCCGGAGCTTTTGAAAATGGTATCGACTATTTTAGCGGACGAGGGCTTTCAGCATCTTGTTTCCGCCGCAAATATGAAAGATGGAATTACCGCTGTTAAAACGGAAAAGCCTGATTTGGCGATTTTAGATGTGATGCTCCCGGACGGCGACGGCTTTTCGCTGATGGAGCAGATACGCACATGGACGGATATTCCCGTGATTTTTCTGACAGCCCGTGACGAGGCGGCGGACAAGCTGGCGGGGCTTGGACTTGGAGCCGATGATTATATTGCAAAACCTTTTCTGCCGCAAGAATTTTTGTTGCGGGTCTATGCTGTTCTGCGTCGGTGCTACAAAGAGGACGCAACCGTTTTGAAGTTGGATAGCTGTACGGTGGATTTCAGCCGGGCCGAGGTGGATAAGGGCGGTGAGATACTTCCCTTGACAGCGATGGAGCATAGGCTGCTGGAAACTCTTGCGAAGAATGAGGGCCGCATTGTGACAGTGGACATACTCTGCGAGGCCCTATGGGGCGACAATCCTTTCGGCTATGAAAACAGCCTGAACGCCCATGTGCGGCGCGTCCGGGAGAAGATTGAGGCAGACCCGTCAAAGCCAGTTTCCCTGCTGACGGTCAAGGGGCTGGGCTATAAGCTGCTGGCGAGGAAATAGCAGATGAAAGCATTTGGAAAATATATCTCAAAATATCTTCTCTCCTTTTTTGCCTTTGCACTGGTTCTCCTGTTCGTCAACATTCTGGCGTTTGCTTTGACGTTCAGCGGCATCGTGTCCAAAGAATACGGTTCAGCGTCCCCAGCGAATATGTTAGAGGCCGTGGCCGCTGATTTGGCGGCATCCGGCATATCAGAAGAAAGGTCGCAGGAGTTAGAGCGCAATCATATTTGGGCTATGCTGCTTAATGCAGATGGGAAATGTGATTGGGCGCTATTTTTGCCGGAGGAAATACCAACGCAGTACACGATTCAGGATGTGGCCGTGTTCTCAAAAGGCTACCTGCAAGACTATCCTGTTTTTGTGCGGAACATGGAAGATGGTCTGTTGGTGCTGGGCTACCCGAAAGACAGTTTTATGAAATTGACAGGAAACTATTTTCCTGTGCGGGCAATCAGGCTTTTTCCGCTGTTCGTGACTGGCA
>CATLBH010000009.1 GCA_949878745.1 uncultured Ruminiclostridium sp. | reverse complement strand
TTCCTTAAGCAGTTCTTTTGATGTTTTTTCCATAATTAAAACACTTCCTTTCAGTTTTTTCTTAACTTGAGTCTTGGCTGATCGGAAGTGCTTTATTCTGTTTTACACAAAATTTGTTTGGGTCTCAGGGGAAGCCCTCTCTTTCAGGGTTTCCCCTCTTTCAAAACTTGCGGAGGCGCTTAATGCTAATCCTTGGTCAGATTATAGACAAAAAATGTTGACCAAAGATTAGTGTTTTGAGTGTAATCTTTAATTATATTTCCGACTTCGTCTACAATATGATTAAAGATTAGTATAAGAGACTGTCGCTTCGCGACTGTCTCCGACGCAAACGCTTTTCGGACTCCGTCCGAAATTTTGCTCCCACGGCGAGAGTTTCACTTCTACGGGCAGCTGCCAAAGGGGCTTTGACTCTTTGGTAATCCTATTTCCTTTTTGGATCACAAAAGGAAGCGAAAACAGAATTGATTGTTTATTTACAGTCCCTTTGTTGGGGGAGCTTATACGCTGTTTTTCGCTTTACCTTATCTCTTTCTTCCCGTAAATAATCACCGATATTGCCCAGGACGCAATAAACGCCGCTGCCGCCAAAATAGGAAGAACCGCCGCCAGAATGTCGAAAACCGCTCTTATATCCGCTTTTTCGCTGATTGACAAGCTCTTAAGTGCTCCCGAAGCCGCAAAACCTATCACTATGAACACATAGTAAAGAACCCGACCCTTTTCAACCCCCAGCCAAAGCACCAAAGGAAGCGTAATCGCAGCGAAAACGCATGAACAGCATATTGCTAAGAAGGAGCTTATTAAAAATTCCGTCATATCCGCGCCGCCCCCGATGATTCTGATAAGCAGAAAAACCGCCGCGACCGCCAGCTGGCATATAAGGCACAGAACATACTTTGATGAAACAAAAGCCCCGTTTCCGTAGGGCAGCGCCGCGCAGTACTCGTTCCAATGACTGCGCTCGTCATAGGCCATCAGCGTAACGGGCAGCATTGCCGCCATAACGCAAAGCAGCGACATCGCCGAGGGCAGCCAGGTGGAATCGAAAACCGACACCGCCGAAAACACCGCCAAAACCAATAAATAAGAACGGCAGTATTTTTTTATCATATAAAAATCCTTAAGCATAAGCGCTTTCATATACTATCGCTCCTTTCTCCCTTTACCGTATAAACAAACAGCTCTTCGATACTTACGGGGCTGACCGACGCGTTTTTCGGGGCGGCCTTTCTTAAAACTATCCCCTCTTCCGAATAGGGCGTTTCTTTTTTGTTGAGCACTGACTTGGGCTCGATCCCCGCCAGTATTCCTTTTTCGCCGCGTACTACGCAGTATTCCTCCGTCAGTCTGTCCTTTTCCTCGCAAAGCAGCAGTTTTCCTTTATGAAGGAAGGCAACATAGTCGCACAGCTTTTCCAGATCGCTCACGATGTGGGAGGAAATAAGAATGGAATGTCCTTCGTCGCGGGTGAAATCGCTCAGCATTTCCACCACCTCGTCCCTTACCACCGGATCAAGGCCGCTTGTCGCCTCGTCCAACAGCAAAAGCCTGCTGTTATGGGAAAGCGCCGCAGCTATTCCCAGCTTCATTTTGTTGCCTCGGGAAAAATCCTTGAATTGCTTGTCTTTAGGTATGTCGAGCTTTATAAGATAATTTTCAAAAGCCTTTTCGTCCCAGTATTTGAAGGTGTGCTTCATTATTTTTCCCACCTGTCCCGCCTTAAGACATTCGGGGATTCCCACCTCGTCGGTGACTACACCCACTTCCTCTTTTGTGAGCCTTATATTGTCGGTATTGTCTCTTCCCAAAACGGTAACGGTTCCGCTGTCCTTATGGAGAATGTTGAGAATGAGCTTTATAAGAGTGCTCTTTCCCGCTCCGTTTTCGCCGATAAGTCCCATAATACAGCCGGTTGGCAGCGTCAGGCTCACATTGTCCAGCTTAAAGCTTCCGAAGCTTTTCGACAGGTTTTTGATTTCCAAAGCGTTTGTCATTTTCATTCCTCCTCTTTTTCCGCTTCAAAGGCAAAATCCAACATTTCCTTTATGTCGTTTTTTACAAGATTACAGGCGGCGGAAAGCCGTACTATTTCCTCGATATGACATTCTATCCGTTTCAGGTTTTCCTCTCGGAGCAGTTCGACGTTTTTCGGCGCCACATAACAGCCCTTTGCCTGAATCGTATATATGAAGCCCTCTCTCTCCAGTTCGTCATAAGCCCGCTTGGTGGTAACAAAGCTTATTTTCAGATCCTTTGCCAGCCCTCTTATGGACGGCAGCATTTCGTTTTCCTTCAAAGCTCCGCTTATTATCTGGTTTTTTATCTGTGAATAAATTTGGTCGTATATGGGCGCGCCGCTTTTGTTGTCGATTATTACGGTCATCCTTCCGCCTCCCTTCTTTTGGATTTCAACTGTATATATCTATTATATACAGTTTATACAGCTTTGTCAATACCCGTTTTAAAAAAAATTTTGCTTCTTTTTTGGACTCCAAAAAGGAAATAGGGTTTTCAAAGGGTATAACCGCTCCCAATAAAGCTTTTTGGTTACATTTTCTTGATTGTCTATCGGTTATTGCCAATAATTGCGTACCCATAAAAAACTTTTCTTATGTTCGGTTATCACCCTCCGCAACCCGCCCCATCAGTCAAAACTACTCCTACGCCAAAACTGCCCAACAGCAGGGGGCGCAGCCCAAATTTTCCTAACGGAAAATTTGTCGCCGCTTCGCTATCGCTCCGCGTCGGCTCCCTCCGCCTTCGCTATCGCTTCGGCTCCGTTCGCGGCTGCGCCGCCGCTTCGGTACAGAAAAACAAGCATACGTTAAAAACCCGCCAAATCTCGTTTTGAAACGGATTTAACGGGTTTATACCGTAAGTTTTTTGTTTTTATCCCGAAGCGGCGGCTTCGCCCGCTTCTAACGTATTGTTTTTACGCGACAGACTTATGAGTTTGTTTTTTACTCTCGCCTTGTGGCAGTGGGGCTTCGCCCCACACCCCACTTCCTTTTCGGTGTCCGAAAAAGAAGCGAAAAGGACATTATGCGGCTTCGCCGCTTTTTATTTTGTTAAACAGCCTTTTAATTGCAGCTTACACCATCTCTTCAACCGCCTTCAACAGCTCCTCGGTCTTATTCCTTTCCTCCCACTTTACCCCGAGATCCTCGCGACCCATATGTCCGTAGGCGGAAAGGGCGGCGTACTGGGGCTTCCTGAGCTCAAGGGCTTCGATAATGGCGGCGGGTCTCAGGTCGAATACCTTTTCCACGGCTTTTTCGATTTTGTCGTCGCCGTATTTTCCCGTGCCGAAGGTGTCCACCAATACGGAAACGGGCTTGGCCACGCCTATGGCGTAAGCCAATTGTACCTCGCAGCGTTTCGCCAGACCCGCCGCCACTATGTTTTTGGCCACGTGTCTCGCCGCATATGCGGCGGAGCGGTCAACCTTGGTGGGATCCTTTCCCGAGAAAGCGCCGCCGCCGTGTCTCGCGTAGCCGCCGTAGGTGTCGACGATTATCTTTCTTCCGGTGAGGCCGCTGTCCCCCTGAGGACCTCCGATAACGAAGCGCCCGGTGGGGTTGACGTATATTTTCGTCTCGTTGTCCAACAGATTGGCGGGAATGGTGGGCTTTATTACCTTTTCCACAATGTCCGCCCTTATCTGTAAAAGTGTCGCGCTTGCCTTATGCTGGGTGGAAATTACCACGGTGTCCACGCGGACGGGCTTGTCGTTCTCGTACTCCACGGTCACCTGAGATTTTCCGTCGGGAAGAATGTAAGGTATCTCGCCGCTTTTTCTGCACTCCGTGAGACGTTTCGCCAGCTTGTGCGCCAGAGATATGGGCAAAGGCATAAGCTCAGGGGTTTCGTCGCAGGCGTAGCCGAACATCATTCCCTGATCTCCCGCGCCGGTATCCAGCTTGTTTTCCTCTCTTCCCTCGAGAGCGTTGTCGACGCCCATGGCGATGTCGGCGGACTGTTCGTCAATGGAGGTGACGACGGAACAGGTGTTGCAGTCGAAGCCGTAAGCGGCGTTGTCATAGCCTATATCCTTTACCGCGTTTCTTACGGTTTTGGGGATATCCACATAACCCTCCGTGGTGATCTCTCCCATAACCATAACCATACCGGTGGTGGTACAGGTTTCACAGGCGACTCTGCTCATGGGGTCCTGTCTTAAAAGCTCGTCCAGAATGCTGTCGCTTATTCTGTCGCATATTTTGTCGGGGTGACCCTCGGTAACGCTTTCCGAGGTAAATAAACGTTTTGCCATTTTTAAAACTTTCCTTTCTGTTTTTTTGGGGGCATTGAACGGGTTTTGACTTTGCCTTTTCCCCCTACGTGAAATGTACCAACAAAAAAACGCCCTCCTATCGGGGCGTTGATATTCAGCACCCCTCATCTTCCGCCTATAAATATTCCATAGGCGCAGGAAGTAGCACCTTTTCCGAAAGGTCGGACGGTTGCTGCAGCGTCAACGTGCCTGTCACTCGGCTGCTCTGGATAAGGATCGTAAATTGTTGTGTAAGAAATTTTTTAAAAATGTTCTTACAAAAAATATTTTATCATAAATAAGAGGGATTGTCAATAGATTTCGAGAATTTATTGCCCGTTTATTGATCGTTATAATTTGACTTTTCCCTCGCTGTACCTTGCCACCACGCATATTTTCTCCCCGTCCTTTCCCGTATGAGCGGCGGTGAAGCCGGAGAGATCCATAAGCTCGCCCGCTTTTATCTCGTTTATGGGCGCGCTGAAAACCGTTTTTCCGAAGCAGACTATGGTGAAATCGTTTCCCGTTACGTTAACCGCGCCTTGGTCTCCTATTTTTTTCTCCCCGCCTTTTTCGTAATCCCTTTGGGTAACATATTTCAGCTGCCTTTTGTCCAGCCCTCTGAGCTGTTCGGCGGTCATACAGTTTTTGTCTTTCTTTTTAAAAAACATACCGTCCTCCCGATTTTTTGTAACTATTTTGTAACCACTTTGATAATTATGTAAAAAGAGTCCCTCAAAAAATTTTCGCCTTTACAATAAATATACCACCAAACCCTTTGTTTGTCAACAAAAATCGCCCTTCGAAATTTTATTTACTTGACAGAGGGGGTTTTTTGAGGTAAAATTAAAATAAAAAACGGAAAGAGATTTCATTAAAATATGAGAAAAGAAACAAATCTGTGTATGAGCTGTATGGGCGAGCTTAACGACCACGGAACCTGTCCCCTATGCGGCTTGTTCGATACCGAATCCTACATTTCCTCATATCTTGCTCCCAAAACGTTTCTGGCGGAGCGTTACATAGTGGGAAAGCTGATCGGCTACAGCGGCGAATCCGCTTTGTATATAGGCTTCGACACCCAAACGGGACGCAAGGTGACCGTGCGCGAGTATATGCCCGACACTCTTTGCGTAAGAGAGAGAGACGAGGAAATAATTTCGGTGCGCTCCAACAAGCTCCCTCTTTATAAAACCTATCTTGCGGAATTTATCGAGCTGCACACCACCCTTATGCGCTCGTCGAATATCCGATGTGTACAGCCCGTTCTGGACGTTTTCACCCAGAATAACACCGCCTATGCGGTAATGGAATATATAGGGGGGATAAGCCTTAAGGCTTATCTCACCAACTGCGGCGAAATAATGACGTGGGAACAGGTGAAGGAGCTTTTCCCGCCCGTGCTTACCGCTTTGAGTATGCTTCACGGTCTGGGGATAATCCACCGCGGCATAAGCACTTCAACCATTTTCGTGAGCGAAAAAAACGAGCTTAAGCTTATAGGCTTTTCCATAAGCGCCGCTCATACCGCCGACAGCGATATAGGCTATGAGGTTTTCGGCGGCTATGCGGCTCCCGAGCTGTATTCCAGCTCCAAAAGAAACGGGAGCTGGACGGACGTTTACGGGATTGCGGCGGTGCTTTACCGCTGTCTTACCGGCGTTACGCCCCCTTCCGCTCCCGACAGGCTTGTTGAGGACGCTCTTACCGACCCGATGCTTATAAGCCGACATGTGCCCAAAAACGTTTCGGACGTTATAATGAGGGGTATGAGACTTGACTCGGAGGAAAGGATTTCCACCGTGACCGAGTTTGTGGACCGTCTTTTTGAACAGCCCGTTCCCGCCGAGGAATATTCCAGCGAAATAACGATGCCCGTTCCCCGTCCTTCACCCAAAAGCGGCGGAGGTATGGCCGGTCATAACGGACAGCCGCATTCCTCCGAGCCGATGAAAAACGGAAACGGCAACAGCAACAGAAAAAGCTCTTCCCCTCATTCGTCGGGAAACGTTAAAAAGCAGAAAAAGAGAAAAAGAAAAACCGACAGGGACAAGATAAAGTTTATCGCGGTTTCTTCCGTTCTGGGAGTAATAATACTCGCTTTTATCATAGCGATGATCGTTACCTCCTCCGAGGGGGGAGAGGAAGAAACGACGACAACCGCCACGCGTCCCCCGTCAACCACCCCGCAGATAACCGCCCCGGAGGCTTCCGAACCCGTTTCGGAAACCACCGCTTCCGTGCCGGGCGGCGGCTATGTGCTCCCGAATTTCCAAGGGGCTTTTTACACCACCGTAAGCACCAACCCGCAGTATTCCTATCTTATTTTCCAAGCCACCTTCGACTTCAGCGGAGAATATAAATCGGGACAGATTATAAGCCAGAGCGTAGCCGAAGGAACGGTGGTTCAGTCGGGCACGGAGATCGGCGTAGTCGTCAGCAAAGGCCCCGAAAAGCTCCCCCTGCCCGATTATACGGACAAAAACGTAGACGATTACGTTAAGGAGCTGTCGGATATGGGGATAAAGTACCGTATAGAAGAGGAAATAACGGACGAGATCGAGGAGGGCTTTGTTTACCGCTGTAACAAAGAAATCGGCGAGGACGTTATGGTGGCCGCCAGCGAGGAGGTAGTGGTATACGGCGCCGTGAAGCCGGAGGAAACCACAACCACCTTTAACGCAATGGAATGGGAAACCGACGAAACCGACGAAACCGACGAAACCGACGGCGTTGGTGAGGAAACCTCTTCCGAGACCGATATCGGCGGGGGCGATTACGGCGGCACGGAAACCGCGGAGGATAACGGCGATCAGCCTTTAATATTTGAATAATAAACGGCAATCCGACAAATTTATTTGTTTTTATCGGATAACGGTTCGGGAGGAAAGGAACGGCATAAATATGAACCTTGACGAGATAAGAAAAAAGATCGACGAAACGGACGACCGCCTTTTAAAGCTGTTTTCGGAAAGAATGGAGCTTTGTGAACAGGTGGCGGAATATAAGGCCAAAAACGGTATGGCGGTATTTCAGGGAGCGAGGGAAAAACAGGTGCTTGACGCGATAGGCGAAAAAAGCGCCCCTAAGCTTAAATCGGCTTCGAGGCTTCTGTTTTCCCAGATAATGGAGATATCAAAATGTCTTCAGACCGAACGCCTTACCGAATACCAAGGCGTAAAAACGGCCGCGCCCGCCGAAAACCCCGTTATAGCCTGTCCCGGCATAAGGGGGAGCTATACGGAGGAAGCCTCTTTTCGCGTATTTGGGAAAAACGCGCGGATAATTTATTCGGATACCTTCGGGGAAGTGTTTGAAGCGGTGGAAGAGGGAAAGGCGGATTACGGCGTGGTACCCATAGAAAACTCCACCGCCGGAGGGGTTGACGGCACCTATGACCTTTTGGGAAGGCACGATATGTATATCGAAAAAAGGCTTTCCATACCCGTTAAGCATGTGCTTGCCGCCAAAACGGGAGAATGCGCCGTAAAAAAGGTAATCTCACACGAACAGGCGCTGCATCAATGCAGAGGCTTTCTGAAGGAAATGGGCTGTGAGACGGAAGCCGCGGAGAACACCTCGATTGCCGCCAGAAACGTTTCGTTAAGCGAATACGGCGGGGATACCGCTTGTATATGTTCGGAGCACTGCGCCAAGCTTTACGGCCTGACAGTGCTCAAAAAAAATATAGCGGACAGCAGCGATAATTTTACCCGCTTTATCATTATCTCAAACAAGCTCAGGGTGGAGGAAAAGGCGGACACAATAAGCGTTTGTCTCTCGCTTCCCCATGTTTCGGGATCGCTGTTCAGGCTTTTGACGAAATTCAGCTACTGCGGCCTTAATCTTACCAAGATCGAAAGCCGCCCTATGCCGCTCCGTATAAAAGCCTTAATGCCCGACAGGGAGAACTTCGAGGTTATATTTTACCTTGATTTTGAGGGGAGCCTTCTCGACCCTTCGGTGGGAAAGCTTCTGAAAAGTCTTGAAAAAGAGTGCGCCTATTACAGGGTGTTGGGAAATTTCAGGGATTTGGACAAGGAGAGCGGGGTATGAGGATTGGACACGGATATGACGTTCATTTGTTTAAGGAGGGGAGAAGGCTTATTTTGGGGGGCGTGGAAATACCCTTTGAAAAAGGCCTTGAGGGTCACTCAGACGCCGACGTTCTGGTTCACGCCGTTATCGACGCGATTTTAGGCGCGGCGGGGCTTCCCGACATAGGAAAACAGTTTCCCGACAGCGACGAAAGGTATAAGGACATTTCAAGCCTTAAGCTTTTGGAAGCGGCAAGGGATAAGGTTTATTCCTTGGGATACACGGTGGGAAATATCGACTGTACCCTTATTATGCTTAAGCCGAAAATAGGAAGCTATACGGATAAGATGAAGGAGAATATTTCCAAGGCCTTGAATATCGAGACGAATCGCCTTAATATAAAGGCGACCACCGAAGAGGGCGCGGGACTCGGTGAAAGGGCGGCGGGCGCTCACGCCGTGGCGCTTCTTAACGGGGGAGAAGGGATTTTCGGGGGGATTTTCACATAAAGCTTTTCTATATTATAATAATGCGAGGTAAATATGAGCTATAATTTTTACGGTTATGAAAACGCGGACGTTAAGCCGATAAACAATCTCTATCCTTCAATAGCTTCGCCCGCCGATTTGTACGGCGCTTTATCGGAAATATGGTGCGCCGAAACCTGCGCTCCCAGATTAAGGGGAGAGTGGAGCAAGGAAAACAAAACCAAGGGGCAGTGTTCCGTAACGGCGTTTCTGGCTCAGGATATATTCGGGGGGAAGGTTTACGGGATCCCTTTGGGGGACGGAAGCTTCCATTGTTATAACGTTGTCGGCGGCGTTTGTTTCGACCTGACAAGCGAGCAGTTCGGGGAAAAAGCAAAAGAGCTTGTATACGAAAACAATCCCGAACAGTTCAGAGAGGTTCACTTCGCCAAGGAGGAAAAGAGGCGAAGATATGAAACCCTTAAGAAGGCCTTATACTGGTTGTAATACTCTAAAAAACGTTAGAACCTTTTTAATCGGTATAAGAGCTGTTTTTCGGCCGAGTCCGGTAAAATGAAGAGGGTAACGGAAGATAACCGCGGCTTTTTCCTTTTTATACCAATCTTTAATCAAGTTGTAGACTTGATTAAAGATTGCACCCAAAGCACTAATCTTTGGTCATCCATATTATTTGTCTATAACTTGACCAAAGATTAGTATTATGAGCATTTTCGACAAAATACGAGTTTTTATTATATTTTTTAATTTTTGTTTTTTCAAAAAAAGCGGCGATAACTTTGTTTATTCCCGCAAAACATAACGGCGCCGCCAAAATGACGGTGCCGTTATGTTTTTTTCAGCTCAATTTTTCAATTTACCATTACATTTCAACCCAAAAATCAATAAATTCGACAAATATTTTCCTCTTCAATAAATTTCGTAATATTTAATAAAATTTTTTATATTACGAAAAATCTATTGACTTATGCTCCACAATATGGTATACTGTCATTAAATCCCCAATAAACACATTACCGAAAAGAGAGGTGCAAAAAAGTGTTTTATTTGTCGGATATTGACGCTCCCGAGGATAAAGCTTTTCTTATAGAACTGTACACAAGGTATCAGCAGATGATGTACGGAATAGCGTTTAATATCTTAAAGGATAGGTATGACGCGGAGGATTCCGTTCACGAAGCCTTTTTGAGTATTATCCGAAAAGACCGTATAGCCGAGCTTAAAAAGCTGGGGCCGGGCGAAATAAAAGCTTATCTTATCGTAACCGTGAAAAACGCCTCTTTAAGATGTTACAATTTTCGCCGTAAAAACAGCGGAGAAAACATTGACGATCTTCTTTCCGTTGAAGGGGGCGTTTCGGCGGAGGATTCGACTTTTTCCGAATATGAATCGGAAAAGATCAAAGAGGCTTTGTCAAAGCTCCCGCCGGGGGATTTTGAATTGCTTTATGAATCCGCGGTTCTGGAGCATTCCTCGGCCGATATCGCCGAACGCTTGGGCATAGCCGAAAACGCGGTTCGCCAACGAATTTTCAGAGCAAGAAAAAGACTCAAAAAATTGTTAAATCAGGAGGAAACTGCAAATGATACAAAATGACTCATTAAAAAAAGCGCTTATCGAATATGCCGAGGAATATTTCTCCCGCTATGACATTCCCGACGATGAAGAGCCTCACCGTTTTTCTTTCGCGTACCGTCTCAGAAGAAAAAACATTGAACGGCTGGCGGGCAAAAAAGGAAAGTCTTCTTTCCTCTGCCGTTCCGATAAAAACAATGCCGAAGCCAAGGCGTATATGCCGCTGAAAAAGCTTGCCGTGACTATGTCCGTTGTGGTTTCGGCGGTGCTGCTCACCGCAGCGGCGGGAGCGGTTTATTTCGGCGCGCGGGGTTTTCTGTTTGATGTGCAAGATACGCATTCCAATGTGAGCGTGGATTTTTCCGTGTATGACATTAAGGATACGATTGAGGAAGTTTATCGGCTGCCGGAGGACAGCGGGTATAAGCTTATTAGTGAAGTTATGGATAGTACAGTTAATAACTTTGTGTATGAATGTAATAATATGAGTGTAATTCTCTCACAGTATACCGTTTTTTACGTAGAAAATATTATGGTAAATACAGAAAATTCGGATATTTCCGAGATTGATATAAATGGTGATACAGGATTTGTTTTAACCCATCGTGAAGAGAATTCTAAAAATGATATTTTAGTAATGTGGATACACGACGGATATGTGCTGGAAATTGGTGGAAGAGGTGCTGATAAGAATGAGCTTATAAGATTGGCTGAAATGGTACAAAAGGAATAAAAGTTAAATTGTAAAAGTACCGCTATAGCTTGTAACCGTTTCTTTGGTACCGCTTGATGTTTTTACAACCAAGTCACTTCTGAGTCTGTATGTTCCGCCGTCAGATATGGTGGTTGTATTCGTGTAAATATAGCCAATTGTCGGGTTATCAGCGTTTTTTGACCATGTATATTTGGTCGATGTCCAACTTCCCGATGATGATTTCTTTTCTATGGTCTGTGTTACAGACACCCATTCTTCGCCTGAGTACACCACTATATTGCTTTTGCACTCTACGCTGTTTCCGTTGGCGATTACGGCGGATATGGCTTTACTAAAGCAATTGTACAACGGCATAATTCCTTCGTTGGGGTTATTTCCCTCCGCGTAAACGTCCATGGGCAAAGCCGATGTCATCATAACTGCCGCCATCAGAAGTGAAATAATTTTTTTCATATTTTACCTGCCTTTCTTTTAGCCGAAAATTCGGCGTTCATCCGCCTTTATTTTGCGGGTCTTTCCCGTGGGCGGATATGATTATAGCTTACTATAATAAAATCCAAAAAACGACATTTTGTTACGGGTTTTTTTAAAAAAAATTAGGGGAAAAGGGATTTTTGTTAGATGTGCATATAAAAAAAGTTTGTTTTTGTTTAAAATTACCTGTTTGTTTTAAGGGGGATCGGATAGTTTAAATAGGATAGTACTATTAAAAATAAAAAAACATATCCGCTCCTTCCCCAAGGCGCGGATATATTTTGTCAAAGCGTTGCGATAAGTAATTCGAAAATAAATTTATAAAAGCTTGTATTCGTTGAATTTTTGTGTGGACAGGTTCTGAGTATAGGCGCAAAACGAGGATTTATTTGCCGTTATTGTCGTGTTCCCACTCAAAAGATATAGAAGGATTTAAGGCCGACATTCCCTTTTTAAAATCCGCCAGATCCGTACAGTTAAGCCATACCCCCTCCGTTTCCTTGCCCAGGTCTTTGGATATGAGCAGCATAATGTGGGACAAGTCCTCGGAAATGTACATAAAAGAGTTGTCGGGGCTGCCCGGCCCTCCCCCGAATGCGGGTATGATTACCGAGGCCCTTTTATGATCGTAGAGGTGGGGGTAATACTCTTTCTCCCCGATTGTTATTGACCCTTCCATATAAATCCAGAAAAACCTTTTGGTAACCTTAAGGTCAAATTTGACGTTTATGTATTTGCCGTTTATTTTTTCGAAAGGGGTGTCGTCGGAAAAACCTTCGAAATGAACCGAATCCACGTTGTATAAGCGCTTGGTATCCGTAATTTCCGTCACGTTCGGGGGTATAAAATAGACGGCGGCGAGAAACAGCAGGATCAGGGAAAGTATTGATATGGCTATTATTTTTTTGATACTCATTTTCGGTGTTCATCCCTTTTAAATATAATAGATAATAAGGTCTCTATTATATTAAACCATAAATTTGACTGTTTTGTTACAGCTTTTTTTAAAAAAATTACTTTTACTTAAAAATTTGTTAAAAATATACAAAAGAACGCTTAAAAAAGCCTAAAAAATCTACGCATATTTTTAAAAAAATTCCTCGTTTTTCCTTGTAATATAGGCTCGCTTGTAGTATAATAATTACTGCACGACTGCGGACTTCTTGTCCGAGTATGTGCGGCAGCTGCTTGACAATGCGTTGATGCCGAAGGTTGCGGTTGAAAAAATCGGGAATTTCGGCGGAGTATGTTCGGTTTTAAATCGGGCGAAAGAACGTGTTAATTGCCGCGGCGTTTGGCGTTTTATGTATTCCGTGTACTTACGCGTACTTAAATAATCGCTTCGTTCGGGAGAACGGGGAAGGGTTCGTCAGAGGCGGATACCCCCCGATGTGAAGAGCCCGAACGCGTTTTACGGGATAAGGTGAAACACTCGGCACCGTGTAAATGGAAAACACGCTCCGTACTGCATTTATGCAGGTGCTTTCATAACACTTAGAAAGGAGTTTACGAAAGTGGCAGTTAAGGAAAAAGTAAGAGTTAAGGTAAAAGGCTATGATCACACCGTCGTTGACTCGGCCGCGGCCAAGATCGTCGAGACCGCCAAGCGCACAGGCTCGAGAGTAGCGGGACCCGTTCCCCTTCCCACGGATAAGGAAGTTGTTACCATTCTCCGCGCCGTACACAAGTACAAGGACAGCCGCGAACAGTTTGAGCAGAGAACTCACAAGCGCCTTATTGACGTCATCAGACCCACCAATAAGACCATTGAAGCCCTCCAGAGTCTCGAACTTCCCGCAGGCGTTGAAATTTCAATGGACATCTGAAAAAGGACCTTACGAAATTTCAAGAAAAGCGTTAAGTAATCGGCAAATTCCGTGATTTTTTTGAACGTTGTTCAAAAGGTCGGGGAGAGAAAAAAGCCGCTTACCTCTGACCGGGGCAGATACGCTGCACTTGGTCAAGTTGCTCTGAGCAACCAATAACCATGGAAGGAAAGGTCAAAAATGACAAAAGGTTTAATCGCTAAGAAAATCGGCATGACCCAGATTTTCGACGAGAACGGCAAGGTCGTTCCCGTAACGGTCGTTGAAGCGGGCCCCTGCGTCGTCGTTCAGAAGAAGACTGTCGAGAACGACGGCTATGAGGCGGTTCAGCTCGGCTTCGGCGACATTTCCCCCAAGGGCGTTAACAAGCCCGAACAGGGACATTTCAAGAAGAACGACGTTCCGTTCAAGAGATTCTTAAAGGAATTCAGACTGAACGACATCGGCTCCGTAAACGTGGGAGACATTCTTAAGGCCGATACCTTCGCCGCCGGCGACGTTATC
The DNA here is from genome assembly GCA_949878745.1 of uncultured Ruminiclostridium sp. GTDB lineage: Bacteria > Bacillota > Clostridia > Oscillospirales > Ruminococcaceae > Ruminiclostridium_E. The sequence continues at coordinate 47,431 of CATLBH010000009.1, read as the reverse complement.
GACGTTAAGGGCACCAGCAAGGGCAAGGGCTTCCAGGGCGCCATCAAACGTCACAATCAACACAGACTTAAAGAAACCCACGGTTCCGGCCCCGTCGCGAGACAGGCGGGTTCCATGGGCGCCTGCTCCAGCCCTTCGAGAATTTTCAAGGGCAAGGGAATGGCAGGACATATGGGCGCGGAAACCGTTACCGTTCAGAATCTGGTAGTGGTAAAGGTAGACGCGGAAAACAATCTTATCGCGATCAAAGGTGCGGTTCCCGGTCCCAAGGGCGGACTTGTCTGCATCACCGACGCGGTCAAGGCTTAAGGGAGGAGGATTTATAATGGCAAAGGTATCGGTTTACGATATGAACGGCAACGCAGTCTCCGAGCTTGAGCTTAACGACGCGGTATTCGGCATCGAGCCCAGCGAGTACGCTATGCACCAGGCGGTTGTAAACTATCTGGCGAATCAGCGTCAGGGCACGCAGTCCACTCTTACCAGAACAGAGGTAAGCGGCGGCGGAAGAAAGCCCTGGAGACAAAAGGGCACCGGTCACGCGAGACAGGGTTCCACAAGAAGCCCCCAGTGGCGTCACGGCGGAATCGCTCTCGGCCCCAAGCCCAGAAGCTACACCTATACGCTTAATAAAAAGGTAAAGAGACTGGCTCTCCTTTCCGCTCTGTCCTCTAAGGTACAGGAAAACGAAGTGATAGTTGTTGACAGCATAAAGACCGACGGCTTTAAGACAAAGTCCATCGTGAATATGCTTAAGGCGCTTAAGGTTGACGGAAAGGCGCTTATCGTCCTTGACACCGTGGATCAGCAGGTTATAAAGAGCGCCGCCAACATTCCCGGCGTTAAGACGACTCAGGTAAACACTCTTAACGTATACGATATCCTTAATTACAGCAAGTTTGTTGTGGTAAAGGACGCCGTAGCCAAGATCGAGGAGGTATATGCGTAATGGAAAAAACAGTACAGGACATCATTATCCGTCCCATTATCACAGAAGCTTCCATGGATGCGCTGGCTGACAGAAAGTATACCTTCAAGGTAGCCAAGACCGCCAACAAGATCGAGATCAAGAAAGCGGTTGAGCAGCTTTTCAAGGACGTAAAGGTTGAGAAGGTCAACACCATGAACGTCCGCGGAAGAAAGAAGAGAATGGGAAGAAACGAAGGCTATACCACCGCGTGGAAAAAGGCTATCGTTACTATAACCCCCGATTCCAAAACCATCGAGTTCTTCGACGGCATGATTTAAGTAAGGAGTTGAAATACAATGGCTATAAAAACCTATAAGCCCGTGACCCCCGGTCGCAGAGGCATGACTGTTATTGATTACAGCGGTTTGTCAAAGGTTGCTCCCGAAAAGAGTCTGCTTGAAACAATCAAGAAGCACTCGGGCCGCAACAGCTACGGCAGAATCACCGTAAGACACAAGGGCGGCGGAAACAGGAGAAAGTACAGAATAATCGACTTCAAGAGAAATAAGCTGGGCATGGACGCCGAGGTTATGACCCTTGAATACGATCCCAACAGAACCGCTTTCATCGCTCTCGTAAAATACGAGGACGGCGAGAAGAGATATATCATCGCTCCCGAAGGTCTTAACGTGGGCGACAAGATAAGAGCGGGCGCGGACGCGGACATCAAGCCCGGAAACGCGCTTCCTATGGTTAACATTCCCGTAGGTACCGTTATTCACAACGTTGAGCTTCACCCCGGAAAGGGCGCGCAGCTTGTGCGCTCCGCCGGAAATATGGCTCAGCTTATGGCTAAAGAAAACGGCTACGCGATGGTAAGACTTCCCAGCGGCGAGCTTCGCAACGTTCCCGATAACTGTATGGCGACAATCGGCGTTGTTTCCAACGCGGATCACTCCAACGTAAATATCGGTAAAGCCGGCCGCACCCGTCATATGGGCATAAGACCCACCGTAAGAGGTTCCGTAATGAACCCCAACGACCACCCTCACGGCGGCGGCGAAGGCAAATCTCCCGTAGGACGTCCCGGCCCCGTAACCCCTTGGGGCAAGCCCGCAATGGGTTACAAGACCCGCAAGACAAAGAACAGCACAGACAAGTTCATTGTCAAGAGAAGAAACGGCAAGTAAGCCGCTCTTCGGTAATAAAAACCTCAATCACAATATTACCGCAATTGTTAATAAGCGTTTGTCAGCGGCTGACAGCGGCGCAAGAACAAGCGTAAGCCAAAAAAACGTTTTTGAAAAATTTTGCGAAGCGGCGTTTATTGAAGGCACAAACGTGCCTATGAAGCGCTTTTGCGAAGCAAAATTTCGGTCGCTCCGACCGAAAAGCGAAATAGGCGTACTTTGCCGCAAAGCGGCAAAGTACTTAACTTGCAATTGAAAGGATAACAAATATATGAGCAGAAGCATAAAGAAGGGACCATACGTGCAGGAAGCACTCTACAAGAGAGTGCTTGCCATGAACGAGTCCGGCGAGAAGAAGGTTCTTAAGACCTGGAGCCGCTCGAGCACTATATTCCCCGATTTCGTAGGACACACCTTCGCAGTTCACGACGGCAGAAAACACATTCCCGTTTATGTTACCGAGGATATGGTAGGTCATAAGCTGGGCGAATTTGCTCCCACAAGAACCTTCAAGGGTCACGTTGGAAGCAAGACCACCAAGAAGTAAGGAGGAGTAACGTATGGAGGCAAGAGCAGAACTCAAACACGTTCGTATTTCGCCCCGCAAGGTGAAGATCGTGCTTGATCTTATCAGAAACAAGCCCTGCGACGTGGCCATGGCCACGTTAAAGCTGACGCCCAAGGCAGCCAGCGAGCCGCTTATGAAGCTTCTCAAGTCCGCTATGGCCAACGCGGAGAACAACCACAATATGGACGTCGGAAGCTGCTACGTTTCCGAGTGCTGGTGCGGGGAGGGTGTTACTCTCAAGAGAATAAGACCCGCCGCAAAGGGAAGCGCTCACCGCATTTTAAAAAGAACATCCAACATCGTTTTGGTTGTCAAGGAAGCAGAATAAGGGAGGATAACAATGGGACAAAAGGTTAATCCACACGGTCTTAGAGTGGGTGTTATCAAGGATTGGGATTCTCGCTGGTATGCGGGTAAGGCAACCTTCGGCGACACATTGGTTGAAGACTTTAAGATTCGTGAGTATCTTAAGAAAAAGCTCTACAAGGCCGGAATTCCCGACATCGAGATCGAGCGTGACGCCGCGAGAGTAAAGATTCACATTCACTGCGCACAGCCCGGCATGGTTATCGGACAGAAGGGCGCGGAGATCGAAAAGCTCAGAACCGAGCTTGAAAAGATGACAAACGGCAAGCCCGTCAACATCAACATTATCGAGGTAAAGAACCGCGATATGAACGCGCAGCTTATCGCCGAGAACATCGCTTCTCAGCTTGAGGGTCGCGTAAGCTTCAGAAGAGCCATGAAGACCTGTATCGGACGCACAATGAAGTGCGGCGCCAAGGGTATCAAGACTCAGGTAAGCGGAAGACTCGGCGGCGCGGAAATCGCCCGCACCGAAAGCTATCACGAGGGCACCATTCCCCTTCAGACCCTCCGCGCCGACATCGACTACGGCGTAGCCAGAGCCAGCACCACCTACGGCATTATCGGCGTAAAGGTTTGGCTGTACAAGGGCGAAGTTCTTAAGGGTGAAATCGGTAAGGAAAAGAGAACCGAAAAGCCCGCCAGAAGAGCCAGAGACAACCGCGATAACCGCGACAGAGGCGACCGCGCCAACCGCGGAGACCGCGCAAACCGCGGCGAAAGAAGAAATTTCGCCCCCAGAGCAGAGAAAAAAGAAGGAGGTAACGACTGATGCTGCTTCCTAAGAGAGTAAAGCACCGCAGAGTGCAGAGAGGCCGCATGACCGGTAAGGCAACACGCGGCAACGTAGTATGCTACGGCGACTACGGCTTGCAGGCTTTGGAGCCCGCATGGATCACCAGCAACCAGATTGAGGCGGCTCGTATCGCCATGACCCGTTACATCAAGCGTGGCGGTCAGGTCTGGATCAAGATATTCCCCGATATGCCCGTAACAAAAAAGCCTATGGGCACTCGTATGGGTTCCGGTAAGGGCGCTCCCGAATACTGGGTAGCGGTTGTAAAGCCCGGAAGAGTAATGTTCGAGATCGCGGGAGTAAGCGAAGAAGTGGCGAGAGAGGCTATGCGTCTCGCCATGCACAAGCTGCCCATCAAGTGTAAGTTTGTGATGAAGAAAGAAGAAGGAGGCGAGCAGTAATGAAGGCTACCAAGGAAATCAGAGAGCTGAGCGAGGCGGAGCTTAACACAAGAGAAACCGAGCTTAAACAGGAACTGTTCAACCTCCGTTTTCAGCTTGCCGTAAACCGTCTTGAGAATCCCATGAGGATCAAAGCGGTTAAAAAAGAAATCGCAGTTGTCAAAACGATTCGCCGCCAGCGCGAAATCGAAGCGAATAAGTGAGAGGGGAGGAACGAACTTTGGAAAACACAAGGAACCTCAGAAAAACAAGAGTTGGCGTTGTAGTAAGCAACAAGATGGACAAAACCATCGTGGTTGCGCTGAAGGACAATGTTCGCCACCCCTTGTACAAGAAGATCATCAAGCGCACCATCAAGCTTAAGGCTCACGATGAGGAAAACACCTGCAACGTAGGCGACAAGGTAAAGATTATGGAAACAAGACCTCTTTCCAAGGATAAGAGATGGAGACTTGTTGAAGTGCTTGAAAGAAGCAAGTAATAACGGAAGGAGTAAAAACCAATGATACAAATGCAGACACGCCTTAAAGTGGCTGACAACACAGGAGCCAAAGAGCTTATGTGTATCAGAGTGTTAGGCGGCACACGCAGAAAGTACGCCAATATCGGCGACGTAGTTGTGGCTTCCGTTAAAAAAGCAGCTCCCGGCGGCACCGTAAAGAAGGGTGACGTTGTAAAATGCGTTATCGTTCGCAGCGCCACAGGCGTAAGACGCGACGACGGCACTTATATTCGTTTTGACGAAAACGCGGCTGTTTTGATCAAGGAAGACAAGAACCCCAGAGGAACCCGTATTTTCGGACCTGTGGCCAGAGAGCTTCGTGACAAGGAATACATGAAGATCCTGTCCCTTGCTCCCGAAGTACTTTAAGGAGGAGCAGGAATGAACACTTTACACGTTAAAAAAGGCGACGAGGTAATGATTATTTCCGGCAAGGACAAGGGCAAAAAGGGTAAGGTGCTGGAAGTTTCCCCCTCCGAGGGCAAGGTAATCGTCGAGGGCAGAAACATGGTGACTAAACATGTTAAGCCCAGAAGACAGGGCGAGCTGGGCGGCATAGTAAAGGCGGAAGGCCCCCTTTACGCCTGCAAGGTTATGCCTGTTTGCCCCAAGTGCAATAAAGCGACCAGAGTCGGACACAAGACCGAAGGCGACAAAAAGGTAAGAATCTGCAAGCACTGCGGCGCGCAGCTTTAATGGCTCCCGCTATATCGGATTCTTTAAATAAACTCAGGTGGAGGGGCAGGATAAGGTAACTTCCTGCTGTCACCCGCAGTAAGGAGAAAAAATTATGTCAACAATGAAAACCTATTATAAGGAAAACGTTGCTCCCGCTTTGTTCAAGAAGTTCGGCTATAAGAGCGTAATGCAGATTCCGAAGCTTGACAAGATCGTTGTAAACGTAGCCTGCGGCGAAGCCAAGGACGACCACAAGAAGGTTGACGCGATAATGGCGGATCTTTCCGCGATAACTGGTCAGAAGCCCGTTATCTGCAAGGCGAAAAAGGCTATCGCCAACTTTAAGCTCCGCGAGGGCAACATAATCGGCGTGAAGGTAACCCTGAGAGGCGAGACGATGTACGAATTCCTCGACCGTTTCTTCAATGTGGCGCTCCCTCGCGTACGCGACTTCAGAGGTATTAACCCCAACAGCTTCGACGGAAGAGGAAATTACAGCGTGGGCGTTAAGGAACAGCTTATTTTCCCCGAAATAGATTACGAAAAAATTGATCAGATCCGCGGAATGGACATCAATTTCGTAACCACCGCCAAAACGGACGAGGAAGCGAGAGAGCTGCTGTCCCTTATGGGCGCACCCTTCTCCAAGTAATCCAAAGCTATGTGAAAGGAAGCTTATAAATGGCAAAGAAATCAATGATTGCAAAGCAGCAGCGTCCTGCAAAGTTCTCCACCAGAGCCTACAACAGATGTAAGCTCTGCGGAAGACCTCATGCTTATCTCCGTAAGTATGGCATTTGCAGAATTTGCTTTAGAGAGCTTGCTTACAAGGGTCAGATTCCCGGCGTCAAGAAGGCAAGCTGGTAAGTATTAACCCATGAAACGGCAAGAGCGATGCGGCGGGATTTTACCACGACGCGGACGGGGGATTGTTTAAAAAACGCCCTGTTATCCGAAAAGCCGCGGCCGCTGACTACCGATTTCCTATCTCTATTATACAGGAGGACGCATAAAGATGCAGATCACCGATACGATCGCGGATATGCTTACAAGAATTCGCAACGCAAATTCCGCGAAGCACCCCTCTGTTGATATCCCCTGCTCCAATATGAAAAAGCAGATAGCTCAGATCCTCGCCGACGAAGGCTACATCAAGAATTTCCGCGTTATCGAGGACAACAAGCAGGGTATCATCAGGATCACACTTAAATACACCGAAAACAAGCAGCAGGTAATTACGGGACTTCGCAGAGTCAGCAAGCCCGGCCTGAGAATTTATTCAAACAGCAAGGATATGCCCAAGGTAATGAAGGGTCTCGGAATCGCGATCGTTTCCACCTCCAAGGGCGTTATGACCGACAGAGCGGCGAGAGCGGCTCACGTTGGCGGCGAAGTCCTTGCGTTTGTATGGTAAGGAGGAACAGGATATGTCAAGAATCGGAAGAAAGCCTATTGCTGTTCCCGCGGGCGTTGAGGTCAAGATTGACGGCAGCGTGGTTACTGTAAAAGGCCCCAAGGGCACACTTACTAAGGAGTTTAAGCCTCAGATGACCGTGACCGTTGACGGCGCGGAGGTACATGTTACCCGTCCCGACGACGAAGCGGAAAACCGCGCGCTTCACGGACTTACGAGAACCCTTATCGCCAATATGATCGAGGGCGTTACCAACGGATTTTCCAAGACGCTGGAAATCAACGGCGTCGGCTACAGATGTCAGAAGCAGGGCAAGGATCTTAACCTCACTCTCGGCTTCTCCCACCCCGTTGTGGTATCCGACAACGAGGATATCACCATCGAATCCCCCCAGCCCAACCAGATCATTATCAAGGGCATAGACAAGCAGAAGGTAGGCCAGTTTGCCGCGGAGGTAAGAGGCATACGTCCCCCCGAACCTTATAAGGGCAAGGGCATAAAGTACGCCAACGAAGTTATCCGCCGCAAGGAAGGCAAAGCCGCTAAGGGCAAGAAGTAAGGGAGGCGTGAATAAATGAAAAAGATCATAGATAAAAAGGAAAACAGAATCAAGCGTCATAAGAGAGTCCGCGCCAAGGTGAGCGGAACCTCCTCTTGCCCCCGTCTTAACGTTTTCCGTTCCGCGAAGCATATATACGCGCAGCTTATCGACGACGTGGCGGGCGTTACTCTTTGCTCCGCTTCTACCCTTGAAAAGGGCTTCGAGGGCTTTGGCGGAAACGCGGAGGCCGCGAAGAAGGTAGGCCTCGCGCTTGCGGAAAAGGCAAAGGCAAAGGGAATTGCCGACGTAGTATTCGACCGTTCCGGCTACGTATATCACGGCAGAGTAGCGGCGCTGGCAGACGGCGCGCGCGAAGGCGGACTGAATTTCTAAGAAGGAGGAAAAAATTTTGGCACTTATAGACGCATCAAAATTAGAGCTTTCCGAAAAAGTCGTTGCCATTAACAGAGTCAGCAAGACCGTTCAGGGCGGACGCGTAATGAAGTTCAGCGCGCTCGTTGTCGTAGGCGACGGAAACGGAATCGTAGGCTTTGGAATGGGTAAGTCCAACGAAGTTCCCGACGCTATCCGCAAGGGAATCGAGGACGCTAAGAAAAATCTTGTTAAAATTTCCCTTAGGGGCACAACGATCCCCCACGAGGTAGTAGGCAAGTTCGGCGCGGGCGCTGTTCTTATGAAGCCCGCTCCCGAAGGTACCGGCGTTATCGCGGGCGGCCCCGTTCGTGCCGTTATCGAAATGGCAGGTATCAAGAATATCAGAACAAAGTCTCTTCGTTCCAATAATCCCTGCAACGTAGTAAGAGCTACAATGGCGGGACTTACATCTCTCAGAGATGCCGAGCAGGTTGCGGCTTTAAGAGGCAAGACTGTCAAGGAAATCTTCAACTGATTGAAAGGAGAGCACCGAAATGTCAAAGAAAATAAAGCTGGTTAAATCATTGATCGGTCGCAAGGACAGTCACATCGCCACCGCAAATTCCCTCGGTCTTCGAAAGATCGGCGATACCACCGTACAGCCCGACAATGCGGCAACCAACGGCAAAATCAAGACCATAAGCTATTTGCTTGAGGTTACAGACGAATAATAAATTTACCGGAAAGGAGAGCTTATAAATGAAGCTACACGAATTATCCCCCGCGCCCGGTTCAAACAGAGAAGTAAAGCGCATCGGTCGCGGACACGGCTCAGGCTGGGGCAAGACATCGGGCAAGGGACACAAGGGTCAGTGGGCTCGTTCGGGCGGCGGCGTAAAGCCGGGCTTCGAAGGCGGTCAGACCAAGCTTGCCATGCGTATCCCGAAGCGCGGATTCAATAACAAGAACTTCGCCACCGTTTACGCTACCGTAAACGTATCCGATCTGGAAGCGAAGTTTGATAACGGCGCGGTAATTGACGAAGCGGCTATTGTAGAAGCGGGACTTCTCAAGAAGACCTTCGACGGTGTAAAGGTTCTCGGCAGAGGCGAGATCACCAAGTCCCTGACAGTTAAGGCAGCCAAGTTTTCCGAGAGCGCAAAATCCAAGATTGAGAGCGCAGGCGGAAAGGCTGAGGTGATCTGATGTTTGAAGTTTTCCGAAACGCTTGGAAGCTCGCTGACTTAAGAAAAAAGATCCTCTACACGCTTTTTATCATATTGATTTTCCGTTTGGGAGCAAGTATCTTCGTTCCGTTCTTAGACACAGACAAGATATCCACGGTTCTGGGTATGGATCAGGGGGGCGGAAACCTCTTTTCCTACTGGGATCAGATGACCGGCGGTTCGCTCAGCAACGGTACCTTGTTCGCAATGTCGATCACACCTTATATTAACGCGTCAATCATTATCCAGCTCCTGACGGTTGCCATTAAACCGCTGGAGAGGCTCGCCAAGGAGGGCGACGAAGGAAGGAAGAAGCTGAACAAGATCAACAAGCTGGTTGCTCTCGGTTTGGCTATATTCCAGGCGGTGGCGTTTTACATCACCCTCAGAAACGGCGGTGTTGTAAAGTATACCAATGGCTTTGACGGCGTTATTTCGGCGATAGTAATAGTCGGCTGCTTCGTGGCGGGCGCGTCGCTGATTATCTGGTTAGGCGATCAGATAAGCGAAAAGGGCATCGGAAACGGTATTTCAATGATACTTTTCGCGGGTATCGTATCCCGTATTCCCGGCGACGTGATCGGTTTGTTCAGAACCATTTCCGCGGGAGGTATGAAGAACGCCATTCTCGTCCCCATTATTCTTATTATTTATGTGGGAATGATCACTCTGGTTGTTTTAATGACAAACGCCGAGAGAAAAATCCCCGTTCAGTACGCCAAGCGCGTTGTGGGAAGAAAGATGTACGGAGGACAGTCCTCTTATATTCCCATTAAGGTGGCAATGTCGGGCGTTATGCCGATAATCTTTGCCATGTCCATTATGTCTCTTCCTTCCACAATCTGCTTTTTCTTCGGAATCAGCGGCGACGGTACCAGCGGCCATGATTTCTGGGAAGGCTTCGTAAGACTGTTCAGCACTTCGAGCTGGCTTTACGCGGTTCTTTACTTCCTTTTGATAATCGGCTTCAACTACTTCTATGTGGCTATTCAGTATAACCCCATTCAAATCGCCAACGATCTTAAGAAGAACAACGGAGCTATCCCCGGCTACAGACCCGGACAGCCCACGGCGGACTTTATCAACAATTCGCTGTCGAAGGTTACGCTTATCGGCGCTATCTTCCTCGGCTTCATAGCAATTTTCCCGATCATTTTCCAGAATCTCAGCGGCATACAGGGACTTTCCCTGGGCGGCACCACGATTCTTATCGTAGTCGGCGTTTCGCTTGAAACAGTACGCTCGCTGGAAAGCCAGATGATGATGCGTCATCATAAAGGATTCCTGGAATAAACCGACAACAGGTTATTTAAAAAGGAGTATTGCAAATGAATCTTATATTTTTAGGCGCTCCCGGAGCGGGAAAAGGAACGCAGGCGGAATTCGTATGCGATAAGCTGGGAATTCCCGCCATATCCACCGGCAATATGCTCCGTGAGGCCGTAAAAAACGGCACTCCCGCGGGTCTTGCCGCGAAAGAGCGTATGGATAAGGGCGATCTGGTGCCCGACGATATCGTTATCGGTATTCTGAAGGACAGGATCGCGCAGGACGACTGTAAAAACGGGTTTATCCTTGACGGCTTCCCCAGAACGGTGGAGCAGGCGGAGGCTCTTGAGAAGATGGGCGTTAAGATCGATAAGGTTATCGAGATCAGCGTTCCCGACGAAAAGATCATTGCGCGTCTTTCGGGAAGAAGAGTGTGCGAAGGCTGCGGCGCTTCCTATCATGTGGACTTTAAGCCCACAAAGACCGAGGGAATCTGCGATTCCTGCGGTGCCAAGGTGGTGCAGCGCGTAGACGACAAGCCCGAGACTGTGCTTTCAAGACTTGAGACCTACCGCGAAAAAACGGCTCCTTTAAAGGGCTATTATGAAAACAAGGGTATGCTCAAAACGGTAATCGGTCAGGATGAGATAGCCGAAACCTCCAAGCTTACCTTAGCCGCGATAGAAGGTTAAGATGATACAGGTAAAATCCGTTAAGGAGATCCCGAAGATGATAAAGGCGGGAGAGCTTGCGGCACAGGCTTTGGAGCTTGCGGGCAAGAACGCCGTGGCGGGTATTTCCACATGGGAGCTTGACAGAATAGTGAACGATTACGTCGTTTCAAAAGGCGGTCACTCCCCCTGTAAGGGCTACGGAGGATTTCCGGGGCACAACTGTTTTTCGGTTAACGCGGAGCTTATCCACGGAATACCTTCCAAAAAGAAAATTCTCAAAGAGGGCGACATAATCTCCTGCGACATAGTCGCCGAGCTGGACGGTTATATGGGAGACAATACCAGAACTTTCAGAATAGGCGCGGTCAGCGAGGAAAAGGAGCTTTTGCTTCGAACCACCGAGGAAGCCCTTTATAAAGGAATAGCTCAGGCGGTCAAGGGCAACAGAGTCGGCGATATCGGTTATGCGGTGCAGACCTGCGTTGAGTCGGCCGGTTACCATGTGGTAAAAAAGTATATCGGCCACGGCGTGGGACGTGAAATGCACGAGGATCCCGAAGTGCCGAACTTCGGAAAGCCAGGAAGGGGTCCGAGACTTATTCCCGGAATGACCATCGCCATCGAGCCTATGGTGAACCAGTCCACGGAGAGCGTCAATATTCTGGAGGATAAATGGACGGTGGTGGAAGGCAACGGAAAAATGTCGGCGCATTTTGAACACACCGTTCTTATTACCGAAGGGGAGCCGATGATACTGACTCTTCCGAGACACTGAGAAAGCGAAGAGAAAGTGATTGTCCGGGCGAAAATCATATGGAATTTGAAAAAGGATATGTGGTCATAAGCAGGGCGGGGCGCGACAAAGGTTATTATATGGCCGTTACGGATACCGACGAGGAAAAGGATTTCGTTATCGTGGCCGACGGAAAAGAGCGTCCCCTTGACAGACCGAAACGCAAGAATCCAAAGCATCTGCAAAAAACCAATTATAAAATTGATTTGGAGCAGCTGACGGATAAAAAGCTGAGAAGATTCTTAAGCGACCTTAAGAAATCTTAAGAGCCGAAATCCGATAATAACATCACCACGGAAATGATCAAGCCGCAAAATACGGCAAATTTTTTGAAGCGGACGTGTTATAATTGATACGATTACTTTAGAAGATGCGGCTTAACAACCCACAGGAAAGGAATGATCATAGCTTGTCCAAAGAAGATGTAATCGAAGTAGAAGGCATAATACAGGAAGCGTTGCCCAACGCAATGTTCAATGTTAAGCTTTCCAACGGTCATGTTATTTTAGCTCATGTAAGCGGTAAGCTGCGTATGAATTACATCCGCATTCTTCCCGGCGATAAGGTAACCATCGAAATGTCGCCTTACGACCTGACCAAGGGCAGAATTACATGGAGAGCCAAGTAAAACCCGAAAACCGTTGGCGTGTCAGAAAGGATGTAACGAAATGAAAGTAAGACCTTCAGTAAAGCCCATGTGCGACAAGTGCAAGGTAATCAAGCGCAAGGGCAGAGTTATGGTGATCTGCAAGGATCCCAAGCATAAACAAAGACAGGGCTGAGACCCGTTGGATAATTGAAGGAGCCGGCTCCTTCACAGGAAAGGAAAGGTTTAAAGTATGGCAAGAATCGCTGGTGTGGATCTGCCCAAGGAAAAGCGCGTTGAAATCGGCTTGACCTATGTGTACGGTATCGGCAGAAAATCCGCAAATGACATTCTCGCGGCGGCGGGCGTTGACCCCGATACCCGCGTCAGAGACCTTACCGAGGATCAGGAAGCGAAGATCCGTGAGGTTATCGACGCGAACTATCGTGTGGAAGGCGACCTCAGACGCGAAGTCGCTCTCAACATCAAGCGTTTGGTTGAAATTAACTGCTACCGCGGCGTTCGTCACCGCAAGGGTCTTCCCGTAAGAGGTCAGAGAACAAAGACCAACGCGAGAACCCGCAAGGGTCCCGCAAAGACCATCGCTAACAAGAAGAAGTAATTTTTACAGAAAGGAAGCTAATAAATGGCAGGGAACAAAGCTAATGTTAAAAAGGCAGGACTTCGCCGCCGCGACCGCAAGAACATCGAAAACGGTTCGGCGCATATCCAGTCGACTTTTAACAATACGATCGTTACTATAACCGACCTTCAGGGCAACACCCTTTCATGGGCAAGCGCGGGCGGACTGGGCTTCAGAGGCAACAGAAAGTCCACCCCCTATGCGGCTCAATCGGCGGCCGAAACGGCGGCAAAGGCGGCAATGGTGCACGGCCTTAAGACCGTTGAGGTATACGTAAAGGGTCCCGGCGCGGGACGTGAAGCGGCTATCAGAGCGCTGTCCGCGGCAGGTCTCGAGGTAAGAATGATCAAGGATGTAACCCCCATCCCTCACAACGGATGCCGTCCTCCCAAGAGAAGACGCGTATAGTTTTACCGAGCGTCGTTGCTCGGTGTCGGTAAAACCGATACAACATAAACAAACGTCGGAAAAACCGAGCCGTTCGGTTTTTTGCGAAAGAAAGGAATATATAATGGCAGTAGATAGAACACCTGTGCTTAAGAGATGCAAGGCACTGGGAATAAGCCCCGCGGTTTTGGGCTACAGCAAGGAAACAAACAGAAAGGGCAACGGAAATCCCCGCAAGAAGGTTTCCGAATACGGAATGCAGCTTAAGGAGAAGCAGAAGCTGAAATTCATTTACGGCGTTCTTGAAAAGCAGTTCCATCATTATTATGAAATGGCCATCAAGGAAGACGGCGTTGCCGGTGAAAACCTTATAAAGCTTCTCGAATCCCGTCTTGACAACGTTGTATTCAGAATGGGTCTGGCGATCACCCGCCGTGAGTCCCGTCAGCTTGTGGGACACGGTCACTTCACCGTAAACGGCAAGAGAGTCGACATTCCCTCCTACAGAGTAAAGCCCGGCGATGTTGTGGCTCTTTCCGAAAAAAGCAAGAAGAGCCCCAAATTTGCTCAGATCGCGGAAGCTACCAACGGCAGACTTATTCCCGTTTGGTTGGACCTTAACAAGGAAGCCTCCAGCGCGGTTGTTACTCGCCTTCCTCAGAGAGACGAGCTTGACTTCGAGATCGAAGAGCAGCTCGTAATCGAATTGTATTCCAAGTAATAGCGCGGAAAAAACGCTATTTTTCGGAAAACAGCGGGAAACGGACGAGAATAACTATGGTGCGGTTATTTTTAATTTACAATCGAGTTATCGTAATTTAAAATTAATCGGGGCGGAAACGCCCGATATTTTCTGTCACTTGCGCGTTTTGTGAGACGCGTTAAGGCGGAAGCCCCTGAGCAAAACAATATATGATTCTCCCGTTTCGGTTCTTCGAGGCGGAGGATCCCGAACAGCAGGAGGGTTACAGTATGCTTGAAAGAATTGAAAAGCCGGAAATAGAAACCGTGAAGCTCAAGCCCGACGGTAAATACGGAATGTTTACCTTAGAGCCGTTGGAATGCGGTTTCGGCAACACGCTGGGCAACAGCCTGAGGCGTGTATTGCTCTCCTCTTTGCCCGGAGTCGCGGTTACGAGCGTGAAAATCGACGGGGTTCAGCATGAATTTTCCACTATCCCCGGAGTTAAGGAAGACGTAACCGAAATAATTCTGAATATTAAAGGTTTAATAGCCAAAATGTACGGCGAAAGCCCCAAGACGGTGTACATTGAGGCAAACGGCGAATGTGAGGTACTGGCAGGAGATATTAAGACGGACAGCGAGATAGAGATACTCGATCCCGGAATGCACATCGCCACCCTCACGGCAGGCGCCAAGCTCTATATGGAGCTTACTTTTGACAGAGGCAGAGGTTATGTAAGTGCTGAAAAGAACAAGTCTAAAATGGTACAGCCGCCCATAGGAATAATTGCGGTTGACAGCATTTACACACCTGTTCTTAAGGTAAACTATTCTGTTGAAAACACCCGTGTGGGACAGCGCACCGACTTTGACAAGCTCATCATAGAGGTGTGGACGGACGGAACCATTTCCGCCAAGGAAGCGGTAAGCTATGCGGCAAAGGTACTTTGCGAGCATTTGCAGCTATTTGTCGAGCTGTCCGACGAGGCTAACCAGCCCGAGCTTATGGTTGAAAAGGACGACAAGAGCAAGGACAAGGTTCTCGAAATGACCATCGAGGATCTGGAGCTTTCGGTGCGTTCCTTCAACTGCCTTAAGCGCGCCAACATCAATACGGTTGAGGATCTTATCACCAAGTCCCCCGACGAGATGATGAAGGTACGCAACTTAGGCAAGAAATCCTTTGACGAGGTGAGAGCAAAGCTTAATTCACTGGGCTTTGACCTTGCGGAGCCGGAGGAATGACCTACGATCAGGTTTTCCGAGGGGTGCGTGAAAAAAGACGCGCCGGTGAGGGAAACAAACTCTGTACGGAAAGGAGTATAAGCCAATGAGAAAACTGGGAAGAACCAGCGATCATAGAAAAGCGATGCTCAGAGCGATGGTGACATTTTTGCTGGAAAACGGCAAGATAGAGACCACTGTTACCAGAGCCAAGGAAGTAAAAAGCGAAGCCGAGAAGATGATAACCCTCGGAAAGAACACCGACCTTCACAGCAAGCGCCAGGTATTCGCTTACATTACCAAGGAGGAAGTCAGCAAAAAGCTGTTTGACGAAATTTCTCCCAAGTATAAGGACGTTAACGGCGGATATACAAGGATAATCAAGACGGGTCCCCGCCGCGGCGACGCAGCCGAGATGGCTATTATTGAGTTGGTTTAATTGGTTTAAAAAGAAAAACGGACTGCTTTTGAAAAAAAGGCGGTCTGTTTTTTTATATGTTTTCTTGTATGTAGTATATTTGGGGAAAAAAAAGAAAAAATATGATAAAAGTCGATTTTACAGAAATATATGTGATACTAATCTTTGGTCGGATTATAGACAAAAATGTTGACCAAAGATTAGTGTTTCGGGTGTAATCTTTATACCAATCCCTTTTTAAACTGACGAAATACACACAGATTAAAAAGGGATTGCACCCAAAGCACTAATACAACAGTTTTAAAAGGGATTAGTATTAATCATATTTCAGACTTCGTCTAAAATATGATTAAAGATTAGTATGAAAGGATACGATTATGAAAATGACCAATAACGAATACGATAAATTAACCAAAAAATATTCGCCTAACACAAAGATGTATCTAACCTTACCCAAAGCCTTTGTTATAGGCGGCTTGATCTGCTGTCTGGGACAGGCCCTTTTTAATCTCTACACCTATTTGGGTATGACCGAGCTTCATGCCCGTTCCGTAACCTCCATAACCCTTGTTTTTCTGAGCGCGCTTCTCACGGGACTTAAGCTTTACGACAAAATAGCAAAGCACGGCGGCGCGGGAACCTTAGTGCCCATAACGGGCTTTGCCAACTCCGTGGTCGCTCCCGCTCTCGAATTCAAAACCGAGGGCTTTATATTGGGCACCGCCGCAAAAATGTTCATTATAGCGGGGCCCGTAATAGTATACGGAATTCTTACCTCTGTGGTTTACGGGATAATTCTTTATATTTTTCAAATAATGCAGTAAAGGAGCTAAACAATGGCAAATATTATAAAAGACGGTACGATAAACCTTCAGTCCGCTCCGACCATCTCCTCTTACGCTTCCGCGGTAGGTAAAAAGGAGGGGGAAGGGCCTTTGGCGGAATACTTCGACTATATTTCCGAGGACGTGACCTTGGGGGAAAGCAGCTGGGAAAAAAGCGAGAGCAAGCTTCAGCAGTACGCCTTCACCAATGCCCTCAGCAAGGGGAATTTTTCGGAAAGCGATATGGATTTTATGTTTGCGGGCGACCTTTTGAATCAATGCGTAGCTTCCGCTTACGGGGCGCGGGACACCAGTATACCGTTTTTCGGCTTATTCGGAGCATGTTCAACCATGGCGGAAAGCCTTGGCCTGGCTTCCGTTTTTGTGGACAGCGGGGCGGCGATAAACGCGGCGGCGGTGACTTCCTCCCATTTCTGTTCCGCCGAAAGACAGTTCAGGCTTCCCGTTAACTACGGCGGACAGCGCACTCCCACCGCTCAGTGGACAGCCACGGCCGCGGGCTGCGCAATAGTATCCCCTCACGGAGCACCGCCTTATGTAAAAGCGGTAACGGTGGGGAAAATCAAGGATATGGGCGTTACCGACGCCAACAATATGGGCGCCGCCATGGCGGAAGCCGCTCACGACACGATTTCCCGCCACCTTGCCAATATGGGGCAGAGTATAGAGGCTTTTGATCTTATATTGACGGGTGATTTGGGGAAAGTGGGCAGCGACATTCTGATAGAATTGTTCCGGAAAGAGAATGTGGATATATCGGAAAAGCACAATGACTGCGGACTTATGCTGTACGACCTGAAAAAACAGGACGTACACGCGGGTGGATCGGGCTGCGGGTGCAGCGCATCGGTGCTTTGCGGATACATTCTGCCGCAGATTGCCAAGGGTAATCTGAAAAACGTTTTATTCGCGGCTACCGGCGCGCTGATGTCCCCGACCATAGTGCAGCAGGGGGAAAGTATTCCCGGTATAAGCCACGCTGTGCATATTTCGGCGTTTTAAAACAGAAAGGATTGGTTATAAATATGGAAACATTTATGGAATATTTCTGGGCCTTTGTGATAGGCGGGGGGTTCTGTCTTATAGGGCAGCTTCTTATTGATCTTACAAAGCTTACTCCCGCGCGTATTCTTGTAACTTACGTAATGGCGGGCGTGGTATTGGGCGGATGCGGAGTATATGAGCCGCTTGTGGATTTTGCGGGGGCGGGCGCGACGGTACCCTTGACGGGATTCGGTTATACATTGGCTAAGGGGGTAAAGCAGGCAGTTCAGGAGGACGGATTGTTAGGCGCGTTTACAGGCGGTTTTACTGCGGGAGCCGCCGGACTTACGGCGGCGGTGGTGTTCGGCCTTATTGTGGCGAGATGCTTTAAGCGCGGTGACAAAATGAGCTGACGGCAATCCAAAAAAAAGAAAAAAGGAGCGAAGCGACGCAATGTCCTTTCCGCTTCCCTTTCGGACACCGAAAGGGAAGTAGGGGAGTCCGAAGGACGGGGACAAAGTCCCCAAAATGCACGGGGTCAGACATAAAAAAGCTTAAATAAGGAAATTAAGGGTCTATATAGGCTGTAAAAAGGTTGTTTTCAGCGCTTTTTATTGCTTGATAGCAGTTTTTTTATAGACATTTTTATAACAGCTTGTAAAAATAACGCGACATATAGCGGTAAAGACAAATCGCGCATAGCGGGAGTGATAATAAAAGCGGGCTGTCGCTCATACTAATCTTTGGTCAACATTTTTTTGTCTATAATCTGGCCAAAGATTAGTATCAGTGAGAGTGGATAGTCCGGCTATTGCGATTTGGATTGTCGGTATGTGTGCGTTATTTTTTTGAAATAAGTTAAACATATTGAGACAAAGGATTTTATTGAAAGTCGGTTCCTTTTTACAATTTATTTTTGCACGGGCTGTGCTGGACTGCTCCCGCAGTATGTTGTGTTTTTTATGTAATTGCTCCTAATAAGGCTTGCTCTTTTATGAAAACCCGCCACCCTTTGAAGAAAATTAAGAGAACAGCGCATAGCGCCGTTCTCGGGAGAAAAATTTTAATAAACATTACCGAAAGATGTTCCACCTGTAACTATATTATTTCACGACTTATCGTATATTCAATGTAGTTCTATACATTTAGTAAAACACTTTGCAACATTATCGCCCGTTCATCCCCAAATCAAAGCAGCTCATAACCCCCATTCTCCTTCTGAACCCGTCCGCCGTCAACGGCTTGGTAAGGGAATCCTTTTCCACCTCAACCGTATAATTCCCGCTGAAATCGAAAAAGTTATCGGAAAAAACACAGTCACAATCCTTTAAATCCAACATTACCCCTTTAGCAAATGCCCTGCTCTTAAGCTTAAGTATATAGCTTCTCCCGGTTTCCTCGATATTAAGGGAAAGATCGGGGGGCAAAAACTCGAAGGATTTCGGCTTCACGAAAATGGTACAACCCTTCGACCTCTCTTTTCCCTCTATAACTAAGGAATATTCAAGGAAACAGCTTCTCAGTTCTTCTCTTGTATTGAGCTGCCGTGACAGGTCGAGAGAAATCGCCAGACGGGAGGAAAGAGGTTCCTGTTCCACCTCTTTTTCCCCGTTAAGGATTTTTCCGCCGGTGTTTTTTCTCAGTGACCACTTAAGATTACCCTTTATTTTCTCGGTCGTTTCGTTGGAAATATGGAGTTGAACGTCGTTCAGGTTTTCTTCGAGACAGGAAACCAATATAGGGGCGTAAAACCGTTTGGTTGCGTAATAAAGGGCTTTTTCTCTTCCGAAATAGTCTATCGCCGACCAGGAGATCACGGGATTGCTGTCGTTGAACTGCCAATACAGGCTTCCCATACATTTTCCTCTTTTTCGGCGCATATGCTCTACATTAAGGCGTATGGATTCCGCCTGCACCAGCTGGGTGGCATAAATAAGCTCTTCAAAGCTTTTCGGTGCGCGGCACATTTGCGTCACATAAAACAGAAGCTTTTCATTTCCCAGGGTGCATTTCTGGTGCGCCTCCATAACGGGGGAGCATAAATCCATATCCTTACTCCGAGCGAAGGTTTCCGCGGTTTTCAGAGAGGGCAGCGATTCGAAACCGAATTCCGAGCAGAAGGGGAAATCGAACCGCCGAAATTCCTCCAGCGGTTTAAAGCCGTGCCAGACCGCCCAGAAATGCTGATCTCCTCTGTGGTTGTCCGAGCTGCCCGCAAAACATTTTCCTCCGTACAGTCCACCGCCGGAAGAGGGGGAAGAGGGCCAGTAGAATCTGTCGGGGTCGTCCTCTTTCAGGGCGGCGGGAATAATTTTTTCGAAAAGTTCTACATAGTCCGCCTTGGCTTCCTCATCTTTGGGCACTCCCCAGCCCTCCCACATACTTTCTATTTCGTTGTTGCCGCACCACAGCCCCAAACAGGGGTGGTTACGGATTCTTTTTATATTGTCCTTAAGCTCCCTTTTTACGGAAGCCGCCATCTGTGGGGTGAGCCTGTAGGCCGCGCAGGCGAACATAAAATCCTGCCACAGTACGAAGCCCAGCTCGTCGCAGCGCTTTAAAAAGTGGTCGCTCGGATACACTCCGCCGCCCCATACTCTTACACAGTTAAAGTTGGCTTTCGCGCACTGTCTCAGCATATAATCGGTGCGTTTTTCGCTTACGGAGGGGAGAATCTGATCCTCCGGGATAATGTTGGCGCCCATGGCGAATATTTCGGTACCGTTGCAGACGAAGCAGAATTTACCCTCTTTTTCGTCGTTCCTTACCGTCAATTCCCTAAAGCCTATGCGCTCCTCGTACCTGTCAATCACCTTTCCGTCCTCTATCAAAGTAAAGCGCACTCTTTGAAGAGCTTGTTTTCCGTAGCCTCTTACCCACCAGAGGGGGGGATTTTCCACCTCGAAGGTCAGTTTTTCGCATTTATGAACGGGGTTTCTTGAAATAAGGCTTCTTCCGTCCGAAAGCTCTATTTCCGTGAGCAATTCCACGGGTCTAATCACAAAAGGTCTCAGCTCCGGTATAACGGTCAGCTTAAGGCGGCGGTATTTGTCCCCGAATTCCTGTCTGTAATACGCTCCGCTTATTTCGCACACCGATTTTCCCACCAGCTCCGCTTTTCGCCACACGCCCATATCGGGAAGGGGGATTCCCCAATCCCAGCCGTACATATAGTGCGCCTTGCGGATATGCTGATATCCCGGAACGGTGCCTTCCACTCCGTACAAAGGGCGCTCGGCAAATTTCTTTTCGGCGTATTCCAGGGGAGAGGATATTTTTATTCTAACGGTGTTCATTCCCCGCTTAAGAAGCCCTCTCACCTCGTATTCGTAGGTTACGAACATATTGTCGGTGCCGAAAAGAATATTGCCGTTAAGATATACCTCCGACAGGGTGTCTATGCCGTAGAAGCGCAAAAACACCTTGTCCTCCGCAAAAATTTCACCTTCGGGCTCAAATTCGCAGATAAATTCGCAGCCGTTTCGGCTAAGCTCCGGCATTTCATATTGATTTTCGCCGTAATAGGGATCGTCAATCCTTCCGTTGGCCAGCAGCGTGCGGTACATTGATACGGGAAACCCGCGGCAGGGGAGAATTTCTCCGTTAAAAAGCATTTTCCAGTTTCTGTTGAGCAGCATGGCGGTAGTCCTTTCGGGTTTACTTCAGGGTTTACTTTTAAATTTAAAAGGAAATAATTTCCATACTTGAATTATAAAACATTTTTTGAGTATAGTCAACAGGAAATTGTCAAAAAAATACGTAAAAATATTGCATTTTGACATTAAAGGTGTTATAATAAACTTAAGTATAAATTTCCATTATGGGAAAGCATGACATTCGGGCAAATTATAACCGTATAAAGAGAAAGGAAAAACAAAATGTCAAGGATTCTGATATCGGAGTTATATAAAAATACTCCCGAAAACGGCGCGAAGTTAGAGGTAAGCGGCTGGGTAAGGACGGTCAGGGGAAGCAAGGCGTTCGGCTTTATGGAGCTTTCCGACGGCAGCGGCTTTAAGGGCGTTCAGGTGGTTTTTGAGGAGGAAAAGGCCGACAACTTCAAGGAATTGAGCAAGCTGGGTGTAGGCAGCGCGGTTAACGTTTCGGGAACGCTTCTTCTTACCCCCGAAGCCAAACAGCCCTTTGAGATACACGCCGATAAGGTTGAGATAGCGGGCTTGGCTCCCTCCGATTATCCTTTGCAGAAAAAGCGCCATACTTTGGAGTATTTGCGCACAATTTCTCATTTAAGAGCCAGAACCAACACGATAGGAGCGGTGCTTAGGGTAAGAAGCGTGGCCGCTTACGCCATACACAGCTTTTTCAATCAAAGGGGCTTTGTGTACGTGAACACTCCCATAATTACAGCCAGCGACTGTGAGGGGGCGGGAGAAATGTTCAGAGTATCCACGCTTGACCCCGCCGATCCCCCCAGAACGGAGGATGGGGCGATAGACTACACCAAGGACTTTTTCGGTAAGCCCGCTTCCCTTACCGTATCGGGACAGCTAGAGGGGGAGGCCATGGCCATGGCCTTCGGTCAGATATACACCTTCGGTCCCACCTTCCGCGCGGAGAACTCCAACACCACCCGACACGCGGCGGAATTCTGGATGATAGAGCCGGAAATAGCCTTCGCCGATCTTCAGGACGATATGGATCTTGCCCGGGATATGATAAAATATGTGCTGAACGAGGTGTTAAACGCCTGTCCAGACGAGATGAAGTTCTTTAACGACTTTTACGACAAGGAGCTTATACAAAGGCTTAAGGATATAATAAACAGCGATTTCGCTAAGGTGACTTACACCGAGGCGGTGGAAATTCTGGAAAAACACAAGGATCAATTCAAATATCCCGTTTACTGGGGAGCGGATCTTCAGACGGAGCACGAAAGATTTCTCACCGAGCAAGTATTTAAAAAGCCGCTTTTCGTCACCGATTATCCCAAGGAGATAAAGGCGTTCTATATGCGCCTTAACGACGATGGAAAGACCGTGGCGGCGGTTGACCTTCTGGTTCCCGGAGTGGGGGAGATAATCGGCGGAAGCCAGCGCGAGGAGAGACTCGACGTGCTTCTGTCAAGAATGAAGGAGCTGGGTCTGATGGAAGAGGATTACAGCTGGTACCTGGATCTCAGAAGATACGGCGGCACAAAGCACGCGGGCTTCGGTCTCGGCTTCGAGCGCCTTATAATGTATATCACCGCGGTGGGCAACATACGTGATGTTATTCCGTTTCCCAGAACGGTGGGGAACGCGGAGTATTAATTCCGGCATAACCTCCCCGCGGCGGAATAAAACCGATACATTTTAAATCGGGAGTGTTTCGTCGGTTTAAAACGTGATTGGGTTAAGACATAAAAGCGGGGCTTTTCACCGACTTGTCGGTGTCAAATTTACCTTACGGCAAAAAAAGCCGATAGGGAAAGGAAAGGTTATTTTTGATGAAAAAGTTTATTTCTTTGTTTGTGGCATTTGCTATTGCTTTTAATTTTATTTGCGTGCAGGTGGCGGCGGAAGACGAAGCGCAGAATACAAGCGGAATCATACAATGCCCGGAAGCTGATATGACCTGGGAGTTTAAAAACGGCGAACTGCATATATTTGATTCACAAAGTAGCCCACTACAGCCGCATACTATGCCGGATTTTGAGGCAGAAGGTTTTAATGCCGCGCCCTGGTCTCATTTGCGTCAGGATATAGAAACAGTCAAGGTTGACAATTATCTTTCGATTGGTGATTATGCATTTTACGGATGTGAAAAATTGCGGGGTATCAATTTTTTACCCATACGTGAGCGAATAGGCAAGCATGCTTTTGACGGGTGTATAAGTTTTGAAGGTGACTCTACCGGCTCTGCCCCTGCCGGGGCGTTAACCGGATATTTGTCGGTAAAAAAGATCGAAGAAGGCGCTTTTAAAAATTGTCAAGCCATAAAAACGCTTTCCCCCGGCAGCTCCGTTACTTCAATAGGAGCCGGAGCATTTGAGAATTCGGGTATTCAGACGGTAGAATTCAAGGAAGCAAACAGTCTTTGGAATCTCGGCGAAGGCGCGTTTCAGAACTGTAGTGATCTCAATAAGGTAAATTTTGACATTCCTCAATCAGACGGTAAGACTAAGCAAGCAATCAAAGATATAGTCGCTTATACATTTGCGGGGTGTTCAAGCTTAAAAAATACAAGCTTTTTGAAAGAGACCGTTTCCATAGGTTCTTATGCTTTTATGGGTTCGGGCGTTGAAAACGCCGTTATACCCGATACGGTAACATCTATGGGCGAGGGGGTTTTTGCGGAATGTAAGTCGCTTGTGGGAGTAAAGCTGCCGGACGGACTGGAAGCAATCAGCAAAGGAATGTTCTCGCAGGACACGTCCTTAACAAGATTTGATTTTGGGAAAAATATCAAGGAAATAGGCGAAGGCGCTTTTGCTGGTACAGGTCTGACAGAGCTTAAAATCCCTTACAGAAACACAGACAATAGTGACGCCGATAATATTATCATTGGTGAAAGTGCGTTTTCCGGATGCGTGGCACTTACCGATGTGGTTTTGCCTCCCAACGTTTCCGTTATAGGCGATTACGCCTTTAACAGCTGCGGCAGCCTGAAAAATCTTTTTATTTCTCAGAATACCAAGGCGCCCGACGGAGATACGATTACCAATCTGGTTTTGAGAACAACATACAAAATTATATATCAGGATAATTTCGCTGACCCGAATGATCCCACCGCTAAAATAACTTCTATCGAAAGCGGAGAAGACGCGGGTGAGCTTGTGAATTTGCCTACATATCTTGTGCTTCACGACGGCAGCGAAAACGGTATAAATCTTCGCTTGACAGAGGTGGATCCCGGTTATCGGGATAAGATATCTCAGAATCACAGTCATATCCCCGATTCCTCGGGTAAATGTACTCTATGTAATCTTGACTGCGGCGAGAGCAAAGGAACCACGTGGGCGGTTACGGATAACGGCACTCTTATTATAAGCGCGGTAGAAACTGCAAACGACAATATAAAGGGCAAAATGGAAAATTACCCTTCTGGTAACGACGTTCGCCCTTGGAGCGGAAAGACCATATCCGCGCTTGAAATAAAAGAGGGTGTTATAAGTATCGGCGACAATGCTTTCAAGGGTCTTTCCATTGATAAGATCATAATACCTTCGTCGGTTAAGAATATAGGACAGGGTGCTTTCAGCGAAATAAGTACGCTCAAACCCGATACTTTGCCTGACGGAACCGATACCGGTACAAGAACCGTGTTCCTTCCTCCTATGGTGGAAAATATAGGGTCGGAAGTTTTTAAAGGCACCGATGTTGATCTTATACTTTATCCGAATGAAATTATGCTGGGAGCTCTTCCCGCAAACACAGTCAGAGCTTTTTATAAAGAAGACGGCGATACGGTAAGCATTATAAAAGTGGATAAGGACGGCTTTACGGGTACATACAGATATCCCAAAACCGTAATTATCAACGGCGTTGAAAAGCGCGTTGTCGCTAAGGACTGCGACCACAAATTTGACTCCGAATACGGCCAGTGTACCATATGTGAAGCGGTAATCGGCGGCAACATAGGCAAAACAGGCGATGACGCTTCCGCTCCCGCCGACGATAAAGTAACCTGGTATTGGTCGCCCGACGATGGCACCGTGTACATATGCACCAAGAAAGATTCTAACAATACTGCCATAACCGACGCTCCCATTAAAAATTATGACAAAGGCGAAAACAAGAATCCCTTTATAAAGCTTAAAAACGATGAAAACGCTGTAATAACCGATCTGGTGTTTGACGGCGGCGTTACTTCCATCGGTGACTATGCGTTTTATGATTTGAACTCCTTAAAAGAGATAAACATTCCTTCCGTCGTTACCGATATCGGAAACGGTGCGTTTGAAGATTGCCGCGCAGTGACAAAACTTGTAATTTCGAACGGCGTTAAGACAATAGGAGCGATGGCTTTCTATAACATAAACTTTAACGGCGGCGGAAACCGTACTTTTGTGGAAATTCCCGAAAGCGTGGACAATATTGGCGAGGACGCTTTTGCCGGCTGTACAGAGTTGAATTATGCGGCTTATCCCGATAAATTTTCAGCTACCATAGTAAACGCGGAAATACCCAATCAGGTTTTCAAGCTGGAGTATAAAACCTCCGCTTCCGACCTTGATAAGGTGGAAGTCACCAAAATAATTCCCGGCCGCTTGAATACTCTTATATCCATGCCGAAGCAGATTTGTGGCAAGGATGTGGCAAAGGTGGACGAAAATTATCACGAGCTTGTGAACAAGGACGACTGCGACCACTTTTATATTGACACCGTCACCAATACTTGTCCCGTGTGCGGAAAGGTAAAGGGCGACGCCGGTGAAAATAAGGACGGAAAGGTTGAGTGGGAATTCCGTGACGGCATTCTGACTGTCTGGAGCAGTGACGGAACACCCGCAAGAATGAAAAATTTCAGCAATACCGATAACCCCCCTTGGCATAGTAATATGCATATGATCAACAAGGTTGTAATTAAAGAGGGGATAGTTAATATAGGTGAATACGCTTTCGTAAACGCTAAGTCTTTGGAAACGGTTGAGTATCCTTTAGACAGTCTGGAAGAAATTGGTTATCATGCTTTTGAGGGCTGCGGAGAATACGGAAAAGTAACTATTCCAGATTCCGTAAAGGTGTTGGGAGAGGACGTGTTCTATAACACCAATTCAATATCCGTTCCCGATGGGTTAAATACAATACAGTATCCTCATATTACTTTGAAACAATCTCTATATGAGCAATATGAGTACAGTTTCATCACTTCCGACGAGAACGATCCCAAGAAAACACAAGCGGTTCTTATGCTGTACAGCGATACGGACGAAGGCAGGCAGATTACCGGGGCCGTTCTTACCAACGGGTACAGCCGCGACAGACTCGAAAGCGGAGAGTTGACCTACCCCGTGGCTAAGGGACACGAGCATTGCTTCAACAAGGAAAATATCTGTATCCTCTGCGGCACCGTAGGAGGAAACTGCGGCCCAGATAAGAATCCCACGGAGACAAAGTGGGCACTTAACAGAGATACGGGCGAAATATCCATAACCGGAAACGGCGTGGTGGCTGTTAACCCTTGGCAGGATAATTATCAGGGCACTATAACAAGCGTTTTTGTGGGAAACGGTGTAACAAGCATTTGCGAAGACGCATTTAAGGACTGCGTTAATCTTTCTTCCCTTGAATTCGAGGCAGGATCTCAGCTTAATTCTATCGGGGACAACGCGTTTTCAGGCAGCGGATTATACGGGAGAGTGATAATTCCCTCCAATGTCTCAGCCGTAGGAGAAAACGCTTTCAACGGCTGCAACGGGCTTACAAATCTTATGATAAGCGAAAGCTTTGCCGAAAACAACCCCCCTATAAACCTTTCCGGTCAGAACGCCGCAGTACTGGTTTACAGCAATGACGGAAGCGCCGTTTTGGGAATCCGCGTTCCAGCCGGAAAAACGGGCGTGGAGGTGGATATACCTTCCGAGGTTCTTGACGGTGTTTCCGTAAATACCGTTAAAGGAGATTATAACACTAATACGGAAACGGTCAGCCGGGTGATTATTCCCGATACGGTTAACACTATCGGAGAGAGCGCTTTTAAGGGATTTGGCAGCGCCGGCGGCGGACTTGAAATCAATATACCCGATTCCGTAACATCTATCGGCAGCGAGGCGTTCAGCGGTTCCGCGGTTCAAAATATAACGCTTCCTTCGGGAGTTACAGTTATAAATTACAGAGTTTTTTATGACTGTCAACAGCTGGAAAGCGTAACCGTTTCTCCCTCGCTCACCGAAATAGGCAATGAAGCTTTTGCCTCCTGTAACAAGCTTCTATCGTTAAAAACCGCAGATATCACCGACAAGACCGGAATATATCTCGGAAATACTTCGATACGCATTGTGGGAGACACCGCTTTCGCCGGCTGTTCGGCTATTAAGGAAGCGTCCTTTATGGACACCGTGGGGTATCTGTCGACCCTTGAAACGATAGGAAAGTTTGTATTCAACGGCTGTGAGGCGTTAACAAAGGTAGTGCTTCCCGATTCCTTAAAAAATACCGTAAGCGGCAATATTTTTGATGGGTGCGACAAGCTTGCCATTGTGGAAATTCCGGAAAATGTTTCTTCCGAGATAATGGCGGTATATGACGTACTGGGCAACAGTACTACCACGGTTATAGTTTACAAATATCTTACGGTGAATGAAAAATCCGCATACTATATTGTCTCCGCCGTTTACGGCAACGAACAGAACTGGGAGGGCAGGAGACAGCAGGACGAAGACGGAAAAGTACGCATAGACGATTGGCTTCTTGTATGGGACGGTCACAGACACTGCTTTAACGACGACCGTCAGTGTGTTCTTTGCGAACAGCAGGGAGGTATGTGCGGTGAAAAAGCCGTTTGGGTATACGATAAGCTTACCCACACTATCATTATCAACGCCAACGGCGGAGACGGGGTAATGTGGGATCTGATATCCGGAGATAATCATTATCAGGAAATGTGGGGTGAACTCAGCAGCGAAATAGAAACGGTTATAGTAAAAGAGGGAATGAAGACCATCGGTGCCAATGCGTTCGCCGACCGTTCCGAGCTTTCCGCCGTTTATCTTCCTGCCTCTCTTGAAAAAATCGGCGCCAAAGCATTTTCCTCCACAGGTCTCAGCACGGTGGAAATAGCGGACGGAAGCAGCCTTATGACTATTGAAGAAGGCGCTTTTAAAAATTGCGGTCAGCTGACGAGTATAGGCGAAAAAAGCACCGCTTTGTTCCCAGCTTCACTCAGGAACATAGGAAACGAATCCTTCAGCGGATGTACAGGACTTCGCGAAATCGTAATTTCCTGCGGAAACGCGGTAATAGGCGCAAACGCCTTTGCGGGATGTACAAATCTTGCTTCGGTTAAGCTTCCGCAGCTTCTCACTTCGGTAGGGAGCGGGGCTTTCACCAACTGTGTAAGCCTTACCGCAATAGAACTTTCCATGTGCAGCGATTCCGTAAATTCATTCGGAAAAAGCATATTCGCCGGCTGTACCAAGCTTACCTACGCGGTAGTTCCCAGCGACTTTAACGAAAAGGATAACTTTGACAACGAGGCTTTTGTTACGCTTATCAAATACGCCGTTCCGCCGGAGGGCGAAAAAGGCATAAGGGTTATAACAAAAGTTAAATATGTGGGGGAAGACTTTGCGCTTACTGTACCCGACTATATTATAGGGGCTCCGGTAAGAAAAATAGCCGGCGGCGCTTTTAATTCCTTTACCGCAAACAAGCCTTTCGGAGTGATTCTCCCTTCTACGCTCACCGCAATAAACGATTCCGCTTTTAAAGGCTGTACCATGCTAAGCGAAATAACCGTTCCCGGCGGAGCTCTTGCTTCGATAGGAAAACAGGCGTTTCAGGGCTGTACTTCGCTTAAGAAAATAGAAATACCTGATTCCGTAACACAATTGGGTATGGAAGCTTTCAATATGTGTACCGCCCTTGAAGAGGTTAAGCTGTCGAACGGGCTCAATACTATTGAGAAGCTGACTTTTTACGGCTGTTCTTCGCTGAAAGCGGCGGTTGTTCCCGAAAATGTAAAGAAAATAGACGCGCTGGCGTTTGAGGACTGCTCTGTGCTTGAATATGTGGTATTGCCCAAATCCTTGAGAAACGGCAGTGTGGATCTCACAGCGTTTGACGGCTGCGGCGATTTGGCGGCGATTTTCGCTCCCACTGAGGACGATATCGATTATAAGGACGGAGAAGACGGTAAATACTTTGAATCGATAATATCCGACGCTGACGCGGAAGCTTATAATCTTCGCATAGCGGTTTATGACCAAGACAAACAGATATTCAAGGTAAAGGACGGCACCTCCGACAACGGTATGAGTACTTATGAAACCGTTCTCGGTTGTCCCACTGGCTTTAGGATAAGAGAGAACCCGGCTCATTTCCATTGCTTCAATATCCACAACCAGTGTATTCTCTGCGGTGACAGGGGTGGACAGTGCGGGCCTATGGCGGAATGGACGCTGGACGAAGGGGGTAATCTTAAAATTACCGTTATCGAAGAAGGCGCGGAAAGCGTGATCGATCATGACGCCGCGGAGTACTTCGGAACCTGGACCGAATTTAAGGACAGAATTTACACAATTGAGATTGATGAAGGAATTACCCTTATTGACAGCGGCGCTTTTGAGCATTGTCTCCGTCTCCAGTCGGTAACTCTTCCGGAGAGCCTTGAAACGGTGGAGGACTACGCGTTCAGTGATTGTATCTCACTTATCAGCATCGACCTTCCTGACGGTATTATCAATCTCGGAGAGGGAGTGTTCAAGGACGATATAAATCTTAAGAACGTGGAGCTCCCCAAGAGTATAAGCGAGCTTAAGAAGGACACCTTTAAGGGCTGCCGCACTCTGGAAACAATAAAGCTTCCCGCCGACCTTCGTTATGTGAGTGAAGGGGCGTTCAGCGGGTGCATTAACCTTACTTCAATAGAACTGCCCGTGGATACGAAAAAAGTTTCCGAGGACGCGTTCAGCGACTGTACGAATCTTACTTATATAGTTGCTCCCGAAGGGTGCAGATATACCTTTAACGAGAACGAGTTCCCCAACGCAACCTATTTCAAATACGCTCCCGAAGGCGTGGGTGTAAGAATAACCTATGCCCGACCCGGGGCAAATGTGCATCATCTTATCATTCCCACCGAGATAGCGGGGCTTCCCGTGGTGGCGATAGGCGACGGAGCGTTTACACGTACCTCCGCGCGCAATTTTGCGGCTTTATCCGAGGAAGGACAGGAGCAGCAGGGTCTTGTTACCGTAACGATACCCGAAAATTCGCTTCTTACGGAGATAGGCAACGACGCCTTTAAGGACAGAACCGACCTTCAGAAGCTTATTGTAAAGAATAACAAGATCGTTTCCATAGGAAAATCCGCATTCGAGGGCTGTACTTCTCTTGAAGAAGCGGGGCTTCCCTCTTCCGTACAGAGAATAGGGGAGAAGGCGTTTTTCGGCTGCGGAAAGCTAAAGAATATCCCCATTTACGAGGGTCTGTTGTCAATAGGCACCGAGGCGTTCGCAAACTGCGGCTTCAACAGAGCTTTTGTAATTATACCAAGCACCGTTTCCGAAATGGGAACAAGCGTATTCGGAAATATTGCCGACAACGCCTTGATAGCCATTCCTCAGAAGCTGGCGAAGCGCTATGACGACAGCCATGCCGGAAACACGGGCAGCTATGATTTCAGAAAAGACAATTGCGGTTACGTTGTGTATCGTGTTGACGTAAATGGAAATAAGTGGGTTACCGAAGGAAAGCTCGGAAACGGACAAAACGCCATCACCGGCTTTGAAGACTATATGAAGATAGCTTCCGACCATGAACACTGTCTGTACAAGGGATTCTGCGTACTTTGCAACTTTGCGGGCGGAAACTGCGGCAGCGAAGAGGATATAAACGGCAACTCCAATGCCACATGGTACATCGACAGAGAAACGAAAACGCTCCATATCACAGGCAAAGGGAAAATGAAGGACTACACCGGCAGCGATGTTGCGCCTTGGCTTAAATGGAACGACTTTATTGCCAATATCGAGGTACACGACGGAATAACGGGAATTTCCGCAAACGCCTTTATGAATTGCGAAAAGGTGACTTCTGTAAAGCTTCCTTCTACTCTTGTTAAAATAGGGAGCAATGCCTTTGTTGGAAATACGGCGCTTACTTCCCTGACCGTACCGGAGGGCGTGACAATTATTCGCGAAAACACCTTTAAGGATTGCGGGCAGTTAAAGGAGATCAATCTGCCCAAGTCTGTTGAAAAAATTGAAGCGGGGGCTTTTGCGGGCTGTGCTTCTCTTAAGTATGTGGAGCTTCCCGCGGCGGGGCACGATATCTTTATTGATAAAAGCGCCTTTGACGACAGCCTTGATTATATTGCATTGCCTGTAGGAACGGTAATTACAGCCGAAACAACTTCCTATAACAGATTTACTTATCTGCTTGACAATGAATCTGCCGCAAGGATAGTTAACGCTAAGCTGGGCAATAACAGGGAATTGAAATTCCCCGCTTCCATAGGCGGAATTCCCGTAAAAGCCATTGGCGGATATGGTTATAACAATGTAATAAACGGCAACGATCCCAAAAATATCCGATTTGTTTCAATTCCCGAAGGCGTAACGGAAATTTATGACGAAGCCTTTGCGGGCTGTGAGAATCTGTTCAGTCTTTCGCTCCCGAATTCTCTTGAGACGATAAGAAATAACGCATTCAGCGGGTGCGGTATAAAAGAACTGATATTCAAAAACAGTCTTAAATCAATAGGCGAATATGCTTTCTCCGGCTGCGGCGCGCTTGAAACCGTAAAGCTTCCTCTTGGAATCGAGAGCATAGGCAACTACGTTTTCTCCGAATGTGAAAACCTTGACTTTATACTCACGCCGAGAAAGGTTATTGACAACCGCGGCTATACCAAAACGGCAAATCTTGTATACTACGAGCGCCGAGCCGACGGCAGAGACTATATCGCGGCGGCAAAATTAGGCGAGGGCAGAACCAATATCAACGTCGAGGAAATAGAAGCCTTAGGCGTATATCTGGATATCGACAATCACGAACATTGCTATAACGAGGGCGTATGCGTTCTCTGCAACGACGACGGCGGACTTTGCGGTGTGGGCGTGGTATGGAAATTAAACGGAGATACTCTTGAAATCAAGCTTCGCGAGGGCTTAACGGCCAGAGAAGCGGATACCGGCGAGATGTACGATTACTCTCCGTCGAACCCCGCCCCTTGGTTTAACGAACATAGGGATTCCGTTAAAAAATTAGTGATCAGAGACGGCGTTATATCTTTGGGCACTTACGCGTTCTCCGGCTTAACGTCTCTCTCCGACATAAGCGAAGCTTTCCCCGAAAGTCTTGTTAAAATCGGCGAAAAGGCCTTTGAAAACTGTACCTCTCTTGCGGGCAATTCGGATAACGGCAGGACGCTTATACTTGATGAAAACGTAAAGACGGTCGCTCCCGGAGCGTTCGCGGGCTGTACGTCCATTAAGAAGATTATTCTTTCCGACAGCACAGCCGAGGCGCTTAACGTACCCGAAGATACCGCGGTTATTAAGTACAGCTTTATAGACGGCGCACGCGCAAGGATAACCAAAATCGAGATTTCCGGTGAAAAATCGGTTGACGTGCCCAATGAAATTCTCAAGCATCAGGTAGTGGAAGTAGCTAAGGAATACAGAAAGTATGTCAATACCGATACTCACACTCATTATCACAATGAAGGCGACAGCCGCTGCACAATCTGCGATATAATCAGCGGCGAATGCGGCGATAAAGTAACATGGTATATTGACGAGAAAAACAAGCGGCTTGTTATCGAAGGCAACGGGGAAATGTACGATTACAATGTGGACGGCGGCAAAAACGCCCCTTGGACTCAGTACGCCGAGCTGACAGATTCAATCTATATAAATGAAGGCGTAACCTATATCGGCGACAACGCGTTTGTCAATATGGGAAGCTTTGACGAAATTACTCTTCCTCCCGGAATAAAATCGGTGGGCGACAATGTTTTCGCGGGCTGTGAAATACGCAGAATGTACATTCCCAGCGGCTTAAAGGCCGAGCTTTTCGGAAAGGATATCGAAAAGGTAACCTATAAGAGAAGCGAAGACAAGACGTGGGTAGAGGTAACGAGAATCGATCTCCCCGACGGAAAGACAAAAATATCTCTCCCCAAAACCATTTACAATCTTCCCGTAAAGAGCGTTGAAAAGGAATTCAGAAAATACGTGGATCAGAACGACGGCCATGTACACGATTACGGCGAAGAGCACGGCGAAAGCGAGTGCGTTATTTGCGGAAAAGTAACCTATAACCATATTTGGGAGGACGGCTGGAACAGCGACGAGAACAGCCACTGGCACGACTGTGAAAGAGGCGATTACGATCCTATCAGAGACGGTAACATCGACGGAAGCGAATACGGCGACCACGATTGGGTAAATACCGGCGAAAAGCGGGACGGAAAAATTGTTTACCGCTGTTCCGAATGCGAAAGAGAAAAGCTGGTTGATTCCTCGGTTGATCCCGGCCCCGACAACCCCAATCCTCCCGTAACCGACAATACCGGCGGCGGATTTGTTCCTCCTCCCGCAACTACATCAAACGACGGAGGAACCACTAAGCCGCCCGCTCCCGGCGATGGAAGCGGAGGAAACGGCGGCAGCGGCAGTGGAAACAACGGCGGCGGCACAACCACTTACCCGCCTCAGCCTTGGGAAACCGAAGGCACCGAAAAACCGCCCGTCACCAATCCTCCCTCGGATAATATTCCCGACGTGGACGATTTTAACGGTAAATACGGCTTCGAGGTGGAAAAGGGAAGCAATTCACTTAACGCGACCGTTGCGGACAGTGATTCAAGCCTAATAAAAGCAGTGCTTACCGAAGAAGAGCGGGACAAAATGATAAATGGAACCTCCGATATCAGGATAATCCTTTCCGTTACCGAAGGGGACGGCACGGTCAGTCTCCGCGATAGGGCGATAATCAGCGCGGCTCTCGGCGAATACAAGTTAGGCGAGTATCTGGACATAAGCCTGTTTAAGGTGGTGGACGGAGTCAGGGAGCGTATAACCCACACAAGTGCTCCCATAACCATAACCATCGACATACCCAACGGCTTAAGGAACAGCGGAAGGAGATTCAGGGTAATAAGGGCTCACGAGGGAAAGGCGGCGGTTCTCCGCGACCTTGACAACGGTGCGAACACCGTAACTATCTCCACAGACCGCTTCTCACCCTACGCGATAGCTTACACGGATTCCATCAGCGTAAGCGACGATTACGACCCGCCCATGCCCACGGGCGATCCCGGAATTTCGGCCTTTATCTTCGTGACAATGGCTTCGGGTCTTACGGCGGTGGGAATGATTTATTTCAACCACGTCTCCGACGTTGAGTTTGAAGAAGAAAGAAGAAAGAAGATCGCAAGGCTTGTGGCCTTCGGCAAAAAGGGCAAATTGCAGAAATATATCGCCATTCCGCTGATATTCCTCGTAACGCTTTATTATCAGGGTATCGAGGGTATACAGGGGAGTAGGAAGGCGAAAGCGAAGAATTAAAAATTATAAGGTTAACGGGCTGCCGGTTGTGGCAGCCCGTTTGTCTTGTCCAAAAAACTCTCATTGGTAGAACTTTCGGTAAGATGACAATGCTTCTGAGGGTAAAGCAAGGATTTGACGCTATGTTTTTTTTAGAAACATATTTTAAGCAATTTTGTTTTTTTATTTAAGCAAAATTTTTCATTTCATCTTCAAACAACAAACAACTCCATAAAAGTATTATATGCCTTATCATCGTCCCAGAGATGACAATGCTCGCTTAAATCATACCCTTTTCGTGCCATTGAGAAGGTTATATCATCGCACAACAATTCTTCTTCCTTTTGTATCACAAAAAGGAAGCGAAAAAAGAATTGATTGTTTTTTACAGTCCCGTTATTTTTGAAAATAAATACCGCCAATCCGGTTGAAAATTAAGCGAAAATGTGTTATACTTATTTTAATAGAATTATTTCCCGTCCGATCGTCGTATCGGTCGGCGGGTTTTCTGATTTCTGGAAGGAGCAATAGTATATGGAACCTACAAACAGCCTGCCCTGGATAATATTCGAGCTTCAACAGCAGCTTTACGCCGTCAGCACCGCAAGGGTGACCGGCATAGCGCAGATGCCCTCACTGACATTTGTTCCCAACGCTCCTCCCGAGTTTCTGGGCGTTACGAGCATAAGGGGGAACGTTACTCCCGTGCTTGATCTTAAAAAACTGCTCAATTTAAGCGATAACAGGGAAGAGACGGCAAAAGCGGCCAAGCTGCTTGCCAAAAAAATAGAGGGAATGACGGAGTATGTCAAGGAAATCAGCCGATGCTTAAAGGCGAAGGAGGAATTCTGTGTTTCCGATACCGATGTTTTCTTCGGGGATAAATTTGACAAGGCGTTTATCAGCGACAGAAGCGAGGTATCCGACCATATCGCCGAGGCGCAGACGCTGGAGGCCGAGCTTCTGAAAAAGATAGGCGAGGCGAAATCCGCGCCGGAGAAGCTTCGGGAAGCCGAAAGCTGCGGCAAGAAGCTGATACGCGCGTTAAATTCCGCTCACGAAAAGATAATCGACGATTCCTATAAGATGCTGATTTTTTTAAGCGATGTGCCGGGTTCCGTAGAGGCTTGTCTATGTTTCGTGGTGGATAAGGTCAGGGCGGTAGACGAGTTGGAGATGATAGAAAAGAAAAACGGCAATCGCTGTCTGTATATGTCGGGTTATATAAGCGGAGTGGCGCATAACGAAAAAATAAAGGGAGAGATTCTTATTGCCGACGACAAGGAAATTGTGAAGATGGTTCACGTCTATAACAAAAGCGTTGAGGAAACGAAAATGGCGGGCAGTAAGAACGGGCTTGAATACATATGAAAAGAAAATCATCGAAAATATATATAAAAATTTTAAAAACCGCGGCGGTTATCGCGGCGATGGGGCTTGCGTTGTGCGGCTGCGGGGAACCCGCTTCGGATACGTTGCAGACCTCGTCGTCGGCGAAAAACGGTTCGGCCGCCGAGGTTAAGGCTCCTGAGACATCGGAAAAAACGGAAGAGTCGGATTCCGAAAACAGTGTGACTGCTCCCGAAAATCGGGGAGATGGTTCCGAAGAAATACCCGGGGGAAGAGGAACAATGCTTTCTCTTAAAGAGGGGAACGAGCTTAAAATAAACCGTATGTCCGTAAGCGGAGAAAACGGCGGAGAGGATATTTGGACGGTATTTGTCTATATGTGCGGGAGCGATCTCGAGTCCGTGGACGGCTCCGCTACCGACGACCTTATGGAGATGCAGTCCGCCACCGAGCTTTGTTCCGCGCTTCGCTTCGTAGTCGAGGCGGACGGGGCGGAGGAATGGTGGAACGATATGTGCGAAAGCGGGAAAAAGCAAAGGCTCCTGATAAGCGGGGGCGGATGTGAGCTTTTGTACAGCGGAGAATCCACCAATATGGGCGATTCGGATACCTTGGCGGATTTTCTTAAATGGGGACTGTCGGAATACGGCTCCCGCCATAACGTTCTGGATTTTTGGAACCACGGAGGGGGAAGCATTAGCGGCGTTTGCTTTGACGAACTTCACGGGGACGATTCGCTTAGCCTTAAGGAAATAGATACCGCGCTTTCCTCCGTTATCGGAAATATGGCGGGACCCTTCGAGCTGATAGGAAGCGATGCGTGTCTTATGGGCACGGTGGAATTCGCCAACATTCTCGCCACCTACGGAAATTATATGGTGGCTTCGCAGGATCTTGAATCGGGCTACGGCTGGGATTACACTTCCTTTGCGGAGGCGGTGAACGGCGGAGCGGAAAACGGCGGCCAGGTGGGCGAAAGTATATGCCGAGGATACTATGAAAGCTGTACGAGAAGCGGCGAAGAGAAGGAAGCCACCCTGTCGGTTATCGATCTGACCAAGCTTGACCGATTTCTCGTTGCCTTCAACGAACACTGTAAGGATGTTTACTCTCATATATGCGAGGGAAACGGGCTTACCGACGTGATAATAGCCGCAAAGTCCGCCTTGAATTTCGGCGGCAATAACCGAAGCGAGGGTTACACCAATATGGTGGATCTGTACGGTTTTATCTTAGGTACCCTTCAATTTTCCGAAAACGGGGAGGAGACCGCCGAGCTTCTGGAGGACTGTGTATATTACGTTCGGAACGGGGAACGCTCCTTCGGGGCGGGGGGACTTAACGTTTATTATCCTCTCAGCGTTCAGGGAAGCCGAGAGCTGGAAAGCTTCAGGGAAATCTGCGTCAGTCCTTATTATATAAGCATAGCGGACATCTGCGCCTTCGGCAGCAGCGAGAACGGAAGCATAGACGGCTACGGCACCGATCTGTGGCTGGGTGAGGACTCGGGATTCTGGTCTGATTCCGATTTTTCCTCTTCCGATTTCGGGTACTGGGACGAAAGCACAGGCACCTCACTCAATTCCGACAGCGGAGCCACCGCGATTTCCTTCGCTTCGGAGCCGTCTGTCAATGAGGACGGTATTTACGGTTTCACTTTGACCGAGGACAGTCTGTACAACCTTGACACCGTTTACTGCAACGTAATGCTCAGCTATTGGGACGAAGAGGACGGACGGGAATATATGCTGGATTTGGGTACCGACGATTACGTTGATCTTGATTACGACACGGGGGAATGCAGGGATCTGTTTGACGGTATGTGGTTCGCTCTTCCCGACGGGCAGCCGATATGCGCGTTTCTGGTTGAAAGCTCTTATGAAGAGGACGCCTTTTACAATATTTACACCGCGCCGATTTATCTTAACGGAGAATATACCAATCTCAGAATAATGCAGGATTATTCGGGGGAAACCTCCGTCACCTCCGTTCTCGGTGTATGGGACGGCATCAGCGAAAGCGGAAGCGCTTCAAGAGACGTTTATCGGTTGGAGGCGGGAGACGTGATCGAACCCTGTTATTACGCCTACGACTCGGAAACGCTGGAGTACGCTTTTGATTTCTACGGCGACGCTTATGTATGTGGGGACGAGTTAGAGATAGATTACGACTATCTTTATGACGGCGACTATTATTATTCTTTTGAAATATACGATTATTACGGAAACGCCGTTTACACCGACTTTGTTATGTTCGGTATGGAAACCGACGAAAGCGGTTATGTGGAGCTGTTTTATTATTAAGCCATGAAAAAAATGAACATTCTTTTAGCGGACGACGACCCCGTCGTAACGGCTTCCCTTAAGATCATACTCGAGGCAAGCGGCGAGGTGAATATTCTGGGTACGGCCAATGGCGGAAGCGAAGCGGTAGAGCTTTTTCGCCGTCTTTCCCCGGACGTTCTTCTTATGGACATAAGAATGGGGGAAATCAGCGGTATCGACGCCGCAAAAAAAATCCTCGGGGAATTTCCCGAGGGGCGTATACTGTTTCTCACGACCTTTTCCGACGACGATTATATAGTGGAGGCGCTTAAGATAGGCGCTAAAGGGTATATATTAAAGCAGGACTATGAGGGGATAGTTCCCGCATTAAAAGCGGTGCTCAGGGGAAAGACGGTGTTCTGTTCCGACGTGGTGGAAAAAATAGCCGCTTTTATGCCGAAGGAAAGCGACTTTGACTTGGTTAGCCACGACCTGGGGGAAAAGGAGATGGAGATCATCAAAATGGTGGGCAGCGGACTTTCCAATAAGGAGATAGCGGGTCGGCTTTATCTTAGCGAGGGAACGGTGAGAAACTATATCAGCGGGATACTGCTTAAGCTGAATATAAGGGACAGGACAGGGCTGGCGGTGTTTTACTGCAAGCATATAAAGAATTAGGATCGAATATAAGAAACTGTTTCAATAGGAATTGGCTATTTTGCCGCTGACTGTGTTAAAAATCCTTGACGGGCTTATCGCGTAAGCTGCCCGCCTGCGGATTTTTGCCTTGTCATCAACAAAATATGCTCGAAAATCCGCACACCATTCTTCTAACCGCTGGTGGGTGTACCACTCTTCTTAGGCGGAATTGCTTCGCAATTCCGGCGGTTTGTATAAGCTGTGCTTTAATATCTTCGGCAGGATTAGTATTGTATGTGATTTATGAAAAAAAGTAACAAAAAAAGGTGTTCAATTTTAATAAATATGCTTAATTTTGCATTTCTACTTGAAATTGTCGATAAAAGTTGGTATAATATTTGTTATAAGTAGATTTTTTATTTGCTTTTGCTGTTCAAGAAAAATTGAAAGGAGTTTGCTTCGGATGAAGCATTACCAGAGGAATGAAATCTATTAAAACCAAGATCCTTTTATGGATCATTATCTTATCTGTGGTTCCGGCAATTTCGATCGGCACAGTATCTGCAATGATGTCGTACCAAACCAATATGAGCTCAGCTGAATCGGAAATGGACACTCTTTGCAATGATTCTTCCAAGAGACTGAGAAATCGTCTTGAATCTTATTTGAATGTGACAGAGGTTGGCGGTTCAACATTTGATCTTACTTTTGCCGATTTCCCGGACGATTTTGATCGACAGAAGGAAATAATTGATGGTATTGCCAAAAGACAGGGACTTGAAGCTGCTAATATTCTTGATGCAAACGGTATAAGCCGCTATGACGGCAACAATTACAGCGACAGAGAGTATTTTATAAGAGCGATGCAAGGTGAAAGCTTTGTTTCGGATCCGATGATGTCCCTTGCGACAGGCAATTTTACTGTCATATTTTCTGCTCCTTTGTGGAAGGGCGGCGTTGTGGGCTCTGAAATAATAGGAGTGGTGCGTTTTGAAGCGCCTCCCAAGCTTCTTAGCGAAGTGGTCGAGGACATTAATGTGGGCGGAATCGGCAGAGGATACGTAATCAATAAAGAGGGTACCATCGTAGCTTATCCTTCAGCCGATCCTGAAAATAACAGTGTGGTCGAATCTCAATATAATGTAATTGAACAAGCCAAATCCGACAGTGCTCTCGCGGATTACAGCAGAGTAATCTCCGAAGCTGTCAAGGGTGAAACCGGAAACAGTGAGTATTACAGTACTCAGGAAAATGAGCAGATGCTTATAGCTTATGCTCCTATTGATACAAACTCCAATGGTTGGTCAATAGTAACAGAAGTGCCAAAGGCACATTTCATGACCAATCTTA
The DNA here is from genome assembly GCA_949878745.1 of uncultured Ruminiclostridium sp. Classification (GTDB taxonomy): domain Bacteria; phylum Bacillota; class Clostridia; order Oscillospirales; family Ruminococcaceae; genus Ruminiclostridium_E. The sequence continues at coordinate 7,199 of CATLBH010000009.1, read as the reverse complement.
TTACAACAGTTATTATTACATTGATTATGGTTGTTGTATTCGTGGTTGTGGGTACAATGGTAGCGATATTTGTCAGCGGACAGATTGTAAAGCCCATTAAAGCATGCAGCGATCGTATCAGAACTCTTGCTTTGGGCGATCTTTCTTCTCCTACATATGAAACAAACGCTAAGGATGAGACAGGTGTCCTTTCCAAATCCACTATAGATCTTGTAAAGAACCTTAACCGAATGATAGGCGATATCGAGCGTATTCTTACCGCTATGGCGGAGGGTAAGCTTAACGTAGATACAGAGACAAACTCCGCCGCTTACGTGGGCGATTTCTCAGAGCTTATTGCGGCGGTAAAAAGGATAAACAGAGAACTCAGCAACGCAATGGGCAAGATCGAGGTGGCCGCGGATCAGGTATCCTCCGGCTCAGATCAGGTTTCCTCAGGTGCGCAGGGACTTTCTCAGGGCGCAACGGAGCAGGCTTCTTCCATAGAAGAGCTTGCGGCCACGATCACCGAAATTTCCTCCAAGACCGACGAAAACCTTGCAGACTGTATCAAGGCCAAGGATTGCGTTGACGAAACGGCTCGTTTGTTGCAGGACGCCAACAATCAGATGCAGAGCATGACCGACACGATGGGCAGAATAAGCAACGCCTCCGACAACATCGTAAAGATTATTAAGGCCATTGAAGATATCGCGTTCCAGACCAACATACTCGCTCTTAACGCCGCAGTTGAGGCGGCTAAGGCGGGTGAAGCCGGCAAGGGCTTCGCGGTAGTTGCGGAAGAGGTAAGAAACCTCGCTGCCAAGTCTCAGGACGCTGTAAAGAGCACGGCTTCTCTTATCGGGGAATCCAGCAACGCTGTTCAGGAGGGTATAAGAATTTCGGGCGAAACAGCAGCTACTCTCGAAAAGGTACTGGAAGCTTCCCGCGATGTTATCGACATTGTGTCTAAGGTAGCGGAAGCAAGCGATATGCAGGCCACTTCGGTTCAGCAGGTAACCATAGGCATCGATCAGATTTCTTCAGTCGTACAGAACAACTCCGCTACCGCCGAAGAAAGCGCGGCGGCGTCCGAGGAACTGAACAGCCAGGCTCAGCTGCTTAAGAATCTTGTGGGACGTTTTGAAATCAGCACGGAGGAATCCGAAATCGAACTTGTTTAACCGAAAGTCGGATATTCCATTACTTGAAATTTTCAAATCGGTTCTCCTTTTTTGAAAAATAAATAACAGAAACAGCCTTCGAGGATACGAAGGCTGTTTTTGTCGGCTTGCCGAAAAACCTCTTATGGTCGGATATGGTCGGATTTTCGACAGGCCGACGCTTTTGGGTCAATTCCCCTTTTTGCCATTTCTTTTTCGGAGGTGTGGACATTAGGGCTAAGTTATGATACAATAATAATATTACGCTATTTGGATGAAAGGATTTTTTTATGCAGCTCACCGATCTTGGAACAATCAGAGACTTGTTTTCCCGTCATGGGTTTTCCTTTACAAAATCACTGGGTCAGAATTTTCTCATAAATCCCTCCGTGTGTCCAAAAATAGCCGAGATGGGAGGGTGCGGCGAAAACGTATGCGCCCTTGAAATAGGAACGGGGGTAGGCGTTCTGACAAGGGAGCTGGCCATACGAACGAAAAAAACCGTTGCGGTGGAGATAGACAGGGGGCTAGAGCCTATTTTGACGGAAACCCTTTCCGATTTGTCCAATGTTGAGATCGTTTTCGGTGATATAACGGAGATTGATCTGAAAAAGCTTTTTCGGGAGAAATTTCAGGGGGAAGAGGTGGTAGTCTGCGCTAATCTCCCATATTATATAACCTCGCCGGTTATAATGCGGCTTTTGGAAGAACGGCTTCCCATCAGTTCCGTAACGGTTATGGTGCAGAAGGAAGCGGCGGAGCGTATATGTGCCAAGGTGGGGAGTCGGGAAAGCGGAGCGCTGACGGTGGCGGTAAATTATTACAGTACCCCGAAAAAGCTTTTCGGGGTGTCCAGAGGCAGCTTTGCTCCAAGCCCCAATGTGGATTCGGCGGTGATAAGGCTGGATATTGCACGGGAAAACAAATGCTCCGTACGTGATGAAAAGCTGTTTTTTCGTATGGTAAGAGCCGCGTTCTCTCAAAGGAGGAAGCAGATGATAAATCCTTTGTCGGCTGAGCTGAAAATACCCAAGGAAAAGCTGGCGGAAATTTTAGAGACGGTTGGAGCACGAGCCACAGCACGGGCGGAGGAATTGGATATGAATCAGCTTGCGGCCTTATGCGATGCGGTTTATTATTTTAAATAATGCTTGTTTATTCAAGCAGCGCCGTTCCGGCGGCGATTTTTCTTTTTATTTCGGAAACGGTATCCGCGGAGAAAAGAGTCGTTGTATCTATCACGTTTTTTTCATAGCCTCCCGTGTTGTGAAACTGTTCCCACATAGCTTCAACTAACGCCGTATTCGTTTTTTTATCCAATTTGGCGCGTTCCGTCGCTCGCTTCAAGGTTTCGGCTTTTTCGGCTCTCAAAATAATATAATGTATTTCATAACCCTCTTCTGCGGCGCTTAGCCACGGTTCCAAAAACCATGGGCCGATTATTCCGTCAACTATTACATCGTATCCGCCGCGAGCATAGCGCTTTGCCGCCTCTAAAAAAGCCTCAATCACAATAAGATTTTGCTCGTCAGACTACGGCAGATGTGGCGGGATTGCTCCTTTTGAAAGACAATGATAAAAATCGTCCGTATGTAAGTGGACGGATTTATTCATATCGGATTCTTTCGCGATCGCAGAGGATACGGTAGTTTTTCCGGTTCCCGGAGAGCCGGTAATTACAATCATTCTTCCCTTTGACATGGGTTAACCCCCTTTTTCAGAAATATCCGAGAGCCGTAGAGAGAACGGCATTTTGTATATTACGTTTTTTGATAACCGAATTGTTTATTGTGAAACATTATATCATAAATAATCGATTCGGTCAATACATTTCATATGTTACGTTCTGGGGCTTGTTTGAAAATAGAGGAAATGGCGGATTGTTGACCCCAAATGGTTAGCTTCAAGGAAAAAAACGCAGTCAAACCGTCGTTTGACGAGGCTTTCTGACGCAGAAGATGACCGTTTGGGGGCGAAAAGAGGACGTTTCTGATTTTTCAAACAAGCCATAATATTGTTCTTTTATCGTTTCTTTTAAACTTTTTTTATTTTTTTTCAAAAACCCCTTGAAAAATGGACGAAAATAAGCTACAATAATATAGATAATGAAACAGTATCGTTTTGAATAAAATTCCGGAGGTTTATTTATGATTTCAGCAGGCGATTTCAGAAACGGCGTTACCTTTGAAGAGGACGGAAACGTAGTGCAGGTTGTTGAGTTCCAGCACGTTAAGCCCGGCAAGGGTTCCGCGTTTGTGCGCACAAAGACAAAGAATGTCATTACGGGCGCGGTGGTTGAAAAATCCTACAACCCCACCGCTAAATTCCCCGCCGCTTTCATTGAAAGAAAGGATATGGAATATTCCTACAGCGACGGCGATCTTTATTATTTTATGGACAGCGAAACCTACGAACAGGTGCCCATAAACAAAAAGGATTTAGGGGATAATTTCCGTTTCGTAAAGGAAAATATGGTGTGCAAGATCCTAAGCTATAAGGGAAACGTGTTCGGTGTTGAACCACCTAACTTTGTTGAGTTGGAGATCACGGATACGGAGCCCGGATTTAAGGGCGATACCGCCACTAACGCCACAAAGCCCGCCACACTGGAAACGGGCGCGGAGATAAGAGTTCCTCTCTTTATCGATGTGGGCGAGGTTGTTCGTATTGACACCAGAACCGGTGAATATATGGAGCGCGCAAACAAGTAACGGTTTTGCTTTTTATTTTGGAATAAAGGCTTTCGGCCGAAAAACGGCGGTTTGCTTTTGGAAAGGTGGTATAATATGAATATTACGGAAAAGGTTTCTTATATCAAGGGACTGGCCGAAGGACTGAGCCTTGACGAAACCACAAAGGAGGGCAAGCTTCTGGCGGCCGTTATCGACGCTCTTGACGATATTGCCCACCAGGTTGACGAAATGGATATGGATCTTGCCGATCTTACCGATGTGGTTTCCGATATTGACGAGGCGGTTATGGATCTGGAGGACGACTTCTACGGCGACGAGTACGACGATGAGGAATGCGACTGCGGCTGTGAGGACGACGATGATCTGTATGAGATCACCTGCCCTAAGTGCAACAACAGCATTACCGTTGATTTTGACGTGATCGCGGCCGGCGGTATTCTTTGTCCCAACTGCGGAGAGCCGTTGGAGTTTGATCTCAGCGCACTTGAGGACGAGGAAGAGTGACAATTGAATAACATAAAAACACCCCGTATAACAGCGGGGTGTTTTTATGTTATTGTAAATTTATGTAGGTTATTATTTTTTTGAACCGTTGGGTTTGCCCTTAGACTGTGGCTTTGTCTCCTTTTTGGCGGCGGCGGGCTTTGCGGTTTCGGCTTCCGCCGATTTCGTTTCGGTAACGATGGGTTCGGGTTTTTCCTCAGCCTTTGCTTCAGGCTTTATTTCGCTTTTTTCGGTTTTGGGAGCAGATTTTTTCTCATGATCAATAAGGAGCATCAATTCCTTTGCAAGCTCGCGGTTTCCGTCTATAAAAAGCTTTCCGTTGTTTATGGCATCAATCGGCTCGAGCTTTCCCGCTGCGATGGCGGTAAGAGTTTTGCCGTCGGCGGTGAAAATCACGTCGTTGTCTTTGTAATCGTAAGGCTCGATGGAAAGGACTCCGTTTTTGTAAGCGGCGTAAAAAATTCCTTCTCCTTCTCCGGTGATGTTGAACTGAAAAGCAAATTCGCCGGTGAAATCACTAATCTTTGCTTTTTTAAAGTACTTTTGAATTTCGCTGAAGATTTTTTCGTAAGTCATATTTTTTCCTCTTTTCATTTGCAGTATATGCAATGTTGTTGCGCTCAGATATTGGGAACAATAAAAAAGTATAGAAAAGGATTTCCCATTTATCCATCCGGTGGTTTTTGATAAAGCGTATTTACAACTTTAACCAATTAATAGTATAACACAAAGCTATTCTTTTTGCAACATAAAAAAATTCAAAACAGCGTTTTAAAGCAATAAATAGTAAGAGGTGACAATTTAGCAAAAAAACAAGCACTATATTTGTGCAAAAAGCTGAAATTTAAAAACTTATAAAAAAGAGCTTTTTTTTAACGTAATGTAACCGTTTTGTAACCATATAAGAGTAGAATTCGTAATAGAAGAAATGATATTCGTCGTCAGCGGTGCCTTAAAGGGTTAACGGGCACAAACGGCAAAAACAAAGGAATGTATTCATAAGTCACACCATCATTTAATCATACTTTTTTCTACGGGTGCTAAAAGAATCGGCCGAAGTTTACGGCTGTGCTGTCGAAGATATGATCGGGCGTTTTTTATGGGTTGATGGGCGAAATTAAAACGCCGCAAGGGTCAGGAAAAGGGGAAAAATATGAACGGCTACGAGAAAATGATACGGCTTCGGCGAATGAAGATTACTAAAATAATCTCTGCGTTTACCGCGCTGTCAATGACCGTTACGGGGTTGGCGGTGGCGGCGAGCGCCAATTCGGCGAGTCCCGATTTTATAAGCGAGGCTCTTGGGAATCTGTCTGATTATGGCATTGTCGCGGCAGATATGATGACAAGTTCACATTTTGAGTCGAATTTTGCCGTGCAAAATCTTAAGCTCAATAATAATTACGATGTAAGCAACTTTGTAAGCGGGAAAAACCGTACGGTAAGCTGCACTGTCACTGCCGACGGCGATATTGGTGCCGGAAAAGAAAAGTTTTGCTATCTCGGCGTTTATGGCGACAACGGGGAATTGATTGATATAGACTATGCAAGCAATACGGATAATACTGACAATTTGTCGGATCAGTCCAATGATAACGGCGAGGGGATAAAGAGAGGCATAATCGCCTTGAAATTTGATGAGCCGGGGACTCGTACTTTTACATTTACTATACCTCCCGAGTATAAGTATAAGACGGTTTGTATACATAAGCTCGAATGTACAGTAAACGAAGAAGGAAAAGGAAAGTTAGATAAAATTGACGAAGGCGTTCTTTTGTATCCGTACGCGAACAGTGAAGAGGAATTGCTTGTTCTTAACGGAAAAACCATTATCGCCGATAGCCTTGACATTTCTACCGAAATGTTTGCAAGTAATAAGACCGTATATGTGGGGCCGGAGATTTATAAAAATATTATAAAAGAAAGCGACGGAAGATATTGGTATAACAGTATTCCCGATTATGAATGGGTACAGAATCCGGAAAGCAATTACTGGGAGAAAATACCTAAATTTGATGCGGACGGTAACCAGCGTTACAGAGGATCAACCGTAATTGCCAATAACACCAACAGTTTTGAATTGCTGCCTACCGCTCACGAAGACGTTCAGGCTTTGATTGACAATATGCAGAGCGCTTCTGCTGCCCTTGCTTCCGTAAATTCCGATAGCGCAAGCGAAAAGGTTCTCTATCATGAGGTTCACGGAAGTGTGTATTCGGATACTCCCACTGCTTACGCTATACTTGATAAATATAAGTTTGTAAAAGAACATCCCGATTATTCACTGTTAGTAAACGTATACCTTAACAAGGGTGAGAATACTATCGGACTTAACAGCAGAGATGTATCTCTTACCGATGTAAACACTTCCTCTCGAATTGTGTTTAATTTTATCGGCGGTAATGTCAGAGATACGCATATTAGCATATCTGACGGTTTCAGAGGAACAATACTTGCGCCTAACGCAAGAGTAAGTATAGGCGCTACAATCTGCGGAGCGGTGTATACTTCTCAGCTCTCTATTGCAAACGGTGAGCTTCATATGGCGACTTATCGTGCGTTTAACCATACATATGACGCATATTTCTATGAGGAGACGCAGGAGACTACTACGGAGGAGACAACAGAGGAAACTACATCGGAAAGCGACTCTGAGACAAGTGAACCCGAAGAGACAACGTCCGATAGCACGTCCGAGACAAGCGAACCCGAAGAGACAACACCCGAAAGTACGTCTGTGACGACACCTCCCGAGGAAACAACACCGGATACCACACCCGTCACAAGTGCCCCCGAAGAAACAACACCCGAAAGTACGCCCGTGACAACACCTCCCGAGGAAACAACGCCGGATACCACA
>CATLBH010000008.1 GCA_949878745.1 uncultured Ruminiclostridium sp. | reverse complement strand
ATGGGTGAATTATGCCATTTTGCGGTTTGTGAATGTATTTGTTGCGAAATTTGATTTGTTTTTTTGGGGGGATTGTATCAGACTACAATACAATTGATTTTATGTTTGAGTTTTGCGGATTTGGGATTCCCTTTAAAGTCTTAAAAAGGCGTAAATAAAAAACTTAGAAAATGTTCCAATAAGAATGGTTTGCGGATTTTCGAGCATATTTTATTGATGACAAGGCAAAAACCCGCAGGCGGGCAGCTGACGCGATAAGCCCGTCAAGGATTTTTAACACACGATGTGTTATACCAGTCCCTTTTTAAACTGACGTAATTACCCACAGTTTAATACTAATCCCTTTTAAAACTGTTGGGTTAGTATTAGTCATTTGCCCAAAGTCGGCGCAAGGATGCGCCGACAACAAAGCAAATGACAAAACGAAAGTCAGCGGCAAAATATGCCGAATAGACGTGCGCCTATTCCAATTGGAACAGTTTCTTAAATCTCCAACGTCATTCTAACATGCCTTATCCCGTCCTCCACATACTCCTCTGAATCCCTGATAAACCCCGCCTTTTCATAAAATCCCTGAGCGTAGCTCTGCGCCCCTATAACAATCCTCTTCGCCCCGTACCTTTCCTTAGCCGTTTTTATCCCCTCCGCAAGTATCATACTCCCAAGCCCCATTCGCCTTCTTACTGATATAACCCTACCTATGGAAACCTCTCCCCACACGCTGTCGGGCAGCACCCGAAGGTAAGCCGCTACCCCATCCTTGTCCGAGTACCACAGGTGAAAGGCGTTTTTGTCCATATCGTCCAGCTCCTGATAAAGGCAGCTTTGCTCCAGTACAAATACCGATACTCTTAGCTTTAATATGTCGTACAGCTCCGAAACGGTAAGCTCGCTGAAATGTTTTACGGTCAGATTCATTGGTTGCGTTCCTTTTTGCGGGTTATTGTGGTTTTTTCTTTTTCTTTACGGCCGAAGCGGCGGCTTCGCCCGCTTCTGTGCGGTGGTTACGCGACAAATTTATAGATGGTTGATGCTCTTAAGTTGCTACGTCGGGGCTTTGCCCCGAACCCCACTTCCTTTTTGCAGTGCAAAAAGGAAGCGAAAAATACATTGCGGCTTCGCCGATTTTTTTCTTCTTTTCTTATCCTATTAAAAGCTCGCAGTCGGGCAAAATCTTATTCTTCCCGCTGTCCCCCTTATCCCCCTTAAACGACAGCAGAAGCGAAACAGTCCCCACTCTTCCTACCAACATCGCCAAACAAAGCATAAGCTTAGATACCGGATCCACCGCCGAAGAAATCCCCGTAGAAAACCCCGTGGTGGTAACCGCCGAAACAATCTCATAAAGTATATCCACCTCCGCAATCTCCGGATTCAGCAGATATATTGTGGTAAAACAAATAAGCACAAACACCACCGACAGCACCAGCACAGACACCGCCTTATACACAAGCCTCTTCCCCACCTTGTGCCCGTACAGCCTTACATCGTCGTACCCCTTAAACACCGCGACAACGGTGGCCGCCAATATCGCCAGCGTGGTAACTCTTATACCGCCGCCCGTAGAAGCGGGCGCCGAGCCGATAAACATAAGTATTGTGGTGACTATTTTCGAAAAGTCGTTGGCCAGCGCGATATCCCTTATGTTAAACCCCGCCGAGCGGGCGGAAACGCTTGTGAACGCGGAACAAAACAGTTTGTCCCCGATATTCATATCCTCGTAAGCGTCCCCGTGAAGGATTATAACCAAAAAGTAAGCCAGAAAGCCTATAAGGAAGAACACCCCGCTGTAAATAAGCACTATTTTCGTATAAATGGACAGCCTTTTTGTCTTAAACCAGCTTACCACGTTGTCCCATACCACAAAGCCGATTCCCCCCAAGAACACCAGCGCCGCTATAACTATATGCACCTGCGGCTTGTCGAAATATCCCGAAAGCCCCGTGCCTATTCCGAAAAGGTCGAGTCCTCCGTTACAGAACGCGGAAATCGCGGTGAAAAACGACATAAACACCCCGTAAGCCCCGTATTCGGGAACCAGGGTAAAGCACATAATCACCGCCCCGACGAATTCCAGAATAAAGGTGTAGGTTCCTATTCTTATAAAAAGCCTTTTCGCCCCCACGAAGCCGCTTACGCTGACCTCGCCCGCCACGGCGCTGGCTTTCATAAGCCCCATTTTCCGCCCCAGCGCGAAGTTGAAAAAGGTGAGGATAATTACAAGACCGAGACCACCGATCTGCGTCATCAGCAGCAGTACCCACTGTCCGAAAAGGTTCCAGTGACTGAAGGTCTCCACCACCGTGATGCCCGTGGTTGTGGTGGCGGAGGCGGCGGTAAAGAAACAGTCTATAAAATCGGTCCACTCCCCGCTTTTCGAGGAAATAGGAAGCCACAAAAGCACCGTACCCACTATAATTACGGCTAAAAGACTAAGTGTAAGCGTTCTTGCGGGGTTGGGCTGTTTGGCTTTTTTTGCTATAACGGGCATACTACATCATTCCTTTTGACAAAATACATATGATATTTCGGACGCTTTCGGTTACTCCCTTGAAGCCGCCGATGTTTTTTCGGTTTCTTCCGTTTCTGTTTTGGGGGCAGTCTCACTTTGACGGTCTCCGACCGTTTCCTCTGTCCCCGACTGTGATTGTGCGTAGGCTTTGGCTCTCTCGCCGTAAGCGTACACCTTATAATTGTCGGTTTCGGCAAGTTGGGCGAATACCACCCGCGTTTGTCCGTCAAACCGTATCATAACGTCGTTGGGCACTATTACATAAGAGTCCTCGCGAATTTCCCCGGGCGACTCGGCGGGATACACCTTTATGTTCTGATTCAGATACTGAAGCATCATAACGCACCCTCTTCCGCAGGAATAGGCCGTTACCGAAGGGGACTCGGCGGTGTTGTAAATGTAGGAGGAAAGCTCAACGTATTCCGCGTTTTTTTCCCTGCTCTCCGCCGCCGAAAGGGGCAGATATCCGAACGTTCCGTACAGCGCCGAATAAACGGAGATTATCGTGAAAAGAACGGATATATTGATTTTCTTGTATTTTTTGGAGCAGGAAACGATAACTATAAGCAGTGTCATCACGCACATGGAACAGCTTACCGCGGCGGTAAAGCCCGTCGAGGTAACCAAGCTTCCCGAGTTTTCCCCGAACATCACCGGATAAAGTCCCAACATCGGAATAATGGTGGCGGAAACCGCGTTAAGCGCGGCCGTCCTTCCCGTAAAGAAAAACATCAGGTACGCCGCCCCCGAAACGATTATCCCCCCCAATATCTCCGTAAGCTTAAGCTCCTCCGTGAAGATATAAACAAACACGAACATCACCGTAAAGGGTATCACCCCGTCAAGATAACGTCCGAATATTAGCGTACTCTGGCTTGTCTCAAAGCTTTCCGCCCCGAATCGGTAAAATGCCCCCACGATTAAAGTGAAAAATGTCGCTGAGGCGGCGAAGAACAGAAACACCGCTCTTTCTCCCCCGAATATCGGTTTGCCCTTTTCCCGCCGACTTTTCACCAGCGAAAGAATTACCACAGTAAAAAGCGAAACCCCCAGCGCCCCCAGCCCCCAAGAAGCGCAGACGAAGTAAAAGCACTGGGAAATCAAAGCGGTAAAAAATCTTGCCGCGCCCCCGTCCTTAAACAGCTCGGGAAGCCTTGCCAGAAAGTTTTCGGCGGTGTTTTGGAGCAAGGCGGGGTCGTCCGCTCCCCAAAGCACCCTTTGCACAAGGTAATTCCCGAACACCGCCGCCGTCATAAATACGGCCAGAGCGGAAAAAAACGCGGTGAAATTAAGACTTTTTCTTTTAAGTACAAATCGCGACAAAAGAGAAGCCGCCGTTACCGCCAGAATCGCGGAAATAAGCCTTTGATGGGCGCAATAGGCCAGGCCGCAGGAAAAGGCGAGAAATATCGAAAAAAAGCTCCTCTTTCCTTTTTTGTCGGCGGTCTCCGCCGAAACGAGCAGATAAAGCATAATAAACGGGAGCAGTATTGCGGCCGTTTCGTTCCATATAAACTTGCTGTGCACCAGACAGGTCATCCACCCGCCGCAGCATACGGCGGCAAAAACCGCCTGCCAAACCTTTTTCACCCCCAGCTTAAGACAGAGGGTATAAACCGTCACGGGCACAAGGCTCATTAAAGCCCCGTTGATTATCAGCATAACCCGATACTGCACAAACGGGTCTTTAGTTACCGACATGGCGGGAATATACACAAGGGACTGTAAAAATCCGTAGTAATAATCGCTTCGGCTCATAGCCGCCGTCCAATTCCCTCCGAGAAACATATTGGTCATAGCGGCGGCGGAGAATTCGTTGGGATCAATAGAGGGCAGGTAGGAGGAAAGGGAAATAAGCATATGCACGGCGAAAAAGACGAGATACAGAAGAAATTTCACGCTTCTGTTTCCCGCCCTGCCGCGAATGCGTGACAGCAGTGTGGTTTTTTCCGTTTTTTCCATAATACGTCCTCGGCGTTTTTCTTTTTCCTTTGAAAACGGGAAATTGCGGCAGTTTAACCGCATATTTCCATATCACAATAGTATAGCAGATTTTCGGCGAAAATGCAAGTGAAAGTTTTAAAAAGTTGTGCTTTTAACCCCCCTCTTAAAAAGTATTCCATCTGTGACGCTCCTCTTAAACTAACAAATTCAAAAAAACCCGTCATCTCTTTCTCAAAGCCGATTTGCAAAATCCAAAAAAAGAAAATCAAAAAAATTTAAAAAATTTTTCAAAAAACACTTGACATTCCGACGAAAAAGTGATACATTATGGTTAGCACTCAAAGAGCAAGAGTGCTAACACACCAACCGCAAGAGTGCCAGAAACCGATAAAAAGTCGGTTTGCGCCCTTGCCCCTTGCGTTAAGCAAACGCTTCCCATATTACAAGGAATGGTCTGTAACAAATGGAAAAAAGATCGTTAAAAATATTGGAAACGGTGGTGGACGAATATATAAGAACCGGAGAGCCGGTGGGCTCAAAAACCGTTCAGGAAAAGCTTACCTTAAAAGTATCCTCCGCCACTATTCGAAACGAGATGGCAATGTTGGAGCAGCTGGGCTATCTCGAACACCCCCATACCAGCGCGGGAAGAGTCCCGACCTTCAGCGGCTACCGTTTTTATATAGAAAATTTTATGCCCGAGCATAAGCTTTCCGAGGACGAAAGACTCCGCATAGACGAAATATTCGAGGAAATAGACGCCGAAACCGACGACCGCCTTATCGAGGAAGCGGGAAAGGCTCTGTCCGAGATAACGAAATGCGCCATAGTCACCGCCAACGAAACGGGAAGATTTTCGGTGATCACCAAGGTGGAGGTTATCCCCACGGGGCGGAGAATGTACGTGCTGCTTCTGGTTACTTCGGGGGGAAGCATAAAAAACCGCGTTTGCCGTCTACAGTTTGACCTCACGGGCGAACAGGTGAATTTTTTCACCAAATTCGCCGACGAAAACCTTACCGGCCTTAATATAGACAGCCTCTCCGACGAGCTTATGGAAAGCCTTTCCGCCGCTTTGGGCAGCTATATGATGATGCTCTCCCCCCTTATGAAGGGAATAGCGGAAATGTCCGCGGAAATGGCCAAGGAACAGGTGAGCGTCAACGGCGAAGCGAATCTTGTGGCCTGCGAACAGCTTGAAAGCCACGAGATCGCCTCCATTCTGAGAAACAGGGAAAGCTTCAGCGAAATACTTTCCGGCGCCTTTTCGGGAATAAACATAATGTTCGGAGAGGAAAACCAAACCTTTGTGGTCTCCAATTCCAGTGTGATAACCTCTTCCTTTGAAAAGGACGGCCGCAAGGCGGGAAGCTTCGGGGTGATAGGCCCCGCCAGAATCGATTACAAGAAGATAATACCCTATCTGGAGTATTTTTCCGATAAGATAACAAATTTGCTTAGCCTTAGCGAAGACGAGGACGAATCGGCGCTCGCCGGATTCCTCCCCGAGGAAAAGGAGGCGGATAATCTTGAGTAAGGCCGACAAAAAGAAAAAAGAGAAGGAGAAAGACAAATTGGACGCTAAAGATACCGTAAAAGAAGAGGAGGTTTTGAAGGAAACCGAGGAAAAGGAAAAAAGCGGCGAAAACGCCGTAAACGAAGCTCCCGAAAAAAGCCCTCTCGAAGCGGAGCTTGAAAAGAAAACCGAGGAAGCGGAAAAGCTTAAGGATCAGCTTATGCGGAATATGGCGGAATACGACAATTACCGAAAGCGCACAAGCCGCGAGCGGGTGGAGCTTGAACCGGAGATTACCGCCAAGACCGTGACGGAATTCCTCGCCGTGGCGGACAATCTGGAAAGAGCCTTAAGCGCCGACTGTGCCGACGAGAATTTCAAAAAAGGCGTTGAGATGATATATCAATCCTTTATGGAAACTCTCGGAAAGCTGGGCGTGGAACAAATTCCCTCCGAGGGCGAGTTTAACCCCTCACTTCATCAGGCGGTGCAGCAGGTTCCCGCCGAAGAAGGACAGGAAAGCGGCATGATCGCCTCCACCTTTCAAAAAGGCTATAAGCTGGGCGACAAAATTCTGAGATTCGCCATGGTGGCGGTGGTGGCGTAAATTCACCGAAAAATCAAAAAAAGAAACGTGTAAAACAAAAGCAAGGAAACAGCTTACCCAAAGACATATTTCGAAAACCTAAAAAATATATAAAGCGAAATTTCGAAAACGCGAACAAAGAAAGGAACTGATTTATTATGGGAAAAATTATAGGAATCGACTTAGGAACAACCAACTCCTGCGTGGCGGTAATCGAAGGCGGCGAGCCCACCGTTATCACCAATTCCGAGGGTAACAGAACCACCCCCTCCGTGGTGGCATTTACCAAGGACGGCGAGCGCCTTGTGGGTCAGCTTGCCAAAAATCAGGCTGTAACCAACCCCGACAAAACCGTAATCTCCATCAAGCGCCATATGGGAAGCGATTATAAAGTGGATATCGACGGCAAAAAGTACACCCCTCAGGAAATCTCCGCCATGGTGCTCCAAAAGCTTAAGACCGAAGCGGAAAACTATCTGGGCGAAAAGGTAAGCGACGCGGTTATCACCGTTCCCGCCTACTTCACCGACTCTCAGCGTCAGGCCACAAAGGACGCGGGACAGATAGCGGGTCTTAACGTACACCGCATAATCAACGAGCCTACCGCCGCCGCTTTGGCTTACGGCGTAGACAAGGGCAACGAACAGAAGGTAGTGGTTTACGACTTGGGCGGCGGCACCTTCGACGTTTCCATCATCGAAATAGGCGACGGCGTACAGGAGGTTCTGGCCACCGCGGGCAACAACCGTCTGGGCGGCGACGACTTCGATCAGAGAATCATCGACTTCCTTGTGGAGGAATTCAAAAAATCCGACGGCACCGATCTGCGAAACGACAAATTCGCCATGCAGAGACTCAAGGACGAAGCGGAAAAGGCCAAGATCGCCCTTTCCAACACCACTACCGTAAACGTAAATATTCCCTATATCACCGCCGACGCCAACGGCCCCAAGCATATGAACGTAACTCTTTCCAGAGCCAAATTCGACGACCTTACCGCCGATCTGGTAAAGGCCACCATGGGACCTTTGGAACAGGCCATTAAGGACAGCGGCCTTAAAATAAGCGAAATAGACAAGGTTCTCCTGGTGGGCGGCTCCACCCGTATCCCCGCCGTACAGGAAGCGGTAAAAAAATACACCGGAAAGGATCCCTTTAAGGGCATCAACCCCGACGAGTGCGTAGCCGTGGGCGCGGCCATTCAGGGCGGCGTGCTTAACAAGGAAGTCAGCGGACTCCTGCTTCTGGACGTTACTCCCCTTTCCCTCGGCGTGGAAACCGCCGGCGGCGTATGCACCAAGATGATTACCCGCAACACCACGATCCCCACCAAGAAGTCTCAGATATTCTCCACCTACGCCGACAATCAGCCCAGCGTTGACATCAACGTGCTTCAGGGCGAACGCGACTTCGCCAAGGACAACAAGTCTTTGGGAACCTTCCGTCTCGACGGCATCGCCCCCGCCCCCAGAGGCATCCCCCAGATAGAGG
The DNA here is from genome assembly GCA_949878745.1 of uncultured Ruminiclostridium sp. Classification (GTDB taxonomy): domain Bacteria; phylum Bacillota; class Clostridia; order Oscillospirales; family Ruminococcaceae; genus Ruminiclostridium_E. The sequence goes on along the minus strand of CATLBH010000008.1, from coordinate 53,868 downwards.
TTACCTTCGATATCGACGCCAACGGTATCGTCAACGTTTCCGCCAAGGATTTGGGCACCGGAAAGGAACAGCACATCTCCATTACCGCCTCCACCAATATGAGCAAGGAGGATATCGACAAGGCCGTCAAGGAAGCCGAGGCCTACGCCGAAGAGGACAAGAAGCGCCGCGAAGAGGTGGATCTCAGAAACGAAGCCGACTCCATGGTATACCAGACCGAAAAGTCCCTTAACGAATTCGGCGATAAAGTAACAGCCGATGAAAAGGGTCAGGTTCAGCCCAAGATAGACGCACTTAAGGAAGCCCTTAAGGGAACCGACATCGAAAAAATAAAATCCGCCAAGGAAGAGCTCCAGACCGCCTTCTACGCCGTCGCAGAGAGAGTTTATAAGGAACAGGGCGCGGCTGGCGCGGCGGGAGCCGAAGTGAGCGGAGAAGGCACCTCCGCCGCCGCGGGCGGTAATGACAACGTCGTTGACGTGGATTACAAGGACGCGGACTGAAAAAATAAAAAATAATCGATAAAATCTTAAGGCAGCCCCGGAAACGAGTGTTGCCTTAAGGTGTCTGATATTAACCTTATTTCAGGTTGGTATCACCTCGGATTTGTCAAGGAGTAATTATGGCGGAAAAAAGAGATTATTACGAGGTCTTAGGGCTTCAAAAGGGGGCGAGCGAGGCGGAAATAAAATCCGCCTACCGTAAGCTGGCGAAAAAATACCACCCCGACCTGAACCCCGACAACCCCGAAGCGGAAGCCAAATTCAAAGAAGTGAACGAGGCGAACGATATACTGTCCGATCCCCAGAAAAGAGCCAGATACGATCAGTTCGGACACGCGGGCGTCGACCCCTCCTACGGCGGAGGGGCGGGCGGCTACGGCTACGGCGGCGGCTTCGGCGGATTTTCAGCCGACGGCGGGATCGACCTGGGAGATATTTTCGATACCATTTTCGGCGGCGCTTCCACAAGCCGCCGCTCAAACCCCAACGCCCCCAAAAGAGGCTCGGATATCGCCGTCAACCTGGATATCAGCTTTATGGAAGCCTGTAAGGGCGTGACCCACGACATAGAGCTGAATCGGGCCGACACCTGCGACAGCTGCAACGGAAGCGGCGCGAAACCCGGCACCACGCCCAAAACCTGTCCCGATTGTCACGGCTCGGGCGTGGTTAAAATAACCCAGCGCACCATGTTAGGCTCCATGTCCACCCAAAGATCCTGCACCCGCTGCGGCGGCAAAGGGAAGATCATCGAAACCCCCTGTCCCGCCTGCAACGGCAACGGAAGAGTGCAGAAGCGCAAGAAAATTACCGTAAACGTTCCCGCGGGAATCGACAACGGTCAGGTGCTCACCGTTCCCGGCGAGGGCAACGCGGGCGTAAACGGCGGAGCCAAAGGCAATCTCAACATAAGGATCAGCGTCAGAAGGGATCCCCTTTTCGAGCGGCGCGGCGACGATATCTGGGTGGATCTTCCCATAAGCTACACTCAGGCGGCGCTGGGCGACGAGCTTACCGTTCCCACCATCGACGGGAACGTTACCTATCGCATACCCGAAGGCACTCAGCCCGGAGACGTACTCAGACTTCGGGGCAAGGGCGTACAGCACTGTCAGAGAGAGGGCCGCGGGGATATGATGATAAAGGTACAGATCGAGGTGCCCAAACGCCTTACCAAACAGCAAAAGGAGATTTTACAGCAGCTTGAAGCGGCCATGAACGAAAAGAATTTCGAGAAAAAGGAAAGCTTCATGGATAAGCTGAAAAAATTCGGCGACGATCTTAAAAAGAATTGGGGAGGTTGATAAAAAAAGCTTGTATGTCCAAATCGTCTCTTATACCACTTATTGTATTCTCAAATTGTCCCCCTGTTGAAAACTTTTGTATGTGTCTAACATAGAAGTTTAATAAAATTGTGCAAAGAGCACAAATATGTTATTTAGAATTTACCTAATCTGTTCTTTTTTGAAAAATTCATTCACGAAACAGTAAAAAATTAGAAATGCCTGTTGACTAAAACGGAATTTCGTTATATACTGTTAGTGATGAAAGGTAAAAACATAACCCCATTAAAACCTTAAATCAAAACGGAGGAACAAAAGTATGTTTGCAAAAGATGTAGAGGTAAAAAACTCGGTAGGTCTCCACGCCAGACCCGCGACTTTCTTTATCCAGAAGGCCAATGAGTATAAGTCTTCTATCTGGGTTGAGAAGGAAGAACGCAGAGTTAACGCCAAGAGCCTTTTGGGCGTTCTGTCCTTGGGCATTGTGGGCGGCACCGTCATTCGCGTTATCGCCGACGGTTCCGACGAACAGCTTGCGGTAGAAGGTCTTATAAAGCTGGTAGAAAGCGGCTTTGCCGAATAATTGACCGCCAAAACTTAATAAACGGCTGCTTGTTTTCCGAGCGGCCGTTTTATTTGAAAAATTTTTCTTCGGTTTCCCGCGAAAGGAAAATTCTATGAAAAAAACAAGTTTTAAATTATCTGCTCTTTCGGCTTTGGGGGCACTTATGCCGCTTTTGCTCACCGCCTGTTTTCCCGGTCTCGGCGGAGATTCCGCCTATAAGAATATAGAGGGCTACTCCGAGGTAACACAAGCGAAAAAGCTTTACGCCGCTTTGGACAGCGGGCATTTCTATATGCAGGACAACTCCGACGGAGAGATAACCTCGGAATTTCTCTTCAAGTACAGAGACGACGGAAAGCTGACCTATTTTTATATGTCCGCGGAGGACGGCGAAACGGCCTTCGAATACCACAACGGCTCCGAGATAAACCGTAAGAACAAGGGCGATCCGCAATGGGAGTTCATAGCCCAAGGAGGCGAGGACTACTATGTTTACGACCGAAAAAAACGCCACCCCTATACGGAGGAAGGCGTAATCTCAATGAACGCCTACGCGGTAACGGACAGCGCCGTTGAGGAAACCGATTCCGGGAAAAAGATAACCTTTTACTATAACGCCGAGGAGTTTAAGGAAGCTATGGCCGAGCTGGGGGAGCTGAAAAGCTTCGAGTGTACATTATGGCTTGATGAAAACGGGTATTGTTACAGGTTGGATCAGAAGGGGGTTTTTGATAACGGAGGGGATGAATCGGTTTCGGATTTTTCGATGTTTATTGACCAAATGAACGGTGTTGAGGGAGAGATAAAAAGGCCGGAGGTATAAAGTCTTGGGATATGGGGCAAAAAAAGCGGCGAAGCCGCGCGATGTCCTTTTCGCTTCCTTTTCGGACTCCGAAAAGGAAGTGGGGTGTGGGGCAAAGCCCCACCGCCGCAAGACGAGAGCAAAAAACCAAGCCGATAATCAGTCGCGTAAAAACAAACGTTAGAAGCCGCGAAGCGGGGCTTCGGAGTCAAAGACAAACTTACGCCCAAAACCCGCCAAATCCTGTTTTTGAAACGGGTTTGGCGGGTTTGTGGCTTAAGCTTTTTCTTTTGGCCGAAGCGGCGGCTTCGCCCGCTTCTAACGTTTGTTTTTACGCGACAAATTACCAAGTTGTTTATTGCTCTTAACCGGTAGCAGTGGGACTTTGTCCCACACCCTACTTCCTTTTTGGAGCCCAAAAAGGAAGCGAAAAAAGTATTGCGCGGCTTCGCCGCTTTTTTTCTTTTTTACGGTCCAAGTATAATAACCTCCCCCAATTCCGTCATTTGTCAAAAAATAACAAAATCCCCTTGAATTTTCTTTTAAAATATGTTAAAATAATACCATACAAAAAATCCTGTCCGGATTCAAGTTTTCAATTCAAACAACAAAATAACAAAGAAAGAAGGCTTTTAAAATGGGATTTTTAACGGGTAAAACCGCAATAATCACCGGCGCGGGTCGCGCGGTTCTTAGCGACGGCCGCTGCGGCTCCATCGGCTACGGAATCGCCACCGCTTACGCCAAAGAGGGCGCGAATATCGTTATCACCGGCCGCAACGTAAAGAAGCTTGAGGACGCCAAGGAAGAGCTTGAAAGACTTTACGGCATAAAGGTTCTTATTGTACAGGCGGACGTAAACGCGGGAGCCGACAATATGTCGGTGGTTCAGAACGTTATCGATAAAACCGTGGAGACCTTCGGCGGTATCGACGTGCTGATAAACAACGCCCAGGCCTCTGCTTCGGGAGTGCCCCTTGCGGAACACACCACCGAGCAGTTTGATCTTGCCATCTATTCCGGCCTTTACGCCGCCTTTTACTATATGAAAGCCTGCTACCCTCATTTGGTTAAATCCAAGGGCACCGTTATCAACTTTGCCTCCGGCGCGGGTCTTTTCGGAAACTTCGGTCAGTGCTCCTACGCCGCCGCCAAGGAAGGCATAAGAGGTCTTACCCGCGTGGCCGCCACCGAGTGGGCCAAGGACGGGATTAACGTTAACGTGGTTTGCCCCCTTGCCTGGACGGCTCAGCTGGAACAGTTTGAAAAGGCTTATCCCGACGCGTTTAAGGCCAACGTGCACATACCGCCCTGCGGCCATATAGGCGACTCGGAGCTTGAAATAGGAAGAGTCTGCGTACAGCTCGCTTCTCCCGACTTTAAGTATATGACCGGCGAAACGCTCACTCTTGAGGGCGGAATGGGTCTAAGACCGTAAACGGAAGCTTTTTCCATTAGTTATCGGCGCCCTGTCGGCCGGTTGCACCGATAGGGCGTTCTGTTGTATCATCGGGGGAGCAGCATAGGAGGCGGCAAACAAGCCGCGCTTTACACAACTTTATTAAAATCCTTTGTCCAAAAATTACATTATTGTGCAGCCTTAACAAAACCGATTTTTACAATAAAATTTCTCCCTTCCCCCCTTGTTTTTTTATATTTCACGTGCTATAATACGAAATATAGAGAACTTGTAAACGATTACATCACATTGCATTTTCTTCCCATAAGCAAAAATCGTTCCCCTATCTCAAAAAAAGTAAAAAATGCTGAAAAGCAATAAAGAAAGGATAAAAGAATATGAAATACTCCGACGGCTTCTGGCTTAATAAGCCCGGCTACGACGTAAGCTACGCCACTCAGATGTACGAAATCACCGCCGACGAAAAATCTGTTACCGTTCTGGCGGCGGCTCAGTGGATAGGCAACAGAGGACAAACCTTAGGCGGCCCCCTCCTCACCGTTAACTTCACCTCTACCCTCGAAAATTCAATCAAAGTGACGGTTGAACATTTTAAGGGAGCCAAAAAGACCACCCCCGACTTCCCCCTTTACGAAAACCCCGATTTTAAGCCCACCGTTGAAAAAAACGCACAGGGCGGCTACACCCTCACCTCCGGCAAAACGAGCGTGGTAATAGGCGCTCAGGGCGGAGCATGGGACATACAGTATATGTATGACGGAAAGCTTCTCACCAAGAGCGGCTGGCGCACCACCTCCTATATTAAAGAAGCGGATTGGCGCACCAACAACCGTATGCTTATGGGTCAGGGCGAAAACTTCTACGCGGGAAGCGCCACCGACTGCCCCGCCGTTATGCGCGAAATGCTCAATATTTCCGTGGGCGAAAACATTTACGGCTTCGGCGAAAAGTTCTCCACCTTCGTTAAGAACGGCCAGACCGTGGACGTATGGAACAACGACGGCGGCACCTGCTCCGAACAGACCTACAAGTCCATTCCCTTCTACGTATCCAGCCGCAATTACGGCGTATTCGTAAATCACCCCGAAAACGTAAACTTTGAAGTGGCCAGCGAAACCGTTTCCAAGGTTTCCTTCACCGTTCAGGGCGAAAGACTCCAGTATTTCGTGTTCGGCGGTGAAACCGTGGCGGACGTCATCTCCCACTACACCGACCTGACGGGCAAACCCGCCCTTCCCCCCGCCTACACCTTCGGTCTCTGGCTCACCACCTCCTTTACCACCGACTACGACGAAAAAACCTGCTCCTACTTTATCGACGAGATGGAGAGAAGAGACATTCCTCTTGAAGTGTTCCACTTCGACTGCTTCTGGATGAGGGAATTCAGATGGTGCGATTTCACATGGGACAGCAGAATGTTCCCCGACCCCAAGGCTATGCTCGAAAGACTTAAGAAAAAGAACATCGAGATCTGCGTCTGGATCAATCCCTACATCGCCCAGCTCTCCTCCCTGTTTGACGAGGGCGCGGAAAAGGGCTATTTCATAAAGAACAAGGACGGCTCCGTCTTCCAGTGCGATATGTGGCAGCCGGGTATGGCTCTTGTGGACTTCACCAACCCCGCCGCCTGCGAATGGTATAAGAGCAAGCTTAGAGTGCTCTGCGAAATGGGCGTTGACGCCTTCAAAACCGACTTCGGCGAAAGAATTCCCACCGACGTATGCTACTTTGACGGCTCCGATCCCTATAAAATGCACAACTTCTACACCTATCTCTACAATAAAACCACCTTCGAGGTGCTGGAAGAGTTCTACGGCAAAAACAAGGCCTGCCTCTTCGCCAGAAGCGCCACAGCGGGAGGACAGCAGTTCCCCGTTCACTGGGGCGGCGACTGCTTCAGCAACTACGAATCCATGTGGGAGACCGTTCGCGGCGGACTTTCTCTCTGCCTGTCGGGCTTCGGCTTCTTCAGCCACGATATAAGCGGCTTCGAAGCCACGGGTACTCCCGACCTTTATAAGCGCTGGTGCGCCTTCGGTCTTATGTCCACTCATTCGAGACTCCACGGCAACAGCTCCTATCGCGTGCCTTGGAACTTCGACGAGGAAAGCTGCGACGTGCTCAGACACTTCACCAAGCTTAAGGGCAAGCTTATGCCTTACCTCTATGCCAACGCCGTAAAGACCCACGAAACAGGCGTTCCCATGATGAGAGCCATGGTTGTGGACTTCGGCTCCGACCCCGGCGTCCTCAGCCTGGACAGACAGTATATGCTGGGCGATACCCTTATGGTGGCTCCCGTATTCTGTGAGGACGGAACCGTAAGCTTCTATCTCCCCGATACGGGCAGATGGACGGATATCCAGACCGGCGAGGCGCTTGAAGGCGGCCGCTGGTACGAAAAGAAATACGACTATTTCGGAATGCCCCTTTACGCCAAGCCCAACAGCATTATCGCCTTCGGCGACTTCAAGCGCAATTTCACCTACGATTACACCGAAAACGCGGAGCTGGTGGTTTACGGCCTTGAAGACGGAAAAACGGCCGAGTGCGTGATCTGCGGCGCGGACGGAAACAAGGCTCTTACCGTTACCGCCGAAAGAAAGGGCGATAAGATTTATATCAAATCCGAGGGTAAAGGTAAATTTACCGTAAAGAGCGCGGACGGACTTGAAACGGTAATGTAAAAACAAAATATAAAAATCAAAAACGAAAAACCGCCGCTTCGGCAAATGGAATAAACGTCAGCGCTTATTCCGATACGAAGCGGCGGCTTTTGTTTTTTTGTATAATATTTATGTCCTTTTTTGTTAATTCTGCCAAAAATAAAATTTTCTGTAACATTTTCCCGAGATGATATGTATTAACTTACAAAATCCCAAAAAAAGAAATGGAAAAAGCCGACGAAAAGTCCAAATATTATTCCTGCAACAGATTCGATATCGTAAAATCACTGCTGAAATCCTACCTGTACGAGAACAAAAGCTTCGATACCGACGAATTCCGAAGACTTGCCTCCCTGCTTAAGGAAAATTACAATGCCCCGTATTTCAAGAATTTCCTGTATGAAATAAACAACGCCATGTACAACAGACAGATTAAGGAAAAGGTCGGAATCGGGCTTATCGGCGACTCGTATCTGGAAGAAATATACCAAAAAGCGCTTTTAACGTAAACGACAGCTTGTCGAGCCAAAGAGAGCTTGCGGGCGACGAAAACCGCCTTGCCGCCCCGGTGCCCGCCTACGGCGAAAAAAACAGCGTCGACTGCGTTTTTGTCTGTGTAAATCCCAATTCCGAACATCTGGCCGAAACTCTCCTTTTTATAGAAAGAACGGCCTCGCGCTTTGCGGACAGGAAAAACAGCTTTGTTTTAAAGAACAAAGACTCCTACGGCGATGACCCCTTTACTCAAAGTCTCTATGAAATATACGAAAACGCCTCGATAACCTTTAACGTTTCTTTGGAAATTTACAGAAACGATTTTGAAAGCTATGTAAGAGGCGAAATCGATATCGAAAAATTTATTTCGGAAGCCGACCGAAAGCTTTCCGCTTACCTTAACGAGTAATACTATTTGCAAATCATACTATAGATAAAATAAAACTTTGAATGATTTGCAAAAGTGCTTTGGGTTTGATTTTTAATCAATTTGTTTGTCAACATATTGATTAAAAATCAGTATAAAGAAGCCGAAGCGAAAACGGGAAATACAGTTTTTAGGGAACCTCCGATTAAAGCGCCGCATAACACAATCAGCCGCGTGAGTACGCTGCTTTAAACGTGACGATTGTGTTTTACCAATCCCTTTTTAAACTGACGTAATACCCACAATTTAAAAAGGGATTGCCCCCGAAACACTAATCCAACAGTTTAAAGAGGATTAGTATTAATCAGCGGTTCCTTTGTATTGCCGTATAAAAATTCACTCTTTTATAAACGCTTTATCCGTAGCCGGAATGCCAGCTTCATCAAACATATATCGCTCCGCTTTCATATGTAAATCATATTTCTCACGAAGTTCTGTGATTTTTTTCATCATAGGCGAAGCATGGTGGAAATCTATTGATTTTTGGTCTTTCCAACTATCGATTAAAAGCACTGTTTCCGTATCTTCCATTGGAAAAAAATACTCATATCTGATATTTCCGTCCTCTGCACGAATATCATTAACTATACCGCTCGCAACCATTTCTTCGGCAAATTTTTTTGCGTTTCCGTTTACGCCGCTATAATAAATATTTACTGTAACAGACACTTTGTTTTCCTCCGTAAAATCAAATTACAAACACCTCAAACAAGCCTCCCTCTCCAGCTCCCCCAAAACGCCCCCGAAATCCTCTATCACAAAATCCGCAATTCCCGAAATCTCCTCTTCCTCTCTCTTCATCTCCGCCACGGTAAATCCCGCCCTTTTCGCCGTCCTCACCGCCTCGGGCGTATCCTCGAAAACAATACAGTCCTTAGCCCCCACTCCCAGCATTTCCGCCGCCCTAAGAAAAATCTCGGGACTGTCCTTCCCCTTCTCCGCGCTTTCCCCGTCGGAAAAGGCGTCAAAATATTTCAGAATCCCGTTGCGCTCAAGAGCGGGACGGTAAAGGGAACGCCTGCTTGTGGTGGCGGCGGCGACGGGTAAGCCCAGCCCGTGAATAAGCTTAAGAAACTCCCCCGCATAAGGCTTAAGCCCCACCCTGTGCTTAAACTCATATTCCGCCCCCTCCAGCCATTCCCTTATAATCTCGTCCGGCTCCTCCCTCAATCCGAAAAGCTTCACCGTATATTCGGCGGCAAGCTCCAGCTTCATATGAGAAATGGCTTTCCCGTACTCCTCGCTGAAAGGCAGTCCCCTTTTCCCCAGAAACCCGATATCCACTTCCCGCCAGACCCCCATCGAATCCAGTACGGTGCCGTCAAGATCGAAAATATACCCCTTATATATCATATTCGCATTCAACCCCCTCCGGAAAAATCACAAAAACGGTTCCTTTTTCAACGAATATTCGGCTCCTCCTCCCGGTAAAGGAATTGCTCACCCCCACGGGAAAATCGTTTCTCACCGACGCGTTTTCCAAGGAATATTTAAGCCCCGTTTCGCTTACACCTTCCGCTCTGTCCCCGGCGGCAAAAACGGAAACGGTGCCCGAAGCGCTTTCGGGGAACGATACGCCGCCGTCGGTCACCGCCGTGACCGTATGCCCGCCGCCGTAAAGAAATCCCCGTTTTCCCTGCTTTGAAAGAAACACAAGACACTGCATATTGGCAAAGGTGTGGTCGAATCTTCCGCCCGTGCCGCCGAAAATGTGAAATTCCTCATAATTTTCCTTAAGCGCGTACCTTATGGCCGCCAGCGTGTCCGTATCGTCCTTTTCCGGGGGCAGGCACACAAGAACGCAGTCCGAAGGTTTTTCCCCTGACGAATCGAAGTCTCCTATAACCGCGTCGGGCTTTATTCCGTGCCGTAAACAGTGACCGTATCCCCCGTCCGCCGCTATAACAAGAACGTCCCCTTTTTCACGCAAAATTTTTGCGGGTTCCCCGAAAAACTCCCCCGCGCCGATTATAATACATTTTTTCATATATTTAATGTTCCTTTGGCGTTATGGAGCAATAATCTTTTTTAAGCTCCCCTTTTGATATCATTATACATTATTTTAAAGAATTTTGCAAGAAAAAACCGAAAAGGATTAGTGTTTCGGGGGCAATCCCTTTTAAACTGTGGGTATTACGTCGGTTTAATACTATTTGCAAATCATACTATAGACAAAATAAAACTCGGAATGATTTTCAAATAGTGCTTTGGGTGTGATTTTTAATCAATCTGTTTGTCAACAGATTGATTAAAAATCAGTATAAAAAGGGATTGGTATAAGTTTTGCCTTGCACATACGTTCTCCACGCTCACTCCGTACAGATCGGCAAATAATAAAGGCGGCGCCGCGAAAAAACGCGTCACCGCCTTATCAATATATCAACCATTGTCATTCATCATATTTTACAATCTTACCATATGCCCCGCGCTCTTCATCTGAAGACGCAATTTGTCCGAAATGAGCGCTATAAACTCCGAATTGGTGGGTTTTCCCTTTGAGTTCCTTATAGTGTACCCGAAATAGGAATTTAAAACGTCCACGTCTCCCCTGTCCCACGCCAGCTCTATGGCATGCCGAATGGCGCGTTCCACTCTCGAGGGAGTCGTCCTGAATTTGGCGGCAACGCTGGGATACAGAAGCTTTGTGATACAGTTTATCATCTCCGTGTTTTCAACGCTCAGCATAATGGCGTATCTCAAAAAGTGGTACCCTTTTATATGGGCGGGTATGCCTATCTGATGTATGATATCCGTAACGATGCATTCCAGATCCTGCCGCTCCGCCGTCTCTTTAAAAGCGTCCTCCAGGTTGATGTTCATCGAGCCGCTGTGCTCGCCCGCTTCGGATATCGCTTTTATAAGCTTGTTAACGTCAAAGGGTTTAACCAAAAAACCGCCCGCTCCCAGACTCAACACCTCTTCTCTGACCGATGGCATATCGTAATCCGCGGTTACGATAACTACCGGAAGCTCTCCGCTCTTCTTAAGCTCGCGTATAAGGCCGGCCGCGTCAAGCCCACCCATTTTTGCTTCGATGATTATAACGTCGGGCATGGAATATTCCTTTATATATTGGAGGAGGATCAATCCATTGGCTTTTCTTGTTACTGCGAACGCTCCCGTGGATTTAAAGGTGTTTGCCCACGATATGCCCTGGTCGGGTATATCGTTACCGATGAGAATTTTTAAACTGTTCATATCTTTTCCTTCCTTAGTCTGCCGACCAATTTTAAATGCTCTGACTTTGCTGTGTCTTTGCTTTGTCTTTTTGAATCGGAAAAACATAAGATATATTTTTTGCAAAAAAACCGCTCCAAATGCGGAAAAAACAGCCGCGTTTTCACACATTTGTCACCCGTTTTCACAAAAAACACACTTTTACTTTTGATTCAAACCCGTTGTTTTGATATAATCCTTGCAAATTGCTTCAAACGTCCGTCTCCCGTGAATACGGGATTCGTTTTTCTCCCGGGACGACGATATTTTCGCTGCCCAAGCTTCACATATCCCTCCTTTTTCGGGCCGCGCGCATATGTATCCCTCGCTTGTCCTTCTAAATAATACCACACTATTTGTTAAATTCAAAGTCATATCGTTAAGATTAGTAAAAAAAGTTTTGAATTTATCTTATTTGAAAAAAATCCAAAAAAAAACCGCGTTTATAGGAAAAATAAAAGCGATTTTTTCTTAAAGCGGCGTATTGGATTTTTATTTCAATGAAAAAAATTTGTTTGAATTTTTTGCCGTTTTTGCTTCGGTTATAAGATATCTAATCGAAAATTATATTTTTTACGCAGCCTGACCGCCGCTTTCCGCCGTGCCTAATCCGACCGAAATTTCGTACATATTCTCAGCAAATACCGCATAACCGCGAGAAATGTCATTGACAAAAACGTGAGTCACCGCCCCCACCAGTTTGCCATTCTGAATTATGGGACTTCCGCTCATACCCTGAACGATTCCACCGGTTTTTTGGAGCAGTCTGTCGTCGTCTATCCGTATAACCATATTCTTTACCGAAGTGTCGCTGTTATAATCCACCTTTTCTATAACTATCCCGAAGCATTCTGGGGTCATTCCGTTTACAGTGGTAAGAATGACGGCGTTGCCCAGCTCTATTTCCTGTTTAAAGGCCATGGGAATTTTTTCCGAATTCGGAACGGAATTCGCGTGACCGAACACGCCGCAGTCGGTGTTAATAAGAATGTCCCCGCTGGCGGAGGCGGACATAAAGCTGCCGCAAAGCTCTCCGGGTCGTCCGTTTACCCCCTTCACCACATTGTTTATGCAAACCGGCACCGTCTCTCCGCGAGATAAAGGCAGAAGCGCCCCCGTATCCGCGTCGCACACCGAGTGTCCGAGTCCCCCGTAGGTCATGTTCCGTTTGTCGTAATAGGTAAGCGTGCCTATCCCCGCACAGCTGTCGCGGGTCCATATGCCGAGCTTATATATACCGTCCTCCTTCGACTTTTCCGGCTTAAGCTCAAGTATAAGCCTTTTCCCTTCCCTGATTACCGTGACCTCCGTCCTTTCGCCGCCAAGCTGTACCGCGTCGCTCAGCTCAACGGCCGTATCCGTCTTTATGCCGTTGACCGATACTATTATGTCGCCCGTCATAATTCCGCCCTCCTTGGCTGGGGAACGAAAGCCGTTGATTCCCTCCACTCCGCCGTATTCGGTTACCATAACTCCGTCGGTGAGCATTTTTAAACCGAATGCCTCTCCCGAAGGCGTTAAAAGCGGAGTGTCCGTCTGCCTTACCGTCACGTCCTTTATGGGAATAATGCCGTAAAGCATTACGGTCATATCGTAAACGACTTTTTTCCCCGCCGAAGCCGCTATCGCTTCCTCGCCCGAGTTTATGACCCTTACGTTCGGATAAGCTCCGAGAGCAAAGCTCTCCAGATCAGTTTTTTCACGGTAAAAATTGTCGGGAATAACCGCGGTATAGAAGGCTACCTGCATGAATAATACTACCGTCAGCGACACCAGACAAAAATATATCACGGATAAAAGATTTTTCATAATTTTCATATATAATTTAACCTTCCTTTTGCAGAATTGATTACGATTTTTTCAAGAACATCACTAATATCTGCAAAAGTTTTTTCTTTTATAATAGGAAGTTTTTAAAATTTTATATTGCCTTTTTTACAAAATTATGCTATCATTTATCATACAAGCTCTTAGAAAGGCGGATAAAAAAATGAAAATTGCCATAAATATTTTAAAGGCTCTTGAAATTATTATGACAGCCATCTGGGGAATAGTATTCGGAATTTTAACTCCCCTCGCCTTAATGTCGGGCGACATCGTGGCGGAGGAAATCGCGAATCATTACATATTGAAGGTATGGATAATAAACTCTTCGGTATGCTACTTTGCGGGAACCCTTATCCTTATGCTGAATCTGTATAAAACCGCCCTGTGCTTTCACACCGCCGGTCTTATAGGCTCCCTTTTTATTTATGGTACTTTCAGGGGCATCTATCACGGAATAAACGCCGAAAACCCCTCCGTTTTGTATATGCCCGTAATTTTTATAACTTTTTTAACCCTGGCGATAACCGTAATAGCCAATTACGGAAAGATCAACCGATTCCTTACCGCCGCCCGCGAAAAGAAATACGAAGCCTCTCCCTCCGTTCTCGGCGGCGAATACGAATTGAAGGAAGAGGATAAAACTAAAAGGAAGAACGGAACAAAAAGGAAATAAAATGTACGATTACATATTATTCGATCTGGACGGCACCGTAACAGATTCCTTCGAGGGCGTTACAAACTGCGTAAGCTACGCCCTGAAAAGCTTCGGAATACATATATCTAATACCGAGCTTTCCTGTTTTATCGGCCCTCCTTTATTTGAACAATTCAAGGAGTTCGCGAAATTCGACGATCTCCAAGCGGAGACAGCCGTAAAAAAATACCGCGAAAGATATTCCGTAACGGGCTGGAAGGAATGTACCCTTGCCAAGGACACGGAGGAGCTTTTAAAATATCTGAAGGAACAAGGAAAAACGGTGGCTCTGGCTACCTGTAAGCCCGAAAAATACGCCAAAATGATTCTGGAATATTTTAACATTTCCCGATATTTTGACTTTATAGGCGGCGCCGAATTGGACCCGAAGGGACGAACGGGTAAATACGAGGTAATAGAATATGTCATATCGAAGCTTGGAATAAGCGCCGATGACAGGGCGAAAACAATTATGGTCGGCGACACATTTTATGATATAGACGGCGCAAAAAAGGCGGGTATCGCTTCCGTTGGAGTCCTTTTCGGCTTCGGTACGGAAGCGGAGCTTAACGCTCACGGCGCCGATTATACCGTAAAAGGTATGAAAGAGATCATAAACATTATCTGAACCCGCCGTAAACATTTTATAGTAAACGTCAAATAAGAAACTGTTCCAATAGGAATAGGCGCACGTCTTTTCGGCATATTTTACCGCCGGCTTGCGTTTTGTCATTTGCCCAAAGTCGGCGCAAGGATGCGCCGACTTTGGGCAAATGACTAATACTAATCCCTCTTTAAACTGTTGGATTAGTGTTTCGGGAGCAATCCCTTTTTAACTGACGAAATACACACAGTTTAAAAAGGGATTGGTATAACACATCGTGTGTTAAAAATCCTTGAGGGGCTTATCGCGTAAGCTGCCCGCCTGCGGATTTTTGCCTTGTCATCAACAAAATATGCTCGAAAATCCGCACACCATTACTATTGGAACAGTTTCTAAATTTACCGTTTACTATAAATTTCCCCCGATTTTCCCGCCGAATTCCCGACAAAATTTACCGTAAAATCCTCCCGCTTTATCCGATAAAGCATTTTATCCAAAAAATTACTCGAATACTCCCGCTAAAACGCGTAAAAATAATATCAGCCTTAAGAAAAACGGCAATTGATTTAATCGGTAATACACTAAACAAATCGAAAGCTGTTTTTCCCGCGGCAAAAGGTTTATGCAGTTTGTGTATTTATTACAAACTGTTTAAAAGCTGTATAAAAAATTCAACTTGAACAAGCTTGATAAAACGGGTCAATCACCCGCGGCGAGGTTCGAAAAAAGCCTTGATCGCCGATCAAGAGGAAAGGTGGAAAATAAAATGGGAACAGAATTCGCAAATCGTTCTATCGAATGTACCATAAACAACTGTAAGCATCACTGCTGCTGTGATAATTACTGCAGCCTGGAAAAAATCAAGGTAGGTACTCACGAAACCGATCCTACCGTCATTCCCTGCACCGACTGTCAGTCCTTCGAGCTGAAAAAGGGCTGCTGCTAAGCTTAAATCCCGATAAAAAGACCGCGTTCCCGCCGTACAGGCGAGAACGCGGTCTTTAATATTAGGGAACCACTGATTAAATCGGATGCGCGCATCTTGCTTGCATATTTTCCGTCAGATTGCACAACTTCTCCTTGACGGGCGCTAGCCCGCCTGCGTCGAATTTGTACAATCTGACGAAAAATCTGCCGCGCAATATACACACACCGATTTAATCAGCGGTTCCTTAGAAACTGTTCCAATAGGAATTGGCGCACGTCTTTTCGGCATATTTTGCTGCTGACTGCGTTAAAAATCCTTGACGGGCGACAGCCCGCCTGCGGATTTTTGCCTTGTCATCAACAAAATATCCTCGAAAATCCGCACACCATTCCTATTGGAACAGTTTCTTGTTTAATACTAATACTAATCTTTGGTCAGATTACAGACAAAAAATGTTGACCAAAGATTAGTGTTTCGGGTGTAATCTTTAATCATATTTCCGACTTCGTCTACAATACGATTAAAGATTAGTATAAAAAAGAATTGGTATAAACTGAAAATCCTGCTATAGAAATGGAATGATTTTCAATCGGTATAACAAATTTCCCTTTGCGCAAATTTGCTCTATCCCATATCGATAAACCTTTCAATATACTCATTAACCGTCAGAAATTCCCCCGTTTCCTCATAAACCTTATGAATTTTCTCCGCGTGTTTAAGCCCCACAAACCTGTAATGCCAGGGCTCGTATATAAATCCCGTAATTTCTTCCTTACCTTTGGGATAGCTGAGAATAAATCCGTATTTCCAGCAATTGTCAATAAGCCAGTCAAACTGCGGAAGCTTTTCAAAGCTTTCGTCCAGATCGCTGTGAGTGCTCCAGTAGTCGCTTGAAACTATATCAAGGGCAAGCCCGGCGTTGTGTTCGCTGTGCCCGGGGAGGGCGATCTCCTTTTCCGCCTGAATTTTGGCTTCCTCTTGTGAATATCCCTGACTTATCAGCGTGTTTATATAACTTTCCAGATTCTGAGCCTGTTTCTCCGCGCTTCGGTAAGAGGAGGTGACGAACAGCCCCACCCCCTGAGCCGCCGCGTCGTTAAGCATCTTTATGGCGTAATCCGCGCAGCGGGAGTCGAGAGTCCGTTCTCCCGACACCGCCTTTGTTTCCACGGTGAAATCGTCGGGAAGCGGGTTGTCGTTTCCGATAACGTATAAGGCCCAGTCCTCTTCGGCGTTATAAGGGATTTTAACCTCCGCGTTTACCGGAGCTGTCTCTTCCGGTACGGAAAAATTCGGCGGAGTGCCGAAGCCCAATATGTTCCCGCTTATTCCCGCGCCCGAATCGGTGCCAGCCGTCGATTCGGATACGGTAACGCTTTCGGGCTCTTTAGTAACTCCGCCCGAGGGGGTTCCAATGTTTTCCTCCCCCTCCGAATCGGAACCCCTACAGGAGCCTATCGCCGCCATCAAAACAAGCAATATCACTATCCCCACCGCGAGCACCGATAAAAACCCCAGATAAGCGGTGGAGCTGTTGTTTTTCTTTTTACTTTTTCGAGCTGACATTGTATTATCCTTTCAACGCAATATTGTATCTTATACTAATTCCTTTTAAAACTGTTGGATTAGTGCTTTGGGTGCAATCTCTTTTTCAACTGTGTGTATTTCGTCAGCTTAAAAAGGGATTGGTATTAGAGCGTGTATTCATAGAATATTGCACGCGTCTTTTCGGTAAATTTTGCCTTGTCAGCGACAAAATTCGCTCGAAAATCCGCACATCGTTCCTATCGGAACAGTTTCTTATACTAATCTTTGGTCAGATTATAGACAAAAAATGTTGACCAAAGATTAGTATTACACTTGCTCTCTTAATACGTCGGTGATAACCCCGCCCCCGAGGACGGTGTCGCCCTCGTAAAAAACCACCCGCTGCCCTTTGGCGATCGCCCTCTGGGGCTGTTCAAACATCACACGGACGGTATTATCGGACAAGGGCGTCACTTTGCACGGAGTATCCTTCTGTCCGTATCTGGTTTTGGCGAAGCAGCGTATTTCCTTTTCCCCGACATCTCCCGCCGTTCGGTTCACGTCGGAAGCGATCAGCCCCCGCGAAAACAGTTCGGCGTTTTCTCCCACCGTAACTGTGTTGTCCGCCGCGTTTTTTTCAATAACATATATAGGCTTGCCAAATGCTATCCCAAGCCCCTTTCTCTGCCCCACGGTGTAGGAAATCATTCCCCCGTGTTCTCCGAGGATATTTCCGTCTTTGTCCTTAACTTTGCCCTTCCGCGGCTTTATTCCCGTGTATTTTTCGATAAATCCCGCGTAATCCCCGTCGGGAACAAAACAGATATCCTGACTGTCGGATTTTCCGCTGTTGGGAAGTCCGCTTTCCTCCGCCAGCCGCCTGACTTCCTCTTTGGTAATATCCCCAAGGGGAAAAATCACTCTTTCCAGCTGCTTTTGAGTAAGATTGTACAAAACGTAGGACTGATCCTTAGGATTGATCCCGTCGCCGCAAACCGCTTTTTTCAGCAGATATGTTTTATTTTCCCCGTCATATTCCACCCTGGCGTAATGCCCCGTGGCCAAATAAAAACAGTCCAGCTTATCCGCTTCCTCAATCATCGCCGAAAATTTCAGAAAACGGTTACAGTCAACACAGGGATTTGGCGTAAGTCCGCTTAAATATCCGTCGTTAAACCGCCGGATAACCTCCTTCGCGAACCTCTCCCTGAAATCGAAGGTATAATGGGGTATGCCTAATCTGTGGGCGGCCGCCTTCGCGTCTTTAACGCCGTTTAAGGCCGTTTCTCCATAGAGAAGAAGCATTGTACCCCCTATTACCTCGAATCCGCGTTTTTTCAGAAGAAGAGCGGCGGCGGAGCTGTCCACCCCTCCGCTCATGGCGAGGAGAACTCTGTTGTTTTTATTACTCACCGTCGGAGCCTCCTTTTTCTTTTTTGGGGGCATTTGAGTTGTTTGTTTCCCCGCTTTTTTCTGGGGTATTTAATTTGTCTGTTTCCCCTTTTTTCTCGGGAGAATTTAACTTATCTGTTTCGCCGTTTTTTTCGGGGGCAATTGGGTTGGAGGGGGAATCGGCGTTTTGGTCCTTTTTGCCCAATTTGCTTACCAGAGTGAGGGCGAGGTAGATCAGCGCCAAGACCGCCGCGAAGTACAGAAACGATACAAGGAGATCGGCGGGGCGGAATTGGGCGGTTTCGTGGGAGATTTTTTCCGTAAGGACGGAGGTTGTTAGTGGGGAGAGTAAATTTTTCATTTTTTGTTTTCCATTAGGTTTTAATTTATAAAAAGTGCTATAGACAAATTTTAAACCTTTGGGGGAATAATGTCAAGAGGGGATTTATACTATTTTCAAATTAAAAAGATTGCAAAATTTAGTGGATAATTTGAAAATAGTCCTTTGGGTGTAATTTCATCTTAAAAAGGTTAGAACCTTTTTAAGATGAAATTAGTATTAAAAGTTTTGCTAAACGAAGTGAGTCGTTAACTTTAAAACTGCTTACCCAAATGGGATAAAGGCTTATATCGAATGTTGAATAAATTACTGTCGCCGATTGCGTACCCGTGAAACCATTTCTTTCCGCCATACAAAGCACCCTCCGCCGCCCACCCCCATCAATCCAAACCGTCCCTACGCAAAAACTACCCCACAGCAGTGGGCGCAGCCCTGATTTTCCTAACGGAAAATCAGTCGCCGCTCCGCATTCGCTCCGCGTCGGCTCACTCCGCTCCCGCTCCGTTCGCGGCTGCGCCGTCCCCAATCCCTCCCCGAACCCTTTACCATATAAAAAACCTTCCCCCACCCCTAAAGAGTATCGTCAAATTATACAACCAATTCCCCCAAAATTCCCCCACACACTTATTCACTTTTAACAAACTTTTTCAAAGCTATTGACAATCCCCCTCACACCGAGTATAATATAATTATACCGAAAGGAAAATAAAAAGAAAGGAGTCCCAAATGTCAGAGCTCAAAAAAAACAAAACCCAAACCCCTCCCCCCTAATACCACCCCCGCCCGCAGCCCACCCCCCAAAAAACAAAAAAACCTGTCCCAAGCCCGACGAAGATCAGACCCGAAGAAAGGAGAAAAAATGCAAGAGCTCATAAAAAACAAGCATACCCCAACCCACCCCCCTTAACCCCTTACTCCCCCCCGAAATGTCATAAAAACACACCCCCTCATTCCCCGATCTTCGCCGCTTGTCCACAGTCCCCCATTCCTTCCGGAACCCATTATACTATTAATCATACTGATTTGCTAATAGTGCTTTGGGTGTGATTGTTAATCAATCTGTTTGTCAACAGATTGATTAACAATTAGTATTACGCTTTCGTCGGAAACGCCGAACTCCTCTGAGGTCGCTCATTGAAAATTAAATATATCTCTAACACTATTTTCAAATTAAAAGGATTGGATAATTTAGTGGATAATTTGAAAATAGTGCTTCGGGCGTAATTTCATCTTAAAAAGGTTAGAACCTTTTTAAGATGAAATTAGTATAAAATCTTCTCTCCCGTATTTCCGAACAATCCCAATAATCACAGCCTTCCCCTAACCATCTCCGGTACCTCCTCCAACTCAACCTCCTCCCATTCCACAACTCCCCTTATCGGTACCACTCCCACCTTCAACACCGCCCTGTCCTTCAGAACCCTTTCACTCCCCAAATACAGCTCCTTCTCCTCCCCATTTTCGTTATACCCCTTTAACCTGTATCCGTATGCCATTCCCCCGGTAAAATCAATAACCCCTCCCCGCGATTCCTGCTTTTCGATTTTCCCGTTATTTATCTTAACATAATAAAACTCCTTAGCGTCATCTGTAAACACCATTCTGAAAAGAAACAACCCCAACAACCCGATAATCCCGACAACAACAAAAATTATTTTTTTCATTTAATCTCTCCTTTATAATTCCAATCTCCCGAAAACTCTTACAAAATGCCAACCTGCGCTGCCTACCCCGCGCACCCCACCTCCCCCTCCTCCGAAATAAATCCGCACCTCACCATACACTCAACCACCTGCTTCTGTCTCTCCCTCGCCAACTCGATATTCTCCGTAGGCGCGTAAACCGAAGGCGCGTTGGGAATTCCCGCCAGCATTGTACACTCGTAATCGTCCATATCCTCAGGCGCCTTTCCGAAATACCCCATCGAAGCGTCCTTCACGCAATAATACCCGTCCCCGAAATAAATACAGTTAACGTAAAGCTCAAGTATTTCCTCCTTGCTGTACTCGCTTTCTATCCTCACCGCCATAAACACCTCCGCCGCCTTTCTGACGAAGCTTTTCTCCTGCGTAAAGAATAGGTTTTTGGCCAGCTGCTGTGTGATTGTGCTTCCCCCTTCCGCGAGACTGCCCGAAAGGAGGTTGTGCCAGACCGCCCTTGCTATAGAAACGGGGTCGACGCCTCGGTGGCTGAAAAAACGCCGATCCTCCGCCGCGATTATCGCCTTGAGGTAGGTATCGGGAAGCTCGTTCAGCGGCGTAAAGCTTTCCTGTTCACGAATCTCCTCCGCCGCCTCTTTTAAACTCTTGTTTTCCAGCGCCTCAGCGAACATACGGTATCCCATGGCCGTGATCCAAATCGCCGCCGCCGAAAAAACGAACAGCGCCGCGAATAAAAAGCCGATAACTATTTTCTTCATCTTTCCCTCTCCTTTTCTCCTACGATTTTTTTGGGGGCACTTACAGTATACCGAATCCGAACTTTTTTCACAATCTTAAGCGGTGACAATTCCCGCCGGTTATCTTACATTTATGTAAGGACTGCAAAATAAATAAGAAACTGTTCCAATACACGGTTTTGGAGAAGCCAAAATTGCGGGCAGCGTCCGCAAAGTGTGTTGAATGTACTTCTCCCCCCTTAGGTTTCACCTTAAGAATCCCTTCCCCCCCTCTTAGTGTTTTATTGTCAATATACCTTTCACTCGCACAAAACCCCGTTCCAATGATTGCGTACCCGTAAACACTTTATTTCCGTCTCATCTGTCACCTTCCGCAAACCGCCCCATCAATCAAAACTGCTCCTACGCCAAAACTGCCCCACAGCAGGGAGCGCAGCCCAAATTTTCCTAATGGAAAATTTGACGACGCTCCGCGTCGGCTCACTCCGCTTCCGCTCCGTTCGCGGCTGCGCCGCCGCCAATCCCTCCCCCCAAAGCTTTTACACAATTCCCCCTTTTCTCTCCATTTTCCAACCTATATTCTCCCCGATTCCTTCACTCGAACAAAACCCTGTTCCGCTAATTGCTGTTTCCCTATGTTTCAATTAATACTAAGGAACCACTGATTAAATCGGTTCCCTAATCTTTGGTCAACATTTTTTGTCTATAATCTGACCAAAGCTTAGAACCTGTCCACATAGGAACGGTGCGTGGATTTTCGAGCAGATTTTGTCGAGGACAAGGCAAAATTTCGCCGGCTTGCTGTCGCAAGTCAAGAAATTTTAACACACGAGGTGTTCGGTCATTTGCCCAAAGTCGGCGCAAGGACGGCCGACAGCAAAGCAAATGACGATACGCAGTCATCGGCAAAATCTGCCGAAAAGACGCGTGCCAGTTCCTATGTGGACAGGTTCTTGGTATAACTCATAAGTTTTTCATTTCCCCAATTCGCCTCTATTCAACTTCCCGTCATTTTTCCCCCTCCGAATATTGACATTACCATAAAAATAATGTACAATTAAACTAACAGTTTTTATCCCCCATTTCTCTTTTCATCACAGTGAGAAATCCCGAAACGGAGTACCCATATGATCGGAAAATACAAAATAATAGCCTTCCTAACCTCCCGAATACAGGAAAGAGAGTGCCATAAGCTTATCAACACCCTGGAAAAAATCTTTCTCGATATCGACTACCGCCTTTTCGTATACAACTGTATCACCCAATCCGACACCGAGCTGAACGAAACCGACCCCCAAATCTCGGTATACGGCCTTTACGATTCCGACTTCGTGGACGCCGTGATTCTGGATTCAAGCCGAGTGGGAAACAAAGCCGTCTGCGAAAACGCGGTGAAACGCGCCCGCGAAATGAACCTCCCCGTGATCTCGCTTGGCGAGTGCTGCGACGGCTGCCTGAATATCGAATACGTTCACGGCCTCGGAATAGAAACCCTGGTGGATCATCTGATAAAAAGGCACGGCATTGACGATTTTCATATGATAGCGGGCCCCAAAGGCAACAAATATTCCGACAGCCGAATAGAAGCCTTTAAAACAGCGGTGGAAAAGCGCGGAATCCCCTTTGATTACGATATGGTGAGCTACGGTGACTTCTGGGCGGATCCCGCGGTGGCCGCCGCCAAAAAGCTTTTGGAGCTTAACCGCCTTCCCCGCGCCTTCGTCTGCGCCAACGACCAAATGGCGATATCGGTCTCCGTCTTTCTCCAAAGCAAGGGCTTATCCGTTCCCCAAGACGTTATAGTGGTGGGCTACGATTGTATCGACACCATATACAGCTCCTCCCCCACCATGACCTCCGCCTGTATCAGCAGCAAAACCTTAGCCGCAATGATAACCGATTCCCTCATCGCCATATTCGGCGGAAAAGCCCCGGAGGGATATATGATGGCCGCCCCCGAGCCGGTATATAACGAGTCCTGCGGCTGCGAGTGCGGGAACAAATCCGACGCCGCCGTCCTGTTTAACGAACAGACGAATATGTTCTGCCGCTTCCAGGACGAAAACATAATCCTCTCGGAAATAGCCGCGAAAATACAGCAAAGCTCCTCCTTTGAGGATATAGCCCCCGTCATTCACGCCAGCAATCTTATGTACGATATGTGCTGCCTTATAAAAACCGAATACATTGACGAATCGATGAATCCGGAGGAAAGCTCCCGTTCCGAAAACGGCCTTTATCTTCTTTACGACAGCGATATGATAAATTACAATCAGACGAAGGGCGAGGACTTCTCACCATTTACAATATCGGAACGCGAGATAATACCTACCTTGGACTTTTATCTTACTAACGGCCGAAGCCTTGTCTTTACCGCCCTTCACTATCTGGGCGTCTCCTTCGGCTATGTCTGCTTCCATTTCAGGGAATATCATGTGGGAAGCTACTATAAAATCCCCCAGACCGTGAATATGTTGAACAACGCCTTGGGCGGCCTTATAAACCTGAGACATAAGCACTATCTCCTGAAAAGGATAGAGAAAATGTCGGGCACCGACGTGCTTACGGGGCTTTATAACCGCCGCGGTTTCTGTACCGAATACGAAAGGCTTACCGAAAGGGCGGGCGGCGATTCCTCTCTGGCGGTAATAATGTGCGATCTGGACGGCCTTAAATACATAAACGACAGCTTCGGCCACGAGGAAGGCGACAGCGCCATTCACACCGTCGCCCTCGCCCTGAAAAGCGCCTGTCCACCCGAAGCCGTCTGCACGCGCTTCGGCGGCGACGAAATGCTGGCGGTTTATCCCTGCGACAAGAATTGCGAGTGCGTACGCGCCCGTTTCGCCGAATATCTGGATAAATACAACGCCGATTCGGGAAAACCCTACGCCGTGGCTGCCAGTATGGGTATATACATCGCCCCAAAAGGCGAATTCCCGGGCTTCGAGGATCTGGTAAAAAAATCCGACGCTCTTATGTACGCCGAAAAAAAGCGCAGAAAGGCGGGAAGACAGACTCTCTCAACATAACGCAGCAGCCGAATAACGGAATAACGGAAAAACAATCTCCCCGAAAAAGAAAGAAGGTATGATCAGAATGATACCCGACCCGTACGGGCATATTCCCCACAATTCAATATCGGCCGCCCCGCGGGAAAACACGGCAGGAGCCCTTTGATCCCCTTCCCGTCCTCGGGCGGGAAAGGAGAAAAAATGCTTAAATACTACAAAACGGAAGGCAGCGCCATCGCCGAGATAGAAACCTTAGAGCCGGGCTGCTGGGTTTCCGCCGTGGCTCCCACCGAATCGGAAATCTCACTTCTGGAAACCGAGCTGGGCGTCGACCGCGACTTTATCCGCTCCGCTCTGGACGAGGAGGAAACCTCCCGTATCGAAAGCGAGGAGGGTCAAACCCTGATAGTTCTGGATTACCCCGTAGCCGAAAAAGCCGAAAAAGCAGAAAGGGCCGTCAAGGGAATGAAAAAAGGAAGGAAAAAAGGGAAAAAACAGTCCTTCGACGACGCCATCACTTATTACACCACCCCAATGAGCATTATCCTCACCTACAGCAACGTAATAACCGTAAGCTTAAAGGAAAACCCCATAGTGGAGGATTTCGCCAACAACGTGGTGAAAAACATAAAAACCCAGTTCAAAACCCGCTTTATCTTCTGTATTTTGCTGAGAATAGCCGGAAAATACCTTCAATACCTGAAGCAAATAGACAAAATCAGCAACTATGTGGAAAAACAGCTTCACAAGTCCATGAAAAACAAGGAGCTTATACAGCTTCTGGGCCTTGAAAAATCCCTGGTTTACTTCTCCACCTCCCTGAAATCCACCGAAACGGTTCTGGAAAAAGTGCTCCGCGGCCGAATCATAAAGCTGTACGAGGAAGATCAGGACCTTCTCGAGGACGTGCTCATAGAGGTGAAACAAGCCATAGAAATGAGCAACATCTACACAAACATCCTCTCCGGCACCATGGAAACCTGCGGCAGCCTTATTTCCAACAACTTAAACATAGTAATGAAGGTTCTCGCCATCATAACCATAGTAATGGAAGTCCCCACCATGGTATTTAGTTTTTACGGCATGAACGTATCCGGTCTCCCCTATGACGGCAGCATAATCTTTCCCCTCTCCCTCTCCGCCGTAACCGCAGTCCTCGCCGGAATAATCCTCTCCAAAAGTAAATTTTACAAGTAACGCAAAAAACAAAAAAGTTATATAAATTCAAAACAAATCTCCAACTTCGAGAACGGCTCATATCGCCGTTCTCTTACCTTTCTCCATAGGATAAGGGCTCGAAGAGCGTGGTTATATAGTTATTATATAAATGAAAAAACTTTATAGCAAAACCTACCATGCTATAATAGCACTCATCGGAACAGCATTTTCCCCGAGTGAAACCTATATTGACAATAAAACGTTCAGAGGGGGGGTAAGGAAGGGATTCTTAAGGTGAAACCTAAGGGGGGGAGAGTGGGGGACAGGATTCGCCGAACCGGTACGTTTCCGATAAAAACAAGCTACATTATGCCAAAAGCCAACACCGCGAATCCTGTTCACCTTCTCCCACCCTTTGGTGTCACCTTAAGCCCCCCGCGGGAGCGGCCCTGCACGGCCCGTGCAATAAATAAAACATCACATAAAGGAATCAACTTTCGATAAAAACCTCTAAATCTTTTATTCCAAACAAGAAAGGACCTCCCAAAAAATGGATATAGAACGAATCAACTCCTACACCGACCCCCGCTTCCCCCAAGAAATCCTAAACCAACACGGCGCTTTCATAGCAGACGGAAAATACCCCTGCTCCTTCCGCATAACCGACGAAACCTCCGCCGAAGTCGATTACCATGATTACTCCCAAATCGCCCCCCTTATCGAAAACTTCCGCTTCTACGCCGAACACATTACCTCCTTCCGGGACAAAAGCGGGAACATAATAGCCGAATTCCCCAAGGTTAATATTTTTTCTTTGAGCACCGACTTGATACAGCCCTCGCAGTTTTACGCGGACGAAGACAAGGTGAAGGCGGTGTCCGGCTTTATCCGCAGCGGAACCGATATAGTAATCCCAGTCATGAAAAAAGACGGAAGATATATCTCACTGGATGGGCACACAAGGCTGTATTACGCCGTCACCCAAGGCTGGAAAACCGTAAGAGCCTTTGAGGCGGAGGTGAACGATTACGTTCTGGAATTTGTGGAGGAAGCTAAAAAACGCGGAGTGATAAGCGTGGAAAAAATGGAGCTTTTACCCCATTCCGAGTACGAAATAAAGTGGAATAAGTTCTGCGACGATTTTTTTGCCTCCAAAAAATAAAAAAATCCGAAAATCTATTGACAAGTCATAATACAGGTGGTATAATAATATCACCTCAAACAGGGGTTTATTTTTTTGTGCGAAAAATAACCCCGCGAGGGAGGCTTAAGTTCGAGCAAACAGAACAATCTAAATAGGAGGTGCCGAAATGGCCGGAACATCAAGAGTTAAAATCACTTTGGCTTGTACCGAGTGCAAGCAGCGCAACTACATTACCAAGAAAAACAAGAAGAATGACCCCGACAGAATCGAAATAAACAAGTACTGCAAATTCTGCCGCAAGCACACGCCCCATAAGGAAACCAAGTAAAAAGGAGGACCTGCAATGGCAAACGAGCTTGATAAAAGCGCTCAGAAGGCAGCGGACAAGGAAAAAAAGGCGAAGCAGCTTGCCGCTATAAAGGCAAACGCCGCCAAAAAGCCCAAGAAGTCACCCATTCAGTACTTCAAGGAAGTAAAGTCCGAGTTCAAGAAGGTTTCCTGGCCTTCGAGAAAGCAGGTTTTCAACAACACCGTGGTAGTGCTCACAACGATAGTGGTATCGGGTGTTGCGATTTGGGCGGTGGATCTGCTGTTCAATTTTATCTGGAAAACAATGCTCAGTATGTGATCAAAAAGGGGATAACCGATGTCAGAAGCTAAATGGTATATTTTGCACACGTTTTCGGGCTATGAAAAAAAGGTCGCCGACAACATAAAAAAGGTTGTCGAGAACAGAAACCTTCAGAATCTTATAGAAGAGGTAATGGTTCCCACAGAGACCGTTACCGAAGAGCATGAAGGCAAAATGAAAAGCTACGAAAGCAAGATTTATCCCAGTTACGTTTATGTAAAAATGATAATGACCGATGAATCATGGTATATCTGCCGCAACACAAGAGGTTGTACGGGCTTCGTCGGACCCGGTTCAAAGCCGATACCCCTTACCGACGAGGAGGTCGCCAACCTGGGCGTGGTCAGAAAGCCCGCCGAAGTCGCCGTATGCGTCGGTGATCTGGTCACCATTGTTTCGGGCAATCTTGACGGGCTGGAGGGCACCGTGACGGAAATAGACGAAGCGGCGGGAACCGCCGTGGTAAATGTTTCCATGTTCGGAAGAGAAACGCCCACCACCCTTGATTTAACATCAATTCAGAAAATCAACTAACAGTTCTTTATGTTTTTGGAGGTAAAGTAAAATGGCTCAGAAAGTAGTCGGACTTATAAAATTACAGATCGCGGCGGGTAAAGCTACCCCCGCTCCCCCCGTAGGACCCGCGCTCGGTCAGCACGGCGTAAACATCGCCGCGTTCACCAAGGAATTCAACGAGCGCACAAAGGCCGATATGGGGCTTATTATTCCCGTAGTTATCACCGTATACGCTGACAGAAGCTTTTCATTTATTACAAAAACGCCCCCCGCGGCGGTTTTGATCAAAAAGGCATGCGGAATCGAAACCGCGTCCGG
The DNA here is from genome assembly GCA_949878745.1 of uncultured Ruminiclostridium sp. GTDB lineage: Bacteria > Bacillota > Clostridia > Oscillospirales > Ruminococcaceae > Ruminiclostridium_E. The sequence continues at coordinate 26,000 of CATLBH010000008.1, read as the reverse complement.
TACGCCCAACAAAACCAAGGTCGCCAAGATAACCAAGGCGCAGGTACAGCAGATAGCGGAAACCAAGATGAGAGACCTTAACGCCGCCTCTCTGGAAGCCGCCATGTCCATGATAGCGGGAACCTGCCGTTCCATGGGCGTAGAAGTAGTTGACTAAAAAATAATACGGTGGGAGGTCCAAAAGACCGATCGACCACAAGGAGGATAATAAATGAAACACGGTAAAAAATATATCGAAAGCGCAAAGCTTGTTGAATCCACAAAGTATTACGAAGCCAACGAGGCTCTCGGCCTTGTTTGTCAGACCGCCAAGGCGAAGTTTGATGAAACCGTTGAAATTCATATCAGACTGGGCGTTGACTCCCGTCACGCCGATCAGCAGGTAAGAGGCGCGGTAGTGCTCCCCAACGGAACCGGTAAAACCGTAAGAGCCCTCGTTTTCGCCAAGGGCGACAAGATTAAGGAGGCGGAAGAGGCCGGCGCGGATTACGTAGCCGACGACGACACCGTAAAGAAGATTCAGGACGGCTGGATGGACTTTGACGTGGTTATCGCCACTCCCGATATGATGGGCGTTGTGGGCCGTCTCGGTAAGGTTCTCGGTCCCCGCGGACTGATGCCCAACCCCAAAGCGGGCACCGTTACCCCCGACGTAGCCAAGGCTATTCAGGAAGCTAAGGCCGGTAAAATCGAGTACCGTCTCGACAAGGCCAACATCATTCACTGCCCCATCGGAAAAGCTTCTTTCGGAAGCGAGAAGCTTGAACAGAACTTAGACGCTCTTATGACCGCGGTGGTAAAGGCTAAGCCCGCCGCCGCCAAGGGTACTTATATCAAGTCCTGCACCGTTTCTTCCACCATGGGTCCCGGCGTAAAGGTAAGTACCGTTAAGTACGGCGCGTAATTTATTTAAAATTTAATATTGAATAAAAGCTCCGTCGGCAATGCCCTCGGAGCTTTTTGCACCAATATTTTATTTATAAAATTCATTTACCCCCTTGCATTTCCAACCGTTTTGTGCTATTATAAATGTGTTTGATTTTCACACAAGGAAAGGAGCCAAAAAATGAACGCTTTTTCATACCGAATAGCGGGTGTTCAGCCCTCAGCCATAAGGGAGATACTTAAATCCACCGCCGATCCCAACGTGATCAGCTTTGCGGCGGGAAATCCGGCGCCCGAAGCCTTTCCTGTGGAAGAGATACGCCGCATAAGCGACGAGATACTGACCGAAGAGCCCATAGCCGCACTGCAATACTCCATTACCGAAGGTTATCCAAAGCTTCGTGAATGGCTCAAGGACGACATGGAAACAAAAGGCAATTTCAGAAGGAATGCAGAGGATCTAATAATCACCTGCGGCGCTCAGCAGGCTATCGAAACCTGCGCAAAAATTTTCTGCAACGAGGGCGAAGCCATAATCTGCGAGAATCACTCATTTATAGGCTCTCTCAACGCTTTTCGCTCTTATAACGCCAGATTGGTGGGGGTAGAGACCGACAACGACGGAATGATCCCCGAAAAGCTTGAAAAAGCCCTTAAGGACAATCCCCGCACCGCTTTTATTTACGTTATACCGAATTTTCAGAATCCTACGGGAGTGACCACCTCTTTGGAGCGCCGAAAGGCTATTTTAGAGCTTGCGTACAAATATAACGTGCTTATAGTCGAGGATAATCCATACGGCGAGCTGCGCTTCTTAGGAGTGGATGTACCCAATATAAAGTCCATGGACACAAGGGGACACGTTATTTACGCGGGAAGTTTTTCAAAGGTACTGTCCCCCGGCTTAAGAGTAGGCTATATGATAGCCGAAAAAAACGTTATCGCAAAGGCCACCGTGGCCTTACAGACCTCCACCGTTCACGCCAATATCTGGGCGCAGATGGTGGCTTACCGCTTCGTTACGGAAACGGACTTCGAGGCGCATCTGGAAAGACTTCGCGATATATACAAAAACAAGTGCGGCCTTATGCTGAACAGCTTAAAGTTCAGTATGCCCATGTCCATAAGCTTTACCGAGCCCGAAGGCGGCCTTTTCCTTTGGGGCACACTGCCCAAGGGCGATATGAACGCCTTTTGCAGGGCGGCGGTGGCGGAAAAGGTGGCGGTCGTTCCCGGAAACGCCTTTTTGATGAACGAAAAGGACATCTCCTACAGCTTCCGTTTAAATTACTCCACCCCCACCGACGAACAGATAGAAAAAGGCGTGGAAATACTGGCGAAGGTTGCGAGGACAATGTATTAACGTCAAATTATTTTTTAAGAGGAAAACTATGTAAAATTCAGCGTAACCCGACGGTGCCGTTACCGCCGTCGTTCAATAAATCGAAAAGGACAGACACAATGGAAGAAACAAGAAAAAAACGCATATTCAGCGGGATTCAGCCCACCAATACTCCCCATTTGGGAAACTATCTGGGGGCGCTCAGAAACTGGCACAGGTTACAGGAGGAGTACGACTGCGCTTACAGCATAGTCGACCTTCACTCCATTACCGTAAGACAGGATCCCGTAAAGCTCCGCGCTCAGATTAAGGAGAGCTATGCGCTTTTGCTTGCCATGGGGATAGATCCCGACAAGTCCATAGTGTTTGTTCAGGGGCATAATCCCGCTCACGCACAGCTTAGCTGGATTCTGTCCTGTTATACCCAGTTCGGCGAGCTGAGCCGTATGACGCAGTTCAAGGACAAATCTCAGAAGCACCCGGAAAACATCAACGCGGGTCTGTTTACCTACCCCGTATTGATGGCGGCCGATATTCTTTTGTATCAGGCCGACCTTGTGCCCGTGGGAATTGACCAGAAGCAGCATCTGGAGCTCACCCGCAACATTGCCGAAAGATTCAACAATCTTTACGGCGAAACCTTTATCGTGCCCGAACCCTATATCACCAAGTCCGTGGAGAAGATTATGTCTTTGGCCGATCCCGCGAAGAAAATGTCCAAGTCGGACGAAAACCCCAACGCCACAGTTACCGTTTTAGATGACCGTGACACTATTATGCGTAAATTCAGGCGCGCGGTGACCGACAGCGGATGCGAGGTAAGAAGAGGAGAGGGAAAAGAAGGTATCGAGAATCTTATGTCCGTTTACGGCGCCGTGACCGAAAAGACATTTGAGGAAATCGAAAAAGAATTTGAAGGAAAAGGCTACGGAGATTTTAAGGCGGCCGTGGGAGAAGCGGTTGCCGATTCGCTTTTGCCTATGCGCGAGGAATATAAACGGATCATCGCCGATAAGGCATATCTGGAGCGCTGTATGAAGGAGGGGGCCGAAAAAGCCTTCGCCGCGTCGCGCCGCACCCTGCGCAAGGTGAACAAAAAGGTGGGCTTTATTGACCTCTGATTTTTTTGGGGGCATCGGGTACTGCCTAATAAGCGTAAATCTTCGGGCATAGCCGCAGTTTTTGCGGCTGTGCTTTTTGTATGTTCGGGAGACTGAACCGGTGGGGACAAAACGGCGCTGTGTTAAGAAAAAAGCCTGTCGCCGAAAACCGAGGCAGTGCTCCCAAAACAGGAGGAAATTATAAATAATGAAGTATTTCGACACATTGACGGAGGGCGTGGGAGAAGCGCTCAGTGTCAGGGGCGTTGACACCGAAAAGCTTCTGTACTGCCTGAAGTGCGATATGAACAACGAGGGAATGTATTACGATACATATCTGGTTTTCGACAGCGAAGCCCTCTATTCGGTCAGCGGCTATGACAGAATGGTTCGCGAAAAGAAGAATTACCGAAGCGAGTTCGAGTTCAAGGAGTATAAGGAATACAAAATGACCGAGCTTAAGGAGCTGTATGTGGATCGTTACCGCCATACCTGCCGCCTTATGGGAAAATTCGGTGAGGGGGAAAAGGAGGAGAAGGTTTGTATCAGCCGCTTTTCCTCCGGCTTTTCCGAGAAAACCGAGCAGTTCAGCCGCCGCTATAATATGACGGTGAAAAAAGAGGAAATAGACGATACCCCTTTGGCGGAAAACAGCCCCTACTGCCCCAAGTGCGGACAGAAATATCCCGACCCCAACAGGAAATTCTGCCCCTACTGCGTCAAGCGTTCTTCAATTTTAAAAAGGCTTCTGGGGCTTTTCGTGGAGTATAAGGCGCAGGTTATCGTAATTTTTATGCTGATGGTGCTCTCGGCGCTGCTGGGTGTGGTTTCCCCTTACTTCGGAACCGCGTTTTTGTACGACAAGGTGTTGGACGCGGCGGGAGAGTTTTTCGGAAACGTTTTGTTCGCCATTCTTATGATGGCGGGCTTCAGGCTTATTTCCGAGGTGTTTCAGCTGGTGTACGGCGTTGTGTTTACCAAGGCGAACTGTAAGGTAATGCACAAGCTCAGAACAAAGGTGTTCACTTCCATGGAAAGGCTTTCGCTGCCATTCTTTACCTCCAAGCAGACCGGCTCTCTTATGACCAGAGTCGACCGCGACGCGGGAGAGGTGAGCGAGATTTTCGCCAACATAATGCCGAGCTTTGTAACCTGCGTTGTCAAGGTGGTTTCAATGCTTTTGCTTATGTTTCTCATCTCGCCTGTGCTGGCAATATTTGTTTTGGCAATGACCGTTTTCATAATATTCAGCGAGATGTTCTTTATCAAGGGACAGCGCAGGCTTTGGAGAGGAATCAACCTGTCCAACCGCAAAATGAACTCTAACCTTAACGACTCGGTAAACGGACACCGCGTTATAAAGGCCTTCGCCCGCGAGGAACAGGAAAAGGAAAGATTCGGGAAAAACGTAAACACCGTGCGTCAGGCGGAATTTGCCGCCCGTATGAGAGGCTCAAGCTTTGAGTTTATGCAGAACGCGGTGTTCACCATAGGCGGGGCAATGCTTACCGTTTTCGGATATTATCTTGTGGTTACGGGACAAATCGGTCTGGGAGAGCTTATGCTTCTCACCGGTTATTTCGGAATGATGGCGGATCCCATATATTTTCTTATATGGGCGGGGGACGACGTTTCCCGCTGTCTTGACGCGGCCTCACGTATTTTTGAGATAATAGACAGCGTTCCCACCGTAAAGCCCCCTCAGAATCCCGCGAAAATCGGCGAGGAGGGCTTAAAGGGAGATATTTCCCTTAAAAACGTCAGCTTCGAGTACGAGGCGGGCGTGCCGGTGCTGAAAGACATAAGCTTGGATATAAAGGCGGGTCAGTTTTACGGTATTGTGGGCAAGACGGGAGCGGGTAAGTCCACCATAATCAACCTTATTTCGAGACTTTTCGACCCCACCAACGGAAATATTATCATAGACGGGGTAAACGTAAGGGATATAGCCTTCGCGGATTTAAGAAAAAGCATAGGCATAGTGTCCCAGGAAACCTATATTTTTATGGGCACGGTGGCGGACAACATACGCTACGCCAGACCCGACGCCACAATGGAGGAGGTCGTTGAAGCGGCAAAGAACGCCAACGCCCACGACTTTATACTTAAGCTTCCCGAAGGCTATGACACCACCATAGGAAGCGGCGGCGCCGACCTGTCGGGCGGTGAAAGACAGCGTATTTCCATAGCCCGCGCCCTTATCCAGAAGCCCAACATACTTATTCTTGACGAGGCCACGGCTTCTATGGACACCCGCACCGAAAGAAAGATTCAAAACGCCATAGACAACCTTAAAAAAGGCAGAACGGTAATAGCCATAGCCCACAGGCTTTCCACCCTCCGCGAAGCGGACACTCTCTGCGTTATCGAAAACGGGGAGGTTAAGGAAAGGGGAACCCATGACGAGCTGATACGCCTTAAGGGTAAGTATTTTGAGCTTTACCGCTTACAGGCGGAGGCGCTTAAAACCATTTCCATGGACTGATTTGAACCGAAACGGACTGAAAGGAACGGTAAATAATGAACGAATATAAAATTGACGATTTCTCGATAGATACCCTCAGGATTTTGGACGTTAAGGAGCTGAAATTCACCAGAAGGGACAGCGGATATCTTTATCTTGAGTATAAAGGGGACAATTACGAGGAAATAAGCCTTACGAGATTACAGCCCTTTTATTGTCTCGATACCTACATAAGCGTGGCGTTTCGAAACAACGAGGAGGAATGGATAGAAATAGGGGTTATAAAGGATTTAAAGGAAATGAGCGGGGAGCAGAGACAGCTTTGCACGGAATATCTCAATTTCCGGTATTATATCCCTCTTATAACGAAAATTTATTCCATAAGGGACAACAGAATGGGTTATCTTTTTGTGGACGCGGAGACCACCGCGGGTCACAAGAAAATCGCCGTCAACGACTGGTGGACGAATTTCCGCATAAACAACAGCGGAATTCTCACTGTTACCGATTCGGACGGCAACAAGTATCAGATACCCGATCTGGACAAAATCGACAGGAAAAGCTACAGAAAGCTGGAGCTGTTTGTATAACAAAAATTGAGGTAACATAACATATGAATTTAAAAATATCTATTCCCAAGGGCTGTTCGGAGGATATAATCTTCAGTTTACCCTTTGACCTGACGGAAAAAGGGGAGCTGACCAAAGGACACCTCTGCGCGGACAGGGAGAAAATTTACATTTACGGGGAGGACGGACTCGAAAACGCCTTTGAGATAAAGAAGTATTACAGCTTCGAGGTGTTCCGTCAGTCGGGCTGTTCCATGATAAGGGGACGGCTCAGAGAGAACAGTAAGTGGCAGATATTCTGCTGCTTCACACAGACGCATTTTGTGCGGTTCGCGGAGCTGGCCAGCATTTTGGATTACTACGCAAAGACGGGGGTGTTTTCGGAAAAGAGCGACGCTCCCGAGGCCAACTGCCCCAAATGCGGCATAAAGCTGCGGTCGGAGGGGGCGGAGTGTCCCTTCTGTATCAAGCGGGCGGGGGTGGCAAGGCGGCTTGTGAGCAGGCTTATGAGCTATAAAAAGTACTTCTTCGCCAGCGTTATAATGTCAATAGTTTCCTACGCGGCCAGCATAGTGTCCCCGTCGCTGTACCGAATCGTAGTGGACGAGGTAAACAAGGGCGATACGCCGAACATGGAGCTGTTTTTCACCATCGCCGCCGTCATTATCGGGCTGTCGGTTTTGATCTCCCTTGTGGACGGGTTCCGCTGGAAGATCGACGTGAGACTTTCGGTAAATTTCATAAGAGATTTGCGCAAGGAGCTTTTTGACAAAATACAGATGATTTCCATGCGTTCCTTCGCCAGAAGAACCTCGGGAGACATTATAAGAAGGGTGAGCGACGACGCCAACGCCCTGAAAAACTTCCTCACGGGACAGGGAAAGGCGATGATACTCAACGTGGTGGCGCTGATCACCATTTCGGTGATAGCCATTTCCGTAAACTGGCGGCTGGCGCTGCTGGTGTTGGTGCCCATGCCCGTTGCGGCGATTCTTGCTCAAAAAATAATGAGGAAGATAAACGGACTTTACGGGAGATGGTGGAGAAAGGTTTGCAACTCGTCAAAATATCTTAACGACATCATTTCGGGGCAAAGGGTGGTAAAAAGCTACGGCAGCGAGGACAGAGAGACGGAGCGCTACGCCGATATTTCGGGGCAGGTGGCCTCGGCGTACAGCAAGGCGGAGTGCACCTGGTACCTTTTGTACCCTATTTTAAGGTACATTCTGGCGGCGGGGGAAATGCTGATGCTCTACTTCGGCGCGTCAATGGTGCTGGATTTCAGGATCACTCTGGGCGAGTTCGTTCAGTTCACGGGCTACGCCTCAATGCTGTACGGCCCTATGGAATGGCTTATGCAGCTTCCCCGCGCCCTTTCACAGGCAATGGTGTCCGCCGGAAAGATATTCGAGATAATTGACGAGCCCATTGACCTTGACGACGGGGAAAACGCGGCGGAAATGGAGATAAAGGGAGATATCAGCTTCGAGAACGTCTCCTTCGGATACACCGCCTATAATCCCGTTCTCAAAAACATATCCTGCGACATAAAGCAGGGGGAGATGATAGGCATAGTGGGACACTCGGGAGTGGGCAAGTCCACCATGATAAACCTTATAATGCGGCTTTACGATCCAACAAGCGGCTCGGTGAAAATCGACGGGGTGGATCTCAGGAATATCAAGGCGGAGAGCCTGCACCAAAAGCTGGGCGTGGTGCTTCAGGAAACGTTTTTGTTTAACGGAACCGTTTTCGAGAACATAGCCTACGCCAAGCCCGACGCTACCTTCGAGGAAGTGGTTAAGGCAGCGAAGATTGCGGACGCTCACGATTTCGTCACAAGGCTTCCCGACGGGTACAACACCTATGTGGGTGAAAAGGGATACAGTCTTTCGGGAGGAGAGCGGCAGAGGGTGGCTATAGCCAGAGCGATTCTGCGCGATCCCAAAATACTTATTCTTGACGAGGCCACGGCCAGTCTTGACACGCAGACGGAAAAGCAGATACAGACGGCGCTTAACAGGCTTATCAAGGGCAGAACCACCATCGCCATCGCTCATAGGCTTTCCACTTTGAGCAGCGCGGACAGACTTATCGTGCTGGATAAGGGGAAGGTCGCCGAGGTGGGAACCCATACGGAGCTTATGGGCAGAAAGGGCGTTTATTACAGGCTTGTAATGGCGCAGAGGACTACGGCGGCGATTAAGGAAGCGGCAAACGCGTAACGCTCTAAAAACTTGAAATGGATTTATACCTATGAAAAAATTTGACAAGCTGACAGTGTGCTTGGATATGCGCGGCTGTCCCAACCGCTGCCGCCACTGTTGGCTGGGGGATTCTCCCAACGGAAATATGAGCCGCGACGATCTTGTGTTTGCGGCGGATACGCTTAGGCCTTTTGCCGATAGGTTTGAAATCGACTTCTGGTACAGGGAGCCGGATTTTTGCGATAATTACGCGGAAATGTGGGAGCTGACGGAAAAGCTCTCCGACGAAAAAACCCCTCACTTCGAGCTGATGAGCTTTTGGCGGGCGGTGCGGGACAAAGACTATGTGCCGTGGCTTTTCTCCAAGGGAGTAAGAGAATGTCAGCTCACGCTATTCGGCGGAGAGGAAAAAACCGATTTTTACGTGGGACGGAAAGGGGCTTACAGCGAGATACTGAAAGCGGCGGGGCTTCTTCTTGAAAGCAAAATCGCTCCCCGTTTTCAGATATTTGTAAACAAGGACAATATTGGCGAATTGAGCGAAATCGAAAGACTGATTGAGGATATGGAGCTTGAAAAACGCTGTGAAAGCTTCGGGGCGAAATTCAATTTGTTTGTTCATCAGGGAAGCTGCGACGGGGAAAACGAAAAGCTTTACGGCGTAAGAGTTACGGAGGAGGATCTGGATAAAATTCCGAAAAAACTTTCCGATATGACTTTGAAATATTTCGGTAAAAAGGATTTAAGGGAGGTTTTCGGGGAAAAGGAAAGGAATTTATGCCGTGCGCTTGCGCGGGATCGCTCGACTTTTGATTTAAGAGAAAGTTCCCCCGTTTTTTACGTTGACGGATGCTTTGACGTTTATCCCAATATTTCCGCGCCGTCTTCAATTTACAAATTGGGTAATCTGAAAAACGGAGGGGAGGAAATCGCGGAAAGCTATCTGGAAAACAAATCCTCGGCGCAAAAGGCGAGCGCGGAGGTGCCCGTTTGTGAAATGGCGGAAAAATACGGCGATTTTAAAAGCGAAAGGCTTTTTTCGGCGGGGGATTATCGCGTTTATCTTCTTAATAAATATTGCGCGTTGAGATGAAATCATATTTTCTTTTCTTTTGCGGAAACTATAAACGTACCGAAGGGAATTCGGTACGCGGAGAGATTGAGGAAAGGCGAAGAATGTGCGGCTTCGGCGAATTTCCCCGTTCTTTCCGCAGCTTAAGGAAAGGAAAAACGAAAAATGAAAGAACAGGAATATGAACACGAACGGGAAAAAGAGAGCTTTTCGGAAAGCGAAAATGAAACCCCCGCTTATACCTCGAACCTGTCGGGGGACGATATAATGGGGCGTTCGGATTTTTATTTAAACCCTTTGGCGGCGATGTTCACACAGAATACGGTGGTGGCTCCCGCAGCGCTTACCGGTATACCGCCATATAATCCTTATTATTTGGACGAATGGGAAAACAGCGGGGAGGAAGAGGATAAGCTCAGAAGATAACATTTGCCGCTGTCGGGATAAAATTACGGAGAAAACACCGCAGTCACGGAAACGGGGCTGTGGTGTTTTTGTGTGATTTTTATAAAACAGCTTTATATATTTGTAAAATATTAACAAAAATATTTTTTGGGGTATTTTATTATAAAAGACGCTAAACTTTTTTAAAAAGTTGCCGATATAAAATATAAGAACAGAAATATTCTGCAGCAATGGAGGAAATTATTATGAGCACTGTAAACGGTCTTTTGAATTCGGGCTCGGCCAACGTATCGGGCAGCTCCGTAGCCAATAAAACATTAAGCAATCTCAACGAAAAGCTTTCGGAAATCGAAAACGATACCACCCATTCCGATGAGTATAAGGAAAAACAGGTAAAGAAGCTCAACAGTCAGGTGGGTATTATCAGCAGCTCCAGCGCCAATATCGCCAACGCAAGCAACCTTATCAACGGAATGCTGGGCAAAGCGGACGTAAGCGATTTCAGCGCCTTTTTCGGAAACAACTTAGGCGCGGTGAGAGCGCTTATGAGCGCCAATACCATAGCACAGAACGACGCGCGCACCCTCGCGGCGGAAATACGTCTCGACAAAATCAGGGGCAACGACACCTCGGACAAGGAGGAAAGGTTGGCGAACCTCACCGAAAGCAGCTCAATACTTAACAAGTCCCTTAATTCCCGCATTGACGACATTCTTTCCGACGAAAACACCGACAAGGACACCAGAAGCGTTATAGACCGCATAAAAGACCAGCTTAAGGCAAATCAGCAGAAGCTGGACAAGGAATTCGGCAGAACCGAGGACGACAAGGAGGAGGACGGAGTCACCACCAAGTCGGAGCTTAGCGAGGATTCCAAGACCGGCAAGAATAAGGGAAGCAAGCCCACCGTTATCGACAGCATAAAGGCGGGTCTCGAGGAAAACGAGAAGAAGATTCACGAGGAGTATTCGGGTAAGGCGTGATTTGCTTCGCGCTGTTTGTGAACTTTTGCTGCGGCTGTACGGCAGGCGGCGATGTGATTTTACGTTTAATAAAACACTTGGTTTTTATCTCCGTTTTTTCACGGGCGATAGGGATGTAAAAAGGTCTTTGCTGTTCGGGGATAGCCCCGAAGGGAAACATCTTCTTGTCGTAACGGGGGAAGCCCTCTTTTGGGGGCTTCCCTTCTTTTTATTACATTTATAGATGTTATAATATTTCCAATAATTCTACCTTTTGTTTATGAATTAGCAACAAATTTTTCCTTTTTCTTGCTTTTTTTACATATAATGTTCACAAAAAAGGTTGCATTGAAACGCTAAATATGGTAAAATAGAATCGGTTATGAACTATGATTGAAAGGAGCAATACCGTCATACTGATTTCGGTCCGCGTTATCGGCGGAAGGCGGAAAGCGGGCCGAGGCTGCGCCTTATACCATATTTTTTCTTATATTTCTATATTTTATTATATTGGATGGCTTTTCCGGCTTTATCGGTTGGCGGCGGTAACGCAATGAATGTCTTAAACGCCGCGTTTCGTGAAACAAAATGCGTTAACATAAGAATCGATCTTACAAGAGATATTCCCTTGACGGTTTTAGGCAAGTATCATAATATAGGCAAAAAAGACAGGAGAATGAGTCTCCGTGAAATAATATACGCCGAGGACTTTCCGCCTCTCGCCGACGTATTCAGCGAGATAGTTTCGGGGAGACAGAAGGCGCTGAACGCCCACTGCCGCGTTAATGTCGGCGACGAGTATCATTGGGTGTATTTAAGCTGCTCCGTACGCAAGGATACCTTCAACAGAACCCAGCATCTCACGGGCACGATGATGGACGTGTCGGAATATCTGGACACGGCGGAAACCGATTTTGTGCTGGACGGCGCGGCAAAGAAAAACCGCGAGAGAATAGACGCCGCCATAAAAAGTCAGGAATCCACGCTTACCGATATTTTGGGCGAGGATTACCTTTTGAGGATACAGCAGGCGCTTACGGTAAACAACGGCGTTTCTTCCGCGATTTACGATGAAAACGGCGCCCCGCTGGTTGTTCCCCCCGACGAAAGCGGGCGGATAATTTCTCAGAAAAAATACAGGCACAGAATAAGCAGGGAGATACGCTGCAATCACAAGGTTATGGCTACCTGGACAATTGCCTGCGACGACACCACGGAGCTGGCTAAGACGGAGCCTATGCTGGAAGTTCTTACCGAAACGGTTTCTCAGATCGCCAACGCAATATTCGTACTCTATAACGAGATGGAAAACTCCAAAACCGCCAATCAGCAGCTGGGCAGCAATATAGAGCAGCAGATACTTTTAAATAACGTATACACCATTATACTGGAAAACAATAATGCCGTGGAGGCGCTTAAAATGGTTATCCGAATGGTGGGAGAGTATCTTAAGCTGGATCGCATTTCCCTTTACGACTACGATTCCGAAACGGGGTATTCCGCTTTAAACACCGAGTGGTCCGCCAAGGGGATAAAGATGGAGTATGTGTTTAATGTGGAAGAATATCCTCAGCTTATGGAAGAGCTGAATTACTGCGACACTTTTTTTTCTGGAGGGGGATTTGCCGAAATCGGCAAGACGGGGATCAAATCCTTTGTGGTTTCCCAGCTTTCCGCCGACGGAAGGTTCACGGGGCTTATATTTTATGAAACAATAACCAGAGAGAGGATATGGAGCAATGCGGACAAAAAGCTGCTGCGCAACATTTCCCAGATTGTTTCCACTATGCTGATACGGTGCAATATGGACGCCGCCATCAGGGAACAGAATGAGCAGCTTAAAAGGCTCGCCTTTACCGACCCGGTGCTTGGCATACCCAACAGAACCTGTCTTGACAGGGATCTTTCCGCCCAGCTTTCGGAAGGGGCACACGGCGCGGCGATATCCATGAAGGTAACCAACATAAATACCGTCAACGAAGCGTTCGGGCATATATACTCGGATAGTTTGCTCCAAAAAATAGCCCGATATATATACGATATAAATCAGGGCGATAAACAGGTATACAGATTCAGCGGCAGCGTACTGATGATTCTCATCAAAAACTGCGGCAGGGAGGGGGCCAAGGATTTTTTGGACAACCTTCTGGAAAGATTCACACGCCCTTGGACGGTGGAGGGAGACGAGCACTATCTCGCGATGAACGCGGGTATCGCCTTTTACCCTCGGGGAGAGGACGGCTGCGGCGATATTTACCGCCGCTCAACCTTGGCCTTGTACCGAGCGGCGGAGGAAGAGCCGAATATGTACGCCTTTTATTTGGAGGGCAGCGAGGAGAAGGCGGGGAGCGTTTACAATACGGAGCTGAGGCTCAGACACGCCGTAATCAACGGTATGGAGGGGTTCAGCGTAAAATATCTTCCCGTGATAGATACGGACGGGCATATAATCGCGCTTGAGGCGGGAGTATGCTGGAAGGACGGGGAGAGAGGCGAGATTCCCGCGGGAAGGGTTATTTCCATAGCCGAAAGCATAGGTCTCGACGAGCTTATAGACACGTGGGTCATCAACCGTTCCTGCGCCCTTCTCAGAGAAATAATAGATTTCAGCGGAGAAAGCGAGCTGACGGTTAACATCAACTTAACCTCCCACGAGCTTCAGCGCTCGGCGGTTCACAAAACCATTACCGCTGCGGTGGAAAAATACGGACTGAGCGGGCGGAATCTGGCGGTGGAGATACCGGAAAAGTCACAGCTTAAGATAGGCGGGGATATTGCCCCCATTTTAAACAGTTTGACGGATATCGGCGTCAGGATAATAATAGACGACTTCGGAAGAGATTATATGTCCCTTTCCAGCCTTAAAATAGGAAATATAAGCAAGATAAAGATAAGAGCCGAGCAGTTTGTGGGTACGGACGAATTCGACGGCACGGCGCTTAGGAGTGTTCTAGATTTGGCTCACAAAAAGGGAATTTCCGTTTGCGTAAAGCATATAGACAACAGAGAACAGCTTGAGGCCATATGCAGCTATGACGTGGATCTTCTTCAGGGCGAGTTTCTTGTGGGGCATTACGGCGAGGAGGACACGAAAAAGCTTTTCGGGACGATGGAGCTGACGGCGGTGACCTCGAAGCTGAGGGCGTATACATAAGGAACCACTGATTAAATCGGATGCGCACATCTTGCTTGCATATTTTCCGTCAGATTGCACAACTTCTCCTTGACGGGCGCTAGCCCGCCTGCGTCGAATTTGTATAATCTGACGAAAAATCTGCCGCGCAATATGCACACACCGATTTAATCAGCGGTTCCATAATATTGCTTTCGATTTACCCGGAGTATTTTTAACAGGAAAAATTTTCCGTAATATTTCCTCGGGTATTGAAAAAAATTGTCAAAAAGTATATAATATAAATAATACGGCTTAAGCGGAGATTGGGATAGCCTATAACGGCAAAAAAACTTAATGAAGGTCGCAGATGATAAAAAGAGCTTTTAAAATCGCATTAGAATATATTAAGCGGCTGGATAAGGTGCTTATTTTGCTGTGCGTTTCCGCCAGCGTGTTCGGTATCATGCTGCTTTACAGCATGTATGTTAACGGGTTCGCTTCGGTTAACGCCGCTTATTACAAGACCCAGATCGCCGCCTTGTGTCTCGGGGTGGCGGCGATGCTGGTTGTGGCGGCGATAGATTATAAATTTATTTCAAGGATATGGTTTATTTACGCTCCCGCGGCACTGATACTGACTCTTCTTCTGTTTACGAGTCTCGGAAAGGGGGTCGAAGGGGCGGACGACATAGGTTGGCTCAAGATAGGAAGCTTCACCATACAGCCCTCGGAGCTGTTGAAGGACGCTTTTATAATGACCTTTGCCACTCATCTGTACAAGGTGGGGAAGAATATGAACAGGCTCCCGCATTTTCTTCTCCTTTGCGTTCACGGAATGATACCGGTGGGGCTTATTTCCATTCAGGGGGACGACGGAACGGCTTTGGTGTTTCTGTTCATCTTTGTGGTAATGCTGATCGTGGCGGGGTTAAGCTGGAAATATATCCTTTTGGGCTGCGCGGCGGTTCCTCCGGCGATATACTTTATATGGAACTATGTGATGCAGCCGCACCATAAGGCGCGGGTTCTGATACTTTTCGACCCCGTTATGCAGGAGCAGTATCCGGACAGGTGGTACCAGCAGCACTGGGGCAGGATAGCTTTGGGCAGCGGTAAAATGACAGGAGTGGGGCTTTTCGGCGGGGACTATGTATACACGGCGTATATTCACAATGATTTTATATACGCTTATATAGGGAACGCGCTGGGATTTGTGGGGTGCATAGGAACGATAGCGGTGCTTCTCATGATATGTATGAAGGTTTATATGAACAGCGTCCAGGCTAAGGACCTTTTGGGGAAATACATCTGTATAGGCGTTTTCGCCATGATAATGATACATTCGGTTTTGAATATAGGAATGGTATTGGCGGTGCTTCCGGTTATAGGAATACCTTTGCCCTTCATAAGCGCGGGAGGAACCTCCACGGTGTCGCTTTACGTGGCGGTGGGGCTTGTACTCAGCGTTTACGGGCACAGGGGGAAAAAGTACCATATGTTTTATACCGAAAAAGAGTAGAAATTGCATTTTATTGTCATTATGTTCAAATAAAGCTTGATTTTACCGAAAGTAATTATTAAGATTATAAGAAAGATAAGAAAGGAAAAAAGTCAATATGTCAAAATCCGTACCAGTCGGCGAGCTGTACAGCTCAGGCGAGCTTGAAAGTCAGAAGGCGCGCTACAGGAAAGCCATCGAAGATTACAAAAGCTATTTCGGGGGAATAGGCGACGGTTTCCGCTTGTTTTCCGCTCCGGGAAGAACGGAGGTAGGGGGAAATCATACCGATCATAACCACGGAAAGGTGTTGGCCGCGAGCGTAAATCTTGACGTTATCGCCGTAGTGGAGCCTATTGACGTACCCAAGATAGCGCTTAAGAGCGAGGGTTATGAGGAAAGCATTATCGAGATAAACGATCTCGAGGTTAAGGAAAGCGAGAAAAACACCGCCGACGCGCTGATAAGGGGCGTTGTGGCGGGCTTTAAAAAAAGCGGATATCAGGTTGGCGGATTTAAGGCTTATACCACCACCAACGTACTTAAGGGAAGCGGCTTAAGCTCCTCGGCGGCCTTTGAGGTATTGGTGGGGAATATTCTCAGCGCTCTTTACAACAACGGCGGTATCGGAGCCATCAAGATAGCGCAGATAGCCCAGTACGCCGAAAACGAATATTTCGGAAAGCCCAGCGGGCTTATGGATCAGATGGCTTCTTCCGTGGGGGGCTTTGTGGCCATAGATTTCAAGGACGTGGACAGTCCCATAATCGACAAAATAGAGACGGACTTCAACAACTTCGGACACGCGCTTTGCATTGTGGACACCAAGGGGGATCACGCCGATCTTACTCCCGACTACGCGGCCATTCCCGCGGAGATGAAGGCAGTTGCGGAGCATTTTTCCGTTCAGTATCTCCGTCAGATCTGCCGCGAGGACGTTATGCTTAATATCGACATACTGCGCGCGGAGTTCGGGGACAGGGCGGTGCTTCGTTCACTTCATTTCTTCGACGAGAACGACAGGGTGGACAGACTGGTTCACGCTCTCAAGGCAGGGGATTTCGCTGCGTTTTTGGATTCAATAAGGGAAAGCGGTAACAGCTCCTATAAGTATTTGCAGAACGTTTTTTCTTCCAACGACATAAAAAATCAGGGCTTGGGAATCGGACTTAACGTGGCGGAGGACGTTCTTAAGAGAAAGGGCGCTTGCCGTGTTCACGGGGGCGGCTTCGCGGGAACGATTCAGGCGTTTGTTCCAACGGAAATGCTTAAGGAGTTTAAGATGTGTCTTGAAAAGGTGTTCGGCGCGGGGAGTTGTCATGTTCTCGGCATAAGGAAGATCGGCGGGACCGAGGTTGACAGGGAGAGTATACGCGAAGAGAATAAAGAGGAATAAATTTTGGGGGTAAAAAAGGCTGTGATTTTATTTACAGTCTTTTTTGTAATGAATATTCCAAATGAATTGCCGCAGGAAGAAATTTTCTTCCTGCGGCAAACCAAAGGTTTATTGTAAAGTATTAAGTGTTTTAGATCAGGTCGGTCTGAATAACACCCGATTGTGTTAATCCGCTTTATAAGGCTCCAGTTCTTTAAGCACCGTAATATCCGCCAGCGCGTCGACTTTTATCCCGTTTTCGGTGTATTCCTCGGAAAACACCTTTCCCTTTTCCCTTATTTTGGCGGTAAGGCCGCCTTTGTCGTAGGGGAGAAGGAGGGTTATTCTTTTCGAGCTTTCGGGGAGGTTTTCGGAGATCGCTTTAAGCAGTCTGTCAAAGCCTTCTCCGGTTTTTGCGCAGATTTTTATGGTATCCTTGCTTTCGGGAATGTTGTTTTCCATAAGGTCGCACTTGTTCAGCACGTTGACCACCGGAATACCGCCGCAGCCCAGCTCGGTCAGAAGCATACTTGTGGTTTCCGCTTTTTCCGCCGCTTCGCTGTCGCTTATGTCCAGTACGTGGAGGATAATGTCGGCGCTTGAAGCTTCTTCGAGGGTGGACTTGAAAGCTTCCACAAGATTGTGGGGAAGTCTTCGGATAAGTCCCACCGTGTCCGTTACCAATACGGTTCGTCCGTCGGGCAGCTCTATTCCGCGGGAGGTTAAGTCAAGGGTGGCGAAAAGCTTATCCTCGGCCAGAACGTTTGCTCCCGTGAGATTGTTCAAAAGGGTGGATTTTCCCGCGTTGGTGTAACCCACTATGGCGGCGGTCAGAACATTGTCTTTCTTCCTTCGGGAACGGGAAAAGCTTCTTCTTTTTTCAAGCTCCTTCAGGTTTTCCTCAAGCTTGGTTATTCTGCTCCTTATATGGCGGCGGTCGGTTTCAAGCTTTGTTTCGCCGGGGCCTCTCGTTCCTATTCCCGCGCCGAGCCTCGACATTGACGCGCCTATTCCCGCCAGACGGGGAAGTCGGTATTTCAGCTGAGCCAGCTCTACCTGTAATTTACCCTCGTTTGTAACGGCGCGCCCCGCGAAAATATCCAAAATAAGCATGGTGCGGTCGATTACCCTTACATTTACCGTATCTTCGATATTTCTTATCCTGCTGGCCGTCAGTTCACAGTCGAATATTACAAGGTCGGCTTCAAGCTTGTTCACCAGATCTCGAAGCTCCTCTATTTTACCCTCGCCGATAACGGTGGCGGGTTCGGGAGCGGAGCGCTTTTGGATAACCTGAGCCACGACTTCGGCTCCGGCGGTTTTGGCAAGCTCCTCCAGCTCCTTCATAGAGGATTCGCAGTCGTATTCGCCGCAGTCGGCGGCGGCAAGAATCGCTTTTGTTATAATTTCTTCTTTAATATTTTCGGTCATATATACCTCCAAAGGAATGCGGTTGTTATCTTGTTTGTCCGGCATATCCGAAATATTTTTTCCGATACGCTTATAACAACCCTTTTTTAAACTATGGATAAAATCCACAATTTATAAAGGGTTGCTCCCGAAACACTAATCCCACAGTTTTAAAGGGATTAGTATTAAAATTATTTAATGATCATTTTCTCTCCTCCTTTGGATAAAAATTTTGTTCAGTTTTTGGCTCTTAACTTGATAATTACCATTTTACTCAGTCCTTTCAAGGGAAAATCTTGAAATATTCCCTTATAATGATTTTTAGCCTTTATAAAGGCAAAAGGAGATGCTTGCGATGCAATTTGAAAAATTTGACGTAATCATAGTAGGGTCGGGGGTGTCGGGTCTTTACTGTGCCCTTAACCTTAACCGCGCGTTGAAAATCCTTATGATTTCCAAAAAGGAGATCACTCTTTGCAACTCGGCTCTGGCTCAGGGCGGGGTGGCCGCGGTAATGAACCCAAAGGACGACGACTATTCCCTTCACATTAAGGATACCCTTATTGCGGGCGGCTACAAGAACGATATGAACAATCTTAAAATTCTTGTGGAGCAGGGACCCACCGACGTTAAAAACCTTATAAAGTACGGCGTGGATTTTGACCGCAACGAGGACGGCTCGGTGAATCTCACGCTGGAGGGGGGACACTCCCGCCACCGTATCGCCCATCATAAGGACAGCACGGGTTTCGAGATAGTGACCGCCCTCATAGATCAGGTCATAAAGCTTAAAAACCTCAACTTAATGGAAAATTCTCACCTTTTGGGGCTTGAAAAAAACGGGGAGGATTTTTATCTCGATATCTTCAAATCGGGCAAGCACCACTATTATACCACAAAAGCGGTGGTTTTGGCAACAGGGGGAATAGGAAGAGTTTACGATTTTACAACAAATTCCGCCATAGCCACGGGGGACGGGATACAGTTCGCCTATAATCTCGGCGCTAAAATAAAGCATTTAAGCTATGTTCAGTTTCATCCCACCGCTTTTGCGGACAGGAAAAACCGCGAATGCTTCCTTGTTTCCGAGGCGGTAAGGGGGGAAGGGGCGTATCTTCTCAACGCCAACAAGGAAAGGTTTATGCACAAGTATGAACCGGAGCGGAAGGAGCTTGCTCCCCGCGACGTGGTGTCTAAGTGTATGATGAAGGAACAGGAGGCGGTGGGGAGCGACGAATTCTGGCTTGATATTTCTTATAAGGATCCCGAATTTGTGAGGAACCGCTTCCCGATGATATACAAGAGGGTGCTTGAAAAGGGGTATGATATGACTAAGGAGCCTATACCCATTTATCCCTGTCAGCACTATCTTATGGGTGGAATAGACGTTGACGGGAACGGAGCCACCTCGGTAAGAGGCCTGTACGCGGCGGGAGAATGCGCCCATACGGGAGTTCACGGAGTTAACCGCCTCGCTTCCAACTCCCTTTTGGAGGCGCTTGTGTTCAGTAGGCTGATTGCGGAACAGATAAATCTTACCACTCCCGCCGCCAAGGATTACTCTCGGGTAGAGGGGACTTTCCGTTCGCCGGAAGGGGAGGAGCTGCCTTCGGGATTGCGCACGGAGGTTAGACATATTATGCAGAAGGCTTATTTTGTGGTGCCTAATTATGATGAGGCGGAGAGGGGGCTTAAAAGGGTTGAGGAGATTAAGGAGATGCTGGATAAAGGGGGGTACGCTTTGACTCCGGATTATATTGAGGCTAAATCGGTGGCTACGGTGGCTTGTATTATTTTGGGGGAGGTTGTGGAAAGAGGTAAAGGTAATGGGGAGGAGTAGAGAGAGGGAGATAAGAGTTTTTAATGGGAAACATTTTTTTGGGGGGAGATTGGCGGCGGCGCAGCCGCGAACGGAGCCGGAGGCGGAGTGAGCCGACGCGGAGCGAATGCGGAGCGGCGACTGATTTTCCGTTAGGAAAATCAGGGCTGCGCCCCCTGCGGTGGGGTAGTTTTGGCGTAGGAGCAGTTTTTACTGATGGAGCAGGTTGCGGAATTTGATACGCAAGACAAAAGCAAAGTGTTTTACGGGTACGCAATTATTGGCAATTACCGATAGGTAAATAAGAAAATCGGACGAAAAAGGTTTATTGGGAGCAGTTATATAAAATAACTAACCCAGGAGCAAAATATAACATACGATAATAGCAATCGTCGGAACAGCATTTTATGAGAGAAAAACCTATATTGACGATAAAACACCCAGAGGGGGGTAAGGAAGGGATTCTTAAGGTGAAACCTAAGGGGGGGAGAGTGGGGAACAGGCTACGCCGAATCGGTATATTTCGACAAAAACAAGCAACATTATATCAAAAACCAACATTGCGAAGCCTGTTCACCATCTCCACCCCTTTGGTGTCACCTTAAGCCCCCCGCGGGAGCGGCCCTGCACGGCCAGTGCAAAAATAAAGCATTGTAGAAAGTAATCAACTTTCGATAAGAATTTTACACCATGCGGTTAGCAAAACTTATCGTTTTCCCCCTGCG
This sequence comes from uncultured Ruminiclostridium sp., assembly GCA_949878745.1. GTDB lineage: Bacteria > Bacillota > Clostridia > Oscillospirales > Ruminococcaceae > Ruminiclostridium_E. The sequence continues at coordinate 5,052 of CATLBH010000008.1, read as the reverse complement.
GGAGCGCCCCTTCACGGCAGTGTAAAAAATAAAGCATTGTAAAAAGAAATCGACCTTCGATAAAAACCTTTTTACCCCTTGCGGCAAGCCCTCCCCCTTTTAATCATAATCAAAAGAAAGGACATAATAAAAAAATGAAACTACAACAATTCTACATCGACGACATAATAAAAACCGCCCTAACCGAAGACATAAACTACATCGACAGCACCACTGACCTCCTTATTCCCGAAAACGACGTTTCGGAGGCTTATTTTATGGCTAAAGACAGCGGAGTTTTGGCGGGGGTTGAGGTTGCGGCGCGGGTGTTTAAGCTTCTTGACGAAAATATTGAAATAAAATTTTTGTTCAGGGACGGGGATAAAGTGAAAAAAGGAGACGTTATCGCGGAATTTAAGGGCAATACCGCCGCGATGCTCAAGGCGGAGCGGACTTCGCTTAATCTTATTCAGCATATGAGCGGAATTGCCACTTATACGAGAAAATGCGCCGATCTGGCGGAGGGTACAAACGCTTCGGTGGCCGACACCAGAAAGACCCTTCCGGGACTTCGCCCGCTTCAAAAATATTCGGTAGCCGTGGGCGGCGGGAAAAACCACCGCTATAATCTCACCGACGCTGCAATGCTCAAAGACAACCATATCGACGCTTACGGCGGGATTACCGCGGCGGTAAAGGCACTGCGTGAAAAGGCGGGGCATATGCTGAAAATAGAGGTGGAGGCGCGCACCTTGGAAGAGGTTAAAGAGGCTTTGGACTGTGGGACCGACGTTATTATGTTGGACAATATGAGCTGTGAGGAAATGAAAGAGGCGGTTAAGCTGACGGGTGGGAAGGCTAAGCTTGAAGCCAGCGGAAACGTTACTCTTGACAACATAAAGGAGATTGCCGAAACAGGGGTAGATATAATAAGCCTCGGAGCATTGACTCACAGCGTCAAGGCCTTTGACATTTCAATGAAATGGAGAAAAAAGTAATGTTGGGACAGCCTATTGTATACGAAACTCTTGAAAAAAAGGGGATAAGCTATCGGAAGGAGGAGCATATTGCCGTTTTTTCGGCGGAGGATAAGGAAAAAAGCGGGCTTCATATATGGGACGGTTATAAGGTTAGCAAAAACCTGTTTTTGCGAAACGCCAAAGGGGACAAGCATTATCTCGCGGTGACCACCGTGGACAAGAAAACGGATTTGAAGCGGCTGGCGGAAAAAATCGGTTCCACAAGACTGTCTTTCGGTTCGGAGGAGCGGCTTGACAGGTATCTTAAGGTAAAGCCGGGGTCGGTTTCTTCTTTTAGTGTGCTTAATGATGAGGAAAGGGCGGTTACGGTGGTGTTTGACGAGGAGCTGAAGGGGGAAAAGTGCTTCGCGCTGCATCCTAATGAAAATACCGCTACGATTTTTATTGATTTTGAGGATGTGGTTAGGGTGGTTCGTGAGCATGGGAATGAGATTGTTTACGCGGAGTTATAATTTGTGGGTTTTTGACGAGTTTGGGGTGTGTACCGTTCGGGGGGAACCCCGAAGGGAAACTTGAGGTTGTCGTAACAGGGGAAGCCCTCTCTTGAAGGGCTTCCCCTATTGAAAAACAGTCCGCCGAACTGTTTTTCAATTCACCTTCTTCGGAGGCGTTATGAAACTGTCGCTTCGCGCCGGTCTCTGACGCAAACGTTTTTCGGACTCCGTCCGAAATTTTGCTTTGCAAAACCCCTTTTTGCAGCTACGGCGTAAAGTATTTCGCCCTCCGCCCTTTGAAAAGGGCGGACGGAAACTTTAATACGATTTCATCTAAGATGTTTTAATACTAATCTTTGGTCAGATTATAGACAAAAAATGTTGACCAAAGATTTGTGTTTCGGGAGTAATCTTTAATCATATTTCCGACTTCGTCTACAATATGATTAAAGATTAGTATAACTTGTAACTTTTAGTTTTTACAGCTCGTTTCTTTTGTTTAAAACGTCGAAAAAGATTACTTTAAGTATAAATCGGAGAAGAATTTTGAGCAAAACATATATTTATCTTGACAACGCCGCCACCACTCGTATAAGCGACAGAGTTTTCAACGCCATGCAGCCTTATCTCAGGGAAAGCTACGGCAACCCGGGGGGGATTTATTCTCTCGGACGGGAAGCCGCACGCGCTTTGAGAGACTCCCGCTTGATGTGCGCGAAAGCGCTGTCCTGTGAACAGGGGGAGATATATTTCACCTCCGGGGGCAGCGAAAGCGACAACTGGGCGATTTTATCCGCCGCGGAAAGTATGAGAGAGCAAGGGAAAAACAGGATAGTGACCACCCCTTTTGAGCACAAGGCGGTACTTAATACCGTTAAGGCTTTGGAAAAGCGGGGGTTTGAGACTGTGTATCTTCCCGTATACGAAAACGGGGTGGTAAGGGCGGAGGACGCTGAGCGGGTCATCGACGGGAAAACCGCTTTGGTTACGATAATGTACGTAAACAACGAGATAGGAACCATACAGCCAGTGAGGGAAATCGGGGAGATTTGCGGGAAAAAAGGGGTTTTGTTTCATACCGACGCGGTGCAGGCAGCGCCGCATATGGTTATAGATACGGAAAAGGACGGGATCGATTATCTGTCGGTGTCGGGACATAAGCTTCACGGACCCAAGGGGGTTGGACTTCTGTACTGTCGGAAGGGTGCGCCTTTGGTTCCGTTCGTGAACGGGGGAACACAGGAACACGGACTAAGGGCGGGGACGGAGAACCTTGCCTCGATCGTCGGTTTGGCGGAAGCTATGGCGGAGACTAAGGAAAACGCCGAGATTGAAAACAAGACAGTGCTCCCACTAACAAAAAAAATAACGGAGGCGCTGGATAAAACCAAGGGGGCGCGTTTCAACGGGGACAGGACAAAAAGAATCCCCTCAATACTGAATTACAGCTTTGAGGGGATAGAGAGCGAAAGTTTGGTTTTACAGCTCGATCTTAAGGGGATAGCCTGTGCCGGCGGCTCCGCCTGTACTTCGGGGGACGTTCTTCCGTCTCACGTTCTTATGAGTTTGGGAATGTCGGAGGAGCTGGCGAGGGGAGGATTGAGGATAAGCCTTGGCAGATATAACACCGAAGCCGAGATCAATATTTTTATAAGGGAACTGACAGGTATTTTGGAAAAGCTTCGAAGGCTCAGAGATTGAACCATTCTTTTATGTAGGCTTCAAGCTCGGTGGCCATTTCAAACTGTTCGGTTATGCGGGGGTGTCCGGGGGTGGCTTTTCCGCAGCGGGTAAAGGTAAAGTGTTTTGTAATTCCGTCGGAAAGCTCGGCTTCGATTTCGTCAAGAAGCTTATCCCACTTGGGGTCGTGGTTCAGGAGGGTGAGTATCATAATCACCTTTACGGGCTTATTGTAGCGGCGGCGCAGGTCGGCGATTATTTCTTTGTATTTTTCCTTCCAGCGCTTGGTGAATTCGGGATTGTCTATAACGGAGGGATCGGGATTGTGGTCGTTTTGCCCCATCGCCATTATAATAAGGTCGGGGGTGAAGCGAGAGAAATCCCAGTCGGAAAAGCCTTCATTTGAGTATCTTACATAGCTGGCTTTGTCGTAGGTGGTTTCGATTCCTATTATGTCGTCGATTTCGGGGCCGCAGAAAAAGCCTGTTTTGTCCATAAGGGCTATTCCGCCCTGAGCGTTGTCGAACACTCTCGCGTTGAGCTTTCTGCCCAATATATAAGGGTAGGCGAAGTAGCTGTTATCGTAAATTCCCACATAATTGAAATCGGGATAGTCGCTGCAGCCCTCGTAATATATGGCTTCGCAGATCTCGCCCGCCGAAACGCTGTCGCCGAACACCTCTATATTTAAGGAGTAATTTTTTTGCGGCTTTCTCACTTGGGCGTTTTCTTCGGTCTCTATGCCGCAGAAGCGTATATAGTGGGCAGCCGCCTGTCTTTTAAAAACGGAAAGGGTATGTACGTCGAGATTGTCTCTTATGGGGACTTCGATATAAATTTCCTTATCGTTTTCTTTCAGCTCGAATTTATATTGTATTCCGTCGAGTATAACGCCCACGGAGCAATATTGGAACATGGCTTCGTTCATAACGTAAATGCCCAGCTTATTGCCAGTGAATTCAGTTTCCACGGAGCAGCCGGGGTAGGTCATAAGGGGCTTTTCGGGCCGGGACAGGTCAATTCTGCCGTTGTATAGGAATTGTTCGGTGTTGGGTAATGTTCTCATTTTCGGGGTTCCTTTCTTGTGGTTTTTTTATTGAATATAGTAACATATTTTTTCGGTAAAATCAAGGGGGTTGGCATAGACTATAAAAAAACTAAAATTTACGGTTAAAATAGCTTTAAGGAAAACGTATTAAAGTTTCCGTCCCAATGTTGTCTGCCACGCAAAACGCGAAATTTCAACAGGGTGTTGAAAGTGTGGAAAACTTTCAAATTTTTGTGCAAAGTAACCAAAATACAAAATCAAGCGGCAAGAAAAAAATCTCGCCGCTTTTTACATTTCAATAAGTTCCCCGATTTTACAATCAAGCGCCTTACATATCCTTTCAGCATACTCCAGTTTAATAAAAGCACAGTTGTTATTATACATATCGCAAATGGTCGAAGGACGTATTTTGCGCTCCTCGCCAATTCTGCCTGTGACTAATACTGTATAATAAAACTTGACACATTCAAAACATACAAAGTAAAATAAAAAAGAGGAGTGTGTTAAAAATGGGAACAGTAAAACAATATGATGAGGAATTCAAGAAGCAAGCATTAAAGCTGGCAAAGGAAATCGGAAACAAGAGTGCCGCAGAAGAGCTTGGAATACCGAAGGGGACATTGGGAACACGGCTGCGAAAGGCAAAAACCGGGAAAATAGACACTGGATCTGGAACACGTTCACCGGAGGAATCGCTTAATCTGGCACAGCAGCAGAGCTGCGGCGTAGCTAAACGAAAAATTTGAGACCCTAACAAATTTTGTGTAAAACCGAATAAAGCACTTCCAATCAGCCAAGACTCAAGTTAAGAAAAAACTGAAAGGAAGTGTTTTAATAATGGAAAAAACATCAAAGGATCTGCTTAAGGAAT
>CATLBH010000007.1 GCA_949878745.1 uncultured Ruminiclostridium sp. | reverse complement strand
AAATTCTTTTTTGCTTGTTTTAGCTTTTGCCAACTCGTCGTTTATCATCGACAACGTAATCTGTTTGGTCATACCTTTATTATATCTCTCTTCGCCCGATTTTGCAAGGGGTTGCGCGGTGTTGCCTATAATTTCTTGGCGATAGATAAGAGCCAACCCCTTTCGTATGGTTTTCTTACAATCTAATTATACCAAATTCGGTTGGCTCTTTCTATATATTTTTTGGTTATAGTGATAGCTGTTTTGAACTTTGCTCACTGTTCCTCTTCTCATGCGGTTTGGTGAGTTTTGCTCAGGGCTATATAATATGTAATAAGGAGTGATGATATGATTATCCGACCGCATTATATGAAAATGCTGAAAACGTACAGAGATGTTCCGCTGGTCAAGATATTGGCGGGCGTCCGCCGCTGCGGAAAGTCGACGATTTTGGAAATGCTTCGCGACGATTTGAGAAGCAGCGGCATTCCCGAAGATCACATAATATTTGAACGGTATACCTCCGAGTATATAGACGAGGACATGACCGACAGAGGTATGCACGATGCCATCATGGAGAAAATGACCGACGGAGACAGGTATTATATTTTGCTTGATGAGGTTCAGGAGATCGACGGCTAGGAAAAAGCGGTAAACAGTCTGCTCGAAAACGAGAATACCGATATTTATGTTACCGGGTCGAATTCAAAGCTGATGTCAAGCGAGATCTCAACATATCTGACCGGAAGATATATTTCGATACCCGTGTTCACGCTTTCCTTTGCCGAATATCTTGATTTCAAAAAGTCAAGCGGGGGTTCCGAAAAAGAACTTCTGAACGAATATATTCGGACGGGCGGGTTCCCGATCGTCGCGCTCGGAAATTTTGACGACCGTTCAGCGTATCAGATAGTGGAGGGAATTTATACTTCCGTAATCACAAACGATATTTCAAGGCGGCACAGTGTAACAAATATTGATCTGTTCAATCGTGTGGTAAAGTATATTGTTGAGAATGTCGGGAAGTCGTTTTCCGCAAACGCTATCGTTAAGTTTTTGAAAGGAGAGGGACGCTCACTTTCGGTCGAGGCGGTTTACAATTATCTTGAATGGCTGGAAAAGGCTTTTGTGATTTACCGCTGTCAGCGTTATGATCTGCAAGGAAAGTCCGTTTTGAAAACGCAGGAGAAGTTCTACCTCGCGGACGCGTCGCTGAAATATTGCATAATGGGATTTAACCCAAAGTCAATTGCTTCAATGCTTGAGAATATAGTTTATTTTGAGCTGCTGAGGTGAGGGTATGAGGTATATATTGGAAAGCTCAACACACGGGAGATCGATTTCGTTGCGGTGCGGCGCGATGAGCGTGTGTATGTTCAGGTGTGCCGCAATCTTCCCGAGGACTCGGATCGTGAAATAGGAAATCTTCTTGATATAAAAGACCATTACCCGAAGTATGTGGTGACACTCGATGAGCTTGCGGGTGGCAATGTCAACGGCGTAAGGCTCGTGCATTTGTCGGACTTTCTCTTGAGCGATAGGCTGTAAAAAACAGGAAATCAGCCGACGAGAAGTCATACGCCGGCTGATAAGAAGCTTTTGAATTTTTTGACCTTGCGCGAGACCGTGCTTTGGGAAATGCCAAGCCGCTTTGCTATTTCGGTTTGGTTGTACCCCTCGGACAGTAGGCTGATGATCTCGCGCTCCTGTTCGGTGGCGCTGTTGATCAAATTTTCGATAAGAATATGTATGTCCGCCGCAGTTTCGACATTTGTTTTGTCGGGAATCTGCGGCGGTTCGCCATTCGGAGAACGCACTGATATTTCATCCAATGATTCGACCTTCACTTTTGCGCGGGTATGCTTCCATTTTTTGATATGATCCATACGAGGATAATTTATGGATTTATTCGGATTGAAGTCCTCGTCACACGAAAACTCTTTCGCAGATTTCGATAAGCCCTCAATGTCCAATGTCTGCATAAGCGCGTTCGTAGTATTGTGTAGCGCTTCATCGCTATTTTTCCTTTTCAGGAACATCGGGACGATAAAGTGCCAAAGCATATTCCAAAACGTTCTTTTATTGCTGCAGAGTCTAACAACATTATCCGCAATGATACGCTGAGCCCGATCTCTGATAAGTTCAGGAGGATAGTCTTTTGAGTAGCAGTCCTGCGGGTGCGTTAATCCTAATGATTTGGCTATGGTTTTCCACTCTGCGTTTACAAGTTTCAGCACCCTGCTGTAGAGCTTAAGCTCTTTCTCATTATATTCGGATGGGTCTTTTATGGGCAGGGTAGAGAAGTCATTGTTTTTGAAGTAATCTCTGAGCTTGTCCATGGTTATTTCTTCTTCATTAAATAGGTCTGACATTTGTCCTCCTGTATCTCGACTACCGTTTTGGTACTTTAGATGGTGGTACGCATCTGACACCACAAGGAACAACCGTATTGTTGTATTTCTTGGCATAAGCTATCTCTCGTGTTATCGAATGTACTGCCTTAGCAAACCAACATCTTTGTTTATGCTTCTCGGCTTGATTCGCGTGAGAACTTTATTTTCCACTTCCGGCGTCCAATAAATTCTTAGTCTGCTCTGAGCCCTTGTTATCGCCGTGTAGAAAATATTATGTGTAATAAGCTCATCCACCTCGTCAGTAATGACAATTTTGACAGACCGAAACTCCAGTCCTTGTGCTTTGTGGATTGATACCGCATATGCTACTTGGAACGGCACAATGGCTCTTGAGCTTCTTTCGTCATCTTCATCTGTGTTTCTTGTTTTGTATACTTTGAAGCGAATTACGGAATTTCCGCGCTGCGAATTTTCCAATAATTCAAAATCTTGCATCAAAGCATCCATACCGTTTATGACTTTGGTGAGTTCTATATCAAACTGAATGTAACCGGCAACATTATCAGGATTAACAACTTCTATCCCGACAATTTTTCCCTTCATATTATTGTAAATGACTGGTGCGAATCTGTCAGATTCATTGAATAAAATCGGGTCACCGATTTTGTACTGTTGGATTCCCCATTTAACTGCGTCATTGGGATTGCTTTCTTGAAGGAAACGATTGATGTTGTTTATGCCGTACAGCCCATCATAATTCAAGCATAGAATAATTTCATCGTCCTCTGCATTGTCGAAAATGGACGCATCTAGCGTGATGGAATACCCCTGCCGGGCAATCAGTTCCAGGATGGTATCATCCATGTTTCTGACCCGCTCCCAGAGCAATTTAAGATTATCGTCATCGCTCCTATATGGAATGGTCAATTCAAACACTGAAGTTTCTGGAACAAATTTTCTTGCAACACTAAACCAATTACCAAAGCGTATTGAACTAACAAAATCCAAGCATTCGATTGGCTTCTGCGCAAGTTGCAGGTTAAACCACAGCTTTTTCTTTTCGGTGTTGCATGTTCCCCAGCGGGTAACCATGTATTTTGTTTGCCATTCTTCACAGTGCAGATCTGTAATATGTTCCCACTTTGGCAGCCGATGCTCGATTTCCTGCTTGAGCACAGTGCGGAACTGCTCGCGCATAAAATTCTCTCGCTGCTTTACTGTGCTTTCTGCGCTCATGGAAAGGATGGCCTGATCTCCCTGCAGGGTAAAACTGTTCTTTTTGTTGTCTGGAACAAACTTTATAAAATACTGCTTTCCCCAGACATAAAGCGTTTCACCGGAAACATACTGTCTTTTGCTGCTGCGCGGCTGCTCTTGAAATCTTTTAATCTGTTTTTTTACCCAGCTGAGATTTGTACGGGCATATACCTCAATTGCCTTGTCATCCATAGTCACAGGCGCCGAGATAATAACGTGCCCATCCGGGGGCTTGACGTACAAATGCATATTCTTGATATTCTTTTTTTGAATATCAATCGGGATACCAGATATAACTATTTGCATCAATACTCCCCCTGCTTTTCAATTATTTTATAAATGCGCTCAACTTCCGTATCATCCTTTAGAACGCGGAAAAGCTCACGCTTGATTTTATTCTCTTTTACAGAGTCGCCTCTGAATCCGTTCAACTTGCTCTTGAGAACAGCTTTATGAATTTTGATAGCGAGTACCTCATCTTCATAAGCATTGTCGTATAGTGCCTGAAGTGCCTTACTGCCACGAATGCTCTTCGGGTAGGTTTCATTCTCTTCCGGATGCTCCACATCTTTAGCGAGCTTAATATAGTGTGCCAACAACTCTTTGTATTCAATAACGCCTTGTTGCCTTTGCTCGATGAGTTTGTCAAGAATAGCAGACATCTTTTCATAGTATTTCGGATTTACCGTTACCTTCTCGACTACCTTACGACGGATGTTATTTTCAATTGCTTCAGCCGCACCATCCTTGGCACTCTTCGGTGTATCATTATCTCTTTCGAGAGTTTCGCCTTTGTTCTTAACAAAGTCAAGCAGGGTCAGATTATCAAAGTCACCGATTTTTATGCTCTCAGATGCAGATATGTAGTTGTCGATGAGTTTGCGCATATCCGGTTCATATGCCTTGAAATCAAGAAAATCTCCACTATCATTCCCGATGGCCTGCTTTAGTTCGATATAGAAATGCACCTTATCCTCGTAGGCGCTGATTTCCGCAGAAGTACAGCCTTCGGTAAGATATGGTTTTGCTTCTGCAAATGCACGGACCAGTCTACTAACAAGACGGTAGAGCTTTTCACGCATACGGGCATAGATTTCTTGTGTTTCCTCGTCAGCCCTGGATTCTCCGCAGAAGTAATGCAGATATTGAAGGTCTTCACGCGGATCCTCTACACCTTCACACAATTCTTCCAATTCGTCATACGTTTCTTTGAAGTAGGCAATAGAATCCTTACTGCGATCTTTAATGAGACCGGCAACATCTTCTTCATCGTAACCAGAAAAGGCACCGGAAGTATAAGTATCCATAGCAAACTTCAAATCACCAAAGAGTTGCTTGTAGTCAACAATAAACCCGAAGTCCTTATTGTCGCTGTCGTTGTCCAAACGGTTAACACGGCATATGGCTTGGAACAAACCATGGTCCTGCATGCTCTTATCGATATAAAGATAGGTGCAAGGAGGTGCATCAAATCCGGTCAAGAGCTTATCGACAACAATAAGCAGCTTCATGTTTGCGGGTTCATCAACAAATTTGCGTTTTGCTTCTTCCTCAAAGTCCGCGACTCGCTTTTGGATAGAGATTTTTTCTGGGAGATTATCCGGGTCAAGTCCTAGCATTTTCAGATAAATCTCATATTTTTCAAAGGTTTCAGTATCATCTTCATCGCTGACGGTATCGGTACGCAAATCACCCACGCTAGGCGTGTAGGAAGAGATGATAGCGCATTTCTTGAATCCCTTGCTCTGGAAAATCTCATAATACTTGCATGCGGAATAAATGGAGTCAGCAACGAGAATGCCATTTCCATTACCGTCCATAAGGCGAGGCTTCAGATCAAAGTCCTCGATAATATCCCAGGCAATTTTCTCCAGACGGGAGCGGGAGCTGTAAACTTTTTGCATGGTAGCCCATTTCTCTTTGAGCTTGGCCTTTGCACGAGGCGACAGCCCTCTGGTCTTGGTATCAAACCACAAATCGACCTTGTCCTGAGAAGAAAGATCCTGCGGAATATCCCGGTATTCATAGCGAAGGTCAAGAACAACACCGTCCCGGACAGCTTCGTCATACTTATAAGCGTGGATATAAGGACCAAACACCTCAATGCTGGTTTTCTTATCCTTCTTCAAAAGCGGCGTACCAGTAAAGCCAACAAAGGTAGCTTTCGGCATAATTGCTTTCATTGCACCGTGCAGTTTACCGGATTGTGTTCTGTGGCATTCATCAACGAATACATACAGCTTACCTTTGGCTTCAAAGCCCTCCGGCAAGCTCTTCATGATTTCTTCGATGAATTTATCGTAATCAGCCTCGGACGCTTCACCGCCTCGTTTGCCAAATTTATGAACGAGTGAGCACATCAGGGAGTCGTCATACACATTCAGACGGTCAATCAGGTCCTGACCGCTGGTCGTTCTGGCGATGTTCTCATCAACGCCTTTGAAGGTCTTTTCTATTTGCTCGTCCAACTCGTCACGGTCGGTAACGATCAGCACACGGGGATTTTCGCCATAGCCGTGAGCCAGCAGCCACTTGGAAAGCCATACCATAGTCAGAGTTTTGCCGCTGCCCTGTGTATGCCAGATGATGCCGCTCTTATCCTTTGCAAGCCGCATCTGCGCACGCTTGATGCCATAGTACTGGTTATAACGGCAGACCTTTTTGATACCTTTGTCAAAGACGATGAAGTTCTCAATCAGGTCGATAAAGCGCTCTTTATCAAACATGGAATAAAGCTGGCTCAGGAGCTTGTTGCCGAACTTGGTGCATTCCTCATCAATGCGGATGTCTGTATCACAACGCTCGTCCTCATGGTCGTGGAACCCGTCGGTTTTCCATTCCAGATAGAACTTTTCCTTTGTCAGTAGAGTGCCGTAGCGCAGACCTTCGGTTTCGTTGCCCGCCATGCAGAACTGCACCGTGGAGAAAAACGGCTGAATAAAGCCATCCTTCTGGTTGGTGAGATTCTGACGGATTCCGGCAGAGACAGAAACACTGCTCTTTTTCAGTTCAATAACTGCCACAGCGATACCGTTCAGGTAAATAACGATATCCGGGCGCTTTTCCTGCGTCATAATAACCGTTACCTCTTCGGCTATGGCAAAGTGGTTGTATCGTCGCCTGAACGGATTTTCTGCAAAGTATCGACGATAATAATTTTAAGGTCTGTGTGCTGTGACCTGAATGTTTCGATCTGCTTTTCCAGAACGCCTCCGAGCGTTCCAGCCATGATAGCAAAGTGCAGATTTTCACTCGGCTCGCTTGTCAGATCAAACAAGCGTTTTTGAATTCTTGTGTAGCTGTCCTCTAAACAGAGATAGAGAGCGGTTCCGCGTTTGGTTTGCCGTCCGAGAACCTTTTCTCCTTTCGCAATACCGAGTGCCATGTCCAGCGCGAGCCACGACTTCCCAACCTTTGGCGCTCCCGCCAGAATGAAAAGCCCAGTTGAGAGCATACCGTCAACACAAAATTCAATCGGTTTGAGCGGTGTGGTCATCAGCTGTTCGCAGTTTACTGTTTTGAGTTCGTTCAATAACTTATCCCCCTGTCAAATAAATTTTCCGAAAACAAAATCCCGCCGATGACCGACGGGATTGCCCTCTATAACCTTACCGACACGAGAAAAAGATTTTATGCACACGAAAATAGGATTTTTAAATTTTGTAGGATTGCACAAAATTCGTTATGCGATTATAGGAATTTTGCATATATTTATATTTACTCATAGTTTCTCTCTAAATTTACGATCTATGTTCATAATCCGCCTTGCTCGATATCTAATTTAGATTTAGTAAATCGTGATTTGATATTATCATATTTACTCGGGAAATTCAGTCGAAAAGAAAAAGGTAAAATCGACGAGAAGTTTTTACGGAATTTCGGCAAAAACAATTGACAATTTAAAGGTTTTTGGTTATAATATGTAATGAGGAGTGATGATATGATTATCCGACCGCATTATATGAAAATGCTGAAAACGTACAGAGATGTTCCGCTGGTCAAAATATTGGCGGGTGTTCGCCGCTGCGGGAAGTCAACGATCTTAGATATGCTGCGCGACGACTTGAAAAAAGATGGTGTTCCCGATGATCACATAATATTTGAACGGTATACCTCCGAGTATATAGACGAGGATATTACCGACAGAGGTATGCACGATGCCATCAGGGAGAAAATGACCGACGGAGATCGGTATTATATTTTGCTTGATGAGGTTCAGGAAATCGACGGCTGGGAAAAGGCGGTAAACAGTCTGCTTGAAAATGAGAATACCGATATTTATGTCACAGGATCGAATTCAAAGCTGATGTCAAGCGAGATCTCAACATATCTGACCGGAAGATATATTTCTATACCCGTGTTCACACTGTCGTTCGCCGAATATCTTGATTTCAAAAAGTCAAGCGGGGGTTCCGAAAAAGAACTTCTGAACGAATATATTCGGACGGGCGGGTTCCCGATAGTCGCGCTCGGAAATTTCGACGACCGTTCCGCATATCAGATAGTAGAGGGAATTTATACCTCCGTAATCACAAACGATATTTCCAGGCGGCACAATGTAACAAATATTGATCTGTTCAATCGTGTGGTAAAATATATTGTTGAGAATGTCGGAAAGTCGTTTTCCGCAAACGCTATCGTGAAATTTTTGAAAGGTGAGGGACGCTCACTTTCGGTCGAGGCAGTTTACAATTATCTTGAATGGCTGGAAAAGGCGTTTGTGATCTACCGCTGTCAGCGTTATGATCTGCAAGGAAAGTCGGTTTTGAAAACGCAGGAAAAATTCTATCTCGCCGACGCGTCGCTGAAATACTGTATAATGGGATTTAACCCAAAGTCAATTGCTTCAATGCTGGAGAATATAGTTTATTTCGAGCTGCTTAGGCGGGGATATGAGGTGTATATCGGAAAGCACAATACACGGGAGATCGATTTCGTTGCAGTGCGGCGCGATGAGCGGGTGTATGTTCAGGTATGCCGCAATCTTCCCGAGGATTCGGATCGTGAGATAGAAAATCTTTTGGATATAAAAGATCACTACCCGAAGTATGTGGTAACGCTGGACGAGCTTGCGGGCGGCAATGTCAACGGCGTAAAGATCGTGCATTTGTCGGATTTTCTCCTGAGCGACAAGCTGTAAAAAAACAGGACATCAGCCGACGAGAAGTCATACGCCGGCTGATAAGAAGCTTTTAAATTTTTTGACCTTGCGCGAGACCGTGCTTTGGGAAATGCCGAGCCGCTTCGCGATCTCGTTTTGGTTGTACCCCTCGGACAGTAGGCTGATGATCTCGCGCTCCTGTTCGGAGGTGCTGTCGATCAGATTTTCGATAAGGATATGTATGTCCGCCGTGGTTTCGACATTTGTTTTGTCGGGAATCTGCAGCGGTTCTCCGTTCGGAGAATGCTCCGACAGTTCATCCAATGATTCGACTTTCACTTTTGCGCGAGTGTGCTTCCATTTTTTGATATGATCCATACGAGGATAATTTACGGATTTATTCGGGTTGAAGTCCTCGTCACATGAGAACTCTTTTGAGGTTTTCGATAATCCCTCAATATCCAGTGTCTGCATAAGCGCGTTCGTTGTATTGTGTAGCGCTTCATCGCCATTTTTCCTTTTCAAGAACATCGGGACGATAAAGTGCCAAAGCATATTCCAAAAAGTTCTTTTATCGCCGCAGAGTTTAACAACATTATCCGCAATGATACGCTGAGTCCGATCTCTGATAAGCTCAGGAGGATAGTCTTTTGAGTAGCAGTCCTGCGGGTGTGTCAGACCAAGCGATTTCGAGATCGTTCTCCACTCCGCATTGACAATTTTCAACACTCTGCTGTAGAGCTTAAGCTGCTTCTCGGTGTATTCGGACGGGTCTTTCACAGGCAGGGTAGAGAAGTCGTTGTTGTGGAAGTATTCCCTGAGGTTGTCCATGGTTATTTCTTCTTCATTAAATAGGTCTGACATTTGTCCTCCTATCAAGCAATTTGAAATATATTTGCATATGCAATCACTATATAGCTATTTATAATACAACGCGTTGCTTCATCTCTATTGTTGTAAGATTGTTTAACTTATAGTAGTAAATTGAAGCAACAATAATTTGATGTGTTGAGAAATCACGATTAATAATATCCATAAGTTTTTGAATATTATATTGATCAAGTTCCTTTCCTGATGGAGAATCAAGTATTAAAGGGAGTTTTATGTTGAGCGCTCTATCTACAGCACGAATATATGCCATTTTAAATGCAAAAACCATCTTCATTAGAGTTGCACCTGTTAATTCTTTCAGATTTCGTGTAAATACGAATCCTTTTCCAGAAGACATATATTTCGTTAAACCAAGTTCGGCACCATATGAGGAAATGTCCAAATACATTTGTTCAAGAATAGCGTTGTTGTTTTGGACCAATTCAGTCAATTGTCTCCGCACTTCAGTCTGGCGTTCAAGCAACTCATTTAGAATATTTGTAACCGCTTTAGCATCAATTGCGATTTGGGATAAGTTTTTATCAAAAGCGTCTATCAATGTCTCTGTAGTAGGTTGCTGAGATTGATAATAAATCATATTCCTTAGCTTTTCAATTTGTTGCTCTAATATAGCAATTTTTGATGTGAGTATTTGCTTTCTGGAAAGCAGAAAATCATTATTATCATCCAGACCAATTATTGTATCTTTGTTGACAGGAATTTTTGTACCGTCTGGAGCTTTTACCCACAAACTCATTTTTTCTATGAATTTTCGAATTGACATGTTATCTGCTATTGTGTATAGTGCCGTACCCTGTTTCGTTTCCCGCCCAAGCACTTTTTCTCCTTTCGCAATACCAAGAGCCATGTCGAGTGCCAGCCATGACTTCCCGACCTTTGGCGCTCCCGCCAAGATGAACAGTCCTGTTGAAATCATTCCGTCAACGCAGAATTCAATAGGTTTGAGCGGTGTGGTCATCAGCTGTTCGCAGTTTACTGTTTTTAGTTCGTTCAATAACTTGTCCTCCTGTCAAATAAATTTTCCAAAAACAAAATCCCGCCGAATAACGACGGGATTGCCCTCTATATACCTACCGACACAAGGAAATGGTTTTATGCACACGAAAATAGGATTTTTAAAGTTTGTAGGATTGCACAAAGTTCGCTTTTATTTTATAGAAGTTTTGCACGAAACAATATCCGCTAAATCACAGAGAGTAATTCTGCTATCTGAGCTTGCCGCCTCGACAATTTTCTCGTCAAATCCCGATTCGGAGAAGAGATAGTAATAAAACTCCGCGCGCTCCTGTTGCGAGATCAGCTTTGCCTTGGTATCCAAAAGCTCAGAGTATCTGAACGGTTGATTTTTGAACTTGCACTCACCAACCAGATATTTGCTCATGTCTTTTGAGGTTGCTAAAATATCTATCTCGGATTCGGCTTGACGAGCGGAATCCTTATTTCTTACGGTCGTCTTGCCCCACCAGCGACCGATTTTTGAATAGCGGAACGGCAAGGCGTCCGCTTTTTGCAGCTCGCGAACATACTCACGGCAAATATCCTCGAACACCGCCGCCGCGAACTCATGCAGACTTGGTTCAACGGAGTACTTGTATACGCCGTCCACATCACCCGCTTCCAGCTCGGAGTAATTCGTGAACACAAACGCGTACCAAAAACGGAAAAAGTTATCGGTCAGTTTGTACAGACCGCGATTAGTGTTCGCTTTTTCCTTAACGCTTTCGGACACGGAAAACTCACGCTGCACGATCCCAAGCTCGATAAGATTTTTCAGATACACGCTTGTCTTTGAAGTATCCTCGATAAGCGACTTCATACTTATGTCGTTCAACCTTGTGTTTCCTAGAGCCACCGCCTCAATGACCGAATTATAAAGCGGAGTTTCGCGCAGCTCCTGCCGCAGCAGAAACTCAACCTCGCTGTATAGCGCACAGCCCTTTGTAAGAATATTTTTTTTAATATTTTCCGCAAGAGAGAGCTTGTTGTCGAACTGTCTTAAATAATGCGGTATTCCGCCGAGCACGGAATACGCAAGCACCTTATCTCTATCGGAATAATTCGGAAAGAATTTTATAGCGTCATAAAATCCCATTTCGGTCATTTTGTAAATTCCCGTGGCTCTGCCGTAAAGAGGATTTTTCTCTGAAAGTAAGTCCTTTTCAATGAAGCTCATTGCACTGCCGCAAAGAATGATCATCACGTTCTCATCCTTTAAGAACTCATCCCAAAGATTTTGCAGCGTTGATGGAATAGCGGCATTTCCCCTGCACATATACGGGAATTCATCGATCACAAGCAAACGCTTTTGATTTCCGTAAGGCAGATCAGATACCGAACGAAACGCCTTTTCCCAATCCGCAAATTCCGTAATGTACGCGGCAGCCGGGATTTTCTCTTTCAGCATTTTTTCGGAAAACGCTTTAAGCTGCATCATATCACCACACTCACGGCATGAGAAAAAGACGTGCGGTTTGCCCTTGCAAAACTGTCGCAGCGTTTCAGTTTTTCCGACACGCCGTCTGCCGTACAGAACCACAAGCTGACCGCCCGCCTGAGAATACTTGTCCTCTAAAAAGTTAAGCTCGCTTTCTCTGCCTATAAACATAACAGCTCTCCTGAACATCTAATTTAGATTTAGTAAATCGTGATTTGATTTTATTGTATCACATTTAATTTAAAAAGTCAAGCGGGAAATTAAAAAAGCTGAAATTATAATAAGTTTTTAGGGAATTTCAGCAAAAACAATTGACATTTTAAAAGTTTTTGGGTATAATATGTAATGAGGAGTGATAATATGATTATCAGACCGCATTATATGAAAATGCTGAAAACGTACAGAGACATCCCGTTAGTAAAGATATTGGCGGGCGTTCGCCGCTGCGGAAAGTCAACGATTTTAGAAATGCTGCACAATGACCTGAAAAGCAGCGGCATTCCCGAAGATCACATAATATTTGAACGGTATACCTCCGAGTATGTGGACGACGATATGACCGACAGAGGTATGCACGATGTGATCAAGGAGAAAATGGCCGACAAAGACCGGTATTATATTTTGCTCGATGAGGTTCAGGAGATCGACGGTTGGGAAAAGGCGGTAAACAGTCTGCTCGAAAACGAGAATACCGATATTTATGTCACGGGATCAAATTCAAAGCTGATGTCAAGCGAGATCTCAACATATCTGACCGGAAGATATATTTCGATACCCGTGTTCACGCTGTCCTTTGCCGAATATCTTGATTTCAAAAAGTCAAGCGGGAGTTCCGAAAAAGAACTGCTGAACGAATATATTCGGACTGGCGGGTTCCCGATAGTCGCACTCGGGAATTTTGATGACCGTTCCGCATATCAGATAGTAGAGGGAATTTATACCTCTGTAATCACGAACGATATTTCCAGACGACACAATGTAACAAATATTGATCTGTTCAATCGTGTGGTAAAATATATTGTTGAGAATGTCGGAAAGTCGTTTTCCGCAAACGCTATCGTGAAATTTTTGAAAGGAGAGGGGCGCTCCCTTTCAGTCGAGGCAGTTTACAATTATCTTGAATGGCTGGAAAAGGCGTTTGTGATCTACCGCTGTCAGCGTTATGATCTGCAAGGAAAGTCCGTTTTGAAAACGCAGGAGAAGTTCTACCTCGCCGACGCGTCGCTGAAATACTGCATAATGGGATTTAACCCTAAATCAATTGCTTCAATGCTTGAAAATATAGTTTATTTTGAGTTGCTGAGACGAGGGTATGAGGTGTATATCGGAAAGCTCAGCACACGGGAGATCGACTTTGTGGCTGTACGGCGTGATGAGAGGGTGTATGTTCAGGTGTGCCGCAATCTTCCCGAGGATTCGGATCGTGAGATAGGAAATCTTCTGGATATAAAGGATCACTACCCGAAGTATGTAGTGACGCTCGACGAACTTGCGGGCGGCAATGTCAACGGCGTAAAGATCATTCATTTGACGGATTTTCTCCTGAGCGACAGGCTGTAAAAAACAGGAAATCAGCCGATGCAAAATCATACGCCGGCTGATAAGAAACTCTTGAATTTTTTGATTTTACGCGAGATCGTACTCTGGGAAACGCCAAGTCGTTCAGCGATCTCGCTTTGGGTATACCCCTCGGACAGCAAGTCGATGATCTCCCGCTCCTGTTCGGAGGCGCTGTCGACCAGATTTTTGATAAGGATATGTATGTCCGCTGCGGTTTCGATATTTGTTTTGTCGGGAATCTGCGGCGGTTCTCCGTTCGGAGAACGCTCTGATATTTCGTCCAAGGATTCGACTTTCATTTTTGCGCGAGTGTGGTTCCATTTTTTGATGTGATCCATTCGAGGATAATTTATGGATTTATTCGGGTTGAAGTCCTCGTCACACGAAAACTCCCTCGCGGATTTTGATAAGCCCTCAATATCCAGTGTCTGCATAAGCGCGTTCGTTGTATTGTGTAGCGCTTCATCGCTATTTTTCCTTTTCAAGAACATCGGAACAATAAAATGCCAAAGCATTTTCCAAAATGTTCTTTTATTGTTGCAAAGCTTGACAACATTATCCGCGATTATTCGCTGAACACGGTCTCGGATAAGT
This sequence comes from uncultured Ruminiclostridium sp., assembly GCA_949878745.1. Taxonomy (GTDB): domain Bacteria; phylum Bacillota; class Clostridia; order Oscillospirales; family Ruminococcaceae; genus Ruminiclostridium_E. The sequence goes on along the minus strand of CATLBH010000007.1, from coordinate 50,494 downwards.
TCGGGAGGGAAATCCTTTGAGTAGCAGTCCTGCGGGTGTGTCAGACCTAATGACTTCGAGATCGATTTCCACTCTGCGTTCACGATCCGTAGCACCCTGTTATAGAGTTTCAGCTGCTTCTCGGTGTATTCGGACGGGTCTTTCACGGGCAGGGTAGAGAAGTCATTTTCGTGGAAGTATGCTCTGAGCGTGTCCAAGGTTATTTCTTCTTCATTAAATAGGTCTGACATTTATCCTCCTGTATCTCGACTACCGTTTCGGTACTTTAGGTGGGGTACGCATCTGATACCTTATTATTTAAATCATTCAATAAAATGGATATATGATGATATTAACCTTTGCAGTATTTCTCATTTGGGATAAATGTGATTATACCTCATGAAATAGGTTTGCAAAAAGCAGTTTTGTGAATATATTATCAACTTGATAGGCAATTTTAGAAGATTCTATAAATGTACCAAATTCAATATTTCCTTGCTGCCCATGATAGGATAAGTTTGCCGAAGTTATTAGCGTCTGTTGCTGATCAACCGAGATTACCTTTGCATGAAGCGCGGCCATCTTATCGTCTTCCTGGTGATAGTTATAGATTTTCAGGAATCGTCCTTTATAGCGCAGTATCTTATCAAATCCTGGCTGCTTATCAATGTCATTCACAAAGAACTTCACGAATACACCTCGCTGGCTTTTAAGAACGATTGTATCGACCAATTCTGAAAAGTATGAGGATAAGGAGTATCCCGTAATCAAGATATTCTTTTCTGCTCCGTTTATCATGGACTGAACCACATTCATTGTAGTTCTCGCATTGATAGAAAAAGATGGAGGTGCTGTGACCACAAGCGACACCTTGTCCGCTTCGGACATATTCATAGCACCAAGAACCGTTCCTATGATATCCTCACAATGTGCATCGGATAATTCCGGGCAGCTTCGCTTTAGCATAGATGCGGCATTAGTCGTTCCATTTGCCACATCGCTTTTGACCGTATTCAAGAATATCTCTTTGTTTAGATTTCCACCTGGCATAAGTCACCTACTAATTCCTTAAAATATGAGCATTCCTCGCGTCCCGGAATAGGAACAACAAGCCCACGGTCAAGCATTCTATTTCCATTCTCGCACGCCGTTTCAGATATCATGCAGCATGAATGGCAGGCAGCTCCGTTTGAGTTTTTGCCAGCAGGCAAATTACTCATGCATTCCGGGTCATTCGTACAAACAAGAGCCTCTTGGAAAGCGTCTCTCATGAGATTCGTCATCTGATCGATATTTCCAAGTTCAACCAGACCACCAAGTGAGCCTTCCTTATCGGAACTTCCTGTGTATAACAGAATGCCGACCATTTTATCTCCAAAATAGATTCTTTCTCTAATAGCCGAAGAAGAATAGCCCGATGACATAGACATCTGCTTAATCATAAAGTGAGCAAAGGTGTGCATAAGAACATAAACCGCATTTTTTACGACCGTAATCGTCCAGCCTTTTGACTCGCAAAACTCCCTGTAGGAGTCAGAATACTTTTCTGATAAGCCTTTCACTGCCGGTGAATTGAGCCACGCCGCAAGCGTATCTTTGTTAAACTCTATGAAGATGCCTTCTCCATTTACTTCCGCCGCAGGTAGCCAGCGTTCCTGCTTACCCTTGCTTAACGCCACAACATTCGGCTGCTCATCTGCATCCGGATCGGGAGCATCGACTCTTGTAAATCCCAGAAGAACACGAACCTCTCTAAGTCTGGTCACTCGGATTATGCGGCTGAAATATTTCTGCAAATATCCGGGTAACGCATCCTCTTCAGCCTTGAAGTGCTTCTTGTTTGACTCATATGCAGGGTCATTGTGGTGAGTAATAGCATTGTATTCCATCTGCTTGATTTCAGTGAACTCCTTGATGTTGCTCATGCGACGCTCAAGTGCCTCATCAAACTCATCCCTCGAATAAGCAGAGAAATACATTTCATATATTTTGGTTATTCCATCATCTCCCATAAGTTGCTTTGCAAGCTCGATATCACGAAGATGCTCATCGATTAAGTTATACAGTGGATTGATCCACGGCGGAATAGAGATTGCACTCCGGCTCACAGCGAAGTAAACATTAGACGCACCACGCTGTGAAGGAATGATGGGCTTGTTGCACTTATGGTTTTTCACATTCGGTCTGAACGGATGATGGCCGGGGCAGGCAACGCCGTCAAAATTATCTCGCTGTGTTGCTCCGCTCATACTGCGTTTCGCACCGCAGGAGCATTCTACCCACATATCCGCAAGAGTGGAAGTGTTGCCTGTTGAATACATTTTTAAGGTACCGTTGCAATCGGACTCGCCTCTGTGCACCCACCACTTCCAAGGGAAGTCAGACATATGACCGTCCTCGCAGATCGTGATGAAACGGGACGGATAGGCAGGACGATGACACTCAGGACAAGTGACGCCATACTTGAGATACTTATCTAAATCAAAATACTTTCTGGCATCAAACAGCTTTCCGCATTTTAAATTAGAGCATACGTGCCAGTACGGAAAGGTCACAACTGGCACATCGCCCGAAAAACTTGTCCGGGGCATATAGAAACAATCGACACCTAAATATGATGCAAGTCTGCCGTCGATTATTTTTTGTCCCTTCTGTTTCCAGTAGGAGATGTCAAGAATCGTAACCGAGTCCTTTACCGCATCGACTACCGAGCCGGGACCAAAGGTGGTTATGATCTGGTTTGGACGTAACTCTCCAAGTTTATTATTATCAAAAGCCATGTCAATCCTCCGTGTAATAGAACATATTCGCCGAACTCTCGACCTCACGCATGGAACGAAGTGTAGCTTTTTCGTTCTCATCGTGCGGCTGGTCATACGGATTCATCAACCTGTTATAGCGTTCAGTTCCGACAACGTAATACCGCAGCGGTTTCGTCTGCGCCGCTTGCAATTTCCACCAGTCAATGAAGCGCTCTACTTCTTCCTCTGCATCTGCTCTTGCTGACGGCTTGATGATATTGAGGCGGTCGATTATCAGCTTCTTCACTGAGTCAAGCTGGTCTGAAGTTAATGAACCGATGGCCGCCGCATCTGGATTATTAGCCATATTCGGGAAGTTAAGCCGTACTGCAGATATTATCAGCGCGTGCATGACACGGTCTCTTGCTCTGGCAGAGAACGGTGTCGCCGTCGTTCCTTCGACAAAGCGATAAAGCTGCGAATGGTAGCCGGTAAAATTCTCGTAATGCGACAAGTCACGAGGACGATATGCATTGTAGAGCGTAACCACAAGTCCAGGGAATGCACGACCAATACGGCTTGTTGCCTGGATATATTCCGAGTTCTGTTTCGGCTGACCTGTCACAACCATCAGTCCAAGGCGATCAACGTCCATACCTACGGCGATCATATTTGTAGCGATAGCCGTATCCAGGCAGTCTTTTGAAGCACAGGTCGTTTCAAGTTGGTTCAGCTTTTCCGGTATCTTATACGACGACATACGGGAAGTAATCTCCACGTTGTGGTTCAGATACCGCTGTTTATCCAAGCCGTATTTATTCTTGATGCGATAAATCCTCTTTGGAATGTCGTCTTGCAGAAGTCTGACAGCACCACCAAGTTCTCGGATACTGTTGAAATACCCGACCAGAGAATAGTACGGATCAATCACATCCTTGTACTCCTTTTGCAGGGAGTAAGTATAGGCAGCCTGCAGAATGATAGCATAAACGCGAAGTAAAGCCGTCTTAACAGACTGACCTGGTGCGCAGACACCCACATATTTTCTGAACGGGTCATCATCTACGGAAATCTCTCTGATAAAGAAACTGTCCCCAATTTCAAAACCGTTCGGCGGGAACTGCGTCGTATTCTTTCTTGCGTAAAGGCATCTGGTCTGTGCCTCCGCATTTTTGATTGTTGCCGTTGAAACGACATACTTCGGCTTGATGCCATCGTGAATACACATATCTTCGATAATCGTTTCATAGGCACCGTAAACCGTACCAAGAGGTCCCGTGATAAGATGCAACTCGTCTTGAATGATCAGTTCCGGCGGCAGGAACGGTCTGATGTTGACCATCGTGGATGCCGGCAAAGAAGCCGTTTTATTATGACGTCCGTGTTCCGCTCCAATTGCGACATAACCATCACGGCTGCACTTTCTGTCCACTCTGCCAAAAAGAGCATTCGTATTTACATCCCACGGCAGACGAGCAAACTTATCAACGGTCGACAAAATGATGGTCGGACACTTGGCATATATTTCTTCATCGACAAGATAAACTGGGATCGGTATCCTGTCATTTTTGTATCTATAGAACTGGCAATCCCGATCCGAGCAGAAAATCTCGATGGACTTCTTGTCAGTATCAATGTTAAAGTTCTCTTCTTTGAGAGGCTTTCCGCAGAACGGGCAAGTAAGTAGCTGTTTATAGACATGGTTTCTTGCACTTCTCGCCGCTTGCGGATTATCAGCCTTTTCAATAAACTCATCAAACTTGTTAGGCGTTACTCCGCCTCCTACCCAGAAGCCTATACTGATAGGCTCTTTACCAAACTGAGGATATGCCTGCCGCCTGATCATTTCTGCCGCAAGCACCATTTTTGTAATACGGTCCCTCTGCTGTGTGGTAAGCAAGCGGAGGGTGTATCGAAGCATGACGGTCACGCCGCCATCCCGATTGTACTTATCTACATCAGACGCTCTGAGTCGCCTGTTGGCAATAACAAATGCCATAAGACCAAGATAGGCCTCAGTCTTACCACCGCCAGTCGGGAAGTATAGCAGGTCAACGACCTCTCGGTCTATATGTCTCGGATCAACGATTCCCGCGAGGTTCATCAGAATAAAAGCAATCTGGAATGGACGCCATCCAAAGTTATTATCAGGATTCTTCGGATTAATGAAATCCTGGAAATTGCAATCTGTTCCAGTTCCGTGCTTCTTTGCATATCCTTTGATGCTGTTCTGCAAGAAGATTACACGGTTCATAAAGCAGAAAGCCTCAAACGAGATGTCGTCATTCTCGATAATGCTAATGCCTTCACGTATACGTTTCAGAGCATCTTGGCAACGGTCAATGACTTTGTTACCGATCTTATCCTTAAAATCAGGATTGTTCATCCTTGCGTTTCCGAGAAGCGTAGAATTGATCCACTTTTCGTAGGATTCCGCCAGAGTATTAAGTTTGCCGATGGTTTCTGCCTTCTTCGATTTTACCGACATGGTAAATGTAGAAAAGAAATATCTGTCAAAACCATCCAATGCGGCGCTGACACCCGGAAATTCATATTCGGGTATAAACGCTGATTTCACATATGTAGTTCTGCCATCGACAGGGGTATCCCACACCGCCGCACAGCCGCGTCCTCGTCCCATAATCGGGCGCTGTTCAAAATAAAACTCATCGGAAGCGAGTATCTCCCTGCAAATATGCTCGGCGATAAACTCAGCAGAGCCATCCTCTGCATATGCCTTGATTTCAACTTGGAACATGATGGCTTCCGCACTGTTGGCAGGATTTTTTCTCTTGTTAATGACGTACGCCGTTACAAGAGAATAGCCGCCCTTTAGAGGAATGCGGGACACGTGAACATGGACATTGGAATCACAAACAAGCTGGTAATCCTTCGTTCGTGTGAAATCCTTAAACTGAACATGAACCGTTTCTTCCATCGGCTGGCGTGTATAAATGGCACGGCTATGCTCTTTTTCGTCCTTGCCAGTATATTTTTCAGAAGACTTCACATAGTCTCCCCATGTCACATCCAAGTTGATGCTCTCGGTATCACTTTGAATATAGAAACTAATACCGATAGACGAGGGCAGCTGAAAATGTGTGGTGGAAGTTGGCTCGTTGTCATCATCTTCACCGGCAGTAAAGTCCTCACCATCCTCAAATGCCATATCAGCATCGACTTCCTGCTCTCCGGCACCAGAATAATCTTCATCATCGTTTTGGATATCAAGCATACCCACGAGATAGGCATAGCGAGGATTCTCTTCAAGAACCTCTTCCTTCTCTCTGGGCCCGATAAGGTCAGTTCTTATGGCATCGATGATTTTCTGCCTGACCTCTGAATACTTAAATCTGTCAGCCATTATGCATCCTCCTTCACGGCATGAGCCGTACTGAGCGTATATTTACAGGTGTTTCCGAGATGAATGTTGTCATCTGAAATCAGTTTATACTCCCACGTCTTATGATCCGGGTCTGCTGTCGAAGCAAAACGGCACCACTTTATGCCTTCTCTCGCCTTTGAAACGACTTCTTCCGAAGTCATTTCATTCAAAGCCTTAACCTCGACCATGAATTTTCCGGCAGTTGTTTCTACGAGAAAATCAGGATTATACTGCTGACCGGCTTTCCAGAATAAACCCAGCTGATTAAGCGGCGGTTTGATCCAACGGATAACATCCGGGTCCTCTTCCAAAATAATAGAGAACAGACGCTCCGTATCACTATCAAACGCATTCGCCGGGTAATAAGACTTCTTATAGCCGGTAAAAAGATACTTCTTGATATTGCTCTTGTCAGAGAACGGCTTATCGTACTTGACCTTTCCGTCATCCTTGACGTTCTTTACGAACTTACGGAACAGAATAAGGTCTTTCTGAATGATGTGGACATCCTGCGTTTTTCTGTCCATATGCTCATAAATCTGCTTGCGGATATCAGCCACAATCAGGGATGCGTAGCGCCGAACGATTCTTCTCTTGTTTTCCTCATCACCGGGTATCTGACTTAAATACTGCTCAACCACGTCAATAACAAAATCCGCGTCATCATAAGACAACTCGCTGATGGAGTCGAGTAACATACAAGCAAGCGTATTCATGGCATCATTAACTTCAAGAATCTGCGCATCCACGACAGAAAGAAGCTGCTGATTGATAGCATCAAAACGCTCAATCTTGGCCATAGCCACCTCAAAGTCAGCGATGGTGCGCTTTACCTCAAAACGGCTAAACTTCACCTCGGATGTGGTCTGAACGAGAATTTTCGGTACAGAGATAGCCTTTGCGGAATACTCCGTTACCGCCTTTACAAACTCATCCTTGGTAAGAGGCTGTTTGCCGGATTTACCGCCGGACGGCACCTGCGGCTGTTCCTTTGCAGATGTATCAGTTTCAGTAGAATCGCCGGAAAACATTTCAGGATGAAGGTCAAAAAGAGTCATCTGTCCTGGGTCTTCGTTCTTGTCTTTCTTCTGCGCAGCCATAAAGTTCTTTACATATTCCTGATAAATCTCAAGCTGCGTCTTCGGATTGCTGACCTCGGCAAATGACTTCACGCCGGATGCGGTAATCGCAAAATCCAGCAGAGAAAGCTGACCATCGTCTACGGTAGCAGATACTCCTACCGATTCCGACGGTTCTACCGCTGCTTTATCAAGATCACGATAACGGAAGATGTCATTGCTCTTAATTTCATCCACGAGTTCTCTGTAGTGGTCATGTGCAACGATATCAAGAGAATTCAAGTCTTCGTTGCCGGTCTGTTCTCCGAACGGAAGTCTTAAACCACGACCAATAGTCTGCATAGCGAGGATATCGCTCTTTGCCGCGTTGAGAGGAATGATCGTAAAAAGATTATTTACGTCCCAGCCTTCCTTCAGCTTATAAACGTGCAAAACAATCTCGACCGGGTTTGAAGCACTCTCTATAGAGAGCAAAAGACGGATGTTTTCTTCCGACTCCTCGCCGGTCTGCTTTGAATGTATTTCTATAACCTTGCCCTTATACTTTCCACCTTGAAAATCATCACTGTCAATCAGCGCACGGATTTTCTTTGCGTGGTCTGTATCCTTGCAGGCCACAAGAACAATCGGCTTAACGTAGTCAAGGTCATTTTCACTGCAATACTCGCGAAGTACAGCCTTGCGATGCTCATGGAGCGTAAGGCCGTCACGGATTTTCATCTCCTCAATATCGTCCTGGTTATAGCCAGCCATGTTGGAACGTCCCATCACGACAGGAATTTTCAGATAACCCTCGACAGCGCCACGAGCCAGGTCATAGGCATAGATTACGTTTGATGTGGTCTTCGGCGTGGCTGTAAACTCCAATCCGAGGACGGGCTTCAGATAGTTGATTGCCTTCATTGAAGCCGGAGCGTAATAGCGATGTGCCTCATCCATGCAGATTACGAGATCGTCAAACTGCGCCAGTACATCAGCAAAGGAAGCGCCCAGCGTCTCCTTGAACTTGTGGAAATTGAACTGCGTGTCAGTCTTGCTGTTGAAGATTTTTCCGATATTGAATATGAAAAGCTGAATCTCCGAGGTCTTCTCGATACGGAGAGACATCTGCTCAAACTTCACGGGATAGGTATCGTAATTTTCGCCATCATACACCTTCGGTCTGCCCATTTCAGCTTCAAGCCCTTTAAAGATGTACTTCGGATGGTTCGGATTGGACTCTTTACGCAATTTATCATAAATCGTATTTCCAGGCGCAAGAATGAAGAAGTGCTTATAGCCCTTCTTTTTGTACAGATGGTAGATACAGGCTCCCATCAGACGAGTTTTGCCGATGCCGGTTGCCATAGCAAAGCAGAAGGACGGGAAGTCGAACCTAGCTTTAACCTTGCGCTGTTTCTCACAATATTTCGATGCGACGGCCTCAATAACATCCTTGCTGTCTTTCTTGTAATCACAATGCGAACTGATTGCGTCGAGGTAAGACAGAGCCTCCTCCTGCGGAGTTCTCAGGCTCATTGCATATTTGATATTGTTTACTATCTCTGACATTTACTGCACCTCGCTTTCAAAATCGCATTTTTCAAGAAGATCTTTCGGAATTTTCTTGACTTCGATGTTGTCAGGCAAGACCATGTCTGACTGTATCTTTGTGCCGTAAATCAGAAGAGACTGACCTTCGGCAAGCCTCGCGGACAGCGATTTTATATATCCGGCGTTTATGAACTCAGTAGTGATGTGAATAAAACGTTTTTCCGAAGAATAGCCGTGGAACACATCCTGCGGCTTATAGCGGAATCCCTCAATCTTACAGATTGCCTCACAGAGCATCTCAAAGGTGTAGGATGGATTGATCTGATAGATCGGCAGCTTGTCATTCTTCACGAGAAGACTCGGAGCCAATTCATAGAAGTGGTATCCACCGCCACCTTGCCAATTCAGGCTTGATGTAACACCACAGTTATCTGATCCATTAACAACCTTATCTAACCTTAACTTGCAGTGAGTGTATGCATGATCACCCATTTCAATTCCAATCCACTTTCGTTTCATTTTATGAGCAACAGCTGCTGTAGTTCCTGAGCCTAAAAATGAATCCAAGACAAGATCTCCTTGCTCTGTTGCAAGTTCAAGAAGTCTTGCAATCAGACTTTCTGGCTTGGGGTACGGAAATGCTTTCTTACTTCCGAATAAAAGTTCCATTTCATCGGCTGCGTCTTTATTAGTTCCAACATCATTGAGTATAGATCTCTGTACTTGTCCTTCTTTCATATATACTCGATGATGTAGTGTCCACCCGTTTTTAGATTTAGATAGTCTTACCATCCCTGTCTCTAATCCCTCTTCGATTGTTTGCTGACCCATTTGAGAGTTAATGGATAACATCGTACCATCAGGGCACTTTATTGAAACCAGTATTGGACTTTGTAATCCGTTCCTTGCAACGGTATCCCAGTAATATCTTTTCCCGTTTTCATCGATTTCTTTGTATCGCTTTAAATATGCCTCTGATTGTGATGTAAGCCATTGCTTTGGGTGTTGCTCCTTACTGGCATCTTTTGCATAAACAAGAATGTAATCATGATCAAGTGCTATATAGCGTGAATCATTACCTCCGCCTTTGCGTTTTTGCCAGATTATATCTCCAATGAAGTTTTCTCTTCCAAAAATGCTGTCCAACAAAACTTTTGCGTAAGCATGTTCCCGCTCGTCCAAGCTTACAAATAATATTCCGTCCTGTTTTAGTAAAGCGTATAACGAGTTAAAGCGTCGATACATTAAATCCAACCATATCGAATGCTCTAATCCGTCATCATATTTATCAAAAGCATTTCCTGTGTTATATGGAGGATCGATAAATACGCACTTAATACGTTCTGAAAAATCAGCTTCTAACGCTCTCAGTGCAATTAAGTTATCCCCATGAATAAGCATATTTTCACTTGCTGGATCACCGTAAGACTTGCTTTTATCCTCCAGTAGAATTCTCGGCTCGACAACCTTATCATCATATTTGCCAACCCATGTTAATTCCAATCTTCCTGTCTTCTGCATAATAATCTCTCCTAAAACTTCAGAACAATATTAATCCACAGAATCGGATTGATATCGAACTGTTTATCGAATTCAGCGATTTCTCGTTCGCTTTCGTTCTTAAATTCGGCACTTTTTTCATGAAAAGATGCTTGGAATTCTTCAAGTGCCTTGGATTTCTCGACGATCTTTTTCCGTATGTCTATCTTCTCATAAAAGTTATCCGAAGCTCGTTCCTGTTCTTTTATTACGCCGATTTCAGCCTCTATATCTTGGTATGTCACAATCAGCTGCTCCATTTGAATGCGCTCCCAATTTTCAACTTTTCGTTTGTTGTATGCTTTAATAGGCACCAATTGTTCTTGATACTTTTTTAGCATCTCTGCATTTAGGCTATCATAAATATTGTGATACAGTTTTATTTCCGATTCGGTAGGCGTGAAATAACACACATCCATATCGTCAATCTTCTCAAGAGCAGGAATCAAATCTGACTCGTCAAAATCAATGTAATCGCCGCTTTCATCGCAAAGTAGTAGTACAGGAAACAGCAACTTTGAGGAGTCGCAGAACGCACCAATAAAAAGAACCCCATGCGATCCAAGAATTTGTTCCCCCCAATTATCAACCTTCCAATAGTGAATTCTTCCATCTGCCTCTGGCTCGTTAAAGGCATTCCAATATTCCACATCACGCAGATATTTGGCAATGTCTGCTTTTGTTTCTTCAAGAGCCTGTCCTTTAGCACTACTGCTTTCGGTAAGCAGTAGAGAACGCAGCTCTCTTGCTTTCTTATCCCGTTTTGCGTTCAATTTCCGATCCAGTTTATCAAAAGCCTTTTTGAACTCCCCCGTGGTGTTGCAGGTCTGATAAATCTGCAGCACCATTTTTTCAAAGCTGGAGCCGGACTCTAATGCGCCGAGTGCAATATCCGATGCTCCAAAGACACCCTCAAACAGCTCAAACTTTTTTGAAAGAATATCGTAAACTCGCTGATCGGCAGCATTCTGTGTGTTCAGCAGATTTATAGCGACCACCTCATGTTCCTGACCGTAGCGATGGCAACGACCAATGCGTTGCTCAATTTTCATCGGATTCCACGGAAGATCATAGTTGATGACCGTGCTGCAGAACTGCAAATTCAAACCTTCAGAACCAGCATCCGTGCAAATTAGAATTTTTGCATTGTTCCGGAAATAGTCCACAATGGCGTGCTTATATTCCACACTGCGTCCGTAGTTCACCTTTCCAAAGTTTTTAACTTGCCATGTCCTGTAAATCTCCTTTGTCATGGCATCGTTAAAATCGCCGTTGAAGAGAAGAATATCTTCATCCTCAAATCCCGTCTTACGTAGTTCATTGGCTATGTACTTCTGGGTGCGCTTTGACTCTGTGAAGATCACGACCTTCTGCGGTATACTTTGTTCCTGCTGATAGTCGAAAGCAATCTGTATGGCGGTCTTCAGTGCGTTGATTTTTGCGTTCGTTTTGATGCGCTTTGCCACATCAATGATGATATTTACCTCATCAAGTTCAGCTTGAATGAATTGTTTCTGAACAATAGTATCCTCATCCTCGGTCTTTTCAAAGCCCGACTCATCTATTTCATCTTCGACATAGCTCCAGAAGAGATCAAAGCCCTCCTGTGCGTTTGCTGTCCTGCTGCCTTCGTACAACTTCTCAAGTCTCTTCTTCAATATCTCAAAGGTCTCAATCAGTGCAAAACTTGAAGATGCAAGCAGTTTTCTGATGACAAGAATGATTAGCCCACGGTTAGAGGTCGGAATAGAATACAGTAGTTCCCGCTTCAAGAAATCGTTTACCCGTTGGTACAACTCTATCTCATCATGCGAAAGGGTAAAATCCACCGTTTTGCAGGTTCTCTTTTTGAAGTTCATATATTTAGCTACATCCTTGCGGAGTGTTCGATAAAGAACCGGTGACAACTCCCGCTTTAAATCGGAGTAATCCTGACATTCGATGTAACGCTTATTGAAAACTTTCTCACTTCCGAAAATTCGCTGGTCAATAAAGGAAACAAGTCCGTGAAGGTCAGTCAGCGAATTCTGAAGCGGCGTAGCGGTCAGCAGAATCTTCGGTATGCCTTTTGACAGCTCGTACAAATTCTTTGCCCGTTTAGTTCCATGAAATACATTTCTGAGGTTGTGTGCCTCATCAATGATAATGAAATCCCACTTGACCTCTGGGAACCGTTTCATCAGCTTGGATGAGTAGTCATAAGAAGTAAGCACGATTCTGGCAGACTTATTATCTGTGAGCCTTTTGCGACAGTCAGAGCTATCTTTTTCTACCGTAAGCCGGTCAAGAATTATTGACTTTAAGCCGAATTTATCCTCAAGTTCTAGTTCCCACTGTTTTCGCAAGGACGCTGGAAGAGCAATCAATACTTTTTTTGCCCCCAATTCAAGCACATATTTCAGAACAAGCCCAGCTTCAATGGTTTTTCCAAGTCCAACCTCATCTGCCAATATAATTCCGCCGGTTTTTAATGCTTGAATAGCAGCACAAAACGCATTGATCTGATGCGGATTTATCTCTATGTTGGCATCCAAAAGGAAGTGGAACGGAGAGACCTCAAGTTCCAGCTTTTTATATCTGCTGAATTGTTCAAGCAGCAGGTTACTTCCCATTTGAATCTCCTTTGTACAACTGTTCGAAAATCCCCATCGCAATTCCTTTAGCCATCATCGGAGGTACAGCATTTCCTATCTGCACAAACTGCGAGGTGCGCGATCCTTCAAAGAAATAGCTATCTGGGAAGGATTGGATTCTCGCCGCCTCCCGAACGGTGATGGAACGGTTCTGTTCAATGTCAGGATGGATAAAATAATGTCCATCCTTTGATAGATGCGCCAGTATGGTGTGGCAACACGATTCATCCCCCTCAACAACCTTAAACCTGTCCGTAAAAGAGTGCCTATTCTTATGCGTTTTCAATTCGTCTGGGAGATCATTATAATTGAGACGTTTATGACCGTCATTCCACAGTTCAACCGCGCGTCTGTATATCTGTATATCGCGTTCCAAATTCGGACGACAATTGTGAAGTGTTAAAATGTCATCCTTTGTCCGTATTCCTGATTCTGTTACATAACTGCTGGCTTTCGATTTTGCGTATTTATTGGAACTCTCACCGGGATGCAGTTCTGGCAGGTCGGCAAAGAGATCATTAACAATAGCATTTGTTTTGATTTCAAGAAAATCCGGGTATTTCAGACCGCTTTTCTTTAACCATCCTACAATGATCATCCGGCGTCTGTTTTGGAGAACGCCAAATGTATAAGCATTCTGTTCTCTGCACTCAATTTCATATCCAACACGTTTCAAGTATTTCTGAATGTTCTTCCAAGTTGCTCCGCCATTGGCAGATTCGATTCCCGTGACATTCTCAAAAACGAACATACGAGGCTGATAGCGTTTTAAGAACCTTGCATATAACTTATATAAATAATTACGCGGGTCTTCCTCCATCGGAATATCCATATGACTGCTTTGAGCTCTCCCTACAAGTGAATACGCTTGACAGGGAGGACCGCCCACGATGACATCTATTTTAGAGATACCTTTGATTTTCATTATTCCATCTATAATCTTAAAAATATCCGGCAAAGTTTTATCCGACATTGTTTCATTAATTATAGTTTTAATTATTGAAGCAGGAATATGTTTTATAAACTCGTCGCGAGATATTTTGCCAGACAAATAATTTTTATATATGCTGAGTCTATCAGTACTTTTTAAAAAATAGTATGCACTTCTAGTTTCAAGTGTTTTGGCTGCAAATTCATTCATTTCAACATGAGCAACAGGTTTAAATCCTGCTTGAAGAAATCCCTCTGACAAACCGCCTGCTCCTGCAAATAAATCTATAAAATTGTAGTTACACTGTGCATTATCTGATGACATGATTGATTCCTCGTAGTTTTGACGAAGTCATTGAATCATAAGAGCACATTATATATGTATTGGGATTGTTCTCGATTCATTATAGACACATCAATATATTAAATGAACCACTCAAAACATTAGAGTGGTTCATGCGTTTTGGAGCTGGTGAACGGACTCGAACCCCCGACCTGCGCATTACGAATGCGCTGCTCTACCGACTGAGCTACACCAGCATATTTAATTTTTCGGCAGACTGAACTGCCATTCCGGAATAGGGGGACTAAATTTTCACCATGTTCTCGCCATTGAACTGTAAAAATTTTGCAAGACTAGCGATCTGCCACCGCGTCTCCTTATCGAGCACCCCCGACCTGCGCATTACGAATGCGCTGCTCTACCGACTGAGCTACACCAGCATATTTAATTTTCTCGGCAGACCGAACTGCCATTCCGGAATAGGGAACTAAATGTTCACCCTATCCGCGCCATTGAACTGTAAAAATTTTGCAAGACCTGCGGTTCGCTGCCGCATCTCCTTATCAAGTACACGCGACCTGCGCATTACGAATGCGCTGCTCTACCGACTGAGCTACACCAGCATATTAAATTATAAATAAAAATCACATTCCTCTTGCAATAACCCAAATTTTGTGGTACAATATCACTGTCCGACAAATTGTTCCCCACAAAACCCACAACAATATTATACCATTTTTTTTGCGATTGTCAAGAACGAGGTGAATAAAAATAAAAAGAAATTCAAAAATTTTTTCGGCGGTATTTATAGTCGTCGACGTACTTTTGCTTTTGACGGCAATTTTCCTGCTTGCCGCCTCCGTGATCTTCAGCGGAGACACCGCGCCGAAATTTTTTTCCCGACGGATTTATCTGGTAGAAACCGACGCCTTTTCGCTGGTGAAAAACGGAAGCGCTCTTATCACCGAACAGGAGGACGCGGAAAATATTGCGCCGGGCAATATCATTATTTTCTCCGACGACGAGGAAGAAATCAGGATAGGAGAGGTAAGAGAAGCCAAGTTGGACGACGGCGTCTATACCTTTAAAGTAAAAAACGACCTTGACGAGGAAATGACAATTGGTCAAAGCCGTATTATGGGGAAAGGAATCTACTATTCCGATATCATTGGCGCGCTTGTTTCTTTTGCTATGTCCCCGGCCGGGGTCTGCCTTATTGCGGTGCTCCCTTGTGCCGCCTTCATAGTTCTTGAGATCATAGCCTCGATGAAACGGAAAGACGCTCAGTCCGAATTTGAAACCGTAAAAAAACAGGACGAGATACCCACCTATCTTCCGCGCCGTGAGTATGTGCCGCCCGAAGAACGACCCGCCTTTTCATTTGAAAGAGATCGGCTGATGGAGGAAGCGGGCTTGTTTACCCCGCCGCGAAAAGCTCCTTCCCCAAAACAGGAAGAGTATATCCCGATTTCCGAAAGAGATATTGACCGGTTGATAAAGGAAACAAGGGCTAAGCATTTGGCGGGCTATGCCGACGAGCCGGCGGAGCAACCCCGAAGCGCCCCTCAGCACCGGCGGAGCGTTCCGCGAAATGAGCCTGTGCCTGCTTCCCGACCCGCTATTTTTGACGAAGAGGATACCAGAGATATGTTTGGACGTCCAGCCGAGCCGCCTCCCGTACAGCAAAGGCCTCCCGAACCGCCGCGCCGTCCCGAAAATGATGAAATGAAACGTTACGAAGCGCCGAAAAGAAATCCGCCTAAGATTGCGCCGCGGGTGAGCCGTCTGGACAGCCTTTTGCAGGAGGAAAGCGACGATTCCCGCTACGATATCGATGACATATTGAAAAGCATTGAAAAAAGTAAATAATTTTTTCCCGCCGAAGTTTTTATCCTCGGCGGTTTTTGCTTTTAACGGTTAATTTGGGGGCACTGCCTTGGTTTTTCCGCGGCGCTTTGCCTTTTTTTTTACTCTTTTGGTACAAAAAACTTAAAAAAGTTTATTTTTCAAATAATTTTCACATTTTCCCATTGACAAGAGCAAAAAAAGTGATATAATATTTTTAGCACTCGACAGGTGAGAGTGCTAAATACAAATGAACCCGAAACAATACTTATCCCACAAAGTTATACTAAATAAAAAAGCAAACGAAAGGAAGCGGCAAAAATGTCAACCAAAAAAGCTTTTAAAGCGGAATCCAAAAGACTTCTTGAAATGATGATCAACTCCATTTACACCCATAAGGAGATTTTTATCCGCGAGCTTATTTCCAACGCCAGCGACGCTATGGATAAGCTTTATTTCAAGTCTTTAAACGAAAATCTCGGACTCGACCGAGGCGATTTCCGGATCAGGCTCACCCCCGATAAGGAAGCCCGCACTCTTACCGTTACCGACAACGGAATAGGAATGACCCAGGAAGAGCTGGAAAACAATCTGGGCGTTATCGCCCAATCCGGCTCCCTTAAATTTAAGGAAGCAATGAAAACCGAGGAAAACGCTCCGTGCAGCGAGGACGTTTCCGTTATAGGACAATTCGGCGTAGGCTTCTACTCCGCCTTTATGGTTGCCGGAAAGGTTACCGTGAAATCCAAAGCCTACGGCTCCGAAACCGCTTATATGTGGACCAGCGAGGGCGTGGACGGCTACACCGTGGAGGAATGCGAAAAAGACGGCTGCGGCACCGAGATAACCCTTTACCTTAAGGAGGACACCGAGGACGAGGATTACGGAGAATTTCTTGAGGAATATAAGCTCAGAAGCCTTGTGAAAAAATACTCCGACTATATCCGTTATCCCATTAAAATGGAGGTGACACACAGACACCCCAAGGAAAATGCTCCCGAGGATGCCCCCGAATCGGAAAAATACGAGGAACATACCGAGGACGAAACCTTAAACAGTATGATCCCCATCTGGAAAAAGAACAAAAGCGAGCTTAAGGACGAGGATTACAAGAATTTTTATCAGGAAAAATTCTACGATTACACCGAACCACTTACTCATATACACAGCAAAACCGAGGGCAACGCCACCTATTCCGCATTGCTGTTTATCCCCAAAAAGGCTCCCTACGACTATTACTCAAAGGAATTTGAAAAGGGACTTCAGCTGTATTCCAACGGTGTTCTCATTATGGACAAGTGCGGCGATCTGCTCCCCGATCACTTTAGCTTTGTAAAGGGTCTGGTGGACAGCGAAGACCTTTCTCTCAACATAAGCCGTGAAATGCTCCAGCACGACCGTCAGCTTAAGCTTATCGAAAGATCCCTGGAAAGAACCATTAAGAACGAGCTTAAAAAAATGCTCAACAACGAAAGGGAAAAATACGAGGAATTCTGGAAAGCCTTCGGACTTCAGCTTAAGTTCGGGGTATACAACGGCTACGGTATGAACAAAGAACTGCTTCAGGATCTGCTTATGTTCACCTCCAGCAAGGATAAAAAGCCCGTAACCCTTGAAGAATACGTAACGGGAATGAAGGAAGGTCAGGAGTTCATCTATTATGCGGCGGGAGAAAGCGTTGAAAGAATAGACGCGCTTCCCATAGTCGAAAGCGTAAAGGATAAGGGCTACGAAATACTTTATCTTACCGACAACGTGGACGAGTTCTGCCTTCAGATGATGGCGGATTATAAAGAAAAGAAGTTTAAATCCGTTCAGGGCGGCGACCTTGATCTTGAAACCGAAGAGGAAAAGAAAGAGCTTAAGGAAAAGAACGACGGCAGCAAGGAGCTTTGCGCCGCCATAAAAGAAGCCCTCGGAGACAAGGTCGCGGCGGTAAGGCTCACGGGAAAGCTGAAATCCCACCCTGTATGTATCACCAGCGACGGTGCTCTTTCCGTGGAAATGGAAAAGGTGCTCAATTCAATGCCCACCGAGCATAAGGCGAAAGCCGATAAGGTGTTGGAAATCAACCCCGATCACCCCATTTTCGATAAGCTTCAGTATCTGTTTGACAACGACAGGGAAATGCTTAACACCTATTCCGATCTGCTTTATACACAGGCCATGCTTATCGAGGGAATGACCATAGAAGACCCTGTCGCCTTCAGCGAAGAGCTTTCAAAGGTAATGGCAAAATAAAAACAGGTTACGTCAATAAAATAAAAAGCCGTAATTTCAGCAGCTTCCGAAATTACGGCTTTTTTTAGTTGAAACAGGAAAACGAGAGGAACGCGGTGACGCAGCCGTTAAATCCTCTTCCCTCTCTCCTTAATTATACGGGCCATTTCCCCCACGTTTTTCATACCGGAGACCTCTCCCATTGTGAACTTTAATCCGAATTCGCTTTCAACCGTGTCAATCAGCGTGATATGATTAAGGCTGTCCCAGTCCTCGATTTCTCCCGCCGTGGTATTTTCGTCGATTTCAATGGTATCATCGTCGAAAAAGTCCTTAAATAACTTGTTAAGTCTGTCGTAAATCTGTTCCATTTTATTTCCTTTCTTTCTTTTTTATTTTATTTTAGCATATTTGAACGGAATTGTAAAGTGTGACGGCCAAAATCAGGCGCTCGTATAAATCTGTTCTGCAAAACGAAAAACGAATGCAAAAAATTCATTAAAAAAATAAAATCATATGTTAAAATGAATAATGGACTTTCATTAGCTCTCGTTTCGGCGAAATACCGCGTGGGGGAGCAACAAAAAACAAGGAGCGCTGAAATGGCAATATATTTTTATTTGTGTCTTATAGCCATGGTTTTGCAAAATACCATAAAATTCTGGGCTTACACAAGCTGTTATAAGCTTAAGGTGAAAAAATGGGCGGGCTATCTTATCTATCTGTCCGTTACTACGGCGATAACCTTCTTCAGCCTTTATTATCAATGGGTAAACGGAAAACTCCCTCCGTTTAATTTTATGCCGATGATACTGTTCTATTTTCTTCCTTTTTATTTCCTAAGCGAAGGCAATCCGCTGAAAAAAGTGATTCTCACAGTCATCGATCAAGTAATAATTGACGCCTTGATTGAATTTCTGATTTACATAACCGCAGCCGGATTTGGCGGTAACGATTTGCTTGATCCGTCCTATTTCGGATACGAAC
Source organism: uncultured Ruminiclostridium sp. (assembly GCA_949878745.1). Taxonomy (GTDB): domain Bacteria; phylum Bacillota; class Clostridia; order Oscillospirales; family Ruminococcaceae; genus Ruminiclostridium_E. The sequence continues at coordinate 31,340 of CATLBH010000007.1, read as the reverse complement.
GGGTATTGTGCTGCGTGGCGTTTTGCTTTATCGCCGCTCCGGTAAAATACATAATGGTAAAAATATGGAACAGAGTAAATAAAAAAAGCGCCGAAAAAATCAATCCCCTTTTCCTTATATTTCCGATAGGTCAGCTTATTCCGTATTTTCTTCTTCAAGTGGAAAGGTACTATTCCGATTTCGATATATGGGGAATGGACTCTCTTGTGATCACATCGGTATACTTTGTGGTTCTCGCGCTGTCCAGCGTAATCTATATAATTTTCCTTTCGGACGTGGAAAAGAAAAATATGCTTGAAAGAGAATACAGCACCCTTGACTACACACGCCGCCTTGAAGAAACACGGTATGCCGCGATAGAGGAAAAACAGAAGGAAACCGCCAAAATACGCCATGATTTCAAAAACCAGCTCATTGTTATAAAAAGTCTTTTAAGTGCGGGAAGCTCCGACGAAGCCTCGGAGCTTTTCAACGAGCTCGACAACAGCATAAATGCCTTATCGGAAAAGGAATACTGTTCGGTTCCCGTTATCAACGCCCTTCTCTGCGAAAAGGAAATGGCGGCGGAAAAGAACGGGGTCGCTTTTAAGTGCGGCGTGACCGTCTTTGATACGGGCTGTATTTCCAAAATGCACCTTTGCAGCATTTTTTCCAACCTTATAGACAACGCTCTGAACGAATGCTCGGCCATTTCGAAAGATTCGCCGCGCGATATTAAAATAAACGCTTCACAGAAAAACGGTTTTATTTCCGTGAGTTGTGAAAATTCCGTACGCGAAGGGAAAGAATCCGTGCCGAAGCCTTCGGAAAGCAAAGGATACGGAATGAAAATCTTACAGGATATTGCGGAAAAATATGACGGAAGGTACAAATGCGAGATAAAAAACGGCAGGTGTTATTCGGCGATTACGGTTAGTGCCTTTAAATAAACGGTATTTACGGCAACTTGCTTAAAATGCGGACAGGCTCTTATTCTCCCGTCAAAAAATATCCCATAACATTCCCGTCCTGCGCTCCGGCAGTAATTATTTTCCCCTTTGTGACGGCTATAACCGTATCCCCGTCCACCTGGGCGAAAATGCTGTCTGACCGTCTGTCATATTCGATGATCTTTCCGTTTACGGAAAGAGTTCCGTCCTCGTTTACCCTACAGATAACAAACAGCTCCACCTCAGACACTCCGTCGAAATATTCCACGGGTATAACCAATGTTCCGTTTTCCGCGTTGCTTCCTATAGCGCGTATATTATGCTCGGCGGGGCTTGAAAGGTATTCGTCAAGGGCGTTCACCGCCGTGGTCTTTGAGCTTATCTCCAGATTATAAATAGGGGTGAGGTTTCCGTCGAGCTTTACCGTGGAGACGATAAGAGCGGTTCTCTTGCTTCCGTTGTCGGCGGCGGATACCTTTATGCCTATGCTGTCGTTGAATTTATAAATGGTCTCGTTTGTGATCTTGGCGCTACTTTCGGACATTACGCCGTTTTCGCCGTCGATTCCGTAACATGCGCCGTTTTCGGTCACGATATAGGTCTCTTGTCCGTAAAAACAGGTTCCCGCCAGGCTTTCGCCCACGCCGATATTCTTTATTTCACCGATAAGTCCGAATTCCCCGTCCAATACGGTAAGAGTGGCGGCGTCGCCCTCGGAGGAGGTGACTCTTATTTCACCCCCGTCAACGCTTATCGCTGAAAAATCGCTTATTTTTCCCGAAATCTCACAGGAGCCGTTCTCTTTGACGCCCTCCGTGAGATCGTATCGGATAAGATCGCTCCCCTGTCCTATAAACAATTCGTATCCGTTTTTTGAAATAAGCTGTTTCGTTCCTCCCGCCGAAGCGGCAATGTCAAATACTTCCGTATCTCCGAGGTTAACCGAGAAAACGGCGGCGAAGCCTCTGTGGGTTGGGGAGGACATAAACACATTGTCGGGAGAGCAGAAGTTTTTTTCTCCCGCTCTCGAAAGGTAAGGCATAAAAGTGGCCTTGTCCTCCGGGACGCTGTCCTGTTCCATTTCCTCATAGGTAACTATGATAAGGCGGCCATCTAGCAAATAAGCGGCGGCAAGCGTGCCCGAAAGGGTGAGCTTGTTTTCGGCGGCGACCTTCTCCGGTGAAGACGCGTCGGTTATTTCAAGATAGGTTTCCTTTCTCTTGACGGAGCCCGTCATAACCGTTTCCGTTCCGTCTTTCTCGGTTACGGTATAGGTATAAGAATAAGGCTCGGAAACGCCTGTGCTTATTGCCGCCGTTTTGTCTCCCGCGCCGATTATTCCCAAAAGCGTGTTTTCGTTATAGTCTCTCGTTTCAAGACGTATCACCTGACCGCCTATCTGTTCATAAATATACAGCTTGTTGTTTTCCGTGTAAAGCAGCCGTTTGCTGCCGCAGACGGGGTCTTTTACGATGCTTTCTTCTCTCATGCCTCCGGCGGAATATAAGTTATTGGCTGTGAAGGCGGGAGCGGGGGCGGGAAGGGAGCTGAGAGCGCTGTAAATTCCCGTTTCGTCCGGCGCGGGTTCTTCTTTTACAACGCTGTCCGACGGGAGCCATGAACCGGTAAGCTTATACCTTAGCCCGAAGCTTATTCCTATAAGAACCGCCGCTCCTATTGCCGCGGCGGTGATTTTTCCGTTATTGGAGCTTTTGCCGCGTCCGTCCTCGCCGTCCTCATCGTAATCCTCTTCATCGTCGTCTTCGTAATTGAAGTCGCCGAAATTTATCTGTATTCTTGATTTCGCCGAAGCGAGCCTGTCGTCTTTTTCCTCCTGTTCGCCGCTTCCGTCCCCGTCCTCTTCGTATTCGTCCTTATCCCCGTTTTCCTCAGAAGGGATGTCCACCGCCACGGGAACATAGCCCTTCTGTGCCCGCTCCGAAGAAAAGCCCGTATCGGTCTCCTTCGATGATTTTGGGGGCACTGTCTTTTCCGCTTCAGAAGGCGTTTCGCTGTGGCCTACCTTTTCCGAAACCTTTTCCGTGCGTCTGGGCTCGGCTTTTATCTTAGCCTTGGTTTCCGCCTTGAGCTGCGCCATTCTTTGCACCGCGATAATGAGCTTTTCGTAATCGGCGGAGGTAAGGGGGGATTCTTCAAGCAGCTCTATCAATCGTTTTACCGTAAGATTGGGATTGCTTTCTATTTCCTGATAGGCTTTATTGCTGATTTTGGAATTGCCTAAAAGGCTTAGAAATTCCTTGCCTGTTAAGCGATGATATCTCACTATTTTTATAAACGCCGAGGGACCTATAACCTCCCGATATGGTTCCTCGGTATTTTGAGAGGGCGCTTTTTCGTAAGAAACTGGACGGGAAGAACGCGCCTCCGTATAAGAGGCGTTTTCGCCGCCTACGCTGTTGCTGCGAATGTCCGGTTCCCCGCTTTCCTCGGTTCGGGCTTCTTTTTTTTCGGCAAGATTGGGCACCACGAATTTACGTACGTTCCTTGGATACAGTTCGTCGGGAACGGGCGTTTTTTCAAAATATCCGTTTAAAATGTTTCTTATATCCATAAATTCTCCTGATCAATTATAAGCAAATAAGTAAATATATGCACGGAATGTTTTTATAGCATTGCCTCAAGCTTCTGACCCGCAGAACGCAGCTTGGCGGTCACAACCGTTTCGGAAAGGCCGGAAAACATCGAGATTTCATGAGGGCTAAATCCGAAAATTGCCCATACGGCGACGGAAAACCTTTCCGCGTCCGTAAGCTTCCGCATTATCGATTTTATATAGGTGGGATTTGTTTCGTATTCCGGCTGCCTTTTTCTGTACTCCCGATAATACCTTATAATTTGCTCGCAAAGTTTTTTAAGAAGAAGACCGTTAAACTCTTCTTCCGTGCCGCAGCCACGTATTAAAGAATAGGCCTCGCCTGCGGCGGACTTAACGGCTTGTACGGCTTCCTCGCGGTTGGCTAAGGAGTGATAGGCAAGATAGTACAGTCTTGTATATATTTTGGAGTAGATTTCCGCAAAAGCGTCAATATCCCCTTCCTGAGCGTTTTTATATGTATCGGACATTTCGGCGGGTCCTCCTTTTTTGTATGTATTACAGCGATTTAAAATTTTCGGCTGAATTTCGGTTTTTTGGACAACCAATAATATAATAACATAAAAATAAGAAAAAAAAAAGAGTTTTGGCGAAAAAAATAAAAAATAAAAATTTTCCTTTCACTTTATTTTCACTTGACATCAAAACCTTATTATGCTATATTTATGTAAATTACGAAAACCAAAAGAAAGGCGGAATACGTATATGGAATCCAACGGCGCAAAATCAACGGTCTATATGACAAAAAGCATAACCCCCGAAGGTTTGACGGCGGTTTATAACGCCCTTGAAAGAAAGTGCTTCGGAAAAACGGCGGTAAAGCTATCCACGGGAGAGCCTCCCGCCAGCAACTACCTCCGCCCCGCGCTTATCAAGGATTTGGTACAGCTTGTGAGTGGAACAATCGTGGAATGCAACACCGCATATGAGGGAGACAGAATAAGAACCGAGGATCACTATCGGGTGGCGAAAGAACATGGCTTTACCGAAATAGCGGATTTTCAGATACAGGACGAGGACGGTTCCATGACCCTTCCCGTAACGGGCGGAATAAGGCTTAAGGAAAACTATGTGGGGACGCATTTCCCCGATTATGATTCCTATCTTATTCTTTCGCATTTCAAAGGGCACGTTATGGCGGGCTTCGGCGGAGCCATCAAGAATATTTCCATAGGACTCGGTTCGGGCAAGGGAAAGGCCTGGATTCACAGCGGCGGCACCGGCCGCGCCGATTTCTTTAACGGGGAACAAGACGCCTTTCTGGAAGCAATGGCGGAAGCGGGAAAATCCGTCGCCGATTACTTGGGGGACAGAATCGTTTACGTTAACGTTATGAACAGGCTTTCGGTGGACTGTGACTGCGACGGTCACCCCGCCGAGCCTGATATGAAGGATATAGGCGTTCTGGCTTCCACCGATCCTCTCGCTTTGGATCAGGCCTGTATCGACTTGGTTTATTCCGCGCCCGACGGGAAGTCGCTTATTGGAAGAATAGAGTCCAGAAACGGGCTTCATACACTCGAGCACGCGGAAAAAATCGGTCTTGGAAGTCGGGAGTATCAGCTGATATCGCTTGATTGAAAAAAGCTTAATAATCGCACACAAATCACTATTTGCAAATTATTTCAAATTTCACTTTGTCTATAGTATAAGACGGATTGTTAAGGAGAGGAAGCCAATTGAAAAAATCAATAATAAACCTTACCCTTTCTGCGGTGTTTTTGGCCGTGGGAATAGTTCTCCCTTTTTTTACCGGACAGATTCCCGCAATCGGAAATATGCTGCTTCCCATGCATATACCCGTTTTTCTGTGCGGATTTATCTGCGGCTGGCCGTACGGGGCGGCGGTGGGCTTTGTTCTTCCCCTTTTCCGATCTTTTCTGTTCGGAGCGCCGCCCATATATCCCAACGCCTGTACAATGGCGCTAGAGCTTATGACGTATGGGCTTATTGCGGGACTTCTTTACAATCGCTCGAAATGGCACTGCGTACTTTCTCTTTACCGCTCCCTGCTTATCGCCATGATATGCGGAAGAGCGGTATGGGGCGTTGCACAGATGATTCTACTGGGCTTTGGAGGAAAAAGCTTCACTTTTCAAATATTCCTTGCGGGAGCTTTTCTTAACGCAATTCCCGGAATAGTACTTCAGCTTGTTTTTATCCCCGCGATAATGATCGCCCTTAACAAAACGGGACTAATACCCTTTAAAAAAACGGCGAAGGAGCGCAGGGAGTGAAAAAAACGTCTTTGGAAAACATTGCGGCTTTGGTATCGGGAGCGACCGAAGGGCTTCGGGGAAAGTCCTCGCTTATTGCGGTGGAGGGGAGATGCGCTTCGGGAAAGACCTCCCTCGGCGCTGTCTTGCAAAACAATCTCGGGTGCCCCGTTTTTCATACGGACGATTTTTTTCTGAGACCGGAACAGCGAACCCGTGAAAGACTTCTTTCGGCGGGTGGAAATATCGATTATGAGCGCTTCGAAGAAGAGGTGCTGAAACCTCTAAGACGCGGAGCGGAAAAGGTGAGTTATCGTCCCTTTGACTGTGGGAGCATGAGTCTTCTTGCCCCCATAACGGTCGAAATAAGCGGTACCTGCGTTATCGAAGGCTCCTACAGCTGTCATCCGGAACTTTGGGGGTATTACGACCTGCGGGTTTTTCTTTCCGTTGAAAAGGAAGAGCAGATTAAGCGGATCATCAAAAGGAACGGGCCGGAAAAGGCCGAGGTGTTTAAGGAAAAGTGGATTCCCATGGAGGAAAAGTATTTCTCCGAGCTTGATGTGGAGAGCAGATGTGATATGAGGTTTCGGACATAAGAACATTTAACATTTTTTAACATAATATTGTTTATAACTGTTGATTTGACCGGGTTGGCGATTATCCGATTTTCTATGAAAATCGATTTTCGCGGATAACCCGGTCAAATTTGCGTATTTTCGAGGAGCGGCTGCCTTTCCGAGGCGGTATTTCAAAAATTACAACTTTCCCCTTGATTTTTTTTCCAAAATGTGCAATAATATAAAGAGATATATCCAACGCGCTATACCATTATTATATAATAAATAAAGAAAAACTGAAAAAATACTCTTCGGCTCCGACGCGCCGCAAAAACACGATTGAATGGGTCAATCCGCGCCGGCTTACGGAAAGGTACATAAAATGTCACAAATCCTGAATTTTAAATCCGAATATAAAGGCCTTACTTCCGAGGAAGCAGAAAAGCGGCTTTCGATGTACGGCTGCAACGAGGATTCCGGCGCGGACTCAGGCTCCTACAGCCTTAAAAAAGCCATGCTTTGTCCCCGCTTCTTTGTATGGATCATCTCGGTGGCGCTGCTGTTTCTGGCGAAGCAGTACGTTATGGGAGCTGTTATGCTTCTGCTTACCGTTATGCTCACCGTCGGTGATGTTATATGGCAGATGAAGCTTTACGAAAAGGAAACCACCCTGAAAAAATTAGGCGGTATGAAATTCCGCGCGGTACGAAACGGGGAACTGACCCTGGTGCGAAAAGAATTCCTTGTGCCAGACGACATAATAGTGCTTCAGGGGGGAGAAAGGGTTCCCGCCGACGCTCACCTTCTCGAATCGGAGGATCTGACGGTAAACGAAGCCGTTTTCACCGGCGACCCCACCCCCGTTACAAAGAAAATAGGAGCGGACAGCAGTCGCACTCTCCCCAAATCCACCTGTATCTACAAAAACACGATAATTATGACGGGCAGCCTTGTGGCAAGGGTATTCGCCACAGGCGAGGACGCCGCGGTAAAACGGGAGGAAACCCGCACCGCATCGCGTTTTGAAAATAAAATCAAGCTTCCCGTATCCGTGATCCTGATAATGGGTCTTCTTGAAACGGCGGTGGCGGCGCTTCTCTGCTTTTTGAGGGCGGAGGAATTAAAAACCCTTACCGACGTGCTTGTGAAAATCGCTTTGCCCGCCATATCCGTGGGAATGTGCTTTATTCCCTCTCAGGCGGATAAGCTTGTGCGGCTGTTTTATCTCAACGGAGCGGGACGGCTTAACCGCAGACACGCTCTTGTAAAAAATATAGCCGCTATGGAGGAGCTAAGCGCCATAACCTGCGTTCTGGTGGAAAAATCGGGCACCATTACCAAAAACCATATGGAAGTGGCGGATATTTTCACCGACGAGCGAAAGCTTTTCAACAACGTCTGCGTTCTGGCCTGCGACCCCGCGCCCACCGTTCCCGCCGAAAAAGCGATACTTTTATATTCCACCTTCAGCGGAACGGATATAAAGGCGCTTTTTGAAAACGAACGGGAAGCCTCTTATGCTTTTTCCGAAAGCAACAAAATGGCGGGCAACCTTTGGCGCATAAACGGTCAAAGACTGCTCTGCATCAAAGGCAGCCCCGAGGAAATATTGGCTTTATGTACCGTTGACCCCAACGAGCTTCACTATATTCAGCAGAAAAGACAGGCCTTCGCCAAACAGGGGCACCAGGTGCTGGCGGCGGCCTTTACGGTGCTCCCCGAAGGACAGGAGGCGCCCGAAAAGCTGTCCGAAGCCAGGTATGAATATATAGGACTCATCGCGTTGGAAAACACCACCCGCGATACCGTCCCCTATGCGGTGAAATCCTGCGTTAAATCGGGAGTAAGAGTAATAATGCTTACCGGTGACGGGAAAGAAACCGCGGCCGCCATAGGAAAACAGATTGGGCTTCAGAGCACCAAAACCGTTCTAGGCTCCGAGCTTGATTTTGCCCCCGATATCGAGGACGTGGGAATTTTCGCCAAGGTTACGCCCGAACAGCGGATTAAAGTGGTTAACCTACTTAAATCGAAGGGCGAAATAGTGGCGGTGGTGGGAACCGAAACCGACGATACGGCAATACTCGAAGAATCGAATGTGGGTATTTCCGTTCACAGCACCGCTTCACCCTCTGCGGCGGAAAGTTGCGATATGCTGATGAGCGACGACAATCTGCTTGCCATCGCCGAGGCGGTAAAGGAAAGCCGGCAGATACACAGAAATCTGAAAAGCGCGCTCGCCCTTCTTCTGGCGGCTCATTTCGCTTTGGCGCTCTTCGCGGCGGCGGTAATGGCGGCGGGGGGGACGGCTGTCTTTTCTCCCGTTTTCTCGGTGTTATTGTCGGCGGTGATCTTCCCCATGGCCGCGTCAATGTTTATGGGAAACACCTTTGACATAAAAGCGGACTTCACCGCCAGCGGCTTTATCGGAAAGGGCGTTGTGAACAGCACCTTTTACCCCAAGGCGCTTATTCTCGGGGCGACTCTGGCCATGGCAATGGTGCTGTTTTATCTGTTTACCTTAAATCTTGAAACGGAGGTGCACCGTTCTCTCTTTCTTATGATGATGACCACGGGGATTATGCTGGAGGGCTTTACTCTTTCCTCCCGAAAAAACACCTTTTTTGCTTCCGTCAAGGAAAAACATGGGTTTTCGGGGGCCTTTCAGGCGGGAATAATTTTTCTCTGCTCCCTGGTTATAATATATGTGCCTTATCTTAACAGCGCCTTTGGCTTTGCGGCTCCAAACGTGGTGGTGCTTTTCATCGCGCTGATAATCACCCTGATTTTCACCTTCTGGGCGGAATTCGTAAAAAAATTCAATTCGGTAAAATAAGCCGCTTCAAAAATTTTTTCAAGTTTTCGCTTATTCCGATGTCATACCCTTTCCCGAACAAAATTTAAAAATCAAAAAGGGAACCTAAACGAAATATGCCAAAATACAAATTCTTACCCCTTATAACGGCTTTTGCCGTAGCGGCGGGAATTCTAACCCCTCTTGTGATATACGATAATCTGCGCTTTGAAACCGTTCGTTACGTCATATCCCATAAAAATCTTCCCGCCCCATTTAACGGCTTAAGAATAGTACAGCTTTCCGATCTTCATAACAACGTTTTCGGCGAAAAACAGGAAAAGCTGCTCAACGCCATAAAAGCCGAAAAACCCCACATCATAGTTATAACGGGGGATCTTATCGATTCCGACCAAACCGAAAACGCCATAAATCTGGTAAAGGGCGCGGTGAAAATAGCTCCCTGCTATTATGCCAACGGAAATCACGAGATAAGAACTGGCAGGTATTTAAGCGAAATAAAACCCGCTCTAATCCGTTGCGGCGTAAAGGTCTTGGACGACGAAAAAAACTATTTGGAAAAAGACGGTGAAAAAATCGCGGTGATCGGGCTTTCCGATCTTTGCGGCGGAGAGGAAGACCAGCGGCGGGCGCTGAAAACCCTTGCCGAAAACGAAGCCTTTACCTTACTGCTGGCTCATCGTCCGGAACGGTTCAAGCTTTATTCCGACTGCGGCGTTTCCCTGGTTTTTTCGGGGCACGCCCACGGGGGTCAGTTCCGAATTCCTTTCACTCATCAAGGCGTGTTTTCCCCCGGTCAGGGCTTGTTCCCCCGCTATACCGAAGGCGTTTTCACCAGAAAAAGCACGAAAATGACGGTAACCCGGGGTTTGGGCAATCAGGTGATAATACCGAGACTCAACAATTGCTTTGAACTGGTTTCAGTTACATTATATAAAGCTTAACCGCATAAAGATAGAAAATAAAAGAACAAAAACGAAAGGAAAAATTTTAATGAAAAATCTTCTGGGAATACTATACGGCGCTGTGTTCGGCGTGGCCAACGTCATACCCGGAGTGAGCGGGGGAACCATGCTGGTGGCCTTCGGCTGTTATGACAAGGTCTGCGGCGCTCTGGCGCTGGACTTTAAGGAGATAAAGAAAAATATAAAATTCCTTTTATTCTTCGCCGTGGGCGCCGCCCTGGGAATAGTGGGATTTTCTAATATTATAACATGGTTTTTTGAAAAATTCCCCACCGAAACCTATATGTTCTTTATCGGATTGATTTTGGGCAGCATACCGCTTATAATCAGAAACGCCACTCTTAAAGAAAAGTTTAAGCCGATCTGCGCCGTTCCTTTTTTGGGGGCACTTGCCTTGGTTATCGGGCTGGCGGTGCTTGAAAACAACTCGGCCGATCCCGCCCCCGTAACGGTAAAGGAAACGGCCGACCCCTATGTTTACGAAGTAACTTTTACCAATAACGGCGGCCAGACCGTCACCGAGTGGTGGATCGAACACGAATGGGATATGGACAATGTAAGCGGTGTAACCGATTGGTTCGTGGAAGAAGGCAACGTTAAAGCGGATATAAAAAAAGGCTTTACCGATAAGCTTTTCGGAAAACCCGGCGACGAAATAATTACCCCACTTGAAAACTCCGAAATAAAGCCCGGCGAATCGGTAAGCTTTAAGCTTCGCTCGACGGAAAGCGCGTTTATACTGACCCCGAAATACAGCTACGCCGTAACGCCCATGTTTATTGCCACAATAATACTCGCTTCATTTGCCGCGGCGGTGGCTATGATAATCCCGGGCGTCAGCGGCTCCTTCATAATGGTGCTTTTGGGCACCTACGCCACGGTAATAAACGCGGTAAAGGAATTCAACTTTGCCATTCTGATCCCGACCGCCATAGGCGTGCTTTTGGGGCTGATATTCGGAGCGAAGCTTATAAGACTGCTTCTGAAAAAACATCGTCTTATAGTGTTCAGCGCGATATTGGGGCTTTGCGCCGGCTCGCTGTACGCCATTCTTCCCGAGGGCTTCGGCTTGAATACCGACACCTTTATAGGACTGATCGCCCTTTTGGCGGGCGGCGCGCTTTCGTTTTTTGTGGGCAGGAATACCAAGGCGGAAGAATAATAATTTGATAAACAATCAACAATATTGTTCTTTAGGAAAGGAGCTAATATGAAATATCAGGATTTACGCAAGAACGGCGAAACCATTGCCCATACCTCCAAAATAGAGGTCATAGAACTGGACGGAGTAGCCTATAAGCTTTTTGACAAATCGTTCTCCCGCACTCAGATTTTTTATGAAGCGATGCTCCAGACAAAAGCGGAGGAACAGGGAATAAGAGTTCCGCAAATTTACGGCGTGGAGCGGATAGACGACCGACTGGCAATACTTTCCGAATACATAGAGGGACAGACGGTTCAGGAGCTTATGGAAGAAAACCCCGCCAAAAAGGATTATTACTTAAATATTATGCTGGACACCCAGCTTAATATAAATTCCCGCGTAGTTGGGGATATTATTAAGCTTAAACATAAGATCAGCCGCGAAATAAAAAGACTTCCCTTTATCGACGACATAAAAAGATATGAGCTGGAGACCAGGCTGGCGTCCATGCCCAAGCACAGCAAGCTTTGTCACGGAAATTTCGGCCCCGAAAACGTGGTGATCGACGGAATGGACAAGGTGGTGGTATTGGACTGGGTCGCTTCCTCCAGAGGGAACGCGGGGGCGGATGTGGCTAAGACCTATCTTAAGCTTACGCTCATATCCACCGAGCTTGCGGAGCGCTACATAACCCTTTTCTGTCAGAAGTCCGGCTGCGACAGACAGTACGTTTACGAGTGGCTGCCTCTTATAGCCGCCTGCGGACTGGGGGAGAAAAATATTTCGGAAAGTGAAAAAGCGGTAATGCTCAGCTGGCTTGATGTGGTAGATTACGACTGATGGAAATTATTTCGCGGATTGTTATAATGGCTCTGCTCATAGGAGTGGGCATAGTCTGTCAGAAAACAAAAATCATAAGCAATGAAACAAACAAGGGAATTTCCGATATTGCCCTTAAGGTAGCCACCCCCGCTCTGCTTGTGGCTTCGTTTCAGCAAGAGCTGAACGAAGAGCGGCTTCAAAGATTGGGATACGCCGCCTTGCTGGGTATGGCAGCGATTGTTTTCGCGGCGGTACTGGGCTATATCTGCCTTCCCAAAGGGAAAAAATACGTTGACGACGGAAGCGGAAAGCTGGCTATAGAACGCTTTTCCGCCATATACAGCAACTGCGCCTTTATGGGTATTCCCCTTATAAACGGCCTTTACGGCGAAGAGGGGGTATTTTATCTCACCGCCTTTTACGCCCTTTTCAACATAGCGGTGTGGACGCACGGCCTTGTAATGATAAAAGGCGGCGCGGGTATCAAACAAACCCTCAAGGCTCTAACAAGCCCCGCTTTAATAGGAATAGCGGTGGGCGCTCTTCTGTTTTTCCTTCAAATAACCCTCCCCGACGTGATAAAACAAACCTTGGATTACGCCGGTTCTATGACTACTCCCTTGGGTATGCTGGTGGCGGGGGTTACCATTGCCCAAACCGACCTTCTGAGCGCGCTGAAAAAGCTTAAGGTTTATTATATAAGCGCGCTGAGGCTTTTGGTTATCCCTTTGCTGACAATACTCCTGTTTCTGCCGTTCCCCTTTGACGAAACGGTAATGGGAGTGACAGTCGCCGCCGCGGCCTGTCCAGTGGCCACTATCTGCACCATGTTCGCCATAAGCTTTAACAAGGACAGCCTATATGCGGGGGAAATATTTGCCGTTTCCACGGTGCTTTCGGCGGGTACGCTTCCGCTTGTGATGTGGGCCTTTGATTTTCTCAACGGAATGGTGAGGTAATAATTTTGAAAGGAACTTTAAAAAATATGAAAAAGGTTGTAGGAATCGTTCTCACGGCAACGGGAATCATAACGGCGGCTTTAAGCCTGATTTCCCAAGTATCGGTAGCCGTTATCGGAGGACCCGACGGACCCACCTCGGTGTCCTTTGCCGGTAAAATCGGGGAAGCTTCGGCGATTGCAGGAATGATCGCGGGAATTATTATGTCCGCGTCTGGAATATTTTTGATTACAAGAAAAAACAGATCCCGATTTTGATTGGCCTCCAAAAGGTAAACAGGAGAAACACCAATGCCCCAAGGAATAAAAATACAGCTTATATATTTTCTTATTATAAGCGTTATCGGCTTGATAATAACGGTTTACGACAAAATAGCCGCCAAAGCCGCTCCCCGTCATCGGGTTCCCGAAAAAACGCTGATTTTATTCGGTTTTTTTGGGGGAGCACTTGCCATGTACATAACCATGCTTCTTATCCGTCATAAAACCAGGAAGAAAAAATTTATGTTAAGCTTCCCCTTGTTTATAATTATGCACTTGGCAATTTTTTTGGCGTTAAATTTTCTGATCGGCAAAGACGATTTAGCGATATTTTGGGATAAAATCAAGTTTTGGGAAAAGAAATAATAAAAAAATACCTTAACGATATTACGTCAAGGTATTTTTTACAAATCTGTCTTATACTAATCTTTGGTCAACATTTTTTTGTCTATAATCTGACCAGAGATTAGTATTAACCTCAGTTGCCCCTGCTGAGTACGTAGATATTAACCTGTTTCGCTCCGTATTCTACGGAAACGGGATAATAATCCTCGCTGTTTCCCATATAAAGGTCAACAAGAACTCCGTTGGGGGTAAGGTCGCCCGTGTCCGCGGCAATTGCGTAGCCGTAGACATAGCTGCCGTCGGTGCTTACTATATAAAGCTCGGAGCCGTAGGGGATAATGGAGGGGTCAACCGCTACGGTGCCTATTTCGAGCTTTCGGCCGCTTGCCGTGCCGCTGCCGATGGGGGCAGTGTAGGCGCAGGATTTTCCGGTAAGTACGGAATCGTAATTTACGGGTAAGCCGTTCTCAAGTATAAGAGAAGAGGCGTCTTTTTTGCTGTAAGGCGTTCTCAAAGCCGTTCCCGTGCTTACTATCTCGTTAATCGGCTCTTTTGTTACCTCGGAGCTTACGGCGGTTTCGCTTACTCTCACGCCGTCCACAAATTTAACTCTGCTGATATTGGTACGCGTTCCGTTCACGCCTTTTTGGGTGATTTCGCTGGTGTACATAGAAACAAGATTGCTCTTTTCGGTGACGGTACCGTAGGGTATCACCTCATAGGTTTCAATGTCCTGATATCTTACTCTTGTAACGGTAACGGTTTCGTTTTCTTCCATTACCTTGTTTTTGTCACAGTCGATATAATCGTCCTCTTCAAGCTTTATTCCCGCTCTTTCAAGAATCTGACCCGCCGTCTGACGATATGCGGAGGTCTCTATGACCGTTCCGTCCACGGCTATAAAAACGGGGTATCCTCTGTGAACCTTCACCGCGTCCGAAAGACGGGCGCAGGAGGTGTCGGGAGAGGGTTCGATAACGTCCTGATCATTGATTCTGAGCCCCGAGCGGCTTATAACGTCCTTAACGGATTCGTCATAGGCGCATTCCACCAAAATCGTATCGTTATCCGCTTCCACGGGTATGTTAAGCGAGCGGTGTATAACAATGTCCGCTTCCCCGTCCTTTATGCCGCCAAAATCAACGCGATCAAATTCGCCTATTTCAATATTTTGCTCCTCTAAAATTTCCTCAAGCGTATCATACATGGTAAAAGTGCGGAACACTTCGCCTCCGTCGTAAATACGCGCTTCGTTCCTGAAATACAGAGCGCCTGTCATAAGAATCATTACGCTGACCGAAGCAAAACCCAGAAGCAGGCTCACCGCAGCGTGATTTTTAAGTATATTCTGCTTTTTCTGAACTTTTAAAATAAGCTTCAGGACTTTTGTTTGAAATAAAGATTTCATAAATCCTCCTGTAAGTTTCTTTTCACAAGAGATAGTATACTCTATTTTTTGGCAAATGTCAAATAAAAGCCATTGGCTAAATTGTGCAAAATAAACAATTTTTTTCTGTAACAGTTTTGTTACCGTTTTGTAACCTTTTGTTTTTGAGGCGATTTTTGGGGTATTTTTGAATTACCGGGATTTTTATTCGGCATTTTTAACGAAAAGGGGTAAAGGGGTTCCGACAAACGGCCGATGGATAAAAACAGGCTTTTCCGCCGCCTTTTTTCGGCATTGCCCACAAAAAAAAAAAAATAAACCGATCGGGATTAAGGAAAAAATATATGAAAAAAATTATAGTAATCGGCTGCCCCGGAAGCGGTAAAAGCACTTTTTCCGGAAGACTGCATAAAAGGACAGGCATTCCGCTTTTCCAT
Source organism: uncultured Ruminiclostridium sp. (assembly GCA_949878745.1). Taxonomy (GTDB): domain Bacteria; phylum Bacillota; class Clostridia; order Oscillospirales; family Ruminococcaceae; genus Ruminiclostridium_E. The sequence goes on along the minus strand of CATLBH010000007.1, from coordinate 15,887 downwards.
TTGGATTTGATGTATTGGAACCCGGACAGAACAACCGTAGAGAAAACCGTTTTTCGCGAACGTCTGTCAGAAACGCTTCGAAAGGACGAGTGGATAATTGACGGTAATTACGGTTCAACAATGGAGTTAAGGCTGCGGGCGTGCGATACGGTTATTTTTTTGGATTATCCCCTTGAAGTTTGTCTAAGGGGTATTAGGGCAAGAAAAGGCAAAGCCCGAAGCGATATGCCGTGGATAGAAAACGAGGACGAGGAGGACGCGGAATTTATTGAGTTTATCAAAAACTATAATTTTCAAAGCAGACCCAAGGTAATGGACTTGTTGAAAAAATATTCAGATAAAGATATTTATATTTTTAAAAGCCGGGAGGAAGCGAAGGAATTTCTGAATCGGATATAATTTTTGGGCGCTTAACAGGTCAATATCTTACGCGGAAAATCCGCTTATGATTCGGAGGAATATACGTTTTTTCGATTTTTAAAAAATCCCTGTTATGTAAAAAGCCGATGTCCTTTATGCTATTTTATTTGTATCCCTTACGCCTTTTTGTTTTAACACAATACTATATCAGTTCAAGAAATAACGCGACATATATCGGCAAAAACAAATCGCGCATAGCAAGACGGGCGACGAAAGCGGTCTAATACTTATCTTTGGTCAACATTTTTTTGTCTATAATCTGACCAAAGATTAGTATAAGGCTCGGCGAGTAGGACAATGCAGCTATGCGCGATTTGAATTGCCGATATGTATTGCGGTATTTTCTTGGGTTGCTATAAAATCCTGTCCACATGGAAATCGGCAAACATATTTTCATTTTCCTCCCTCATATCCTCCATTATCATTTACAAAGGCTGTTTTCACGGATTGTGAGTCTATTAGTGGATATGTCGGTTTTTTATCCCCGTTATACATTAGAATATAATTTGCATTTTTTAAAAAAATATGTTATAATAGACTGAAATTGTAAAATCCGAAAGAAATGTTTTTTCAAAATCGGTTTACTGATAAAGCCAATCGGATACCATTTATATAATATCAAAAACCCGCCCATATGCAAATAATATAATAAACATAAAATCTCAACCAAAGAAAGGCAGACAATATGGCAAAAGTAGTAAAATTCGGCGGCAGCTCCCTTGCCGACGCAAATCAATTCAGAAAAGTGGCTCAGATCATACGAAGCGACCGCAAAAGGCGCTACGTTGTTCCCTCCGCTCCGGGAAAACGCTCCCCCGAGGATATAAAGGTTACGGATATGCTTTATTCCTGCTATGACTCGGTGGGGTTGGGAAGAAACGCCACGGCGGAGTTTCTCCCCATCGCCAACCGCTTTGACGGGATAATAAGCGATCTGGGTCTTACCATAAGCCTTGACGACGAATACGAAAAAATTACCGAAAATTTCAGAAAGCGTGTGGGAAGGGATTACGCCGCCAGCCGCGGCGAATACCTTAACGGTATAATCTTAGCTAACTATCTGGGTTTCCAGTTTGTTGACGCGGCGAAATGCGTATTTTTTACCGCCGGCGGTGAATTTGACCCCGATCTCACCGACGCTTGTCTGTCCTCGGTGCTGGGCGGTTATTCCGAAGCGGTTATTCCGGGATTTTACGGCGCAAAGCCCGACGGCACCATTCAGACCTTTTCCAGAGGGGGCAGCGACTTTACCGGTTCGGTGGTGGCAAAAGCCATAAACGCGGAAATATACGAAAACTGGACCGACGTGAGCGGTTTTCTCGCGGCGGATCCCCATGTGGTGGAAAATCCCGAGATAATAGACTATATCACCTATAAGGAGCTTCGCGAGCTGTCCTATATGGGTGCGTCGGTAATGCATCAGGACGCCATTTTCCCCGTACGCGCCGCGGGAATACCCATAAATATAAGAAATACCAACCTCCCCGACGCGCCGGGTACAATGATTGTCCCCGAAGCCCCCGAGGGCACCGAGCACAAGATAATAACTGGCATAGCGGGCAAAAAGCATTTCAGCGTTATCTCCATAGAAAAGGACGAGATGAATTCCGAAGTTGGCTTTTTAAGGCGTATTCTTACGGTTCTCGACAATGAAGGTCTTGGATTTGAGCATATCCCCACCGGAATCGACACCATGAGTATAGTTGTGAGCACGGAAGAGCTTCACAGCCACCCCGACACCGTCCGCTATATTTCACAGATAACCCACGCCAACCATATAGAGGTAATAAACAATATGGCGCTGGTGGCGGTGGTGGGGAGAAATATGCGCGAGAAAAAAGGAACCGCCACCCGTATCTTTGCCGCTCTTTCCCACGCCGATATAAACATCAAGATGATAGATCAGGGCTCCAGTGAGCTTAATATAATCGTGGGCATCGACGAAAAAGATTTTGAAAAAGCGATAAGGGTAATTTACGATATGTTTATGCTTTCCGAATAAGAACAAGTTCCGATTTTTCGGTTACAAATATTTTTTAAAATGACAAATTAGCGGGTTTGAGATTTTGCCTTTTGTGTAATTTATGAACCCGTTTTTTTGTTAACTTCAACAAAAAAAGAAAGTCAAGTGAAAAAATTTTCGTTTTTTATTGTACAATTTATGTTTTTATGTTATAATTAACATAAATTGTTATGCAGATCATACGGAAAGGCAGGAACAAAAAAGTGGCTGTTTTCAGGTATATCGCCACCGACTTAAGCGGAAGAACCGTTCGCGGAAAGGAAACCGCCGAGGACAAGGCCGCGTTGGTGAAAAAGCTCAGGGACAAGGGGCTGTTCTGTTCGTCGTTTACCGAGGAAGCTGAAAAGGTACAGGACGCGAAGGTGAAATTCAAGACCAAGGATCTCGCCTTCTTTTCCCGCCAGATAAGCACAATGCTCACCTCGGGCATAAGCCTTATAAAAGCCTTGTCCATCCTTATAAATCAACAGGAGGACAAGAAGAAAAAGGCGCTTCTGATAGAGCTGTACGACGACGTACAAAGAGGAAAGTCCTTTTCGGAAGCGCTTGTGTCACAAGGCAACGCCTTTCCCAACCTTTTCGTCAGCATGGTGGCGGCGGGGGAGAGCAGCGGTAATCTCGACCATATAATGAAGCGCCTTTCCGCCCATTACGATAAAGAAAACAAAACCAACAACAAGATAAAATCCGCCATGAGCTATCCCATAATTCTGGGTATAATAATGTTGGTTATAGTGGTGGCGCTTTTTGCCTTCGTTATGCCCAGCTTCGCGAGTATGTTCACCAATCCCGACGACATACCCGCTTTTACAGCCTTTCTTCTTTCGGTAAGCGACAGTATGGTGCATTATCCGTATATTTACATAGGCGTAGTAGTGGCGATAGTGCTTTTAATAAAATTCCTTAAAAAGGTGCCGGGAATCAAGCTGTGGTGGGACAGAACGAAGGTAAGAATGCCCAAGGTGGGAAAGCTTATCTGTACCATCTATACCTCCCGTTTTGCCCATACGATGAGCAACCTCTTTTCCTCCGGTATGCCCATGGTGGAATGTATCCAGAAATCGGAGCAGGTTCTGGGCAACAGCTATATAAGCGAGGAATTCATAACCGTTATAGAAAACGTAAAACAGGGCGAAAGCTTTTCCACCGCTCTCGGAAGAACGGGAATATTCGACCCCGTATTCGTTTCGGTAGTATTGGTGGGCGAGGAATCGGGAACCCTTGACGATATCCTGGAAAAAACCGCCGATTATTACGACGATGAGGCGGATACCGCCATAGATCGGCTTACCGCCATGCTTCAGCCGGTCATGATACTTATAATGGGCGTTCTCGTGTGCGCCATACTTCTGGCGGTATATCCCGCGATGTATCAGGCGATGGGCAACATAGCGTAATTAAGTTTCCTCCAAAAAACGAAAGGAATAATACATATGCTTTCACTTGACTTTACCGACCATCATATTAAGATAGTCCGCGGCTCTCTTATGGGGAGCAAAATAAGAGTCATTCAGGTGGAAACCCTGACTCTTCCCACCGGACTTGTGGAAAACGGCTTTATCGTTGACGTTCCCATGCTCGCGGGCGAGCTTCTGGACTTTTTCACCACCAACGACATCAAGGAAAAGGACATGATCGCCGAAATAGGCTCGAGCCTTATCCTCAACAAAGAGCTTATTCTCCCCCGCCCCAAGAACATCAAGAATTCCTTTGTGGTCGAGACGATGATTCAAAGCAATATGAATCTCAACGCCGATTACAATATATCCTTTAATATAGTGGAAGAGCTTGAGGACGAGAACAAAAACCCCATGATAAGAGTGTTGGCCACCGCCGTTCCCCAAAGACTTGTGGACGGCTATATAAGGCTTTTCTCACAGCTGGGTCTTTCTCTTAAAGCGCTTTACGTCAGCACAAGCTGTATCACACGCATGGTGGAGAGCAGTCAGAAGCTTATCAACCAGATGCCTTTGATGATGGTGCAGATAGAATACGACTTTATCAGTATCAACCTTTACGACGACGGAAGGCTTTCCTTCTCCCGCCGCGTGTCCATTGACGCGGACGAGATAAACGGAGACCCCGACGCTTTGGTTCAGGCGGTCTACGACAACGTTTACCGTATGATTCAGTTCCTGAACAGCCGTCCCAACGCCAAGCCCTTAAAGGAAATAAGCTTCTACGGTCAGATTCCCGACCTTATTCTCCTTACCAACGCCATGTCCTCCTTTAACACCTCCAGCCACGCGCTGAACGCTCCCGGAAACATAGTTTCCTTCTGCGAATTTGACTTCGCCCAATACGCCAACGCCGTTTCCGCTTATTTTAAGCCAAAGCGCGACTATGACCGTATAGACCTTCTGAAATCCACCTCCGCAAAAGAGAAAAAGCCCACCGGAGCGTACGGAGCAATTCTTGTGCTCAGTATCCTGCTTTCCTCGGCCGCGGTGGCGGGAGCCTATTATCTGCTAAATACCGAAAACAACGACCTGATCTCTCAAAGAAACGTGGTGGAGGCCGAAATAAACGCTCCCGAAATTCAGGAGAGACTCACCGTCCTGAACGAAAAAATAAACAGGCTGTCTGGCATAACCCAGTACGGCGACAACATAAAGCTCGCCAAAGATTTGTTTGATTTTCAGCCCGCCATGATAAGCGATATAAAGGCCAAGCTCGAAGAACCCCTGCTTGAGGGAATGATGATAACGGAAAGCGTAAGAATAGACGGCTACAACGTATCCGCCACCTTCACCGCCGACGCGGACAATAAGCCTTCCGAATATGTAAAGGCGCTTGTGGAACAGGGATATTTTGAAAACATATCCTATAACGGCTATGAGGGAACGCACGACGACCCGGAAAACGAAAACTCCCCCATGACCTACACATTCAGCCTGACTATGCTTTTGAAGGGAGGCAACGGGTATGAAATTAAGCAATAAGGAAAAGGTAATCCTAGCGGTATTTTTAGCCATAGTTATTTTGGCTGTGGGAGCATTTATGCTGGTTGTCCCCGAATACCAGAAAATAAGCGGCAACAAGGCGAGTCTCGAAGACGCGAAAGTCCGCCGCGATCAGCTTTACAACACCTTAACCAGAGAATCCACCATAGATCAGGAGCTTAAAGACGCTCTTAACGCCGCAAAGGATTATACCGACTATTTCTATGACGATATGACCACCTATCAGGCGGACTCAATGTTCAGAGAGATACTGAAAAACGGCGGTATAAACACCGACTCTCTGACAATCGGCGAGTTTACCACCTCCACTTTATCTTTGAGCACTTTTGTCGAGACCTTCGTAACTTATCCTCTTAAAGAATACTCGGGGTACCGGGAAAGCTACGGCGTGGATTGGAGCCAATACGAGCTTAACTATGACGAAGAGGGGAACATTATCGAAGACGAAGCTTTCTTGAAGGTTTACGAGGAGCTTTCCGTAAAGCTTCTCAAAGACCTTATGCGGCTTAAGCTATCCGGTGAAAATCAGACCGTAGGCTCCATAACCGCCGATTTTGACGTGACCTGCACCAGAAAGCAGTATCTTGATTTTTTGGACTACGTTCACAAGCTTGAACGCGCCACCTACATTCACAGCGCCGAGATAAACTACACCAAGGCCCCGGCTGTCACCGAGCAGGAGAATTCCGCCCTTCCCCCCGTTATGGACGAAAACGGAACCCCGGTGCTTGCCCAGCCCGCCGTAACCGCGCCCAACCCCGACGATACGAGGGTAAAGGATACGGACGAATCCACCTACAGCATAAGCATGACCCTTTACTGTGTAAAGGCGCTTCAAGCCGAGGAAAGCGCGGAAGAGGGACAGGAGCAGACGGAACAGGCCGAGCAGACCGAAGCCCCGGCGGCTTAATACCTACAAGAGAAAACGGAAAATAAAGAGAGAACCGCGTATGCGGCAAACCCGCCGGAAGGGCGGTGAAAGGACGGCATGATGATGAAAAGACTGCTGAATAAAAAAGGAAGTGTACTTTTCCTTGTTGTGGTTGTAATGTCGATACTGATTATTGCGGCGTCGGCTACTTTCTATATAGTGAATAATCAGAGAAGCTCTGTTAATGTGAGGTACAGCAGTGAGCAGAGCTATCAGACGGCGGTGTCGGTGAGTGATACGGTTTCGAAGTATATTGACGGGTATCTTGAAGCAATATCGAAAAGCGGGAATGAGCTGAGCGCTTATTCCGATACGCTTATAGGAAAAATGATGAAGCTGAGTGTTGGCGGAACCTCCGACATTACCAGCAGTATCGATTTCACCGACTACAATATGGGAGAAGCGAATGTTACCATAACCAAAACCAAGCAGATACCGTCTCCGTCCAACCCGGAAAACACCTCCCATATTTTTGAAATCACCACCAAATCCGACTACAACGGCGAAACGGTAACGGTAACGGAGGTAAAAGAAATCGTTACCGGCCCCTCCGATTATTTTACAAGATTTTTGACAAGCACGGGAAACAGACCGGAGGACGTCGTGTTCCAGTGCGGTATGTTATTCAGCGACGCTTATTTCGAAAACGACTACACCGATTTCGGCGGCGGAGCCACAAATATACGCAATTCGATTTACGCCACCGGTACGTTTATTGACAACGGAATAGGCTACGGCGCCAAAACGGGGCCTAACGAAATAGTTATAGGCGAGAATTATTATATTCTTTCTGGCGGAGGCGGCGGAAGCGGTTCCACGGTTGACGTAGATAACATCTATGTTCGCGGTAATATGGCGCTGAAAAGCGGCTGCGACAAAAACTTTATTTCAAAAAACGTTTATGTTTTGGGCGACCTTACTCTTGACGCTACTATCGGAACATCTAATAAAACAAATTTTTTCGTGGCGGGTAACTGTTATATAAACACCAACACCGGGCCGATAGATTCCTTCTATGTGGGGCAAAATCTTTATATCGGCGGCTCCGTTAACAGCGTATTGGGTACGTTTGTCGTAAGCGGGGACGTTAATATCGGCTACGGAATACACTTTTCCGCCGCGTCTCTTAAATACGGCGGAAACATTTCGGACAGTACACTTACGTTTCCCGTAAAGGATTCCACGGTTTCCGCACAGATTTCCGCTGCTTTTGCCGCTTCCGCAGCGGCCGGCGCTCCCGTTTCGGACTGGAGCGAGGTTTCACAATATATTATCACAAGAACAAAGGTCAATAAGTATGAGGATTGGGACGCGGAAGGATATTATACCAAAAAGCTTTCGGCCACGGCGCCCGTTATTGACCTGCAGAACGCCCCGAGTCTTATAACAAATTGGAATGCGGCCGGAGATTACGGCTTTTACAATGACGATAACATTAAAGTTGAACAATACAGTAAATATCATACCGCCACTTTACTTACCATTAAGAAAAGCTGCAAAATCACCCCGATAAAAAATCCGCCTTCGGGAGGAAAATGGATAGGCGCTTACGGCAATACCGTTATATTTGACGCCACAGACTCGGATTTGTATATCTATCTCGACAGTAACGGTATGGTCGACAGTAACGGCAAGAAGCTTTTTAAGTTTTTTGACGACGGTTTCAACGGCACAAATATAATTATAAGAGGAACACATTCCGTTATTTTTATCCTGCCCTCGGACACTAATTTTAAAATGAACACTCAGCAGTTTATAGGACACGAGGAATTTGCCTTATATCTGTACGATGACGCCGCCGTAACATCGGTTGACGATCTGGCAAAAAAACAAAAAGCGGTTTTTTCCTATGATAACGCCGCCATGTCCGCAAAAATAACTCCCGCTCTCGAAACCGTATCCGTTGGCGGATTAAACTCCGCTATAATGAAACAGGGCACGATTGGCGCTAACGCGCATAATAATATTTTTCTGGTAACAACGGGAAAGACAAGAGACGCAAGCAATAAATTAACCTCCACCTTTACGAACAATTACGTTGATTTTAACATTGCCAGCGGATTCAGCGGGTATATTTACGCCCCCTGCTCCGAATTGCTGTGTAACGGCGGTTATTCGGGACTTCAGTTTTTCGGCGGGCTGATTGTGGGAACCTATACCTATAAAAACCCCTCCGCAATGCTTGCCTTCACCACTCCCTATGATTACGCGGATAATTACAAAGGCGCCGGAGAAACCAATTATAAGAAAACAGACATAGTAAAACGCCTTATCAACTTCGCCAACAGCAACGGCGTGGACGGGGGAAGCTCCGCAGGAAGCACTCTTCAAAGCTTCGGCACCTTGGGCTATAAATAAAAGGAGGAAAAAGCGGTGAAGAAATTAAAAAGCAAGGTCGGCTTTACTCTTGTGGAATGTGTGGTGGCCATGGCGGTACTGGCAATAATGTCCCTCCTTTTAATGACCATTCTTACCATTACAATCAACTCGAGAAACGCAAACCAAAAGATAGAAAAGGATATTGACCGTCAGGTGGATAAGATAGTGGGAACCGGCGCGGATACCGCCGCCTATACTTCGGAAATAATTTTCAGCTGTCCCGACGGGGCGGGAGTATACACCGAAGCGATACCCGCCGACGGCACCGACAGCGTGACGGCGAAAAAGCGCTACGAATCCTCCTCCGGCGCTTCTATCGGAGCCATTCGGTATGATTTTTCAAGCTATGAAAAATTTGATAATATAAAAAAAGGCGGCGGCACCTCAACTCCTCCCCCCGGTTCGGGTATGGGTAAAATATACGGCGCGGAAAAAGCTAATATTACCTTAAACGAATCCGTTACGGCGGGCACAGGTGAAAAAAAGGTGACTTGGACAGTTGATTACAACTCGGCCAAACCTGGTGCGAAAGAGATATCCGTTAAAATTGTACTCCCCGCAGGCTGGCACGATGTGTTTTTCGGCGGTTCCAGCGTAGGAAAGATGCTTATGATAGACGCAAACACCGTTAGAATCGAATCAGGTGATGCGTCCGTTAACGCGGCTATAACTTTTAGTATTTCCAACGATGATTATGCCGCCTACGGAAGTCTTGACAAATATTTCAATAACGGAGCGGGAACAGGCAACACCATTACCGTCAACCTGTAAGTGCAAGGAGCGTATATATGAAAATATTTTATAAACGTATTTTAAGCAAAAAAGGCTTGACGCTTGTTGAAATATTGGTCGTACTGATAGTCGCGTCGGTTCTGCTCCTTTGCGCTACTGGAATGCTTGCACCGGTGAATAATCTGCTTAATTCCGTAAAAGGAAACGCGCATATGGATGCTATGTGCAATACCGCAAACGAATATATAAGGGGAACGCTTCAAAAAGCGAAAAAAATAAGTATCTTCGCATATCACGATGATGGTGATGGTGGTGCGTGGAATGAATTTAATGAGCTTGGAGCTAAATACGATGAATATGCAAATAATTTGCAAACCGGTGATAAAATAAAAATGATAGGAGCTTTAATAGACGTTCCAGGCGATTACAGACTTTATGATTTTGGGGATATTACGGATATTCAAAAAGTAAATCAGGATAATTGGGGATTGGAAACTGCCAACAACAATGTTGTAACGCTTGTTCAAAACCGAGATGGAGGGAATATTATAAGCGGACTACATTGGCCTGATTTTAACAATTTTCTTGTGTTTCGTGATGAATTTTACAGCAATGGTTCCTCCGGTGAAGTGAACAATAGTTATCTTTTGGGAATTACGGTTGATGGAAGTCTTGATGCAGAAAGCGGAGTAACGGGGATAAAATATATTACTTTAACAAGTCAGATAATTAAAAGAGTAGGATCAAAAGATGATTACGCCAATATGACATTTGAGCCTGTAAACCAAGAGAAAAAATTGACATTTAAGCTTTTAAACGGAAACGCCGAACTAAACAGATCGAAAAATGTAAATCTTACTGACAACGGAGATGGGACTTTTTCTTTAAACACTGCAAAAGGAACAGTAAACGGTGTTATAATACTTTATGTAGAAACTGATTTTGATGAACTTCTCAATCCATAAAATATATATTTGTTATAAAAGCAAATATTAAAACATCAAAAAACGGAGGCGCAAACCTCCGTTAAGCTGTTTATACCAACCCCGTCACCTTATAAGCCCCAAATAAGCGTTAATAATCCCCTCCCCCCAAAGGAACCCCACAAATATCCCCACCGACAAAAACGGTCCGAACACAATAACGCTGCTTTTGGTGACCGCTTTCACCATCAGCCCGAAAATTGCTCCCAAAATAATACCGATAAGCGCCGACGGAACGATACTCCAGCCTAACAGCAGACCCGCCGCCGCCATCAGCTGAACGTCGCCGCCCCCCATTGCTCCCAGAAAACACAGTACCCCAAAGGGGAGGGACACTATAACCGCTCCTATAAGATGCTCGTACCAAGGGATAGGTAGAGTGAATATTGAAATTATGCCTAAAACAGCTATTATTATACTGCAAGTATAAGGTATCTCCTTATGGTTTAAATCCCAGAGACTGAGTATAATCAACACGGGAAACAATATCACCGCGTAAATAAGCTCCGCCGAATACCCCAGCGCCAGATACGCCGTCAGATAAGAACAGGCGGTGAGAAGCTCCACTATCATATACCGCGGCGAAATCGGCTTCTTACAGAAACGGCACTTTCCCCCCAGCATAAGATAGCTTATTATGGGGATAAGGTCGATGTTGCGTATCTGCCTGCCGCAGTGAGTACAGTGCGACCGCCCTTTAACGATGGATTCCTTTTTGGGCAGGCGATAGACAAGAACGTTGAGAAAGCTCCCGATAATGCTCCCCAAAATAAAAAACAAAATTGCCGCAGCAGCGTTTAAAAAGTTTTCCATAGCTTAAACCGCCTTTGATGGATTTTTATAAAATTATATTACTATTTTATCATTTTTTTTCGAAAAAGGCAATACGAAAATGCAATAATAATAAAAAAGGAGGATAATATGAGCAGTACAATGACAAATTTTTCAATGAAAATAGATAAGGAGCTTAAGGAAGAAGCGACAGAGCTTTTCGAGGAATTCGGAATGTCCTTAAGTACCGCCGTAAGAATATTTTTGAAGCAGGCGGTCAGACAGCAGCAAATGCCTTTTCCCATTAAGGAAAACATTCCCAACGACGAAACGATAAAGGCCATCGAGGACGCAAGAAAGGGAATCGGCGTAAGCAAGCCTTATAATAACGTACAGGAGCTTTTGGAGGATTTGCATGCTGACCGTTGAATACAGCAATATGTTCCGAAGGGATTATAAAAGAGCCGCCAAACGAGGATACAATACGGAGCTTCTCGATGAGGTTATTATAATGCTGGCCAACGAAGAAAAGCTTCCCCCAAAGTACCGCGACCACGCTTTACAGGGCAGCTATAAGGGCAGCAGAGAATGTCATATAACCCCCGATTGGCTTTTGGTTTATGAGATACAAAAAAACAGGCTGATACTTCATTTGAGCAGAACGGGCAAACACAGCGAGCTCTTTGGAATGTAGCTTATCGGATATTTCATAATAATTGAATGCGAAAGGAAATCTAAATACCATGAAAAGTGTACCCATAGGACAACTGCTTGTTGAATCGGGCTATATTACCGATGTGCAGTTGAACGACGCGCTTGTAAAGCAAAAAACGGATTTTGTCGGGGAAAAAATAGGCGAAATCCTTTTGAAGCTCGGATACGTCAGCGAAACACAGGTGGTTCACGCGCTGTCCGCAAGGCTTAAGGTGCCTTATATTGATCTGGTTACCTCAAAAATAGATAGAGACGCGGTAAAGAAAATACCCGAAGCCGTTGCGAGAAAAAATACCGTTATCGGTTATAAGATGCAGGGCGGAAGACTTTACGTTGCCACCAACGATCCCGTTAACTTTTATATTTTCGAGGAGCTTAAAATCACCTCGGGAATGGAAATTTACCCTATGCTGGCCACAAAGTCCGCCATTGTGGACGCGATAGACCGCGCTTACTCACAAAATACCGTAAACGACATGATGAACGATATCAACAAGGAGTATGACGCCAACGAAGCGCTTATGCAGGCGGAGCTTGAAAACTCGGACGAGCGTATAGACAACGCCCCCGTTGTAAAGCTGGTGAACACCCTTGTGGAAAACGCTTTCCGAAAAAACGCCTCGGATATCCATATAGAGCCCTTTAAGGCCAAAACAAGGATACGCTTCAGACTTGACGGCGATCTGGTGGAACAGATGTCGGTCAAGCCCAACGTGCATAATGCCTTGGTTACCCGTATCAAAATTCTGGCGGGCATGAACATAGCCGAAAAGAGAGTCCCCCTTGACGGCCGCTACGGAGTCAATGTGGACGGAGTCAATCTTGACCTTCGCGTAAGCTCGATTCCCACCGTTTACGGCGAAAAGGTGGTTATCCGTCTTTTGTCCACCGCCGACGAAAAGGCGAGAAAAATTACCGACTTGGGTATGACCGATTATAACTATGAAATGTTTAAGAGCATTATCCGGTGCCCTCACGGCGTTATGCTGGTAACGGGGCCTACCGGTTCCGGTAAGTCCACCACCCTTTACGCCGCATTGGGCGAGCTGTCAAAGCCCACGGTCAACATTGTTACGGTAGAGGATCCCGTGGAAAAGAAAATGGACGGCATAAATCAGGTGCAGATAAACGAAAAGGCGGGCATGACCTTTGCCGCCGCCCTTCGCTCTATTCTCCGACAAGACCCCGACGTTATAATGTTAGGTGAGATACGCGACGGCGAAACCGCCGATATAGCGATCCGCGCCGCCATTACGGGACACCTGGTGCTTTCCACCCTACATACCAACGACGCGGCGGGTACAATAATGCGCCTTGTGGATATGGGCGTCGCGCCTTATATGGTGGCTTCCTCTCTGATAGGAGTAGTGGCTCAGAGACTGGTAAAGCTTCTTTGCCCCCACTGTAAGGAAAGGCTTATTCTTAATGATCCCGCGGATTTAAGACTTGTGGGAAAAACCGAAAGGACGGTTATTTATACGCCCAGATTAGGCGGATGCCGCGAGTGCGGAGGCACGGGCTATCACGGACGTACTGCCATTCACGAAATAATAGTGGCGGGCAACGACCTTAAGGAGCTTATCTCCAAAAACGCCAATCAGGAACAGATAGCCAACCTCGCAAGAAAACACGGCACCAAGCTTTTGAGGGAGAATGTGACGGATATGGTGCTGAACGGGGAAACTTCCCTTGACGAGCTGGTTAAGGCGACATATTCCGTATAATATTTTAAAGCGAAAGAAAAATATATATGAAAAATCTTACTCGTACTCTGAAATCCGCCCTTTTGCGGGAGTTTTCCTCCGGCGACAGAAAAGGGGTATATTCCCTCACCCAAAAGCTGATGGCCTATAACTCCAACAAAATAGAGGGGAGCACGCTTACAAGCGAGCAGACGGCAATGCTTTTCGACACCGGCACGGTTTTCGCCGAAAATGAGCGCGCCGTGTACAGGGCGAAGGATATAGAGGAAATGACGGGACATTTTAAAATGTTCAACGAGGTTCTGAAATCGCTTGATAAGCCGTTGGATTCCGATATGATAAAGCGATTCCATTATCAGCTTAAAATCGGAGTTTTTGAGGATTACGCCAACGGTTATCCCGTGGGGGAATATAAAAATCGGGCGAATCAGGTATCGGATATCGAAACCGAGCTGCCCAAAAATATCCCCGCCCGAATGGAAGCGCTTATTTTAAAATATAATTCGGGAGAAAAACAGCTGGCCGACATTGCCGAATTCCACGCCGAATACGAGCATATCCACCCGTTTCAGGACGGAAACGGCAGAACGGGCAGGGCGATAATATTAAAACAGTGTCTCGACAGCGACATAATGCCCGTTATAATAACCGATAACGATAAGGCTCTTTACTATTCCGCTCTCCACAAGGCACAGACGGAAAAAGAGCTTGTGCCCCTTATTGATTTTTTTGAAATGGAGCAGGCAATGTACTTCGAAAAAATAAAAAATTTTATAGCTTAAAAAGTGTTCCGATAAGTTAAAAAACTGGAAAGGAAACCAAGACAATGGCACTGGATATCAACGAAATTCTTGACGAGGCGAGAGCGATAAAGGCGTCGGACGTACATTTCACGGTGGGACTTCCCCCTATAGTGCGAATAAACGGCGATATAAAAAAATTCGCCAAGTACCCCGATATGACCGAGCCGCTTATAGTGAGCGTAATCAACCAGATCACCACGGTAAAGCATAAGCAGATCATTCAGCAGGGGCTGGACGCGGACTTTTCCTTTGTTTCCACGGCGGGACAAAGGCACAGAGTCAACGTTTACCGCCAGCGGGGCTATCACGCGGTGGCAATGCGCCTTCTCCTTAACGAGATACCCACCTTGAAGGATCTGGGACTTCCCGCGCTTCTGGGAGAATTCGCCCTGAGACCGAGGGGGATGGTTCTGGTAACGGGGCCTACCGGTTCGGGAAAATCCACCACGCTGGCGGCGATGATAGATTATATCAACCGTCAGAGAAACTGTCATATAATCACTATCGAGGACCCTATAGAATACGTGCACAATCATAAACAGTCCATGATTACACAGCGCGAGGTAAACGTGGACGTGGAGAGCTTTTCAAAGGCTTTGCGCTCCTCCCTCCGCGAGGACCCGGACGTTATTCTGGTGGGAGAAATGCGCGACTTTGAAACAATCAACGCCGCGGTAACCGCCGCCGAAACGGGTCACTTGGTTCTGTCGACCCTGCACACCACCGGAGCGGCGGAAACGCTGGATCGTATTGTGGACGTATACCCCGCCCATTCCCAAGGACAGATCAGATCACAGCTCAGCAACGTGCTGGTGGGTATTGTTTCCCAAACCCTTGTGCCTACCTCCGATAAAAAAGGAAGAGTGGCGGCTCTCGAGCTGCTTAAGTGCACCGACGCGGTGTCGGCGCTGATACGCGAGGGGAAGATATTCCAGATTCCCAACACCATAGCGACGGGAAAGGCGGACGGAATGTTTACCCTCGATCAGCACCTCGCTTCGCTGGTAAGAGGGGGAAAAGTCACGGAAGAGGTGGCCAAAACCAGATGTCAGGACAGGAGAGAGTTTGAACAGTATCTGGGTATGAGGTGATTTTCGGTTAACAGAATGTTTTCGGGTTACATCTTTTGAAAAGGTGTGACCCGAATTTTCATTTATAAAAACATTTAAACCGAAACTTAACTTTATTGATATTTTCACAAAACCGGCAAAACGCCCAAAAGTTTTAATAAAACAGTTGATTTTTATAACCATTTATGCTATAATTATGTCAATGCTTGTAGGAGAGCATAAAACTATTTAGGAGGGCTTTAAAGCTATGTTAAACAAAATACGCAAGCTAAGAGCCTGTTTAGTATCTTTACATTTACGTGAAAAGGTGCTATAATGCATATAGACGGGCGGTGAAAAAGAATGAGAAAAGAATATCCGAGCGATATAAGCCGAGAACAGTTTGAGATAATACG
>CATLBH010000006.1 GCA_949878745.1 uncultured Ruminiclostridium sp. | reverse complement strand
TAGTTCTTGTCTTTTGTTTCTTTTGTAAACATTGTGAACTTCATATATTTTTTTATTCCGTATTCTTCACAAAACAGATAATTGTTTAAATTACCATACCCCGCGTCCGCGACAGGATATTTAGGGTATTTTCCGTACTGCCTGTTAAACTTTTCCATAAGAGGCCGAAAGCAGTCCGTATCGGAAGCGTACTGTTTTACATCAAATACAGCAATATATTCATCGCAAACTCCAAGCTGAATGTTGTAACCCGGAAGCAATTGGTCATTGCCCATATGATCTCGCTTCATGCGCATGAATGTTGCGCCGTGGTCTGTTTTTGAATAGCTGTTCCCGTACTCACCGCATATTTTAATATGTTCGGAGTACTTTTTCAGTTTTTCAATATATTCGCAAAGCTTCTCATACAGCCGCTGCTCCGCTGTTTTTCTATGGCCTCTTCCGCGTACTGTTGCTTTCGGATCAAATTTTGTAATAGAAAGGTACTGCGTGCAAATTTGCTCTAAATATTCAATGGCATATTCTTCCCGTGTGCCGAATTTCACACCATGCGTAAGAATTTTCCGGTTCATTTCATCTATCAGAACATTGATTTTTTCAAATGTTTTTTGTCGATTTTTCAAGCAGCTTTTCTTCCATACCCAACTGTATTTGTTTGCATTTGCGGTAATTTTCGTTCCGTCAATGTACACGTGCTCCAAATCTACATTTTCTATGCATTGATTTCATTAAAAATCTCAGCAATATTCATATTCAAATCATTATTAATAAAATTATCAATTGTCATAAAGCTTACCGCAGGCGATTCCTGAAGCAGCCACATAAAACGGATGTCGGTTTTACAAAGCTTTTCGATTTCTCTTAACGAAGAGCATCCATGCTCCATAAACGCAAAAAGTACAACCTTCAGCAAGGTGACGCGGTCATATTTCGGACGCCCTGTCTTGTGTTCCTCTACCACAAGATATTTATTCAGGTCTATATGATCCATCACCTCACAAAATGTATATACCGGATCAGAAATTTCGATAATTCTTTCCAAATCTACTGGTAATTTCAGCTGATATGGTATATAATTGTTTTGTGATTGATTTTTCATCTCAACTAAAATTATATAACAAAAAAGAACTGCAATTCAATCCTTTTGGGAGGAATTGCGGTTCTTTTTTTGAAGGTTTTTTTACAGCCCCTTTTCTCCGCCCCTAAACTGTCACGCTGGAGCGCAGTTTACTCATACGCTCGGCGGTCTGTTTGCGGGTGATCCGCCTGCGGCAATCGGGGCAGTATTTGGCGCGGTTGATGCCGGACGCAAAGGACGCGCCGCAGGACGCGCACCGCCGCCTGTCCTCCGGGGCGAATAGTTCCACGTATAAATCCTTGCCTTGCCGGATTTCAGGAGTGTGGCGGCAATCTTCGCAGAAAACGTGACTTTCCTTTCCTCAAAGAAACGGTCGTTTTTCCACATGGTAAAGGCGCACTCCCGGTTAGAGCAGTAGTAATTATTTTTGCCCTCATGGACGGGAGAGCCGCACCGGGGGGCATTTGCCGATAGAGGGCTTTTCCTCCCGGAAACGCGCTTTGTCGCTGTCAGAGGGGGCGGGGCGGGCTTCCACCAGCCCCCGCGCCATTGCTTTAATGCCCGCTATAAATTTCCCGGCGTCGGCGGCTCCCTTTGCGATCTGCCTCAGCCGGTTTTCCCATTCGGCGGTAAGCTGCGGGGAAGTCAGCATATCCGGCAGGACGGATATAAGGGCCGCGCCGTGCGGGGTGGGGATAAGCTGCTTGCCCTTTCTTTCCACAAAGCCGGACTTCACCAGTTTTTCAATGACGGCGGCGCGGGTGGCGGGTGTGCCAAGCCCCCGGCGTTCCGCGTCCGGGTCGGTGTCCGCGTTGCCCGCCCTCTCCATAGCCGATAAAAGGCTTGCTTCGTTGTGGGGCTTCGGCGGGGCGGTGAAATGCTCCGTCACCTTTGCCGTGGGGCTTTCAAAAGTCTGCCCCTCGGAAAGCTCCGGCAGGGTATTTTCTTCCTCCCCGTCCTCCGGGTCAGGTTTTGTAGACCGCTTCCCGAAAGATACTGTACCGCGTTATGACGACGAAGTCGGAAGAAGTGGGCGGTGCGTAACCCGCAGATTATTTTATCAACCTTGCGCCCCTGCTGGGCGCAGATCGGAGGTGATGAACAATCGGAAAACAGAAGCAGGGATTGGTATTATTCGTTTGTGGAAACGGTAAAAGCCGCGGGAGAAAAGCCTTTTGAGTTCTTTCGCCGTTTTTTGAAAAGCTTCGCGGCTGCGGTTTCAAGTCATTTGATGAGCTTTTCTATACATAAAGTTTTGTGATTTTTTCGTTTGGACGGAGATGTGTGGGGCATGGCGAAGGTTTTCTTTATTTTACCATTTGGGTGGTGGGATGTATAGGTGGGCGGGTTTGACGGTTACTTTCTTATTGGATTTAGTTTTTTTAAAAGTAAATCCGAGACAACTCGGTTTCGGGTGTCTCGGATTTGGGTGGGGTGTTTTTTACAGCCCCTTCTTATTCGTTTTAAATAAAAAAACCTTCACGGTAGGTCATTAACCAAATTTTACACAACCTTATTAAACCTCCTTAAAAGGGAAGCTTAAAATATGTTGGATTTTTGGGAAAATCAAAGCTGTTCTTCTTTTTCCTCGTCGTCTTCGTCCTCATCCTCGGAGGGCTCTTCGCCTACTTCGGGCATTTCATCATTGGCGAAGAAGTGTTCAAATTCCTCGTCGTCAACGGGGTCGTCAAAGGAATCGAAATCGTCGAAATCGTCTTCCTCGTCATATTTTTTGGAAAACTTATTTTTCAGAAGCATGGTAGCTACGAACGCGCCGCCCAAAACGGCGATAAGTCCCAGAATAAAACCGACAAAACCTTTATTCATTTGAATATATCCTCCTTAGATGAAGTGTCATTTCAGTTTGGGGCAATTTTTTCCCTTTCGTAATCTTTTTGGGAAAAATTACCTGAAAATATTATATAACAAAAATTGTTTTTTTTCAAGTGTTATGGGAAATATAGCAAATTGCACAAAAAAATCAAATATTTCCTGTTAAATTCATCAAAATGGAAAGCGCGGCGACGGGAGCCGTTTCACAGCGGAGTATTCGTTTTCCCAGCGTTGCCGCAACAATACCCAAGCTTTCGGCGTATTCCGCTTCTTCGGGTTCGAAGCCGCCCTCGCTTCCTATAAAAATCCCTATTTTGGGGGCGGTTTTTATCGGAAGCTCGGAAAGCTTTTTCCCGCCGCACTCATAGAAAAGTATACCCAGTCCGATTTCGGAATATTCCGAAACGGCTTTTCCGAAATCCGTCAGTTTTCCGATAACGGGGATTTTTCCGCCGCCGCACTGTTTCGACGCTTCCTCGGCTATTTTTTCCCATCTTTGAAGCTTTTTGGCGGCGCTTTTTTCGTCGGGTCTCGAAACGCATCTTTTTGATATTACCGGAACTATTTTCGAGGCGCCCAGCTCGGTGACTTTTTGCACTATAAAATCCATTTTATCGCTTTTGGGAAGGCATTGAAAAAGGGTTATGTCCGCGGTCGGGGCGGTTTCGTTTTTCCTTTTTTCCAAAACCTCAAGCTCTACGGAATTTTTTTGAACGGAGGATATTTTGCAAAGATAATCGTTATTGTCGTTGTCGCACAGGACTATGAGGCCGCCCGCGCCCATACGCAGAACGGCGGAAATATGCTTTGCGTCATCGCCGAGGATAAGCGCTTTATCCCCGTCGGCTGCCCCAAAAAAACGGGGATATCGCCAGCGTTCGTTTTTTATGTCAGTTGATCCCAAATTTTTCACCAGCTTTAAATAAATTTTCCACCAGCTTTTTAAGACCGATGTTTTTTTCGGAGGAAAGTGTCTCGTCTTCCTCCAATATCTCTTTGGAATATTTTTGAGCGAGATAAACCGTTTCGACGTCTCTGTTCATATCCGCTATTTTAAGAGCGGGGAGCCCGTGCTGTGCGCGGCCGAAAAAATCGCCGGGGCCTCTCAGCTCCAGGTCCTTATTGGCTATCTCGAAGCCGTCGCTTGTGGACACCATTGTGTCCACGCGGGCTTTTGTGTATTCGCCCTTGCTGTCGGTGACCAATATACAGTGAGACTGGGTTTTGCCCCGACCCACTCGACCTCTTAGCTGGTGAAGCTGTGAAAGGCCGAACTGTTCCGCGTTTTCAATGATTATTATGACGGCGTTGGGGACGTCTATTCCCACCTCTATTACGGTAGTGGCGATAAGAACAGAAATTTTGTTTTGTTTAAAGTCGTTCATAACGGCGTCTTTTTCCGCCTGTTTCATTTTACCGTGGAGCAGACCCAGGGAAACCTCCGACAGATAACCGTTTTTCAGTTCTTCAAAATATTTTGTCGCCGCGGCCTTGTCGCTTGCTCCCTCTTCCACGTGAGGACAGACGATATAGGCCTGATACCCTTCTTTAACGTATTTTATAATGAATTTGTACAGTCTTTGATGAAAGCTGCCGTTCACTCCGTAGGTTTTTACGGGGAGACGGCCTTTGGGCATTTCATTCAGTACGGATATATCCAGATCGGCGTATATCATTAACGCCAAGGTTCGGGGAATGGGGGTGGCGGACATTACCAGACTGTGGGGGTTTTCGCCTTTTTCCTGTAATTTCGAGCGCTGGGCTACGCCGAAGCGGTGCTGTTCGTCGGTTACGGACAGGCCCAAGCGGTTAAATTCCACGTTTTTTTGTATAAGAGCGTGGGTACCCACAACGATTTGGGCTTCTCCGCTTTTTATGCGTTCCCCGGCGAGTTTTTTTTCCTTTGCGCTAAGGCCCCCGGTAAGCAGCTCGATATTTATTCCCAAGGGCTCCAGAAAACCTCGCAGGGTTTCCCTGTGCTGTTTGGCCAGAATTTCCGTGGGAGCCATTAAGGCGGCCTGATACCCGTTTTTTACAGTAAAATACATCAAGGCGGCCGCCACAAGAGTTTTTCCGCTTCCCACGTCGCCTTGAAGGAGCCTGTTCATGGGGAGGGGCTTAAGCATATCGGAAATACTTTCCTTTATGGCTTTTTTCTGGGCGTTGGTGGGGGAAAAGGGAAGGGAAGAGAAAAAATCCTTTATATCCACCTTTTTCATTGGTATTCCGATTTCTTTGCGCTTTTGCTTTCCCAAAAGGGACAGGCCCAGCTGAAGCACCAGAAGCTCCTCGAAAACAAGACGTTTTTTCGCTTTTTCAAGGCTTTCCGAGCTTTCGGGAAAGTGAATATTGCAGACGGATTCCTTTAGGGGGAGCAAATTTTCCTTTTCTCTTATGGGCTCGGGGAGGAGCTCCTCGAATTCCGCCGATTCGAGGGCGCTGACCATATTTGAGATTATTACGCTGTTGCTCAGTCCGCCGGTAAGGTGGTACTTGGGAACGATTTTGTTTTCGCTGTTCTCCAATATAAAAATGGGGGAGAGCGCTTCTTTTTTGGCGAAGGTGCAGGTTACCTTTCCGTAAAAAAGATAGCGGTAGCCCTCCACAAGCTTGTCGTAGGCGAATCGGTTGTTGAAAAAGGTTATCAGCATTTCGTCCGTTCCGTCGCTTACCGCCACGTGGTATACCGTTACCTTTCCGAAATAGGGGGTTAGCTTTTTCGTTACTTCTCCCGTAAAAACGCAGGTTTCCTCGTTTTCTATTTCGCATATTTTTTTGGGAAGGGAGTAATCGACGTAATCTCTCGGATAGAAGCCGATAAGGTCCTCGGCGGTGAAAATTCCCAGCTTGTGGTACATTGAAGCTCTTTTGTCGCTTATTCCTTTGATTTCTTTTATATCCTTGTTATTTAATATCATTGCATATCCATAATATAATATTTTGCTTCAAATACTCTTCCGTCATGACAGGTATAGCTTCCCATATGATCGAATTTCATTCCTATTTTCTCCATTACTCTGCCGCTGTTGGGGTTATCTACCGCGTGATCGGCTACAAAGTGCCTGATTCCTTTTTCCTTGCTTAAATAGTCCACCACCGCTCCGATAGCCTCCGCAGTATACCCATGATACCAATAATCATAAGCAATATTATAGCCTATCATCCAACAGTCCCTTTCTTTCCTGTATTCCGCCCCACCGCTGCCGATAAGCTTGCCTGTGGATTTTAATAGAAAGCCGTAGTCATAGCTTACGCCTTTTTCATAATTATTCTGAACGCTTTTCAGCCATTCCTTTGTATCCTCGGCAGATTTGTGAGTGGTATATGTCATAAATTCGGTTACCCTCGGATCACTTGTCCATGTATTAAAAATATGCTCTGCGTCTGTAACCTCCAAAGGTCTTAAAATAAGCCTTTTCGTTTCTATTACTTGAAGCTTCATTTTTCGTATTCCTTTTCTGTTTTTATTGTTTCAGCCAAATTTTCCGTAAAGAAAATTTGGCTGAATTTCCACAATTTATTCCACCGAAACAATATAATAATAAATCGGCTGTCCTCCGTTGACAAGAACTATTTCCAGATCGTCGTCAAGCTTTGTTTTCAACAGCTCATACGCTTCCTGCGCGTCGTCGTCGGTAACGTCCGAGCCGTAGATAACCGTTATATAAGAGGAATCGTTTCTTAAAAGCCTTTTTGTTATTTTAACAAGAGCCTTTTTAACGTCGCGTTCCACCAAGGCTAACTTTCCGTTTTCCATAGCCAGGATATCGCCCTGTTTTATCTTTTTGTCGTCAAACTCGCTGTCGCGCACAGCGAAGGTAACGGAGCCGGTACCCACCTTGTCAAGCGCTTTTGTCATATTAACGCCGTTTTGTTTTACGCTTGCGGAGCCGTCAAAGGCTATCATAGCGGAAATTCCCTGAGGAACGGTTCTGGATTGAAGAACCGTTACCTTTCTGTCTTTAACCAGCTTTACCGCCTGTTCCGCCGCCATTATTATATTTTTATTATTAGGGAGCACAAAAACGTTTTTGGCGGGAGTGGCCAATATTGCTTCCGCAATGTCCTCGGTTGACGGATTTGAGGTCTGTCCTCCTCTTACTATGCTGTCAACGCCGAGGTCGGTAAAAATGGCTTCGAGTCCCGCGCCGTTCACCACCGAAACGAAACCGTATTCGTTTTCGGGCTTCGCGGGCTGGGCTTTTTTCATTTTTGCCATTTCCACCTTTTTTTCTTGGTTCTTATGCTGCTCCTTCATATTCTCGATTTTCAGGTTGATCAGCATACCGAACAGCAGGCCCTGTTCGAGGGCCTTTCCGGGGTGCTCGGTGTGTACGTGCACCTTTATTATATCGTCGTCGTCGACCACGACAACGCAGTCGCCTATTGTTTCCAGATAGGCTCTGAGAAGCTTCGCATCCTTACAGTCGGGCTTTTTCTTTACCAGAAATTCGGTACAGTAGGTGAATTCTATATCCGCCTGTACGCTTCCCGCGGCGTTGGTAATGACAGGAGTTTTGGCTTCGCCGTCGGATTCATTGTTATCGATAACGCCGTTTCCGTTGACAACGCTCTGTATCCCCTGCATTATGACTAAAAATCCCATTCCGCCGGCGTCCACAACTCCCGCCTTTTTCAATACGGGAAGCAATTCGGGAGTTTTTTCAAGAGACGTTTTCGCGGCTGCGGTTATAGTCTCAAAAAGCTCTACAATATCCGCTCCTTCGGCTGCCTTTTTTGAAGCGGCCTCCGCGCTCTCTCTCGCCACCGTTAGAATGGTGCCCTCTGTCGGCTTCATTACCGATTTATATGCCGATTCAACACCCAAGCTGAGAGACCTTGATATATCCGGTGCTTCGGCGGTGGTTTTTCCGCTTAAGCCTTTGGAAAATCCCCTAAACAAAAGGGAGAGGATAACGCCCGAATTTCCTCTGGCGCCTCTGAGCATGGCGGAAGCCGTGGCGCTCGCCACCGCGCTGACGGTAACGTCGTCGCTCATCATTTTCAATTCGGGGATAGCGTTTTTAATGGTCATGGACATATTGGTTCCCGTATCTCCGTCGGGAACGGGGAACACGTTCAGCTCGTCCACCGTGTTTTTGTTGTTTACTATATTATTCGCTCCGGATATAATGGCGTCACGGAGCATTTTACCGCTGATACTCAAAGCCGTACTCCTTTTGTTAATATAATAAATTTTTAAGGGTTAGGATTTTATTCCGTCAATAAACACGTTTACGTTTTCAACCTCGATATCCGTTTCGTCCTCTATGACATAAGCGATTTTATGCTGTATGCTTCTTACGGCCGAGGAAATGTTTACTCCGTATAAGACGGTGATATGAAGGTCCACATGAAGCTTTCCCCTTACGGTTTTTACGGCTACGCCCTTGTCAATGAATTTCTTTTTTCTGATAAAGGGCAGCGATTCTCTGAGACTTTGTCTCGGGGTACAGGCGTTTGTATCCGCCACTCCGAAGCAGTTGATCAGCGTTCCTCCGATAAGCTGGGCGAAAAACTGACGTGAAATGTTTATTTCTCCCAAGTGATTGTGAATAAGCACCATTGCAGATTCCTCCTTTTACACGGTATAGTAAACAGAGCTATTATTACATTTTAACACAAACATCAATTTTTTTCAAGAGAAAAAACGGGTTTTGTCAAAATCCTGAATGGATATTTTAAACGGGACATAGCCGCCGCGGCTTCCGATTCGGTTTCAAACAGCCCGCAGACCGCGCTTCCGCTTCCGCTCAGGAGTGTGCCCAAAGCGTTTAATGCCGTCAAATCCTTTTTAATTTTTTCTATTCGGCAGTCCTTATATAGCGATTCAAAGATATTGTAAACGCACTTGCCCGTTTTACGGAGATCGTTTTCCATAAGCGCGGAGATCAGCCCGTCGGGCTCTCCCAAGCTTTTTATCGGCGCTTTATCGTACAGCATATAGGCTTCTGAGGTGCCGCATGAAAAATCCGGCTTTACAATCAGGATATGGCAGTCTTTAAGGCCTTTTATATCAACCATTTTTTCGCCTATTCCACGGCAAAAGGCCGCGCCGCCTCTGACACAAAAGGGAACGTCGGCGCCAAGCTCCGCCCCGAGCTCTTCCAGCTCCCGCTTTGTCAGCGGTTCGCCGCAAAGACGATTAAGCGCCTTGAGCACTGCCGCTCCGTCGGTGCTGCTCCCTCCTAATCCCGCCATAACGGGTATGTTTTTTTTGACGTCGATGGTTATTTCGGCGGAAAGCCCAGTTTTTTCGGAAAAAAGTGCGGCGGCCTTATAGGCGATATTTCTGTTGTCGGCGGGTACGGCGGGGTTATCGCAGGTGATTTTCACCCCGCTTCCTTCGGAAAGGGACACCTTAACCTCGTCGTGAAGCTCAATCTGCTGCATAACATTGTTCAGGGAATGGTATCCGTTTGGTAAAACGCCGGTTATGTCCAAGAAAAGGTTTATTTTTGCGTACGCGTTTACTGTTATCCCGGCCATTGTATTATTCCTCGTCGTGCTTGAAGGTTCCGCGGTGATTCCTCATAAAGAACAGCAGAGATATAAGATGTTCGTGATAAGGAATAAATGTGCCGTCGGCGATCATATCGAGTATTTCTTCCTCCGAAGCCCATTTTACCGCCTTCACCTCTTCGTATTGAAGCTTAAAGTCGTTAATGTCCGCGTCGGAGGATACGGTATAGATATCGTCGAAGCCGTGGTCAAAATGAACGGTCAGTATGGGGCGCATTTTTTCAAAGGATATTTTCAGCCCTATTTCCTCCTCAAGCTCCCTTTGGGCAGCTTCGCGGCTGTTTTCTCCCGCGATCGCGCTTCCGCCGGTTGAAACGTCCCACATATTCGACCAGCCTTCTTTAAAGGGCTGTCTTTGTTGGATCAGCATTTTGTTTTCGGAGTTGAAAACGCATACGTGAATACATAAACGATATTCGTTTTCGGACATCTTCTCTCCTCTGATTATTTTTTTGCCCAAAGGTATACGATCCTGATCGTACAGCGAAAAATACTCCATATTATTTTCTTTCTTTCTGTTCAATTTTTCAGTTCCTTTAAAAATTCCTCGATTCTTTGAAGGGCGGTATTTAGGTGGGCGAGGGAATAAGCGTAGCTTACTCTCACAAAGCCTTCTCCCGACGCGCCGAAGGCGTCGCCGGGAACGATGGCAACTTTTTTGGAATTCAGAAGGCGTTTACAGAATTCCTCCGAGGTAAGTCCCGTTGATTTGATACAGGGGAAAGCGTAAAACGCGCCCTCCGGCTCAAAGCATTCAAGCCCCATATCGTTGAAGCCTTTTACCACAAACCGCCTTCTGGCGTTGTATTCCTCTTTCATACGCAGCACTTCTCCGTCGCAGTCCGTAAGCGCCGCGACGGCCGCGAACTGGCTTACCGTGGGGCTGCACATAATTGCGTATTGATGTATTTTGAGCATCTGACCTGTAATGGGAGCGGGGGCGGCGAAATATCCGAGCCGCCAGCCCGTCATGGAAAACGCCTTGGAAAATCCGTTTATCAAAATGGTGCGCTCCTTCATTCCCTCAATTTCGGCGATGGAAACATGACGTTCGGCGCCGTAGGTAAGCTCGCCGTAAATTTCGTCGGATATAACCGCCATATCGGTTTCCCGTATTACCGCCGCTACCTTTTCAAGGTCGTCCCTTCTCATTACCGCGCCGGTGGGATTGTTAGGGTAGGGGAATACCAGCGCTTTAGTTTTGGGGGTAAGTTTTTCCCTTATTTCGTCGGGGGTAAGCTTAAAGTTGTTTTCAAGCTTGGTTTCTATAATTACGGGAACCCCTCCCGCCATTTTAACAAGAGGAGCGTAGCATACAAAGGAAGGCTCGGGAATAAGAACCTCGTCGCCCGGGTCGCACAATGCCCTAAAAGCGCAGTCTATGGCTTCCGAGCCGCCCACAGTTACTATTATTTCATGATCGGGGTCGTATTTTAAGCCGATTTTTCTTTCAATATACTCCGAAAGGGAGCGCCTGAGCTGAAGGAGTCCCGAATTGGCGGTGTAAGCGGTTTTACCCTTTTCAAGGGTTCTTATCGCTTCTTTTCTTATAACCCAGGGGGTTTTGAAATCGGGCTCTCCCACGGACAGGGAAATAACGTTTTCAACGGTAGAGGCAATGTCAAAAAATTTCCTTATACCGGAAAATTTCACATCCTGTACCGTATCGGACAACAGCTTTTCGTAATCCATCACGGTGATACAAGGCTCCTTTCGTCGGCTTCGTCCGCCGCAAAATTAACGCCCTTTTCCTTATACCTTTGAAGTATGAAATGGGTGGTGGTGGACAATACGCCGTCAAGGGTAGCCAGCCTTTCGTTTACAAAAAGCGCTACCTCGCGGAGATTGTTCCCTCTTAATGTTACCGAAAGGTCGAAACTTCCGCTCATAAGCTGAACTGTGTCCACCTCGTCGTATTGGGCGATGGCTTTGGCTATATCGTCGTATCCGCATTCCACCTGCGGCGAGACCTTCACCTCTATAAATGCGGTAACGGCGTTTTTATCCAGCTGCTCTTCATTTATAATGGCGGAGTATCCTATTATCGTTCCGTTTTCCTCAAGCTGTTTTATCTCCTTGGCGACTTCCTCTTCCGTGGTCTCTAAGATAACCGCAAGCTGTTCGTTTGTGAGCCGCGCGTTTTCACGAAGCAAATCGACTATTTTTTTCATAATGTCATTACCTTTCATATATTTATTGAAACGGGTTTTCTGCGGTCGTAATAATATATTTTATCGAATCCGCATTTTTTTGCGATTTGTATCCCTTGAGAAATTCCTTTTCCGAGATTTTCAGCGCAATGGGCATCGGATCCCACCGTAATTATTTCTCCCCCCAAATCTCTGTAAATCTTGACGTATTTTTCGGAGGGAAGGGTAACGTTAATTTTTTCCCTTAGTCCCGAAGTGTTTATTTCTATGCCCATACCGTTTTTTATAAGGGTGATAAAAATTTTTTCTATAATTGAAGCATATCTGTCCATATCTATTTTTATTCCGAAATCCCCCTCGATATATCTCAAAGGATAGGTAAGATGTCCCAGAACGTCAAATTTTCCCCATTCCGCCATTTCCAGAACCTCTTCAAAATAAAGCTTCATTAAATAATGGGGGTCGTTTTTTTTATAATCCAGATAATAAAAATCGTCCCAACCCTTTACCATATGGCAGGAACCTATGATAAATTCGTAATCGCAGCTGTCAAGCATACGATTTGTCAGTTCCATATCGTGAAGGGGCTGTCCCAGTTCAACGCCGTAATGAATATCTACCTTGTTTTTGAATTCTTCTTTTAGGGCAGGCAGCAGCTGCGCGGACTGTTTCACCGGCTCTTCATAGGGAAATTCCTCGTCGTAGAATTTGTTTATTTCCAGGTGGTCGGTAACCGTAAGGTGTTCTATTCCAAGCGCCGCCGCTTTCTCCGCCATTTCTCGGAGAGTGTTTTCACCGTCTGGCGATTGGGTGGAATGATTGTGGCTGTCAACGGGGAGATACATTGGTTTTTCCTTTCGACATTTTATCTAAAATACAGTGTTTTAATATTTTACCATAAAATGATCGTTAAGTCAACATTTTGATGTAACACATTTTGCGTATTCCGAATATATTGCTTTATACGAAGGGAGATGTTGTTATGAGACCGTGTATGTTAAGCAATGTCGCTAAAAATTATATCAGCGACTATTATTGTATTCTGGACAATATGATCGAAAAAATGACGGGTGCGAAGCTGTCCGACAGTATATCGGGAAATTTTATCGCCCAAATGATACCTCATCACATGGCTGCCGTGGAAATGGCGGAAAACATACTCAAGTACACCACTTTGGTACCTCTTCAATGTATCGCCGAGAATATAGTTTCCTCCCAGAAGCTGGGAATAGAGGAAATGAGCCGTATACAGGCGAAGTGCGGTGAGATGTGCAGCCCGAAATGCGACGTATGTCTTTATCAGCGCGACACGGATATGATTATACATAATATGTTTGAAAAAATGCGTTCGGCATACGGAGACAACAATATAAACTGCAATTTTATGCGGGAAATGATCCCTCATCATATAGGGGCGGTTAGAATGGCGGAAAACGCGCTGAAATATAACGTTTGTCAGCCGCTGGCGCCTATATTGAAGGATATTATAGCCGAACAGAAAAAGGGAATATGTGAAATGAAAAATTTGATGAAAAAAATAGGGTGTGTATGCTGAAATAGAATGAGCCGACAGGCCGCGATTTTGCGGATTTGTCGGCTCTGCGCGTTATTTTGAGATATTTTTCGGATTTTCGGTATATCTTAACTTTTCTTTTATAAGCTTCAATAATTTTTCTTTTTCGCCGTCGGTTATCCATTCGCTCAGCCTTGCCGCGGCGATAGGCAATATCCAACGTTCCGTATCGTATTCCGTTATTCCGGTTAATTTTTTGTACTCACGGAAATAAATATTTCCGATGTATCTTTTGAAAATCCGTACTGCGGCTTTCAAAAACGGGTTTCCGTATTTCATTTCACCGTAGCGCAAAAGCAAAACAGTTCTCGCCGCGTCGGCGCTCGCGTCGCCCTTACAGGCTGTCATCCAGTCTATAACGCATAAAGCGCCGTCTCGTATCATTACGTTTCCCGGGTGAAAGTCGAAATGGCACAGACTGTTTTTGTCGGGAAGAGTACTTATGTATGATTTGATGTTTTCCTTTTCCGAATCGGTGAGCAAGTCGGCGAAGTCAATGTTTTCCCGAAGCGTTTCTTTTACGTTTTGCGGTAAATCGACCTGTGCATTATGTATTTCGGAATGAAGGAAAGCCAGTTCCCTTGAATATTTCCGTATTTTGTAAATTTTTCCGAGCATTGCCCCGATCATATCGCCGCCCGTTATTCGTTCGCAGACAATACCGTACCTTGATTTGTATGACACCATATCAAACACCTTGGGTGTGTTTTTTAATTTGGCGTTTATCGCTTTACCGCACTCGTATTCTTTGTTTATCAATGAAAAGGGCATACTGTCTCTGAATAGTTTAAGTATTTTGCCGTCGCCATAGGAATATATTTCGGCCGTGTTTCCCTGATTTAGCATTGCAAATTTCGAAATATCATCGATATTTTTAACAGATTCCGGTTTCATATTTATCCTTTATACACAAAAATTATTATGAATATTATACTATAAAATGCGGATTTTGGCAATAAAATTTTTGAAAAATTTATAATTTCGTATTGCCATATCGCTTTTTTTATGTTAAAATAATATAAATTAAGTTGTGTTAAAAAAAATTTTCAGACCGCCGCGTCGGCGCTCCCGGAGAGGATGGTCGGATTATATTTGATGAGCAATGTGTTTGAAACGGTAATAGGCCTTGAGGTACATATTGAGCTTCTCACCCAAACGAAAATGTACTGTTCCTGTAAAAACACCTTCGGAGAGACGGAAAACACCGTGGTTTGCCCCGTATGCGCGGGATATCCCGGAACGCTTCCCGCAGTAAATAAAAGGGCGGCGGAGCTGGCGGTGCGGGCGGGACTTGCTTTTAATTGCAATATAAACAGGCGTTTCAAAATGTCGAGAAAGAATTATTTTTATCCCGACCTGCCCAAGGGGTATCAGATTTCTCAGCTTTACGCGCCGATTTGTAAAAACGGTTTTCTTGAAATAAAAGGGAAAAAATATCCCATATCGGACATACATTTGGAGGAGGACGCCGGAAAGCTTTGCGGGAACGGTGTTGATTTCAATCGCTGCGGCATACCGCTTATTGAGCTGGTAACGGAGCCATGCTTTCATTCGGCTTCGGAAGCGGTGGATTTTCTGAAGGAACTCAGACTGAATATGATATATCTGGGGATTTCGGATTGCAGGATAGAGCAGGGAAGCATGCGCTGCGACATAAACGTTTCGGTTCACCGCCGAGGGGAGCCTTTGGGGGAACGGTGCGAGCTGAAAAACGTCAGCGGCTTTAGCAATGTTTTCGGCGGGATAATGTATGAGGAAGAACGGCAAAAAAAGATTATTTCCGAGGGAAACCGCGTTTTTCGTGAAACAAGGCGCTGGGATCCCGTAAAAAAAGAGAGCGCGCTTTTGAGAAGCAAGGAAGATACTGCCGACTACCGTTATTTTGACGATCCCGATCTTCCCGAAATAATCTTGACCGAGGAATTCGTAAACGGCGTTTTAACGGAACTGCCAATGCTCCCAAATAAAAAACGTTTATATTATACGGCGTTGGGAATTTCGGGACAGGCGGCGGAGGATATTATCCTCGACCCCATAAAGGATCGGATTTTTCGCTTGTGCGTCGATGTGAATCTGTGCGGCGCCAACGTTCTTTCGGGGCTTATAAACGGCGCTGCTTCGGAATTTCTTAATGAAAAACCGAATTATCTTAACGAAAAAAATATTAATGGATTTTGTCTTGCCCTTTCTAAAATAGGAAGATTAAGGGAAAAAGGCGTTGTTTCTTCCACATCGGCCAAGCTGCTCTTCGAAAACCATATCTTGAGCGGCAGCGATATAGATACGCTTTTAAAGGAGCTTAAGCTTGAACAGGTTTCGGATTCGGATTATACGGAAGAACTGGTACGGCGCGTGCTGACGGATAACGGGAAAAGCGCGGAAGATTACGTAAAAGGGAAAACCAACGCTTTGGCCTTTTTGGTGGGACAGTGTATGAAGCTGTCCGGGGGGAGGGCCGATCCGGTTCTTTGCAGAGAGCTTCTTTTAAAAAGGATAGACGCTGGTGACGTCTGACACGGCGAAAGGAATTCTACAATGAAAAAATTTACGGTACTTGTAATAATAATACTCGTCGGTATCGTCGCCGGGGCGGGACTTGTTATGTTTCCCCAGCTTCAGGAGGAGCAGCAGAGCGTGCTCAAAGACGATGAAAATCAGCTTCCCGAAGTAAACGGAGACGATCCGCTGCATCTTAAGTTTTCCCATACCGAAACTTTTTACGATGAAACGATAGGGGTGGAGATAAGCTGTAAGAACGGCGAAGCGGAGATTTTCTATTCCCTTGACGGCTCCACTCCCGACAGCGGCTCCAAAAGATACACCAAGCCGATAGTCATAAAGGCGGGTAACACGGTAAACGCTACCACCATAAAAGCCGTGGCAATAAACGGCGGCACAACCTCCGAGCTTCAGACCAAAAGTTACGTGACCGGGAAAAACGTTTTTGAGCGCTTTGACGAATCCACCTATGTCTTTGTGCTTTCCACGGATCCTTACAATTTATACGATTACAACTACGGCGTGTGCGTGGAGGGTTATGTAAGGGATCAGTGGCTGGAAAACGAATACGAGGGCGGAGAGATACCTTATGAGGCTCCCGCCAACTGGTTTATAAGCGGCCGCGAAAGCGAACGCGATATGTATGTGGAGGTTTATGACAGCAAGGGTAAGCAGCTTTTGGATCAGGCCGCGGGCGCCCGAGTGGTTGGAGGCGTTTCGAGAGCGGTGGATCAGAAATCCTGGCGGCTTATCGCCCGAAACGAGTACAGCGAGGGCAACGGAATGTTTAAGTATCCGTTTTTCGGCGTTACCAACGACGCTTACGGACAGCTTATAGACAGATATGACCGCATTACCCTGAGAAATAACGCAAACGACCGCGAATTCGCCAGCATACGCGACGAGGTTGGAAATCAGCTGGCAAAAAACGCGGGTTTTCCCGATACACAGGATACCATACCGGCGGCGGTTTTTCTCAACGGAAAATACTACGGCTTTGCCTGGCTTCACGAGGCGTATTGCGCGGGATATCTGGAATCCACCTACGGCGGCGACAGGGACGGCTTCCGCATAGTGGGACACAGGGAAGCGGAGCTTGACGAAAACGATGAGGACAGCGACTATTACGATCTGAAAAGCGCCGAGGATTATAACTATGTCTGCGATCTGGCAAGAAGCGATCTGACCGACGACGGAAAATTTGAGGAGTTTTGTTCTCTCGTGGATATAGACAATCTTATGCTCTATTACGCCATACAGATTTATATAAACAATGAGGATTGGCCAGGCAATAATTTTAAGGCCTGGCGCTACTACCCTTCCGAAGGGGAGGAGGTGTCAAGTCCTTATCTTGACGGAAAATGGCGTTTTCTCCTTTTTGACGTGGAATTCGGTATGGGGCTTTACGGAAACGGTTATAAGGAACCGACTCTTTCATATCTCCTTAACGGAAGGCATATGGGAGGGGAGTCACTCTTCCTTACCGCGCTTCTCGAACGGGACGATATGAAGGTAAAGCTGGCCGATACAGTATGCGACCTGATGTACGGCGAGATGTCCTACGAAAACGCGCTTAAGGTAATTGAGGAAAAGATTTCCTTGTGCGACACCGAATGTATGTACGCTCTCGAAAACGGTTATACTTCCACATGGGCGAGAAGGGAGACCTTTGCGGACAGCAGACAGCAGATACGGGACTTTTTCAAGAACCGCTCCGAGGTGGTTATAAGGGATATTACTAAGGTGCTGGGTTTTGAAAAGGATATGATAAATATTGCTCTTTTAAACGGAGAGGGCGGCACGGCGTTTTTGAATTCGGTGGAAATATCGGGAGGGGAAAAGGCGGTGAGAAATTATTTTTCTCAATGCTATGTTCCCGTCAAAGCGGCTTCGTATACTGGATATACCTTTTCCCACTGGGACATTAACGGAGAGCGTATCGAAGAGCCTGAAACGGTGATAACGCCCGATATGGCGAAGGACGGGAATATTACGGTAAAAGCCGTTTACGAGAAGATACCCGTTTCGGGCGAACCGATTTATATAAGCAGACTTTACACTGCGGGAGATTCGGACAGCATAACGCTGTACAATCCCAATTCCGAGGACGTTAAGCTGGATGGCTTTTGCCTTTCAGATACGGCGAAAAAGCTTGACCGCTGGGAAATACCTTCCGTTTTTATCAAAGCGGAAAGCGAGCTTACCATAGTGTGCAAAAACAACAGCGATACCTCGGCGCTTCAGAAATTGGTTACGAATTTTAATCTTAAAACGGGTGAAACGATTTATTTGTCGGATTCGGACGGCAAAATTATTTCCAAGGCGGCTGTGGCGGATATGGAAGAAAACGAACAGCTTGTGAGGAGAGACGACGGCAAGTATGAAAAAGAAAAAATAATGTAAAATGTCGGTCTTTTTGTGCAAAAAAACTCTATTTGTTTTCATTAGAGAAAAAATAATGTATATTTTGCCAGGCAGAAAAACGGGAAAAGCATAAACGGATAGTGTTGACAACATAATAGAGCATTGAGATTGCGGCGCAATAATGTTATAATTATTATAGAACTTAAGGGGAAATCGAAAAGATTTTATATGAGGTGACAAAAAAATGAAAATAGGCACCATCGGATGCCACTATCGCCGCGACGCAGGATGTTATTTCGAAAATCCGAACGGCGTGGGATGCGGGTTTATGGCGCTTACAAAATCGCCCGCCGAGTTTGTTCTCAACGATAAAAAAATTCTTGTTCCCGAAAGCTCTTTTATCATGTTTACTCCGGATATGCCTTTTAGATACGGAAGCGACGACGCTTTTGTATATGATTGGATATTTTTTGATTTTGAAGAGGAAGACGAAAAGTTTATCAGCGGTCTTAAAATACCGATGAATGAAGTGGTTCTCGTAAAGAACGCCGAAGAGCTGTCGCAGATTCTTCAGCAGGTGTCCTATGAACACCATATTTTTGACAAAGAGCGGGAGATGATCGAATCCCGCTATATGGAATTGTTTTTCCTTAAGCTCAGCCGCAGTATCAGGAGCGCAATACCTCCCAATTCACTGAACTCGTCCAATAAACACTATTTTTTTATGCATCTCAGAAATTGCATATATTCTTATCCGGACGAAATGTCAAGCGTTGCCGAAATAGCAAAGTATTCGGGAATGAGTTATTCGGGATTTCAGCATTCGTATAAGAGATTTTTCGGGGTAAGCGTTCTCGAGGATATAACCAAAAGCAGGTTCATACGTGCCGAACGGCTTTTGACCACAACCAGTCTCAACGTAAATCAGATAGCCCAGAAGTGCGGTTACATCAGCGAATACAGCTTTATGAGAAAATTTAAACAAATTTACGGAATGACGCCAACGGAATATCGAAAGACCTTTTAAAAGGGTCTATACATATCGGCAACAAAAAATGTCTCATACCCGTTTCCCGAACGCGGGCGTTCTGTCCGTGAAGGCAGCGTAACGGGTACTGATAAAGACCGTCGGCTCTTTATCTTAAGAACGCCGGTCAAAAAATTTATGAAAGGACAATTACAATGAAAACCAGTAAAAAAATCATTTCACTTGCTCTTTGCGCTTCAATGATTTTGGGTCTTACTGCCTGTGATCAGAGCAGCGGTCTCGGCGAAGTGACCACGACCTCCAACACATTGGACGATGATATTAACAACCCCGTTGATATCAACGAGTTCGTAACCGAACCGGAGAAAACTCTCGATAACCCGAATCTTGTTTATTTCGGAATCTACGATATCCGTACGGCAGGTGACATTAAGCCCGCGGTTAAGCTGTTTGAAGAGACCTACGGAGGAAAGATCGACTACATGACCGTTCCTTGGGGAGACAGGCTTGACAAGCTTCAGACCCTTATTACAACCGGTCAGTCTCCCGACCTGGTAGATAAGGAAAACCTTACCTTCCCCTCTCTTATGCAGAAGAACCTTTACACAGATATGACCGAATATTTTGAGCCTTATATGTCCGAGCCCCAGTGGACCGAAGGTATCAAGGATCTTGTTGAGCGCTTCGCTTGGAAGGGCAAACATTATTTCTATCCCTTCGCCACCAACGCTTTCCCTAACGGCTTGATTTACAACGCCGACCTGTTCGCTTCTTACGGTCTTAAGAACCCCATGGAGCTTTATAAGAGCAACCAGTGGGATTGGAACGCCTTTAAGGACATTATGGCTGAATTTACGAGAGTTAATCCCGACGCTATCGGCGGTGTATATGGTATATTGGGTACCGAAATCTTTATAAGCACCGGTGTTCCTCTTATCGGCGTTGAGGCTGACGGTTCCATAACCAAGAACTTTAACGACCCTAACATTGAAAGAGCGGCCAACTTCCTTATGGAACTCCGTAAGGAAAATTACGCGGTAAGAGGCGACGGAATGTGGAGCAACGAGACAGAGCCTCTGGCCAGCGGCAACGTGGCTTTCCTTGGCGTAGGCGACTGGAAGTTCTCCGAATTCTGCAACGAAGAAGTTTATACCGACGAATTCGAATTTGTTCCTTTCCCCAAGGATCCCCTTGCGGATAAGTATTACCACGGTCTGACCGCGTTCGGCTATATGGTTCCCAGTGGTTCGCCTAATCCCGAAGGCTGCGCGGCGTTCATCAATATTGTTCGCAAGAGCCTTGTTGACCCCGAGCTTAAGGCGGTTGTTAACGAAAGCATGATGGCGAGCAAGCATTACACCCAAGAAGAGCTTGATTTCATCCTGAGCTTTGAAGATGTTACTCAGTACGACGTACTTGTTGACTGTTACTACGGCTTCAGCGACGAACTTACCAAGATTGTTGACGATATGCTTATCAACCTGGCGTTTGTGCAGGATGAGAACCAGAAGGGCTGGACACAGCTCCGCACCGAGAACGAGGGTGTTATTGATTCTTATTTAGCTGATTTCCAATAATTGAACCGATATACATGACTGTTTTTCTTCATCATTTTATTTCATTTTCCGCGCGCGGCTTTTGTGCCCCGCGCGGCTTTTTTTGGCGGTTATATTTTTTTATAAACTATAATTAAAAATTCGCTTTCGGTTATAAGCTCGTTTAATTTTTCCAGCTTCTTCTGATCCTCCGCTGAGGTTTTATAGTAGTAGGGGGTCATCATAAAAAGATTTTTTATATCCTCCGCGTTTTTTAATGTCAATTCTTTTTTTATCTCAATACCGTTTATAAGTTTAAAGCCTTTCAGGTCAGTATTTTCGGGTTTGTTGAGGTAAGGATTTTCGTATACCGCTTTTTTAAGGCCGTAAAGATGTTTTTCCAAAGGAATGGCTGTAATAAAGAAGCCGCCGCATTTAAGGGTTCTGTGAAATTCGTCGGCAGCCAAGGGGGCGAACACCGAGATAATTATATCAAAGGTTTCCTTTTCAAAGGGCAGACAATAGGCGCTGGCGACGGCAAAGCTCACATTTCCGCAAAGCTTCGCCGCCGGCTTAAGCGCTTCCTTGGAAACGTCTATTCCGTATATTTCCCCTCCGCCGTTTTCTTTGAGCAAGGCTTCAAATCCGCTTGTGTAATAGCCTTCGCCGCAGCCGGAGTCCAATATCGCGGCGTTTTTGCATATTACGCCGCCGACCGCCTTTTTAAGCGCTTCTTTCAGGTGTTCGTAATATCCTCTGGATAAAAAATCGCGTCTTGCTCTTACCATTTTTTTATCGTCGCCGTGTCCTTTTTTACCGCCTTTGTTAAGAAGATTGACATAGCCGCTTGAGGAAATGTCGAAGCAATGGCCTTTTCCGCATTTCAGAGAGCTGTTTTCCATAAGTAGGGGATAACCGCAAACGGGGCAAATGAATTTTTCATACATAATTATATTCCTCATATAAATAAAATTAATTAAAATTATACTATTTTTTTGTTTTTTTGTCAAATTGACAAATGCCCGTGAAAAATGCTTTTTTTCCTACCTTGACAGTTTTTTCATAAAATGTTATAATTGACGGTAAGGAATTACGGGTTCATATGTACAAACAGGAGGCTTTATGACAGAGCTTAAAGGTAAATATAACGAAGCGAAGATTTTTACCGATGCGGTAGACGAGGCATCTGTTTCACAGGTGCTTCTTTTGCTTGATCAAGAATTTGCGGCGGGAAGCAGAATAAGATTGATGCCCGATATACACGCCGGCGCGGGCTGTACAATAGGAACAACCATGACGATAACCGATAAGATAGTCCCTAATCTTGTGGGGGTTGACATAGGCTGCGGAATGGAAACAGTTAAAATAAAAGAGGATCATATAGAGCCGCAAAAGCTGGATAAGCTGATTTATGAAAAAATTCCCTCCGGTTTTAATGTGAGGGAAAAGACTCACAGATACTTTGACGAAATTGATTTGAAGGAATTATGCTGTTATAAAAAAATAAACCCAGAAAGAGCCGAAAAAAGTCTTGGAACATTGGGCGGCGGAAATCATTTCATAGAGGCCGATAAGGACGAGGAAGGAAGTATTTATCTTGTGGTGCATTCGGGAAGCCGTCATTTGGGTCTTGAGGTGGCTAACTATTATCAGGAGGAGGGTTACAGGGAACTGAACGGCGCTTCGAAAAGCGAAACGGAATCTTTGATATCCGAGCTTAAGGCACAGGGCAGGGAAAAAGAGATACAAAAAATGCTGAAAAGGTTAAACGCCCTACAAAGAACAAGCATTCCGAAATCATTGGCTTTTGTATCGGGCGATTTATTTGAACGTTATATTCACGATATGAAGATAGTACAGAGATACGCGGCGCTTAACAGACAGGCTATGACGGATGAAATACTCAAAGGTATGAAGCTTCATGAGGAAGAAAGCTTTACGACGGTTCACAACTACATCGATACCGATTCGATGATTTTAAGAAAAGGCGCCGTTTCCGCTGAAAAAGGCGAAAAGCTTCTTATTCCCATAAATATGAGAGACGGTTCTTTGATTTGTATCGGAAAAGGCAACGACGATTGGAATCGGTCGGCTCCCCACGGCGCGGGAAGGCTTATGAGCAGGTCGGCGGCCAGAGAATCCTTTACCGTTTCCGAATACAAAAAACAGATGACAGGAGTATACACTACTTCGGTAAATAAAGACACTCTTGACGAATGTCCAATGGCGTACAAGAATATTGACGATATAATCGGCAATATCGGAGACACCGCGTCTGTGGAAAGAATAATAAAGCCCATATACAATTTTAAAGCGGGCGGGGAATGATCCTTTTTTAAAAATCTATATTACACAAGTGTTTTTTTGGCATAAAAGTTGACAAATTTTACCTTTAGTGGTATTATGTTATTTATATGAATTTATCAGAATGGTGTTTTTATGTATAAATATGTAATATTTGACCTGGACGGCACTTTGCTTAATACTTTGGAGGATCTGGCGGCCGCCGGAAATTACGCTCTGAGCGCTTCTGGCTATCCTACTTATGCTGCCGAAAGATATAAATATTTTGTGGGAAACGGAATACCTGTTTTGATAAAAAGAATTTGCCCC
This sequence comes from uncultured Ruminiclostridium sp., assembly GCA_949878745.1. Taxonomy (GTDB): domain Bacteria; phylum Bacillota; class Clostridia; order Oscillospirales; family Ruminococcaceae; genus Ruminiclostridium_E. The sequence goes on along the minus strand of CATLBH010000006.1, from coordinate 48,026 downwards.
CAAAATATAGGTGAGCAAGAGGAAAGCAGAGTCCGTGAGCTTTTTTCCGAATATTACGGCGCTCATTGCCTTGACAATACCAAGCCGTACGAGGGGATATCGGAAATGCTGGCCGAGCTTAAAAGAAACGGCATAGGAACTGGCGTGGTGACCAATAAGGATCATTCCTATTCGGCAAAGCTGGTAAAGGATTTTTTCGGCGACAATATAAGCGTTGTGCGAGGAAGAGAGGACGGTATTCCGAAAAAGCCCGACCCCTATTCCGTCAATTATGTTATGGACAGGTTTAAGGCAAACAAAAAAGACGTACTTTACGTCGGTGACAGCAACGTGGATATGGAAACGGCAATAAACGCGGGGGTGGATTCCTGCGGTGTACTGTGGGGGTTTCGCACAAAAAAGGAGCTTTTGGACAGCGGCGCTATATATATAGCCTCTTCCTCCGAAGAGCTTCTCGGAATTATTTTACAAAACAAAAAGGATACGCTGTAAATCATGAGAAAATACAGATCGCCCGTATTGGCCGTAATATTTGTAATTGTTGCCGCGGCGTTTGTTTTCGCCTGCGGTTACAATATATTCTTTTCACCGCATATGATTTTTGAAAACGCGTCGGGTTTAAACGTCAAATGGACAAGCGAAAAAGGCGTTGAAATCGACACGGAAAACCGTTCTCAGATTTCCGCTATTGTTTTTAATAACAAATATTCCTTATTTCATACGGCGAAAGAGGATTACAAAAACGTTTATATTGCTTTTAAAAATTCCTTTGCGGATACTCGGGTGTTTGTTAACGATAAACTCGTATATTCCACCGACGAGCACTTTTATCTGATGGAAAAATCGCTTTTTTCAATTGACGCGCCGTCGCCGCAGTTTCATTTTACAAGTCTCGGTGATATTTCCGAAAGCGATGTTGTCAGAATTGACGTAACCCTTATTTACGAAAACGAACAGTGCGGAATAAGAAACGTTCTGTTAGGAAATTCGGACGAAATTATCAATACCGTATTCAGAAACGATCTTTTGGGTATAGTTTTGTGTATCGCGATGTTTTGCGCGGGAATAATACTGATTATGTTTTATTTCGCGTTCGGAAGGGTGGCGTCGCTTAACGGAGTGCATTACGCCGGGGCTTTCGCCGTGCTGGCTTCGGTTTATTCCCTTTCGGGGAGCACTTCGCTTTCCGCGCTGGAAATAGTCGGCGCTGACGCCTTGTATATTATAAAAAATCTCGCTTACGTCACTATGATAATGCCGCTCATTCTCTTTTTCGCGTACAATACAAAGCACCGCGTTTCGGACAGGATATTACAGGCGGCGGCGGTAATTCAGGCCGTTGTTACGGCGGCGTTTTATGCTCTCGGAATATCGGGAGCGGCGGATATTTACCGTACTAAAATTATATCTGATATATTAATGCCGATTCAGCTTCTGCTGATTTTAGGCGCGCTTATATTTGATTTTCATAAAAAGAACGAAAAAAGAAGCTCGGATTTTGCCTTTACGGCGATATATTTAATTTTTCTCGGGGGGATTGCGGCGCAGATTGTTATCGGTTCGGGCGGCTCCGTACCCATACCGTTTGTTTTAACCTGCCTGTTTTTTGTTATATCGGTGCTTGTTATCGGAATACGCGTTTTTTCAAAGGCACTTGAGCTTAGCGGAGAGGCGGAAACAATGGGCAAGATTGCCTTTACCGACGGACTGACGGGCGTGGGAAATATCGCCGCGTTCAAAAAGAAGCTTAATCACCTTGAGGTGGTAAAGGTAAATTACGATTCAATAGGAATAGTGCAATTCGATATAAACAACCTGAAAACCGTAAACGACACTCTTGGCCATGAAATGGGGGACAAGCTGATAACGGACGGATCGGCAATGATAAACAAGTGCTTCGGAAGCATAGGCGACGTATACCGCACCGGAGGAGACGAATTTGTGGCGGTGATTTGCTGCGAAAACGCTTTTAAGCGGTGCAACGAGGCAATATTGAAATTTGAGGCGGCCATCGATGAGTACAATTCCGATGAATCCCACAGATTTTTACTGCAAATTGCCTACGGCACTGAGTTTTACATGGGCGGTTCGTCGGATCAGTACCTTACGCTGCGCGAGATACAAAAGCTTGCGGACAAAAAAATGTACGAGCATAAGAGTGAGCTTAAGGAAATTGCCGGACGAGAAGGTCTTGAGGTAATAAGATCGGATTGCAAAAAAATACGGTAAAATAACAGCTTTGAAAGGATGGTTTTTTGATATGACACAAAACAACATTTGTATGACTCCGGAAGAAAAGCTTGAAATTTGTTTTGACAGCTTTAAGAGCAAAGTGGATTTCAAACCCGCCGTCGCCCTGATACTGGGTTCGGGCTTGGGAGCGCTTGCCGACGAGATCGAAGTCAAGGCTTCTTTGAATTACAATGAGATAGAGGGGTTCCCTTTGTCTACCGTTCCGGGACACAAGGGGCGTTTCGTTTTCGGATATATAGAAGATGTTCCCATGGTGATAATGCAGGGCAGGGTTCACTATTACGAGGGCTATAATATGAGCGACGTGGTGCTTCCCACAAGGCTTATGCGAAAAATGGGAGCGGAAGCGCTGTTTCTTACAAACGCCTCCGGCGCGGCAAATCCCGATTTTTCGGCGGGAGATTTTATGCTTATAACCGATCAGATATCCGATTTTGTACCGAGCCCGCTTATAGGTCCGAACATCGACTCTTTGGGAACCCGTTTTCCCGATATGAGCGAGATATACAGCAAAAAGCTTCGCGGAATTGTCAAAAAAACCGCCGAGGAGCTTAAAATAAAGCTTCGGGAAGGAGTTTATATACAGCTTACGGGTCCCAACTTCGAATCACCCTCCGAGGTAAAAATGTGCCGTATGCTGGGAGCGGACGCTATAGGAATGAGCACCGCCTGCGAAGCGATTGCCGCCAATCACGCGGGGATGAAGATCGTGGGAATAAGCTGCGTGGCGAATCTGGGCTGCGGTCTGACAGATACGCCCCTTACTCACAAGGAAGTGATCGAAGCGGCGGATAAAGCGGCGCCTTTGTTTAAAAAGCTTATAAGAGCTTCCGTCGTTAATATTTATCATGAGGGACTTGACAAGTGATCAATGATAAAAAAGAGGATTTTTTCGAAAATGTTCGTTTGACGGAAAAGGAAGACAGCGTGGTTATTTTAGATCAGACCGAGCTGCCAAATAAAGAAATGTATTCGGAGCTTAAGGGTATTGACGATTTTTACCGTGCAATAAGCGCTTTACAGGTGAGAGGGGCTCCGGCTATCGGAATATGCGCGGGGTTCGCCATGGCCGTTGAAGCGAAAAGGCTCTCTCTTATTCCTAATCTGTCGGAAGAAAAGTTTTTTGAAGAGATTCACAAAGCAAAGTGTTATCTTGATTCCGCCCGTCCTACCGCCGTAAATTTGTCGCGAATGACGGACAGAGTGGAAAAAACCGCTTTAATGAACGCGGGAAAAGGTCTTTCGGAAATCGCCGGGATTTGTATAAGAGAAAGCCGCCTTATTCAGAGCGAGGACTCGGAGATGTGCTCTAAAATAGCCGAATACGGTTTATCCTTGGTAAAAAGCGGAGACGGAATACTTACCCACTGCAACGCGGGTCCTTTGGCAACATCGCGTTACGGTACGGGGCTTGGCTCTTTGTTTTTGGGAAAAGAGCGCGGCTATGAGTTTCACGTTTATTCTGACGAGACACGTCCGCTTATGCAGGGGGCAAGGCTTACCTCTTACGAGCTTAACCGCGCGGGAATTGACGTTACCGTTATCTGCGACAATATGGCGAGCATAGTTATGAAGCAGGGAAAAATCAACGCTTGTTTTGTCGGCTGCGACCGAGTTGCCGCCAACGGGGATACGGCCAATAAGGTGGGGACGAGCGGAGTCGCCGTTCTGGCGAAGCACTATGGGATACCATTTTACGTGTTTTGCCCTTCCTCCACGATAGATTTTGATTGCCCCACCGGCGAGGATATCGTTATAGAGGAGCGGGGAGAAGAGGAAATAAGCGCCTTGTATTTTGAAAAGCCTATTGTTCCCATAGGCGTAAAGTGTTACAATCCCGCTTTTGACGTTACCGACGGTGAGCTGATTACCGCCATAGTTACCGAAAAAGGTATTTGCCGCGCACCTTACAAGGAAAGTCTTTGTAAATTATTTGGAAAATAAGTGAAAGGAAATCGGCCATGAAAACAAGATTTTATAACGCGAGAATAATGACAGCCGAAAAAGACTGTTCGATAATCAAGGGAGAACTTCACACCCACGGGGATAAAATAAGCTATGTGGGTGAAGAAAAAAAAGAAGGCTCTTTTGACAGGGAAATAAACTGTGGGGGCAATTTGATAATCCCGGGCTTCAAAAACGCGCATACGCATTCCGCCATGACATTCCTGCGTTCATACGCGGACGACCTTCCTTTGCAGGAGTGGCTTTTCGAGCGTGTTTTCCCCCGCGAGGACAAGCTGACCCCCGACGACGTGTATCTGCTTACCAAGCTTGGAATAATGGAATATCTGAGCAGCGGTATCACCTCCTGCTTAGATATGTACTTTTTTGCGGACGCGATTGCCGCCGCGGCGGCGGATACGGGCTTCAGGCTCGTACTTTGCGGTTCCGTAAGCGGCGACCCCGTAAGCGCGGAACGCGTACACAAGGAATATCTTAAATTTGCCCACGGAAAATACAATGAGCTTATATCCTATCAATTGGGCTTTCACGCGGAATACACGGCTACGCTTGATCTTATGAAGGAAATGGCTAAACTGTCGCAAAGCCTGAAAGAGCCGATTTATACTCATAACAGCGAAACCGAAAAGGAAACCGCCGAGTGCAGGGAGCGCCACGGAATGAGCCCCACGGCGCTGTTTGAAGAGCTGGGAATGCTTAATTACGGCGGCGGCGGGTTCCACTGTGTATATTTTGACGATAACGATATGGATATTTTTAAGCGCCACGGTATGTGGGCCGTTACAAACCCCGCTTCCAACACCAAGCTGGCCAGCGGTATCGCTCCCATATGCCGTATGGCGGAAAAAGGGGTAAATCTGGCCATAGGCACCGACGGCGCGGCCAGCAACAACTGTCTTGATATGTTCAGAGAGATGTTTCTGACCACGGGACTGCAAAAGCTGCGGGAAAAGGACGCTTCCGCCTGCGACGCCGACAGTGTATTGCAAATGGCGGTTAAGGGAGGAGCTCTCGCTATGGGATTAACGGAGTGTGACTGCCTTAAAGAAGGAAAAAAAGCCGACCTTGTTTTAATTGACCTTGAACAGCCGAATATGCAGCCTCTTAACAATATAGGAAAAAATCTTGTGTACAGCGGGAGCAAGAGCAACGTCAAGCTGACAATGGTAGGCGGTAGGATTCTTTTCGAAAACGGGGAATACTATATTGGCGAACAGCCTTCAGAAATATACGGAAAAGCAAACGAGATTGCAGAAAAATTAAGATAAAATGTCAATGTCCCCCGAAAACGGGTCAGGCATCGGCGCACTTTTTCAGAGAACAGGAATGATAAAAAAAATCAGGCTTCCGAAATTTGTGGAAGAAATATTAAAAAGGCTTGAAGACGCGGGCTATAAGGCTTACGGCATAGGCGGCTGCGTGCGCAATCCTCTTATGGGGCTTTCGGTTTCCGATTACGACGTTACCACCTCCGCCGGGCCGGAGGAAATAAAGCGGGTATTCGAGGGTATGAAGATCCTGGAAACGGGAATAAAACACGGTACCGTAACCGTTATCTCGGAGCGTGGCACCGTAGAAATCACCGCTTTTCGTACCGACGGGGAATATAAGGACTTTCGACACCCCGAAAACGTAAGTTTTACCCGAAGCCTTGAGGAGGATTTGAAGCGGCGGGATTTTACCGTAAACGCCATAGCCTGCTCACGGGACGGAGCGATCATCGATCCTTACAACGGTATCGGCGACATTGAAACAATGGAGCTTCGCTGTGTGGGCGACGCCGAAAAACGGTTTGAGGAGGACGCTCTTAGGATAATGCGCGGATTGCGTTTTATGGCGTTGTACGGATTTCTTCCCGAAAGCGGTACCAAAAGCGCGATTCATAAAAAAAAGAACCTTCTGAAGGAAATATCCCCCGAAAGGTTAAGCTCCGAGCTTACAAGAATTCTTTGCGGAAACGCGGAATATTTAGCCTCGGTGCTCAGAGAATACAGCGATGTTTTTTCGGTAATTATTCCGGAAATAAATAAATGCGTCGGTTTTGAGCAGCATACACATTATCACGACCGCGATGTGTGGGAGCATACCATAGCCGCTTTATGCGGAATTGAGCCGATACCTTATTTAAGGCTCGCTATGCTTTTTCACGATCTGGGAAAGCCGTTTTGTTATAAATTCTATAACGGCGAGGGGCATTTTAAGGGTCACGCTTCCGTTAGCGGAGATATTTGCCGAAAAACCATGGAGAAGCTGCGCTATGACGGCGCAACGATTAAAAAGACCCTTTTTTTGGTAGAGCGTCACGATATGGTAATGAATGACGACCCGATAATGATAAAGAAACATCTTATGAGATTCGGCGAAGAAGGGTATTTTGATCTTCTTAAGGTTCATATAGCCGACGATTACGCTAAGGCGAGGGTGGCAATGAACCGTATTCCCGTTTATAACCAAGCGAAAAGCACGGCGGAAAATATATTGAAGGAAAAAGAGTGTTTTTCTTTAAAGAACCTTGAGGTAAACGGAAACGATATTGTAAAGATGGGATACAAGGGAGCCGACATAGGTAAAGCGCTTGATTTTTTGCTTAACGCCGTGATTGAGGAAAAGTGTTTGAATACACATGACGAGCTTATAATATATTTAAAGGAAAATAATAATAAATTGTTCCAATAGGAATGGTGTGCGGGATTTTCGAGCATATTTTGTTGATGGCAAGGCAAAAATCCGCAGGCGGGCAGCTTACGCGATAAGCCAGTCAAGGATTTTTAACGCACGATGTGTTATACCAATCCCTTTTTAAACTGTGTGTATTTCGTCAGTTAAAAAAAGGGATTGGTATAAAAAGGGATTGCCTCCGAAACACTAATCCAACAGTTTAAAGAGGGATTAGTATTAGTAATTTGCCCAAAGTCGGCGCAAGGATGCGCCGACAACAAAGCAAATGACAAAACGCAAGTCAGCGGCAAAATATGCCGAATAGACGTGCGCCAATCCCTGATGGAACAGTTTCTAAAAAATAAAAGCGGAAACAACTGAAAGGAAGTGGCGTTATGTCATCGGTGGACGTAGGGATAGATCTTGGAACGGCCAATACAATCATAACCATAGGGGGGAAGGGAATAGTAGTCAATGAGCCGAGCGTGGTGGCTTACGATAAAAAAAAGCAAAAGGTTCTTGCGGTAGGCTCAGAAGCATATAAAATGATAGGCAGGACTCCAGAATATATAATAGCGGTGAAGCCTCTTAAGGACGGCGTTATTTCCGATAATATCACTACCGAGGCGATGGTTTCCGCTTTTATAAAAAAAGTAAGCAGCAGTATGATGCTAAAGCCCCGTATAATTCTATGCGTTCCCTCGCTTATTACCGATGTGGAGAACCGTGCGGTAATCGAAGCGGCGCTTTCGGCGGGGGCAAGAAAAGTTTTTATAATAAAGGAGCCCATAGCCGCCCTTCTGGGCGCGGGAGTTGATATTTCACAGGCGAAGGGCGCTATGGTAGTTGATATAGGAGGCGGAACAACCGATATCGCCATAACTTCGTTTAACGGAATAGTAAAGGATACTTCCATAAAGCTCGCGGGAACAAGATTTGACGAGTCGATAATAAAGTATATTTCTTCAAAATACAAGCTTGTTATAGGCGAAAAGACTGCGGAACAGGCTAAGATCCACCTTGCCAACGTATTCGAGCCCGACGCCGGCGTGAAAATGACGGTAAAGGGGCGCAACCTGCTCAGGGGACTTCCCGAAAGCGTTGAGATTAACGAGATGGATTTGTACGAAGCGCTTATCGATCACGTGGAAGAGATCACCGCAGGGATACGTTCGGTGCTGGAGCGCACTCCGCCGGAGCTGGTGGGAGACATTTTGGCGAACGGAATTGTTCTGACGGGCGGCGGCGCACTGCTTAAGGGCTTGGATAAATATATACAAAGTAAGATAGGCGCTCCGTGTTATCTGGCCGACAATCCTCTCGAATGTGTGGCAAAGGGCGTTGAAGCGGCGTTCAGCCTTTCGGAGGAGCTCCTTGACGGCTTTGAAAAAATTTCGCTTTACCGTTATAAATAATAAGAAGGGAGGTATCCGATGCAAAAGCCGAAAAAGGTTATAGGTACGCTTGTTTACGCAACAGAGCGTATCTCAAGGCGCTTTGATTCGGATAATCTTTCCGCCTATGCCGCACAGTCGGCGTTCTTCATCTTTATTTCGATTTTTCCTTTTTTAATGCTGTTTCTTAATCTGCTGAAATATATACCTTTTTTCAGCGGCGAAAATATCGAAAGCTGGACCATGGAAGTTTTTTCCCCCCTTATAGGCGAGCTGCTTAAAGGAATATTGAGAGAGGCGGGGGAGACGGGTTCCGGCGCGCTTATTTCAATTACCACCATTGCCGCCTTATGGTCCTGTTCAAAGGGCGTGCTGGGAATAATCTACGGTCTTAACTCCGTATATAAGACTACGGAAAAACGCGGTTATATTCAACTGAGGGCGACGGCGGTGTTTTATACCGTTGGTTTCATAGCGGCGCTTGTCGTGGTTTTGCTCCTTATGGTTTTCGGCAATATGATACTTAATCTGCTGATGACGTATGTCCCCGCGTTAGGCTCTCTCGCCAACGCGGTCAGGATAATAAGGTGGCTGGTGAGCTTCGGGTTTTTAATGGTATTTTTTATGTTTTTATATACCGTCATACCCGAAAGGAAAACGAAGTTCAGAAACGAGCTTCCGGGCGCGGTGGTTAGCGCGGTGGGCTGGGTAGGCTTTTCGGCGCTGTATTCCCTTTATATGGATATGTTTGCGAGCCGCTCCAACATATACGGAAGTCTTGCGGCGATCGTTTTCTTTTTGCTCTGGCTTTATATTTGCATGATAATTTTATTTGTGGGGGCGGAAATAAACGATATTCTTCGGGTTCATGACTTTGCCGCAATGCTGAAGCGCAGGAGGGAAATAAAGAAAATCGGGAGAATAAAGGCGCGGATAAAGCCCGGCGAAAAGAATAACAAATAAGAAACTGTTCTCATAGGATGAGCACACGTCTTTTCGGCAAATTTTCCCGCTAACTGCGTCAAAATTTCTTGACGGGCTTATCGCTTAAGCTGCCCGCCTGCATAATTTTTCCTTGTTTTCGGAAAAATTATGTGCGAAAATCCGTGTCCCCTCCTATGAGAACAAGTTCTAAGAAAAAGTTTTATAAAAACGATTATTCTCCGCTTTCCATTACCTGCTTTATGGGGCATTTTCTTATTTTCCCGCTGCAATATCTCATTACGATTTCATACAGTAAAGCGAAAGCGATAAGGCAAATAATAAAGGCTTTAATATCGAAGCCGTACTCCGGAATATCGACCGTTTCCCCAAAGTCCGCAAATACGACTTCGACCATTATTTTAAGAAGAACGTATTGATACGCGGTGCCTATTGCGAATCCTATGTAAGCTATCGGGCGGTATCCTCCGAAAATAGCTTTTTCACACTGTCCTGTACTGTAACCCTCCACCTTAAGCATGGCGATCGTTTTTCCGTTGGCGCTTATTACGGTGGAAATTCCCAGAAAAAGGGTAGTGAAGGATAAAACAACTCCTATCATAAATATCATCACCGCGAACATTTCGCTCGCCAATTCGTCCATACTGAAAGACATCTGCATCATTGAAGAGAAGCAGAATGAAGCGAAGGCGATAAGAAACACGAGCGTTTTTTTGCTCTTTAAAGTAGCTTTTCTAAGCTCGGTCAGAAAAGAAGCCTCTTTTTTTGACCGAGTATTTTTATCGGTAAATTTTTTTATTTTGATGTCGGGTATTTCTTTAAGCAGCTTTATAACAGGTCTTTTCAATTTTACAAACGCAAAAGCCACCGATAAAAAAGCGAACGTTATAGAAGGCAATATCACCAGAAGCAAAAACAGAATCAGATTAAAATTTATGCTTATTTCGGGCAGAATACCTTCCTGATTCTGCTTTTCATAAAACATGGGCATAAGCAGAAAGGAGGAGAAATACCCGATTATAGCGCCCATAAAAACGCTTATTCCAAATATCCAAAACTCTTTAGCGATTTTCAAATTGGAGTATCCCAACGCCTTTAAAATTCCCAATTCCTTGGAGTGTGAATGTATATACTGTTTTATGTAAAAAATCAGCATAACAACCGAGGTCAGAAGAAGGCATCCGCCGCTGAGGGAAGCTACTACTTTTCCCGTAGCCGTTACGGCGTCGTAAAATATAGTCTGGTACTCGGCGGTCAGCTCGCTTTCGATCCGTACAAGATCCAAATTAAAATTTAAAAATAAATTGCAGACAAAAACCGCGCAAAATGACATTATCGCAATTCCCGCAAGCTTTAGGGAATTTTTTATACCTATTACCATTTTTTTAAATCCTCTCTTTGTTACCAGCCGATTTCATAAGCGGTTTTGGGGCTTTCATTGGATAAGATTTCCCAGATTTCCCCGCTCTGCATTTTGATAATCGTGTTGGCGGTTTCGGCGATATTGGCGTTATGTGTTACCATTACGGCGGTAAAATTTTTTTCTTTGTGAAGGCGAAGTATGTAGTCCAGAACCGAACGTCCCGTTTTTTCGTCAAGCGCGCCTGTGGGCTCGTCCATAAAAAGCACCTTGGGCTTTTTAGCCAGCGCCCGGGCAATAGACACCCGCTGTTGTTCGCCGCCGCTTAGCTCGGAGGGGTATTTGCGCTTTTTTTCTTCAAGTCCCACCGCCTCGATTATCTCTCCGTAATCCTTGTTGTTCGCAAGCTCCGCTCCCATTTTGACGTTTTTCTCGGCGGTCATATTGGGGAGAAGGTAGTATTGATGAAAAATAAAGCCGATATTGTTTTTTCGAAAATCGGTAAGCTCGCTGTCGGAAAGGGAAGTGAGCTCTTTTTCGCCGTAGCTTATTTTTCCGCTGTCGGGACGTTCGAGACCCGATACCACGTTGAGAAGCGTGGATTTTCCCGATCCGGACGCGCCCAATATTACTACAAGATCTCCGTCCTTGATTTCAAGTGAGATGTTTTTGAGGATTGTTTGTTTATTTTCCTTTTCTCCGTAGGACTTTACGATGTTTTCAATTTTTATCATCAGCTTTGTTCCTTTCGTTGATTTCGGTTTTCTTTTTAATAAGAATGCTTACAAAAACCTCGGTTAGCATATCGCTGATTTCTTCCTCGCTGAATTTAACGGTTTTTGTGGCGCAAAGGGAGGCTATTCCGTGTGTGTACACCCATAAATGGCTGTACAGCGAGAGGGCGTCCTTCTCGGGAAGTCCGTATTGGTCGGTAATGGACGACAGTATATCGTCATAGTTGTCGTCTATTATTGGAAGTATGCTTACGGCGTCGCCGCAGTCGGTTTCCGACATAAAAAGAAGCCGAAAAAGCTTGGGCTGTTCCATGGCGAACCTTATATACGCTTTTCCCACGCCCTTAAAATGAATTTCTTCTTTCAGACCTTCTTTTATATATCCGTCATAGGCTTCCCGCGCGGCTTTTTTTACCTCCGATACGACCTCTCCCATATTTTTGAACACGGTGAAGATGGGGCGCGCGGAGCTGTTCAGCTTTTCCCCCACCGCTCTTGCGGTAACGCAGGATATATCCTGTTGGGAGGCTATTTCCAGGGCGGCGGCGATTATTTCTTCTCTTGTAAATTTTGATTTCGGCGGCATTTTGTTCCTTTCTAAATAAATCAAGTGTTTTAAAACATCTGTTTTAGATTATACTCTTTTTTGAAAAAATGTCAAGGGTTTTAAAAAATTATTTATTTTTTTTGGGGGGCAAAAAAAATGTACCGCGAGTTTTGCACGGTACATTTATAAATTATAATGTTTATGCCGATACTGTTTTCGAATTGAAAAAATCGGGCGGTGCTCCTTTAGATCAATATATAATCAAGCATACCGGTTTAAATGGCAATCCACCAGCAAACGCCGTATTTATCAATAACGGTGGCGCAGCATTTGCTCCACGGCAATTCATGAATTTCATCAATAACAGCTCCGCCGTCGCTCAAAACGTCAAAGGCGCGTTTAACGATCTCCTCCGACCCCATTTCAAATACGTTAAAGGTCATTGTTTCCCACTTCATTTTGTGAACAAAATCTATGTCGCAAGGATTTTTTGCTTCGCCTATTGCCAAAAAACCTTCGCCGTTAACCGATAATTCACAATGCTCAAATTCGGTTCCGGCGGCGTTTTTCATTTCAAGCGTTATTTCCGCACCGAAGGCTTTACAATATGTTTTTGCCGCTTCTAAACTGTTTTTTACATAAACCTGAGTGTAATTTTTCATATGTGTCGTTTCCTTTGAATAAATTTTTGATTTGAGCTAATTAAAATATAAAATCGGTCAGTTATCATGAGTTAATCACTGCCCAACAAAATTGAAATATGGCTATCCCTTTGGTTAAGGTGAGCATAAATCGTTACTGTACAAGGGTTTGCTCCAATTTTAAAAAACTATTTTCTACCTTAAATACGCTTTTTTTCAATAATAGATTTACTTTAGTAAAAAAATTTCATAGATAGCACTTATCACCGCTATAACTTAACTGAGTAAAAGGGATAGCCATAAATTGAAATTTATACTTTGAAAGTTTCTTTTATCAATAGTGCTGCTTCATCGGGAGATTTATCTGAATTATCAATTCTGAGATAATTTTCAAACGATATTTCACATTCATAGCTTACACATCTGTATTTTTTGTCATCGTCTATAAGTCGTTGGTTTGAGTCAAATATGTTTCTTTTAGACGGTTTGCATTTTAGACGATTTTCGGTCGTATTACTTTCCAAACGAATATCCTGAGAAGCTATTAGTTCAACATAATAGAATTCTGTATCATAGGGAATAAAAATATTTTTTATGTGCTCTAAGTACTCCCAATCAGACTGTTGGTCAAAAGCCATCATTAGTGTGAAAATCATACCGTAATTATTTGAGGCCGCAAAATTAGTGAAAATTATCTCATAATTTTTCATTTCTCCTTTATTTATCGGTTTTTTTGAACTTTTTTACTTACGACCGCACCAATACAATTATGTTCCGCCAAAGGCCAACTCAAACTTCTCCATTTCCTTCTCTTTTTCCTCATCGGTGACATGGACGTAAAGATTCATGGTAGTATTCCATCTGATCAGCTTTTAAACTATAGTTGGATATAGTCTGTCCAATGAAATGAAAAATATCGATATCGTAAAAAGCATATGCAGGAAATTGAATAAGCCCGAAAGCTTAATTACTTATGTCACCGACAGAAATGGTCACGATATGCGTTATGCGATTGACCCGACAAAAATTCATAACGATCTTGGCTGGCTGCCCGAGACCAAATTCGAGGACGGGATTAAAAAGACCATAATACTAATCTTTGGTCAGATTATAGACAAAAAATGTTGACCAAAGATTAGTGTTTCGGGTGTAATCTTTAATTATATTTCCGACTTCGTCTACAATATGATTAAAGATTAGTATAAAATGGTATTTGGATAACCGCGCTTGGTGGTAACATATTGTAAACGGGGAATACAAGCAGTATTATGAAAAAATGTACGTAAACAGATGAGAATCTGATATTGTATAAGAAATAGGAACCGTGCCGTAAAACCCAACGTGGTTTTGCGGCACGGTTCCTTTTTTATCAGTAAACGGAACAAATTTTCGACGTTTCTTTTATGCCGTTTTCTCCGTTTACAAGCTTTTCCCCCCATTCCTCCGACAGCTTATTTCCTTCCCAATCCTCCGCGATATCAAGATACTCCACTCCGCCGCCGTTTCCTTTCCATGACCAGCCTAAGTAGCCTATGCCGTTTTCGGTGCAGTACTTCATAATGTAATCCTCGTCCACGTCGCCGTCGCTGTGGTTAAAACCGAATTCACCCACCACGGCGCAAAGGCTGTGCTTTGAGGCGTATTCCAGATTTGTTTTTATTACGCGGGCGCTTTTGCCGGCGGCTCCGTACATGTGAATGGAAAACATTGTGTTTTTTTCGGGATCCTCGTTAAACAGCTTTTCGCCGTATGTGTCTATTGGCTGAGCAAACTGTCCCCAGCCGGGAGCGTCTATCATAATGGTATTTTTTATCTCCCCGCTGCGCAATGTTTTAATGGCTTCGGAATACCCGTTGTACCACAGCTCCGGATCGTCCCATGTGCCTACCCATTCGTTGGCGATATTCAGTATAACATAAGCTTCGTTTCCAATAAGCGCCGATTTTATTTCAAGCCAGTATTCGGCGGTTTTGCGAAGGCCTTCAATATCGTCTTTTCCCGTCAGATCGTGCACTTCAAGAATACAGATGAGATTATTATCCTTACAGATATCTATTATTTTTTCCACGTCCTCAAGGGATATCCTGTCCCATTGCTGTCCGTCGGATAAAACCACTCTTACGGTATTCGCACCGGTTTTTGCGATAGCGGGAACAGCGTCGTCCAGCTTGTCCTGAAACCATGAGTGGGCGTGATTTATCCCGCGCATAACGAATACGTTGCCGTTGGCGTCGTAAAGCTGTTGGCCGTTTACCTGAAATCCGCCGGTTTCGGCGGGGGATTGTTTGCCGTCACTCGCCGTATTTTCGTCGGATACGGTGGCAGAGTCTTTTGTTTCGCTGCCGTTTGCCTTTTGATTTTGTCCGCAGGCGGAGACAAACAGTATCGATGCCGCCAAAATAAGGGATATCAGGCTTTGTTTAAATTTCATAAACGTTTATTTGCTCCTTCTTAATAAAGACTTCCGTAATTGGCGCAGGCTCTGTAATCGGCGCCCTCCAAATCCTTGGTTCCGAATGCGGTCCACGCGTGGGGACGGTAGATCCTGTCCTCGGAAATATTGTGCATTGATACGGGGATACGAAGCATTGAAGCCAGAGTTATCAGATCGGCTCCGATATGCCCGTAGACGAACGCTCCGTGGTTGGCTCCCCAGTTGGCCATAACGCCGTACACGTCCTTAAAGCTGTCTTTTCCCGTAAGAACGGGGGTAAACCATGTGGAGGGCCATGTTTTGTCGGTTCGGTCAAGGAGTATTTTGTTGACGTTTTCGGGCAGCTCCACGGTATATCCCTCAACTATCTGAATGGCGGGCCCAAGTCCTTTTATAAGATTAACTCTCGCAAAGGTGCAGGGCATAACGCCCTTTGTGGAATAGCTTGAGGAGAATCCGCCGCCTCTGAAGTATCCCAGATTTGCGCAGGGCCATGTGGTGGCTTTAAGACAGGCGTCAATGTCCTCTTCGGTCATATCCCACCAGTTTTTCATACAGCTTTCGCCCTTTTCGTTAAGGGAAGCGCCCGTACCGTCCAAAGCCGCCGCGCCGCTGTTTATAAGATGGATAAATCCGTTTTCGGCAATGCCGTCGGGTTTCCAGCCGGTCACTCTTTCCACCGCTTCGGAAGACCAATAGGTTCTTACGTCGGCGAAAATGGCGGCTTTTGAGGTGATCTGATGCAGTAAAAGCAGGGTCACTCCGTTTAAGCCGTCGTTTTCGGTGGCGAAGGGAATAGGCTCGCGCTTTCCGTTCCAGTCAAAGCTTGTGTTCAAAATAGCTTCGCTGAAATCCGCGTTTGGCATAAAGTCCGTCCAGTTGCGCTGACCCTGGAACCCGCCCAGTATGGCGTTTCTGCCCTTGGATTCCTCAATCCAGCCCATTTCCGCCAGCTTGGGATTGCCCTTCATTATATCCATTATAATACAGGTCATCTTTGCGATAAACTGCCAGTTTTCCTCTTTTTCTTCGGGAGAAAGAACGGTTCTTTGATAGAACATTCCGTCTGTGGGATTTATATCAATGCCTTCCTTACAGTTTTCCTTTATCCACTTAAGGGCTTTTTCATATTCATTCTTGTCGTAAATACCCAGTTTCTCACGGCGGATTATTTCGCTCATATCCACCCATTCGGGGTGCATACCAAGATAGCTGCGGAAAAAGTCCTCGTTGCAGTAGGAGCCCGCGATTCCCATTGCAACCGCGCCGATATTTACATAGCTCTTGTTTCTGATGTCCCCCACCGCGGCGGCGCAGCGGGCGAAACGAAGAATTTTCTCTTCCACGTCCTCGGGTATTGTCTTATCGTCGGCGTCCTTTACGTCGTGTCCGTAAATGGAGAAGCAGGGCATACCTATCTGAGCGTAAGCGCTCATTGCCGCCGCGAGAAATACCGCGCCGGGGCGCTCGGTGCCGTTAAATCCCCATATGGCCTTTATCGTGTTGGGGTTTTCGTCAATTACCGTGGTGACGTAGCACCAGCAGGGAGTAACCGTAAGTGTGGCAACCACGTTTTCTTTGCTGAATTTTTCGTTGCAAGCGGCGCTTTCGGCTATGCCGCCGATGGTGCTGTCGGCGATTACGCATTCGACGGGTTCTCCGCTTGCGTGGCGTACTTTAGCGGTGATCAGCTCCGCGGCGGCTTTGGCCATATTCATGGTCTGTTCCTCAAGACTTTCGCGGATTCCGAACTGACGGCCGTCTATAACGGGTCTGATTCCGATTTTGGATAGCATTTGTTTGTCCTCCTATGATGTTCTTAAAGCATTTTTGTTTTTAAAACGAAGTTTGATACGTTATGATATCCCAGTTTTTCGTAAAAATGCGCGTGGAATTCATCGTTGACGGATTGAAGCTGTATAAGCATGGCGCCTTTGTCTTTTACCCTTTTCTCAAGCTCCTTCATAAATTCCGTTCCAAGGCCTTTGTTTTGGAGCTCGACGGCAATTACTATTTCAATAAGGTCATAGGCGAAGCCGTCGTCATACTGCTCAAAATATCCCATGGCAAAGCCCGCGGACTTTCCGTTTTCCTCCGCGATAAGACAGTAGGAATCCTCCCGTGAAAATACCTGATGAATACGCTTGTAAACGGTTTCCTCGGTCCACTCGCCTTCTTCTTTATTGTTGTAATAATCAATAAAAAGCGGTATTACTTTAGCGATATCCGATTCCTCCATGTTTTTGTAGGTCATTTTCTTCTCCTAACTTAATTTGTTTTGTAAAGCCATTTACCGTTTCCATTCGTACAAAAACTGTTTTATCTGCTGACAGGGTATCATTGCCCCATAGCTGAATCTTCCCATAAAATCGGTGCCGCCGCCGATATTTATGCCAACGGCTTCGACATTTTTACCGTTAAAGGATAAAACCGCGCTGCCGCTGCTTCCGGGGGCAATATAGGCGGAGTGCTTTATTATATAGCCGCTTTCGGCTCCGTCGCCGCCGGAAAAACAGGTCATATCGTTTGATAGGATACTTCCGAAGGTATGAACGAAGCTTTTGCCTTCCGAGTTGCTTATTACCGCTATCTCCGTGTTTTTTTCGGCGTTCTTCTCCGCTATATTTACCGTTCCCAGCTTTTGGGCGGAACGAAAGCTCAATACCGCCAGATCGTATTCCTCGCTGTAATACTCTACCTTTGCGGCGGGGAACTGTTTGTAATACTCCAAAACGGTATCGGTATATTCGGAAAAAGAAGGAGCGGTATAGGGCTGTATTAAAAATTTTGTGTTTTCGTCCCCGTCGGAAACCACATGATAAGCGGTGAGCGCATAGTATACGCCGGCGTTTTTTTCAAAAATCACGCCGCTTGCTCCCGCGGAAAAGGTAAGCTCTTCCATATCGCCGATTATCTTTGATTTTTTTTGAATGATACGGATATTGGAGGCCAGTAAATCGCCTTTCAGCTTTTCTTCCAGTTCTTCGTTTATTCTCGTCTTACACTCGTTTTCATACATCGAGGGCAAGATGAAAAGCACCGAGGTTATAATTGCGGCAACGATAAGAGTAAAGATCAGAAGAATTTTCAGATAAAGCTTCGAGTTGTCTTTTCGATTCGACATAGACTGCCCCCAAAAAAAACAAAATCACAGCACCATTATAAGCGTTCCCGCTCCTATCAGAATACAGCCCGCAAGGGATTTTACCGTAAATTCCTCGTGAAGGAACACAAAGGCAAGCACTAAGGTTATTATTACGCTCAGCTTATCAATGGGCACCACCTTTGAGGCTTCGCCAAGCTGTAAGGCGCGGTAATAGCACAGCCACGACGCTCCCGTGGCAAGCCCCGAAAGTATAAGAAATATCCAGCTTTTTCGGCTTATATTCATAAGGCCGCCCTGAGAGTCGGTTATAAACACCATTATCCACGCCATACCGACCACTACCACAGTCCTTACCGCAGTGGCTAAATGTGAATTTACGTTTTCTATCCCCACCTTGGCCAAAATTGAGGTAGCGGCGGCAAAAACGGCGGATAAGAGGGCATACAGCCACCACATAATATCCCTTCTTTTTATTTTACTTAAAGTAATCCACTCCGCCCTTGAACAAAGGCTGAAGCTTGTTTCCGTCCACGTTCATCGCGCACCTTTCGTCGCTTATGCGCTCGCTGTGACCCATTTTTCCCAACACTCTGCCGTCGGGGGAGATTACGCTTTCTATGGCGTGCATTGAGCCGTTGGGGTTAAAGGCAAGATCCATTGTGGGATTACCCTTAAGGTCGACGTACTGAGTTACTACCTGACCGTTTTCTATAAGCTTGTTTATTACGTTTTCCTTGGCGACAAACCTGCCTTCGCCGTGGGAGATGGGTATGGTGTATATCTCGCCTACCTTGCAGTGAGAAAGCCACGGGGACTTATCGGTGCATATTTTAGTGTAAACAAGCTGTGACTGGTGTCTGCCCACCGTATTGAAGGTAAGTGTTGGGTTGTCCTCAGACAGGGGTTTTATTTCGCCGTAGGGAAGAAGGCCTAATTTTATAAGCGCTTGGAAGCCGTTGCAGATTCCCAGCATCAGACCGTCGCGGTGATAGAGCATATCGTTTATCGCGTCTTTTATCCTCGGATTTCTGAAAAACGCGTTGATGAATTTGGCCGAGCCTTCGGGCTCGTCGCCGCCGCTGAAGCCGCCGGGGACGGCTATAATCTGGCTTCCGCCTATAAGCTTTGCGAAAGCTTCCGCCGATTCTTCCATTGCGGCCGCGCTGAGATTTCTTATAACGAAGGTTTCGGCCTCGCCGCCGTTTCTGTTGAAGGCGTCAGCCATATCGTACTCGCCGTTGGTGCCGGGAAATACCGGGATAAGCACCTTGGGCTTCGCCGTTCTGTTGGCGGGGGCGCAGGTTATTTCGCAGCCCTTGTCGTAAGCTATGGGAGCGGGAGCGGGCTCTTCCGGTGTGGTATTTTTGAATATGGGCTCCAGCTTTTCGTTCCACTTTTCTTCAAGGGAGGAAATGTCTAGCGCGGTATCTCCGCAGTATATTTTATATTCCTCGCAGGTTTCGCCGATATAAAGCATATTGTCGATTTCGCCGCCGGCTTCTATTATAAATCCGCCGTAGCAGGGGGTAAACAGCGTTTCGTCGTCCAATGCTTCAAGCCTTGCGCCTATCCTGTTGCCTAAAGACATCTTGAATATGCCCTCGGCAACACCGCCGCAGGCTATCGACCATACGGAAAGAGCCTTTCCGTCGGAAATAGCCTTTTCCACCGTCTCAAATACGGTTTTTACGCTTTCAAAATCGGGAAGCATATTTTCGTCGTATTTTGGACGGATATAGTAAAGCTTGCTGAAGGGAAGCTTGAATTCCGCGCTTGTTACCTTATCGGCTTTGGCGGTGGAAACGGCGAAGGAAACAAGGGTGGGAGGCACGTCAATGCGCTCGAAGGTCCCCGACATGGAATCCTTTCCTCCTATAGCGCCACAGGACAGCTCAAGCTGTGCCTTATACGCGCCTAAAAGCGCCGCGAAGGGCTTGCCCCAGCGGGAGGGGGTGTTTTGTGTTCTTTCAAAATATTCCTGGAAAGTGAGCCAGCATTTTTTTGAGGAACCGCCCGCGGCAACCACCTTGGCTATGCTCTCGATAACCGCCAGCATGGCTCCGTGATAGGGCGACTGTTCGCTTATGATGGGGTTGAAGCCCCAGCCCATTACTGAGGCGGTGTTGGTATTGCCGCCCGAAACGGGGATTTTGGCCGCCATGGCCTGAGTGGGGGTCTGCTGCGTTCTGCCGCTGAAAGGCATTAAAACGGTAGCGGCGCCCACGGTGCTGTCAAATCGCTGAATAAGTCCTTTTTGGGAGCAAATGTTGAGATCGCTCACAAGGTTTTCCCAATCGGAAACGGTATTTTTTCTGCCCGTTAAATAGCTTACCTTGGGATCGGGCACCGAAACCTCGGTATGCTTTTCCGCGCCGTTGGAATTGAGAAAATCGCGGGAGATATCACAGATTGTTTTTCCGTTCCAAAGCATTTTAAGGCGGGGTTCTTCCTTTACCACCGCCACGGGGGTGGCTTCAAGGTTTTCTTTTCCCGCGAGGGCGATAAACTTGTCCGCGTTTTCTTTTTCAACCACTACCGCCATTCTCTCCTGGGATTCGGAAATGGCCAGCTCGGTGCCGTCCAGCCCGTCATATTTTTTGGGCACCGCGTTCAGGTCTATTTCAAGACCGTCCGCCAGCTCGCCGATAGCCACTGAAACGCCGCCCGCGCCGAAGTCGTTGCAGCGCTTTATCAGCCTTGTGGCTTCCGGATTTCTGAACAGTCTCTGGAGCTTGCGTTCTTCGGGGGCGTTGCCCTTCTGTACCTCCGCGCCGCAGCTTTCAAGGCTTTCCACGCTGTGGGATTTTGATGAGCCGGTGGCGCCGCCGCAGCCGTCGCGCCCCGTTTTTCCGCCCAGAAGAATGATTATATCGCCGGGGGCGGGTCTTTCCCGCCTTACGTTTTCGATAGGAGCCGCGCCGATTACCGCGCCTATTTCCATACGCTTGGCCATATAGCCGGGGTGGTAAATTTCCGCCACGTGACCCGTGGCGAGACCTATCTGGTTTCCGTAGGAGGAATAGCCTGCGGCGGCGGTGGTGGTTATTTTTCTCGGGGGCAGCTTGCCGGGTATTGTCTTATCGACGGGGAGCAGGGGGTCGGACGCGCCGGTTACGCGCATGGCTTGATATACGAAGGAGCGGCCGGAAAGGGGGTCGCGGATCGCTCCGCCGAGACAGGTCGCCGCTCCGCCGAAGGGTTCTATTTCGGTGGGGTGGTTATGGGTTTCGTTTTTGAACATCAAAAGCCACTGCTCGTCCTTACCGTTGTTGTCAACGGTGATTTTTACGGAGCAGGCGTTGATTTCCTCGCTTTCGTCAAGGTCGGGAAGGAGTCCGTCTTTTTTAAGCTTTTTCGCCGCGAGAGTGGCTATATCCATAAGGCAGACGGGCTTGTTTCCTCTTCCCAGCTCCTCGCGGTGTATTTTATATTCCTTATATGTATCCGCGATGTAGGGAGCGTCGATCTTCGCGCTGTCAATAACGGTGCCGAAGGTGGTGTGGCGGCAGTGATCGCTCCAGTAGGTGTCTATCATTCTTATTTCGGTGATGGTGGGGCACTTGTTTTCACTCTTGAAATAATCCTGACAGAATTTTATATCGTCGTTGTCCATAGCCAGGCCGTATTTTTTCACAAAGTCGGCAAGTCCCTTTTCGTCAAGCTCGAGAAAACCGTCGAGGGTAACGACTTCCGTGGGAATATCATATTTTATCTTAAGAGTGTCGTATTTTTCAAGACCGCACTCTCTCGCTTCAACCGCGTTGATAAGATAATGCTTAATCCTCGAGAATTCCTCATCGCTTATATTTCCGCTCAATACGTATATTTTAGCGTATTTTACAACGGGGCGGTCGCCCTGACACAGCATTTGTATACACTGGGCGGCGCTGTCCGCGCGTTGGTCGAACTGTCCCGGGAGAAATTCCACAGCGAAAACACGTTTGTTTTTCCCGAAATCGGGAAGCTCGTCATAGGTATCGTCAACGGGCGGTTCGCTGAAAACGGTGGGGACGGAACGCAAGAAGTTTTCTTCGGATATTTCTTCCGCGTCATATCTGTTGATAACGCGCACGTCCGTTGCGCTTTCGATTCTGAGGGCGGTGCGAAGATCCTCCAGAACCGATCTTCCCTCGATGTTGAATTCGGTTTTTTTCTCCACATAAATGCGATAGACAGCCATTTTGTTTTTCCTTTCTTCTGAAAAAGCTTGTGTTTTATTCGAAAAATTTTTTTGGGGGCAATTTCTTGTTTAAATCTTTTCTCCGAATTAACCGTTAATGATATTATACAGCTTTTCGGGGTTTATTTCAAGGGGTTGGAGCAAATAAATAGCAATTGATTATAGGATAACGCCCGAACAGAAATTTTCTTCCGCGTCGGTAAGTTTTACGCTTACTATATCGTGCCTTGCGGCGGCTCCTCCGTAAATTCTGACGGGAATGTAATTTTCCGTATAGCCGTTGATATATTCAAGAGAACGTCTGTGTTCCACGAGAACTTTTTGAACCGTGTTCAGGTTTTTGGTAAAAAATTCCCGCTGTGCTGTTACGGAAAGGCTGTTCATTACTTTATAGCGCCGTTCCTTTATTTCCTCGGGAACCTGATTCGGCATTGAAGCGGCTTTGGTTCCGGGGCGCACCGAGTAAGTGAAAACGTGGATACGTGAAAAACCGATTTGTTTTGCGAAGGAAATGGAACGTTCAAATTCCTCTTCGGTTTCACCCGCGAAGCCCACCATTATATCGGTAGTTATGGCACAGCCGGGAAAGGCGCTTCTTAAATTCCTTACTATTTCCGCGTATTCAAAGGAGGTATAGTGTCGGTTCATCCGCTTAAGCGTTTCGTCGCAGCCGCTTTGAAGCGACAGGTGAAAATGAGGGCACAGTTTTTTTACCATGGACATTTTCTCTATACGCTCGGGGGTAAGAAGCTCTGGCTCCAAAGACGACAGTCTTATTCTTTCTATATACGGGCTGTCCGAAACGGTTTTTATTGCGTCGAAGAGCGTAAGCCCAATGTCGGAGCCGTAGCAGGATAGATTTATTCCGGCAAGAACTATTTCCCTGTGTCCGTCTTCCCCGTGAAAATCCGCTTCCTTGGCGATATTTTCAAGGCTTCTCGACCGTATGCGGCCTCTCGCTTTCGGAATAATACAATAGGAGCAGAATCTGTCGCAGCCGTCTTCTATTTTAATGAAGGCGCGCGTTCTGTCGCTGTGGAGGAAGTTTTCCGGTTCATAAAAACTTTTTTCGTGGGGGCATATATTTACCGTTTTTTTTCTGTTTTCCGAAAACACGCGAATCAGGCGGGTGAGATTTTTGTTTTCGGAGTTTCCCGTAACTATGTCGGCGTATTCGTTAAGCCGGGCTTCTTTCGGAAAGGCCTGGGGATAACAGCCGGTTACCGCCATTATAGCCGACGGGTAATCCCGCCTTAGCTTTGAGATAAGCCTTATGGCCTTTTTGTCGCCGTTTTCCGTTACGGTACAGGTATTTACTATGATAATGTCGGGAATATCGCTTTCTTCGGCTTTAACAAATCCTTCGGCAAGCATTGCGGCGGAAATTATGTCGCTGTCGTACTGGTTAACCTTACAGCCTTGTGTTAAAATCAAAAATTTCATTGTTTTTTTCCTGTGTTTGTTTAAAATTTACAAAAAAGTATTTGTCTGTCTACCTATTATACATTATTTTGAAAAAAATTTCAATTTTTTTATGAAAAAATTAAAAGGTGCTTGACTTTGACAAAAACTGATACTATAATCTTTTATGTGAGTAACTCCGGATAAAGAAAATCAAAGAGGCGTATGAATTATGAAAAGCGTAAAAATTTCACTTCATTCTTTTGAGGATATGAAAGAATTCAACAGAATAACCTGCGGTTTCGATTATCCCATAGACGTTGCGAAAGGGAATTATATCGTGAACGCAAAGAGCATCATGGGTCTTTTCACTTTTGACACAAATACGGATATCGATCTTATAATACATTCGGATAATTATAAGGATTATCTTACGAGAATAGGCAAATTTTTGGTAGATTAACCAAAAATAAGCGTTTTGAGAAAAAAATTACTTAAATCACTTGATTTTTTTCCGAAAATTTGTTACTATTAAATCATCAAGGCGGCGCGGCGAAGGGCGGCGTTTGCCGTACAACAAGGAGGATTTTGTTATGGTTGAGTACAAGGTAAAAATCAGCACCATCAATGATGTCAAGAAATTTGTTAACGCAGTGTCCAAGTATGATTTTGACGTGGATCTCATTTCAGGCAGATACGCAATTGACGCTAAATCCATTATGGGTATTTTCAGCATCGACCTTTCCAAGGAGCTGGTTATGAAGGCTCACACGGATAACGCCGATGTTATTAAGGGCGATTTGGCGGATTACATTGTAGGCTGATCGGCGTTTCACGCTGCCGTGGATTGATAATTTCGGTTTTCGGCATTAGGGATCGTTTTTTCGGCGTACACTTTTTGCTTGCAACTCTGATATAACTTCAAATCGGAAACAGGGCGTTGTGCTTTGTGTCCGATTTTTTTGCTTTTTGCTATATGGTGTTGTAATTATATTGTAATAAACAGTAATGAAAGGAGCTGTGTTTTTGAGGAATATGAAACAATCGGCGGTTTTACTCACGCGGGAGGCTTAGCAAAAGTTTACACGTGAGACCTCCCACAGGACGGTTTTTTCAGGTTTCGGTATGTTCTGATATTTTAAGGAGGTAAAACCAATGAAGTACAAACGTTTTAATTATGAAAATGAAAATATAAAAAATACGGAAGAAAGCTTTGTATGCGCGGCGTGCGGGAGGAATATAACATACGCCGGCGCGGGAAGCCGTCACCGCAATCATTGCCCCCACTGTCTTTCCAGCGTTCATCTTGACAACGTTCCAGGCGACAGGGCGGCAGACTGCGGCGGAATAATGGACGCTATCGGCGTTTGGGTGAGAAGGGACGGGGAATGGGCGATAATACACCGCTGCCGAAGCTGCGGACATCTCAGCTCCAACCGTATTGCGTCGGATGATAGTCCGGTCAAGCTGCTGTCCATAGCGCTGAAGCCGCTTGCGCTTCCTCCTTTTCCGTTGGAGAGCATAGAGAAAATGATCGGGCTTTCGGAAAAGTAAAAAAGTAAATTTATTTAAATTTTACAATAACCTCTTGATTATTTCCAAAATATAGGTTATAATTTTATCGTTAAAAATTTTATTTTCGGAGGGATACTATGGCAAACAGATTTGTGTTAAACGAAACCTCATATTTCGGAGCGGGCGCTCGAGAAAGCCTGGCGGACGAGATAAAGGCGCGCGGATTCGGGAAGATACTTTTTGTTACGGACAAGGTGCTTCTGGAGTGCGGCGTTGCCAAAATGGTGACGGATGTTATGGATAAGGCCGGGATAGCTTACGATACTTACAGCGAGGTCAAGGCCAATCCCACGGTGAAGAATGTTCAGGACGGAGTAAAGCTCTTTAAGGACTGCGGTGCGGACGCTCTTGTGGCGGTAGGCGGCGGTTCGGTTATGGATACCGCAAAGGGTATAGGAATAATCATTGCTAATCCCGAATATTCCGATGTTGTATCTCTTGAAGGAGTCGCTCCCACCAAAAACAAGAGCGTTCCTCTTATCGCTCTTCCCACCACGTCGGGAACGGCCGCCGAGGTAACCATAAATTATGTCATTACCGATGAGGTCAACAAAAAGAAAATGGTTTGCGTCGATCCTCACGATATTCCCGTTGTGGCTATTGTGGATAGCGATCTTATGATGGGTATGCCCAAGGGACTTTGCGCTTCTACGGGTATGGACGCTTTGACACACGCCGTGGAGGGTTATATCACCCTCGGCGCGTGGGAAATGTCCGATATGGTTGAGGTCAAGGCTATAGAGCTTATTCACGAGAGCCTTTACGACAGCGTTAACGGCGACCCCAAGGCAAGAGATACAATGGCGCTTGCTCAATACATAGCGGGAATGGGATTCTCAAACGTCGGTCTTGGTATAGTTCACTCCATGGCTCACCCCTTAGGAGCTTTCTATGATACCCCCCACGGCGTTGCCAACGCCCTGCTTCTCCCCTATGTTCTGGAATATAACGCCGAAAGTCCCGCTAAACCCAAATTCAGAGGAATCGCGAAGGCGATGGGCATAAAGCACACCAAGAAAATGTCCGATGACGAATGCGTAAAGGCGGCGATCGACGCTATACGCGAACTTTCTGTTTCCATAAATATTCCTCAGAAGCTGTCCGAGATCGGCGTTAAGGAAGAGGATCTTCAGGCTCTTTCCGTAGCGGCGTACAACGACGTCTGCACGGGAGGAAACCCGAGAACCACTTCGCCCGAAGAAATTCTTGAAATTTATAAAAAGGCGTTTTAATTACTGATTATAACTGATTATAAGCTGAAAAATTTCCGTGCGGGGCTTTGCCTTTGCGCGGTTTTTTTGAGGATGTAATATATTTTGTCGATTTTATAAAATATAAAATATCAAACGTTCGATAAACTATTGATATTTTTCTAAAAATAGTGTAAAATTATA
Source organism: uncultured Ruminiclostridium sp. (assembly GCA_949878745.1). GTDB lineage: Bacteria > Bacillota > Clostridia > Oscillospirales > Ruminococcaceae > Ruminiclostridium_E. Next base: position 21,442 of record CATLBH010000006.1, on the reverse strand, counting down.
TAAAAAGGAAAATTACAAGGAGCAGTAAAAAAGTCTTTACCATTCGTGGATAACCCCGAAGGGAAACCTGTGCTTATCGAAGCAGGGGAAGCCTTCTCTTGCAGGGCTTTCCCTCTTGAAAAACAGTTCACCAGACTTTTTTTCAATTCCCCCATTTTGTATCACAAAAAGGAAGCGAAAAAAGAATTGATTGTTTTTTACAGCCCCTTTACAAATTTTATAAACAACAGACGACAAATGACAGGAGCAGTATATGAGAGTAGCGATTTTTACGGAAACTTATTTACCCGCCGTAAACGGGGTAGTAACCCACGTAAAGACATTAAAGGAAGGATTGGAGCTATTGGGTCACAAGGCGATAGTGGTTACCGCCGATTCAAACGTAAAAAAGACTCAGGCTTCAAAGGATATATTGTATTGCCCTGCGGTAAAGCTTGAAAAAATATACGGTTACGATATAGCTTCACCGATAAGCGCCGACAGACTCAGAATGATAAAGGATTTTAATCCCGATATTATCCATATTCACAACGAATTCGGCATAGGCTTATCGGGAGTTCTTATTGCCAAAGCGCTTAAGATCCCTTTGGTATATACGATGCACACTATGTATGACGATTATGTATATTATGTGGCAAATAATGAGCTTCTGCACAAGTTTCTCACCTCCGCCAGCCATAAGTACGCCAAAATACTCGCGGATTCGGCGAGCGCGCTGACGGGTCCCTCCAAAAAGGTGGAGGAATATTTTAAGAGATGCCATGTGGACAAGCCCGTGACCGTTATTCCGAATTCGGTGGAGGTTGAGGTGTTTAACCGACATACCGTTTCAAAGGATAAGGTGAAGGAAATACGGGAAAAGTACGGATTTTGCGAAAACGACCTGGTGTTCTGCTTTTGCGGGCGTATGGGACAGGAAAAGAACATAGACACCCTTCTTAAATATTGGGCAAAAAACGTAAAGCCCGACGACGGTATGAAGCTTTTCCTCATAGGCGGAGGGCCTCAACTGGAGGAATACGAGGCATTGTCCAAAGCCTTGAACATAGATGATACGGTAAAGTTTTCGGGACGGGTGGAGCATTCCGAGATTCCGCCTTTCTACGCTTCCTGCGACTGTTATATCACCGCGTCGCTTACCGAATGTCATTCCATTTCGATGATGGAGGGTATGGCTACGGGTATGCCCGTGCTTACGATTCGCGACGAGCTTAACGCCGACCAGATAGAGGAAGGGGTTAGCGGATTTTATTTCAGAAACGCCGACGAAATGTACGCCCATATGAAGCGCCTTAAGTCTCTTTCCTTTGAAGAACTTGAAAAATTCAAGGAAAACGCGAGAAAAGCCATTGTATCTTCCGGAGCGCAGACAATAGCCGAAAAGCTTCTCGCGATTTACGATGAGGCCATAAAGGAATACAATCTGAAACGGATGTACAAAAAATCGCCCAGAAGCGTAAAAAAAGCATACAGAGCGCAGTACGGCGATCCCGTTTTCGGAAAGAGATCGCCGCGTCCCAAGCGCAGGGTTTCGGTTAAGGCGAAGCGGGTAACCAAGGAAGAAAAGCAAAACCGACGCAAGGCGGAAAAAGCGGCCGCGGCGAGGTACAATGCCGCCAAAGAAATACGCAGGCAGCACAAAAAAAGAAATCGCGCCAAATAAAAAACTGTAATAAATAATAAGACGGAACCGCGGAAAAGATTTGCGGCGACGCCAAGAAGGAGAGCGTATGTCCGATTATATTTTAAATCTCTTTTCCAATTGGTTCGGTAACAGTATTCCGGCGTCGGTAATCGTTTCTGTAGTGTTCCTTGTGCTTGGCTTCTGGGGACTTATAAAGGGAGCGGATATGTTTGTGGACGGCGCGTCTCAGATCGCCGCCAGACTGAAGATGCCGCTGATTGTGATCGGTCTTACCGTGGTCGCCTTCGGAACAAGCGCTCCCGAAGCCGCCATAAGTATTACCTCCGCTTTTCAGAACAATGCTGGGATAGCGGTCGGTAACGTTATAGGCAGCAATATTATGAACATACTGCTCATTCTGGGAATTTCTTCCGTTATATGCAAATTGCCTGTTAAAAAAACGACTCTCCGTTATGAGATCCCTTTTGTGATATTGATAACCGCCGTGCTGCTTTTGCTGGGGGTATTGGAAAACAGTCTCGGCCGTATGGACGGGTTCATATTCATTCTTCTTTTTGCGGTGTTTATGATTTATCTGATAAAGCTGTCAAAATCAGGGGACAATTCTCTTATGGACGATGTTCCCGAAATTGACGAAAACGCTTCCGTACCCAAAATGCTGCTTATTGTACTGCTTGGTCTTGTTATGATAGTTTTGGGCAGTGATTTTACCGTCGGCGGAGCCACAAGGATAGCGGAGGCGATAGGTATAGAGGATCGAATTATCGGGCTTACGGTAGTAGCCTTCGGCACCTCTTTGCCCGAGCTTGTAACCTGTATTCAGGCGGCAAGGAAAAAGAAAGCGGATATTGCTATTGGAAATATCATAGGAAGCAATATATTCAATATTTTATTTGTGGTTGGAATTTCCGCACTTGTTTCCCCTTCTCCCATAGCTTTTGCTGATAATTTTATCGCGGATTCCGTGGTGGCGATAGCCGCCGCCGCGATTTTACTGCTGTCGGTGCTTAAAAATAAGCGTATTTCCCGATTGGGCGGAGCTATAATGCTTGTCTGTTACGCTGGGTATTTCACTTATTTATTTATTTAGGAAACCTCTGATTAAAGCGTAGCGCAACACAATCAGCTGTGTGAGTACGCTGATTTGAACGGGGCGATTGTGTTTTATACCAATCCCTTTTTAAACTGACGTAATACCCACAGTTTAAAAAGGGATTGCCCCCGAAACACTAATCCAACAGTTTAAAGAGGGATTAGTATTAATCAGTGGTTCCTTAGAAACGGAGGTAAAGTTAAAATGCTTTGTATTGTAAAAGCTCCGCGCAAGGTTTGAGGACGCTGCGCGGAGGACAAATGAATATTTGTCCGCATAGGAAAGGTATGTGGGCAGATTCTGAATGTCAATGTCCTCGGACTTTGCGCTTTCGGTAAAAATTAAAATTATTTTTATTTGAAGGAGCAAAGTTATTATGAAAAAAAGTTTAAAAACGTATATCTTACTTTGGGGCACTCAGTCTTTTTCCGCTTTGGGGAGCGGACTTACCGGTTATTCGCTTGTACTCTGGCTTTACGTTCAGAGCGGTTCGGCGCTGAAAACCGCCCTGCTCACAATTTGCTCATACGCCCCATATGTGATTATGAGCATTTTTGCGGGCGCTCTCAGCGACAGATGGAACAAGAAAAAGATCATGCTTTTTTGCGATCTTGCGGCGGCACTGAGTACGGCAGTCGTTTTTGTGCTCATAAAAACCGACAGCCTTGAAATCTGGCATTTATATTTGATAAACGCGCTGAGCGGACTTATGAATACCGTTCAGCAGCCTGCGGCGGAGGTTGCCGCGACAATGCTGATACCCGAAAAGCATTATCAGTTCACAAGCGGTTTACGTTCCTTTTCTCAATCCCTTAATTCGATTTTAACGCCGGTTATCGCCACGGCCCTTTTTACCCTTTCGGGGATAGATACGGTTATCGCGGTGGATTTGGCGACATTCGCCGTGGCGTTTCTTACGCTTATTTTTATTCGCATACCGGAGGCTCCGAAGGGCGAAGAGAAAAGGGAATTGCTTTTTGTTTCGGCGGGCGTGGGTTTGATGTGGTTAAGGAAAAATCCGCTGATTTTAAAGCTGATTCTGTTTCTGGCGTGTATAAATCTTGTCGCTTCCGTATATGACGCGGCGCTTCCCGCAATGGTCATTTCAAAGAGCGGGGAAACGGCGCTGGGTATCGTGAATACCTGTGTAGGCATAGCTTCTCTTCTGGGAAGCGCCCTTGCGGCTGTTATGCCTCCGCCGAAAAACAGAGTTCGCGCCATATGTACGGCATTGTTCATATCAATGAGCACCGAAAATTTCCTTCTCGCTTTCGGAAACGGTATTTTTTTGTGGTGTGTGGGAGCGGTTTTGGGGTGGATCGCCATCCCCTTTATGAACGCGAATATGGACGTGATTTTCCGCAAGACGATACCTGAGGCAATGCAGGGGCGCATTTTTTCCTGCCGCAATACGCTTCAGTTCTTTACGATACCGGTGGGCTTCTTTTTGGGAGGTCTTTTGGTAGACAAAGTGTTTGAACCGTTTATGGCGAAAACGGTCAATGAAAGAATGCATTTGCTGTTCGGAACGGGTAAGGGTTCCGGATCGGCGTTTTTGTTTTTCTGTATCGGAATTGCGGGAGTGGCGGTTTGTGTAATATTCGGAATTATTTTAAGAAAATATCGCTGGAAAGACGGAGAATAATATGAATGTGACTGTTTAATGTTCATATTATCGGGTTTTTAAAAAATCTTTCGTCAAATTTTCATTTTTGTATTGATTTTTTATGAAAAATGTTGTATAATATAATAAAATATATTGAAAGCTAACGCTTTCGGATTGTTTTTAGGAGGATTTAGTTAATGGCAGTTTGTAGTAAGTGCGGAGCGCAGATTCCCGATAATTCAAGCGTTTGCCCCACATGCGGCGCACCTCAGCAGGTGAACGGCGCAAATCAGCAGCAGTCTTATGTAAACGGAGGTAATTACATGGATCCCAACGATGTTCAGCAGAATAAGGTAATGGCGGTTTTAGCCTACATAGGAATTCTTTTCCTTGTTCCCCTTCTTGCCGCTCCCAATTCACAGTATGCGCGTTTTCACACAAATCAGGGACTGGTGCTTTTCCTGTTTGATATTGCGGTAGGTATAGTAAGCGCCATAGTGGCTTTTATTCCTTTTGTCGGTCTTATTTTAAGCCCCCTGCTCGGTCTTGCCATGTTTGTGCTTATGATATTGGGCATAGTAAACGCCGCTACCGGAAACGCGAAAGAGCTTCCTTTGATAGGAAAGATCAGAATCATCAAGTAAGAATTTGTCCCCATAAATCGTTAAAAGGATAAATTAATATTTGATTTATAAAAATACCCGCCGTGTTTATCGCACGGCAGGTATTTTTTTTAAAAACAAATCACATTGAGGTAATTTTTCTTTCCATACTCTCGGAATTAAAAGAAAATTTAACGGCGGTTTCCTCGGAAATAATCTTTTTGCCGTACAGCTCCAGCAAATACGAATCCATACTTATCATACCTTCGTTCCCAAAGCTGTTTATCGCGTTGTCTATCTGATGTATCTTGCTTTCTCTTATCATATTTCTTATGGCGCCGTTGCAGTGCATTATCTCAAAAGCGGGAACCAGCTTTCCTTCAATTGAAGGGACAAGCTGTTGTGAAATAACCGTTTGAAGAAGCTGTGAGAGCTGTACTCTTATTTGCTGCTGCTGATTGGGAGGAAACACGTCTATTACGCGGTCGATGGTGTTCGCCGCGCCCACGGAGTGAAGGGTTGATATAACCAAATGTCCGGTTTCGGCGGCGGTCATAGCGGTTTTTATCGTTTCAAAATCGCGCATTTCTCCCACCAGAATTACGTCGGGAGACTGTCTCAAGCTGGCTCTCAGGGAGGTAACGTAGCCTTCGGTATCCGCGTGTATCTCGCGTTGGCTAATAACGCTTTTTTTGTTTCTGTGAAGATATTCGATGGGTTCTTCAAGCGTTATTATATGAGCGTTTCGGGTGCTGTTTATCCTGTCTATGATACAGGCGAGAGTGGTGGATTTTCCGCCGCCCGCGGGACCGGTAACCAGAACGAGCCCCTTGCTTTTTTTCGCAATACTCATTACGCTGTCGGGTATTGACATTTCCCCGGGGTCGGGGACGTCAAAGGAAACAAGGCGGATAACCGCCGCCAAAGAGCCGCGCTGTTTATAAGAGCTTATACGGAATCGGGACAGACCCTTCACCGAAATAGAAAAATCGTCGTCGCCCCCGTTTCGGAGCTTGTCAATGGCTCTGTCCGCAAGCTTATACGCTTCGGAAATAAGCTTTTCCGACGTTTCCGGTAAAATAACTTCCTCATTCTGCGGCTGTATCAGTCCGTTCAGCTTATAGGAAACGGGGAGACCCGAAACTATGAATATATCGCTGGCCTGTTTTTCCACCGCGTTTTTAAGTATTGTTAAAAGATCCATTTTCCTATCCTCTTTTCCTTTTTGTAATTAAGAACATGTTCTCATAAGATTAGCACACGTCTTTTCGGCAAATTTTCCCGCTAACCGCGTCAAAATTTCTTGACGGGATTATCGCTTAAGCTGCCCGCCCGAAAAATTTTTCCTTGTTTTCGGAAAAATTTTGCTCGAAAATCCGTGTCCCCCTCCTATGAGAACAAGTTCTAGAATTCCCAAAGATCAATATTGTCGTCAATTGTTATACCGTCGCTTTTGGAAACGATTTTGCTCGATATAATATTGAGTTCGCCCTGTTCGGCTCTTAAAACGGTCTCAAGAGTACGGTTTTCGTCAATATCCGTATTAAAGCTTATCGTAGCGCCGATTTCGTCGGAGGAAGCCGAGGCTCCCTGCTCCACAGCCGCGGAAACTATTTCGGGTATTTCCGTAATGTCGGAAAACGCAGCTTTCAGCTCTCCGCATTTTTCGGCGGCAATTTTTTCCGCGTCGTAGTATTTTTTTGAAATATCCGCCGTTTTTCTGACGGTTCCGATTTCGTTTTGCGCCGACACTAAGGTAAGCACGGAAAATACCGTTACGGTGAGTATTATAAATATTATAAGAATAAGCGAACCGCCTATTCCCGAAGACGCTTTTCCTCGTTCGGTAGCCATTTATTAAAACCCTTTCATAAAAGCTTTCGGAATGTTTGACAGCAAAAATGATAATGTGACGGAGAAACGGTTTATTTTGAATAATAAGCCGAATTTATGTCGTATATCAGCTTGTTGTCCGAGGTTCTGTATATCGACACTGTGTATTCGGTAACTCCGCTGTCTTTCGGTGTTAACGTGGTGACGGCGGAATATACTGCGCTTTCCTTATCGGTCGGAGCAAGATCGGCGCTGAAATATTCAGTTCCCGAGTCCGTATTTCCGCTTTTAATAAGCTCTGCTTTGTTTTGTGACAAAATAAGAGCGCTGCTGAGGTCTCTGCTTTCGTTGAGGTCGGCGGCGGCTTTGGCGATAATTGCCGCGCAGACGCAGGCGCAAACGGCAAAGATCAACAGCGATATCATCAGCTCCATAAGGAATAATCCTGATTTGCTTTTTCTTTTCATATGTGACTATTCCTTTCGTAATTTTTATTTTACAACGTTTACATAAAACTCCGTGGTTTTATCCTCGGCGTCGGTGAGCTTTATTTCAAACAAGCCGCCTTTTTTTTCAAAGGAAAGCGCCTTTGCTTTGGTGAGGGCGATGCCCGCCGAGGGGTGGAGGGAAATGTCCGCGCCGCAAAAAAGCTCCCGTACCGTTCCCTCATATTGGTATATGTAAGTAACGTAATTCAGGCCGTCAATATTATCGTTTATACAAAGGGCGCTTATTCCCTCCAACTCGCCCACGGTGATTTTATCCGCTTCGTTGTTGGCACGTATTTTGGCGGTAATATAGCTAATACAGGTCTGTTTGTTGAACCGCTCTTCCATCTGTTCCGAGGCATTTCTATAGGCGGCGGCTCCCGATACGGTGATAAACATAGCCGTCATAATAAACAGGGCGAAAAGAAGCAGCACAAACAGCGAATCTATGGAGTGAAGCTTGTTTTTCAACCGTCCACCTGCTTTCTTACAACCATAATATTGGGCATTATATTGGAAGCAAAAATATCATAGTGTACCGAATATTCGTCGCTTATTCTTAATCCGTAATTTTCCCTCAGATATTCTATATCGGGAGGATAACTGCCCTCCTGGGCGTAACAGGTTATAACGGCGCGTCTTACGCTGTTTTCCGTTATTGTCAACCCTTCGTTTTCGGAGGTATTGTTTACGTCGGCCAATGCGAAAATCACAATAAAAAGAATAAGTAAAAAGACGATCACGGGGGGAATATATCTGACAAATGGATGAAAGCCGTATTTTAATTTCATTCCGATATCTTCCTTTTTAAATAGATGTGATAACCGAAAGCATGGGTATCATAACCGAAAACAGAACAAAGCCCACCACCACGGACATTATTATTACCAAAACCGGCTCGACTCTGCTTATTTTTTCGTCTATGGCGTCATTGACTTTCTTTGAATAGTCCTCGGAGATTTTTTTCATGGTCTCGTCGGTTTTTCCCGTCTGAAAGCTTACGGTGAGCCTTCTTACGCTGATTCCGTCCAATATGTCGGTTTTTCGTATGGCCTTGTCGAAGCTTTGCCCGCTTCTCATATATTCCTGACAGGCGGATATTTTCTTTCCGGTGTCGGAATCGCATATTTTTTTTGTCATTTCCAGTGCGTCGTCGATATCCATACCGCTGGAAATCGTCATAGCCATAGCTGAGGCGAAGTTGGCGGAGGACATTTTGTTTTTGAGCTTTTTGCCTTTGAAAAATGAAAGCACCTTATCGTGCGTGCCGGGAAGCTTGTAAAGTATTATAGCGAGCATGGCAAAAACGATTACTGCTCCGGTTATTACAAAGGCGTAGGACTGTATAATCGAACCTAATTTCATAAGAGCCACTGAGGCTCCCGACATGGAAACGCCCAATTGAGCGAAAACGTCGTTGAATATGGGCAAAACCTTTGTTAACAGGAGTATCACGATAACCACCAATATAACAAGCAGAATAAGAGGGAAAGCGACAGAATTCTTTATGTTTTCGGATATCTCCCTTTGTCTCGCGTAGTATTCGGAAAGACCCAGAAGAACCGAGTCAAGCCGCCCCGTTTTTTCGCCTATCTGAAGCATTTCCACCGCGTAAGAGGGAAACACCCCCGTGTTTTTTACCGCCTCGGAAAGCTTCCCCCCCTTGGAGGTATCGTCAAGCAGGCTTTTGAGGACGGCATCGTTTTTATTGTCGCTCAATAGCATATATATTCCGTCGTTTACGGACATACCCGAGCTCAGCGTGTCGTAAAGCTCGCCGAAAAGTCTCGATATGTAAGCGGAGTTAAGCGTTTTAGCTGCCATTTCGTTTCTCCTTCGGGTTCAGTTTATAAAGTCGGTTACATAGTTGTTTCCGTTGGCGATAAAATCAAGTATCGATTTATCGGAGTTGGAACTCGCCGCGTAGGTGGGATCCATTCTCTGCCAGCCCGTGCCGTCAAAGTAAATCGCTCCGGCGTACACCCAACCCACGTCCTTAACGTACACTTTAACCCAAGCGTGAAAGCCCCCGCCGTTAACGTCGCCGGAGATCACCTGTGTGGGTACGTTCTGGCTCCTCAGCATTGCCGCCATGGTCGCGGCGTAGTCGAGACAGATTCCCTTTTTCTGCTTTACCACCTTGTACGTGTCTCCCGCGTACCCCTTGGCTATGTCCGACGCGGCGAATTCATGGTCGTAAACCACGTTGTCCACCAGCCACGAATAAACTTTATCCACCTTTTCCAAGGCGTTGGCGGTTCCCGCGCAAAGCTGTGAGGCAAGCGTAACGGCGCTGTCCCCCGCAGAGAAGTTCACATACTGGCTCGGCCTTAAGAAGGGGGAGAAAGGATCGGTTATATCCACGTCTATCGTTACGGTGTTGGCGAGGGCGTAGTTTTTCCCGCTTACATATTCCAGAACGTTGACGGTGTAGGTGCCGTTGCTGCCCGTAAGGGGATAGGATTCATAGGTTCCGTCGGATTTCAGGTTATAGTTTTGTTTGGTGCCCGAGGGGGTGATTATCTGAATTTTTATTTTTTCAACCGGCCCGGTGTATTTTGCCATAACATATCCGTCGGAGGAATGACTGTAATCTATGGTTGCGCGTTCGTTGGACTGTGTCAGGATACCGTCCGCCGAGGAAACGAGTACGGTGGCGGGGGAGGGGGGAACGGGCGCAGTCGTGGTTTCCGGCGGGGCGGTGGTGGTCTGAATCGTAGTGGTTGTGTCCTTGGTGGTATGTACGGAAGTGACGGCGGTAGTCACCGGCGCTGTGGTTCTCGGAGCGGGAGGTGCCGTAGCGGCGCTTTCACCGTTGTTATCGGTTTCACTTATCGTGGTTTTTTCGATCCTTTTTGTTTCCGAAGAACTTTCCGCGGTTTCCTTTTCATCCACTTCTGTTTTGTTTTCAGAGGTTGTTTCTGCTGGGGGATACGATTTTTCTTCGGAGCTTTTTTCGGGGTTTTCGGATCCCGATACCGAATTTACTTTTGATTCCTCGCTTTTTTCCGTTTCGGAGCTGACCGGGGATACGGAAGTGACTTCGGGTACGGGCTCGTTTTCGATTATTGACGCGCTGTCGATATCGTATACGCTTCCGATACTGGGGACAGTGCCGCCGGATATGTCGGGATCGTCATTTACGGTATTGCAGCCGCATAAAACGGCGGAAAGCGCAATCAGAACCGCCGTAAGCTTTTTGTTTTTCAAGCTATCACCTCCGTAAACGGAAAAATGTAATAATAGAATTCTAACACATAATTGTTTAAAAGTCAATATTTTATCATATATGGCAAAATAAGGATACCGACAATAGGGAAAAATCAGGCCAATTGTTCTCCGCAGCTTTCTCCGCCACATTCCCCAAGACCTTCCGCAAGCGCTTCAACGCTCATGCCGCCGCCCGCGCTTTCGGTTTGGGTGAGCATACGGCTGTCATCGGACTCGGAGTCTTTTTTATCCAGAACGGTTTTGTATTTTTTTGGCTTTGGATTGTCGTTCCTTTTGAAGGTCATCGCCATCATATACAGCTTCGGTTCCTTTTTGGCGAGGAACTTTATGTCCTTAAGGGGAACCTTGTCGCCGTTTTGTATCCGTCTGGCGATTTTCATGCACTTGGCGATATCAAGAAAGCTGCTGCTCTTGTCGTCTTCGTCCTCTCGGTTAAGACTGTCCAGAAAGCGCTGGAGATCATCCTTGTGCTCGTCTTTTTTTGTTTTTGAGGCGTTTTCAAGCTCCTTTTGAGTTTTAAGAAACTCCTGAGCCTCCTTGGTAAGTGTTAGGGTGTCGGTTCTGGAACCGTCGTTTTTGGCCTTTTTTCCCGGCACTTCTCTTTTCGTATAGGTTATGGGGACTTGGCTCGAAGTGGTTATTCCGCTGACGCTCATGATAATTTCCTCCTTCTTATCTTATATTGTTGCGCTTGTTTATATCAGTACGCTTGAATTGACATTGTGGCGGTTAAAATTGTTTTCGGCGGTTTTTTCCGCCCCGTTGGCATAGCAGTACACACATTTGTGGATACAGGTGTTATAAGCACCGATATCCGTACTTTCGCAGCAGCCGCACTCTTTTCGCTGGTATTTGTCTTTTTTAACCTCAAGAAGCTTTCCCGTAAGCGCTTCAATGCGTTCTCTGTCGATGCAGTTTGAATGACCTATTCCGAATCGGCTGAGATCGGCGCTTTCGGCGCAGGTGTTTATTTTAAAGCCGTATTCCTTCGATATTTCGGAAAAGTTCTCGGCAATTTTTAAAATTTCCGCCTCCGTAAGCTCCCTTACGCCGTTCTCCCTGAAACGCTTTTCCGTTTTCGCATAGCTGTCGATAAAGCTTATCACACAGGCGTCAAAGGCTCCCTTAAGCTCCCGCGCCAGTTTTCCGAACCATTCGGTGTGATATTCCGAGGTATATTTTTTGGTAGCAAGAATCGGGTCGTAGCGCCAAACAAGTCTCTTGCTCCCAATCCTTTCCGAAAGAGCTTTAAAGGTATCGATCAGCTCGTCGTACTTAGAAGGTACGTTTTTTTCGATATCCGCGCCATAGGAATTAAGAGTGAACTGAAAATAATACTCATAGCCCTTAAGCTCTTCAAGGCGTTCAAGCATAGGCTTCGGATTTTTTGTCCAAAAAACGAAACAGTCTACGTCCTCCGGCTTCAGGCTTACCCTTTTCAAAGAGAAGTTAAAGGGATTTTTTACTTCGGCGAAGCCTTTCTTAAGTCGGCCGAAAAACCATTCGGAATAAAAGGCGGGTATATCGGTGCGGCGGCTTGCGCTTATTATCATAATTTCACCCGATTTTATCTATACTTCCAGTCCGCCGAAAACCTCGCCTATTTTTCCCTCAATAAGCAGGTCGGCTTGGCTGTCGGCGCTTGTGGGGGACATATTGATTATCACAAGCTTGCTCCCGCTAAAATAATTTATAAGACCCGCGGCGGGATATACCACAAGTGAGGTACCGCCTATTATTAAGGTATCGGCGTTGGCGATGGCCTTTACGGAATTATTCAGCGTTTTCCGGTCAAGCTGTTCGCTGTACAGCACCACGTCGGGCTTTATCAGGCCGCCGCACTTACATTTCGGAACGCCGCCGCAGTCCTTTATATACTCGGCGGAATAGCTCTTTCCGCACTTAAGACAGTAATTTCTCAGCACTGAGCCGTGAAGCTCGTAAACCCTTTTGCTTCCCGCTTTCTGGTGCAGTCCGTCAATGTTCTGGGTGATAACCGCCGCCAGTTTTCCTTTTTGTTCCAGTTCCGCCAGCTTTTCATGGGCATTATTCGGCTTGGCGTCAAGACACAGCATTTTATCCCGATAAAAGCGGTAAAATTCCTCGGTCTGAGAGTAAAAGAAATCGCCGCTTAGTATTGTTTCGGGAGGAAAAGCGTACTTTTGGCTGTAAAGTCCGTCCACGCTTCTGAAATCGGGTATTCCGCTTTCGGTGGAAACCCCCGCGCCGCCGAAAAATACCGTGTTTTTTGAGTTTATCAGTATTTCGTTAAGCTCTTTTATTTTTTCGTCAAAATTCAAGTTGTTTAAATTTTTAATTGTGGTCATAATCAGAAAGGTTTTGAATCCTTTAATTCAACAATTCGGTTAAATACGTTCTCGTGCTTTGAGTCCTTGCAGAAATAGCCTATGCGCACAAACTGGAATTTATCTCCCGCCTTTGCGTTTTCAAGGCACTTTTCCAGCTTGCAGCCCTGTTTCTTTTCCAACGAATCGGGGTTGAGATAATCGTCGAAGGTTTTGTCCTCGGGGATCGCGTTGGTGTTTTCAATTGTGAAAAGGCTGTTGTAGATATAAACGTCTCTGTCGATACAGTTTTTGTCGCTGAGCCAGTGGATTGTGCCCTTGACCTTTCTGCCGTCGGTGGGATTGCCGTTCCCGCTTTCGATATCGGCGGTGCAGATTATCTTGTTTACGCTTCCGTCCTCGTTGTAAACAAGATTCTTATATTTGATTATATAAGCGCCCATAAGCCTTACCTCGCCGTCGGGCTTCAGGCGGAAGTATTTCGGAGGAGGACAGGCGGAAAAATCGTCTCTGTCAATATAAATGTTTTTGCTGAACAAAACCTTGCGTTTTCCCGCCGACTCGTCGTTGGGATTGTTGGATATCTCGAAGTATTCCTCTTTATCTTCGGGGTAATTTTCTATTTCCACCCTTATGGGGTCCAGTATCGCTATTCTCCTCAAGGCGGTTTTGTTTAATTCGTCTCTTATACAGTGCTCCAAAAGAGCGATATCAACCACTGAAAGGCTTTTACAGATACCCGCCATTTCCACGAAGCGGAAAATGGATTCGGGGGTGTAGCCGCGCCTTCTTAAAGCGCAGAGAGTGGGGAGTCTCGGATCGTCCCAGCCGTCCGCCACGCCGGTTTCAACCAGCTGTCTTAAATAGCGCTTGCTCATTACAGTGTTGGTGACGTTGAGCCTTGCGAACTCGTACTGATGCGGCGGCTGTTCAAAGCCGATATTTTCCACAACCCAGTCGTAAAGAGGACGGTGGTTTTCAAACTCGATGGAGCACATTGAGTGCGTTATGCCCTCCAAAGCGTCCTGAATGGGGTGGGCGAAGTCATAAAGGGGGTAAATGCACCACTTGTCCCCCTGACGGTGGTGGGACATATGAAGAATACGGTAAATGGCGGGGTCGCGCATATTCATATTGGGGCTGGCCATATCGATTTTCGCCCGAAGCGTACAGTAGCCGTCGGGAAAATCGCCGTTTTTCATTTTTTCGAACAGCTCTAAGTTTTCCTCCACGCTTCTGTCGCGATAGGGGCTGTTTTTGCCGGGCTCGGTAAGAGTACCCCTGTACTGTCTCATTTCCTCGCCGTTTAAGTCGCAAACGTAGGCCTTTCCCTTTTTAATAAGCTCTACGGCAAATTCATAGGTTTTCTGAAAATAGTCGCTTCCGTAAAACACTTCGTCGGGATTTGCCCCCAGCCATTTTAAATCCTCCGTAATGGATTCAACATATTCGTTGTCCTCTTTGGTGGGATTTGTGTCGTCGAAGCGGAGATTGAACAGACCGCCGTATTTTTTGGCGGAGGTGTAATTTATATAAATCGCCTTGGCGCTCCCTATATGAAGGTACCCGTTGGGTTCGGGAGGGAAGCGGGTGTGTATTTTCTTTACCCGACCCGCGTTAAGGTCGCTTTCTATTATATCGGTCAGAAAATTGGAGCCGCACTCGTTTTCCGCCGCGCCGTCAACGTTTTTTATTTCTTCTGTCATTTTATAATGTCTCCTTGAATTTCTTTATTCTGTTTAAGCTTTCGTCCCTTCCCAATATCTTCATTACGATACATAGGTCGGGGCTGTTTAATTTTCCGGTCACCGCCGCTCTGATAAAAGCGCTGACGTCCGCCACGCTTCCCTTATACGCGTCGGGATTGGCTTTATATTCTTTTATATTGGAGCAAAAGCCGTGTTTTTCGCCGACAGCCTTTACCTTGTCGAACCAGACGTTCTGTTCGTCGTTCGTATCGTATTGCTCCGAAAATTCCTCCAATATGGGAACAATGTCCTCCTTGGAAAAGCCTTCGGGCTTTTCGTCAAATCGGAAGTATTCGGGGAAGAAAAAGCCCATATAGCCCTTTGCGTCCTTCCAGGTTTCCAAATCCTTGCGGGGCTTGTTCCCGCCTCTTCCGATTTGCAATATCCGTTTCGTGTAATCCGGATCCTTTGAAATAACGCCGTAAAACTCTTCGTCAAATTCCTTTGCCCAGGCTGAGAGTTTTTCGTATACATTGTCGGCGGTCATACGGGAGATAACGTTTTTGCTTACATCGCCCAGCTTAACCAGATCAAACAGGGAGCCGCTGGCGCTCATTTTCTTTATCGAAAAAGGAAAATCGTTCAGATTTGCGTCGGGGTTAGCTCTGCGCCAGTCCTCAAAGTTGCTGTTAAGCAAGGTCATAACGTATTCGAGAACGCTTTCGGCGGGATAGCCCTCGCTGATATAATAGCTCATACCCGCGCCCTTATCACGTTTTGAAAGCTTTTTCTTCGCTTCGCCCTCTTTTCTCATAAGCTGGGAAATATGGAGGTATTTTGGCAGCTTAAAGCCCAGCGCGGCGAAAAGCTGAATATGATAGGGGAGGCTTGACAGCCACTCTTCGCCTCTCACCACATGAGTCGTTCTCATAAGGTGGTCGTCCACCGCGTGAGCCATATGGTAGGTGGGCATTCCGTCGCTTTTCAAAAGCACGTGATCTATATGGTTTTCCGTTACCTCTATCGCGCCCTTTACAAGGTCGGTGAATTTTATTTTATTGTCGGGGCTCCCCTCGGAGCGGAAGCGCAGCACATAAGGCATACCCGCGTTTATTTTTTCTTTTATTTCATCGAGAGAAAGCTCGCGGCACCTGACGTACTCGCCGTAATAGCCGGGGGTGACCTTTTCCGCCTCCTGACGTTCCCTTAAGGCCTGCATATCCTCTTCCGTGCAGAAGCAGGGATAGGCTTTTCCGTTTTTTACCAATTCCTTGGCGTAGGTTCGGTAAATCTCTCTTCTTTCGCTTTGTCGGTATGGGCCGTACTTTCCTTCTTTTACAATGCTCTCGTCAAAGTTTACGCCGAAATTCTCAAAAACCTTGATAAGGTCGTATTCGGCTCCTTCCACCTCGCGCTTGGAATCGGTGTCCTCGATTCTGAGGTAGAACACTCCGCCGCTTTGGTGCGCAAGCCGTTCGCCTACCAGCACGGGGAAAAGTCCGCCGAAATGCACAAAGCCCGTGGGACTCGGCGCGAATCTTGTAACCTTAGCGCCCTCGGGAAGCTCTCTTTGAGGGTACAGGTTTTCGTAATAGTCGGGGGTTTTGGTCACATCGGGAAAAAGAAGTTCTGCCAGTGCGTTGTAATCCATATTTGTTGTTTCCTTTTTTGTCTTTTTATTGACCCGTAAGGGTATTTTTACCTATATATAATATAATAGCATAAATTGAGTAAAATTTCAATAGTTTGAGATATTTTTAGTTGTGTTTCGGCTTATTTCAGGTGTATTTTTCGGCGCGGCAAAATATAATTGACATTTTTGTTGTCATATGATATAATCATTTATATATTACAAGGATATTGCATAAAGGATGTGAAGCAATGCTGAAAAAAATCTCCGAAGCCGAATATAATTTATATAAAGAACAAATTTACCGTCTTTCCTCCGATCTTTCTTTTTGCTCCTTCCCCATATATTCCGACGGAGTCAAGACGGAAGAGCTTTTTTATGAAAAAAGTCTTAAAGGCCTTACCTCCGACAGTGAGGAAATACTTCTGTATGAACGTGAAGGAACGGTTTTGGGCTGGATTCACTATTACTTTATCGCCAAGGACAAATATCTCGGAATAAGCTCCATGCTGGTTGAAAGCGGCTTTGGCGAAGCTATGCGGGAGCTGTTGGGTTATTGGAGGGAAAGATACGCGGGCTTTACATGGTGCCTTTATCTGCCCTTGGAAAACTCGGAGGGACTTGATTTTATGTCGGAAAACGGACACCCGGAGGATTCCCGCAGTATTGTGGACGTTTTATTGTTCAAAAATTACAGGACCGGCGCGGAAAGCGGCAGCGTCCGCCGGATAAATGAAGATAATTTCCGGATTTTCGCGGATATACACGGCCGTTATGACAATGAAATGTACTGGAACAGCGAGAGGATAGAAAAGGCCTTGAAAAGGTGGAGAATATTTGCTTTTTTCAAAGAAAAAGAATGTCTCGGCGCAATTTATTATATTTGTGTGGGAAAGAACCTTGAAATATTCGGTATTGACTACGCAAATGAAAAATACGATCCGATTGTTGCCGAAGCGCTTCTTATAAGCGCTCTTAACAAAGCCGAAGAGGAGGGCGCGGAGAGTATGTATTTTTTTAATGATGAAGAAACGCATTCCATCGCCGAAAAGCTTGGGTTTGTACGAATAACGGACGCCTGTTGTTTTGAAGGGATCATATAACGGTAAACCGACCCCCGTCACGGTTTGACGGCGGTCGGTTTATCGTTTTTTATAAATACGTTTGAGAGTTTGATCCAAAATCTATTTCAAGTCGGGAAGTTCGTCCAATGTTATCACATACGGATCGTTAAAAATATTTTTAAGGTCGTTAACATCGTTTTTATCGGTTATGAAGTCGGTATGCCAGGTCATAAACCACACCCAGCCAGCGCCGCCCGTTTTAAGCTGCTCCGACGTGGGAACACGGCCGCATTCGTGAAAGCATATCGGGATATTTTCGCCTACGGTATCTTTAACCTGACCGTAAAGGCTCGCGTTGGCGCCGTCGGTGTAGGAATCCGCTCCCGCGATGTCCACATAATTGTCGCCGGGGTACCATTTGTCAAAATCCTTGCCGTTTCCCGAAAAACCGCAGACCCATATAAGATTGTCCAGCCCCCAATAATCGGTGTATCTTTCGTACATGGTTATCCAGAGCTTTTTGAAGTTTTCGGCGCCGCCCTTTCCCCACCAGAACCAGCCGCCGTCAAACTCGTGGAACGGCCGCCAAAGTACGGGTATATTCTTATCCTTAAGCTCCTTCAGCGCCTTTGCGGCTTTGTCTATTCCCGCGATAAAGGCTTTGTATTCCTCGGTGCCCTCCGTGAGAACGGCGTTCCAGTCGCTAAGCTCGGTTTCCATACACTCGCTCCAGCTGCCCGAGAAATCGCAGCCGCAGTGCCAGCATATGGTGACGATTCCGCCTCGGCCGTACCAGTTCTCGGCGCGGTCGTTTACGCCCTTGAAATCGTCGTTCATATAATCCAGCCCGCGTATGGCAGGGTATTTTCCCGTTTTATCGAAAATGTAGTCAAATTCGTACTGATCGCTGCCCATCCACGTGGATTCCTGCTGTCCCGAAATGATAGCCTTTCCGTATGTATCGGAGATATATTGATACAGCTTTTTTGCCGATTCTGAGGCATTGGGGTTTGAGAGAACCGAAGCGGGTCTGTTTTCATTGGCGGTATCGTCGTTTTCCGGGGTTTCGGCGGCGGTTGTTGTCACTGATGTTGAGGTTGCCGCCGATGTCGCGGTTGCCGTCGCTGCGGTTGTCGCCGTCGCTGCTTCGGTCGCCGAAACGGCGGTTGTTTCGGCGGCTGTGATTTCCGATATGTCCGCCGAGGTTTCCGCCGTTTCTTTTGGGGGCACTGACTGGGTTTGAGCGGATACGGGTGCTTGTGTTTCGGCAGTTGCCGCGCTTTCCGCCGTGAAAGAGGAGGTTTCGCTCTCGGTACCCGGTTCGGCAACGGTTTCGGAAATATCTGTCGCGTTTTCCGCGGTTGTTTCCGAGGTAACGGAAGCGGCGGAGGTCGGAATTTCGGATTTCTCCTCGGATTCGGAGACGTCAAAGCTTGTTTTCGTATCCGAAACGTATGAGTCGGAGGTATCGTTTTCTTTTTCGGTATTGGCAGATGCTCCCGAATCTGTCTCAAAAGACAGCGAGGAATCTTTCTTAACATCGTCGGAAGCGGCGTTTGGGGTACAGGCGGCGAAAAGTACCGCTATAACGGCGGATAAGATCACAGCTGTGAATTTTTTGAATTTGTCGGTCATATCGGTAAAACCTTTCTTATTTTTATCGGTATATAAATTATACTCGATTGACAAACAAAAGTCAATGCTGTATAATATTACTGTATTTACCTATATTTACCTGCAATCTGCGGAAAGGAACGGTCAACAAATGAACTGCATAACAAATTCGGACGGATTCACACACTGCTTAGGCAGAAGCGTGTTAAGCATTGACAAGGATTGGCGTTTTCTTAAGCTGACTCAAAGGGACGGTTTTTCCTCGCTTAATGCCGAATCGTCGGAGCTTGACGACGGCGGTTGGGAAACGGTCAGCCTGCCACATACATGGAACGCGGAGGACGGCGCGGCGGGCAGCTTTGAGAAGGACGAGGGCGGCGAATGTTATTATCGGGGTCTCGGAGCGTACAGAAAAAAACTTTTTTTGCCGTCGGAAAAATACGCGGGAAAACGGTTGTTTATCGAATTCGAGGGAGCCAACACCGTTACCGAGCTTTTTGTTAACGGACGATTCGTCGGGAAGCACGAAGGCGGTTTTTCCGCTTTCAGGTTCGATATAACGGAGTACATTGCTCTTGACGGAGAAAACCTTATCGCCGTAAAGGTAAGCAATGCTCCCACCGATTACATAGCCCCAATTACCGATCAGGGGGATTTTACGAAAATGGGCGGCATATACCGCGACGTAAGCCTTATTGCGACGGAGCATCTGCATATCGATCTTACCGATTTTGGCTCGTCGGGCGTTTTCGTTACACCAAAAAACATAACGAACGATTCGGCGGACATTGAAATACTTATAAAGCTGGCCAACGACGGCGGGCGGGACGAATCCGTTACTGTATCGGCGGATATTTTAAACGCGGCCGGCGAGACGGAAGCTTCCGCGGCCGCCGACGTTCTATTGAAAACGGGGAGCAAATCGGGAATAAGCGTATCCCTTTCCCTGAAAAAACCGAAGCTTTGGGACGGCGTAAGATCGCCTTATCTGTATGCCGCTTCGGTGACCGTGAAACAGGACGGAAAAACCCTTGACGGTTACCGTCAGAGATTTGGAATCCGCACCTACCGCATGGATCCCAAGGAGGGTTTTTTCCTTAACGGAGCTTATACGGATCTTCGCGGGGTGAATTACCACCAGGACAGCTACGAAAACGGTTGGTCGATGACCGATTCCCAGCGGGAGCGGGATTATAAAATGATACTGGATATGGGCTGCACCTCCGTCAGAATGGCGCATTATCAGCATGACGGCTATGAGTATGATTTATGTGACAGGCTTGGGCTTACGGTCTGGACAGAAATAGGAATAGTGAATAAAATGTCCGCGGACGATTCGGAGGCGCATAAGCTGTCGGAAGGCTTCGCCGAAAACGCCAAAACCCAGCTTATCGAGCTTATAAGACAGAATTACAACCACCCGTCGGTGATCGTATGGGGCATTTCCAACGAACTGCACCAGATGACCGACGAGATATACGGTTTGTACGCCGATTTGAGGGCGCTTGCGAAGCGGGAGGACGAAACCCGTTACACCACCTTTGCGGACGCGCAGTTCTGGGGAAAATTTTTGGAGCTTCCCGGCGAGGTGGTGGGATATAACCGTTATTTTGGCTGGTATAAGGAAGCGGGTCCCGTTGAGGGCTTCGGAAGCTGGCTGGACGAATATCACGATTCGAAGGAGCTCCGTCCCGTATGTGTATCGGAATACGGCGGAGGCGGTGCGCTTTCTCAGTTTAAGGACAACATAAACTGGCTTGAGGAAATAGATCCCTGGGGAGAAAGACATTATCAGAATTACCAGTCGGCAATGCACGAAAAAATATGGGCGCAGTTTTCCCGTCGCCGCTATCTTTGGGGAAAATATATCTGGTGTATGTTTGATTTTGCTTCCAACGGAAGGCATGAAGGAGACACGGTCGGCCAGAACGACAAGGGGCTTGCCACCCGCGAGCGCGTACCCAAGGATTCATATTATTTTTATAAATCGGTATGGAACTCCTCGCCTATGGTTCATCTCACGGAAAAGGGATTTGAAAGACGCCCCTGTTTGATTCCGGAGGTAAAGGCGTATTCAAACGCGGAATACGCGGAATTGTATGTTAACGGCGTTTCTCTGGGAAAAATAAGCCGTTTGGAATTGGATTCGGATTATTCCACCGTTTTCCTTTGGAAAAACATCCGTATAAAAGAGGATCAAGCTAACGAGATAAGAGTAAAAGGCACTTTTTCGGACGGCGCGGTTATTGAGGATAAAGCGGAATGGACGGGTATCGGAGGTTAATACTAAGGAACCACTGATTAAATCGGATGCGCGCATCTTGCTTGCATATTTTCCGTCAGATTGCACAACTTCTCCTTGACGGGCGCTAGCCCGCCTGCGTCGAATTTGTACAATCTGACGAAAAATCTGCCGCGCAATATACACACCGATTTAATCAGCGGTTCCCTAATCTTTGGTCAGATTATAGACAAAAAATGTTGACCAAAGATTAGTGTTTCGGGTGTAATCTTTAGAACCTGTCCACATAGGAATGGTGCGTGGATTTTCGAGCAGATTTTGTCGAGGACAAGGCAAAATTTCGCCGGCTTGCTGTCGCAAGTCAAGAAATTTTAACACACGAGGTGTTCGGTCATTTGCC